>NZ_JBWKVC010000005.1:0-320645 GCF_059421505.1 Collimonas sp. GW821-FHT02H07
AATTCATTCTTGCCGGCTTCTTCATGGCTGGCAAACGGGCTGGAAGAGAAATGGCCGGTGAGGCGGTACCAGCGTCCTGGCAGCACATAGCGGTTGTTGCCCGCCGCTTCAAAGTGCTTGCCCGCGGCTTCGATCTCTTCCATGCGCAGGCGCGACAGTTTATCGGCATCCTGAACACCCTTGACGCCGTAGGCACCGGCATATTCATAGGATTCGACATCGAGCACATTGCCCTGCTTGTTCAGGGTCGGCACGCCGGCATTGATCGGCACCGGGCTCTTGAAGTTGAAACCGGACAGCGACACCGAACCGGGCACGATCTGCCGCACCGGAGAAAACTCGCCGATGCCGTCTTCCTCAAACGCGCCGCCATGGCGCTGGAAGCGGATTTCTGCGCCGCCGTCGATGGGGGCTGCCTGGGTCGAGTCATCGGTGATGACCAGCTTGTGGCCCTTGTCCGTGTGTTCGTAGTAGTACAGCAGGCCGGCAGCTTCCAGCCGGCGATGGACGTAGTTATGGTCGCTTTCGTCGAACTGGATGGCGTCCGTCATGACGGGATCAGTACCGCTGACGCGGTAGTCCCAATCGGGCAATGTGCCGTAGTCGGCGCAGATGCTGTCGATCTGTTCGCGCAGGGTCTTGCCGTGGAAGATGTAGTTGTCCTTGCGCAGGCGCAGGTATTGGGTCCAGGGCCCCAGCTTGGCTTGATAAAACGTGATGTTCCCGTCGGTGCGAGAAAGACGGAATTCGAAGCAGTAGCCGGAGAAGCAACGCAGGCTGCCATCGGCACGGACCAGCTCCACGCAGAACAGCTTGCCTTGCAGATCCTTCAGGGCCAGCCCGGCGTCATCGGAGAGCAATTCCACGGTGTAGTCAAAATCGCGCGACAGGCTTTCGACGGCATCGAGCTTGTTCACCAGCAGCTGGGCGTGCGGGCCGTCGTCGTGGGGAAAAGACAGCCGAAGAATACGGTTGTTCTGCCGGCCTTGGATCAAGGTGGACAGGGATTGAAGCAAGCTACTCATGCGGGGGCCCCCGGGAATTGAACTGCTAACAAAAAATACTATTTCAACAATATTTTTTGTCGATGTACTAGTTGATAAAATCTTATCCAATCATAACCGCTGGCGGCTTTAATTGCCAAAAGGAAATTCCCATAACGGGCGAATTTTGCAAGAATTAACACTGTTGTGGGAGTTTTGAGACGCGGTGGGCGGCTTCGGAGTCCGCCGGGCGGTAGAACTGGCCGCGACCCGGCCGTCGTTCCAGCCCTATTTCCCGCTCAGCGCTTCAGCCGCAACCCCCCCCCTGAAAACATCGCCGTCGCCACCCCGAATCCGGGATAAGTGGTCTGTCCCGCCAGGTACAAGCCGTCTATCGGCGTCTTGTGCGGAAATTGCTGGTCCGGCCGTGCCGCTGGCGACAGGCCGTAGACGGCGCCGCCGAACAGGTGCATGCGCTCGGCGTAGTTTTTCGGGCTGGTGACGCGCCTGGTCACAATTTCGAGTGGCTGTTGCCGCGCCAATGCAGCGATGGCGGTATCGGCGGCAGCAGTCTTGGCTTGCTCAGTCCAGGCGTCCAGCGGCAGGTTTTCATCGACCGCGGCGAACATTTCGACGATGCTGCCGCCGGGCGGCGCCAGTTCGGGCATGGGCAGGGTCGGCACGGTGTAGTTGAACCACTTGATGCCATCCGTCTGCGGCGCCAGCATGCGCTTTTGCTCTTCCATCAGGGGGATGTGGTTGACCGAGTGGGCGGCGGGCTGCAGGCGGTTGGCGAGGCCGAGCTGGATGCTGAGCGTGCGGTGCGACAGCGGTGCGCCTTGCACGCGCCGCTGCATGGCGCGCGGGACCTGGCCGCTGTCGATCAGGCGTCTTTTCGACGGCCATGGTAGCGTAATTTTTCACGCCAGGCTTTTGCCTGCCGTGGTGCTTCGCCGGCGCCGGCGAGTGCTTTTCCCGCAGCGGCGCCATGGCTGGATCCTTGGTCAGATTTGTCTATGAATCCTCTAGAGATTAGTTTTTACAAGCGCACATTTGTTGCATATGATGGGGCGGCAAGGGTCATTGGCACGCATGAGAACGACATAGCCGGGCAAATGCGCTCATCGTGCGGCGCCTGGCCGAGACAGTGGAATTCTCGCTGACGTATATAAAAATAAACATCAAAGGCAGACTATGAACACCATCGTGAACGAAGCCGGCGCCGAGCTGGAGCTCGACCAGATCAAGAGCGAAATCCTGCGCGTGTTTGACCGCCAGCGCGCTACTGCGCTGCGCTTGCGGCAATCCAGCAAGGCCGCGCGCATCGCCAAGATCCGCAAGCTGAAGGCGGCGGTGCTGGCCAATCGCGAGGCGATCATCGCCGCCGGTTTCGCCGATTTCGGCAAGCCTGCGGCCGAGGTGGAGCTGACCGAAATCCTGCCGGTGATCGCCGAAGCCAATGACGCCATCCGCAAGCTGGGCAGCTGGATGAAGCCGAAGAAGGTGTGGCCGTCGCGGCTGTCGGTCGGCACCCAGGGCTATATGCAGTACGAACCCAAGGGCCGGGTGCTGATCGTGGCGCCCTGGAACTATCCGGTCAACCTCAGCCTAGGGCCGCTGGTGTCGGCGCTGGCGGCCGGCAATACGGTGATCGTCAAGCCTTCGGAAATGACGCCGCATGCTTCCGCCGTGATCGGCAAGATCCTGCGCGAAGTGTTCGTGGAAGACGAAGTGGCGCTGTTCGAGGGCCCGGCGCCGGTGGCGCAGGCGCTGCTGGAACTGCCCTTCGACCATATCTTCTTTACCGGTTCGCCGGCGGTCGGAAAGATCGTCATGGCGGCGGCCGCCAAGCACCTGGCCAGCGTCACGCTGGAACTGGGCGGCAAATCGCCGACCATCGTCGACGAAAGCGCCGACCTGGCGATGGCTGCCCAGAATATCCTCTGGGCCAAGTTCACCAACAACGGCCAGACCTGCATCGCGCCCGATCACGTGTATGTGCATGCCAGCGTCAAGGACGCCTTCCTGCAGCATTGCATCGCCACCCTGGAAAACGCCTACGGCAAGGATGCGCAGCAAGCCGCCAGCCCGTTCCTAGCGCGCATTGTCAACGAGCGCCATGCCGAGCGCGTCAAGGCCCTGCTCGACGACGCCAAGGCGCGCGGCGCGCGGGTGGTGACCGGCGGCCAGGTCGACGCCGGCCAGCGCTATATCGCGCCGACCCTGATCGACGGCATTCCGGACGACGCCAAGATCATGAGCGAAGAAATCTTCGGACCGCTGCTGCCTATCATCAGCTTCACCGAACTGAGTGCGGTAATCGCGCGCATCAATGCCGATCCCAAGCCGCTGGCCTTGTACGTCTGGAGCCGCAAGCAGGCAAACATCGACAAGGTGATGCAGCAGACCACGTCCGGCGGCGCCTGCATCAACCATTGCGTGGTGCAGTTCCTGCACGGGAACCTGCCCTTCGGCGGCGTCAACAATTCCGGCATCGGCAGCGGCCATGGCCACCACGGCTTCCTGGCGTTTTCTCACGAGCGCGCGGTGGTGCGCGGCCGCATCATGCTGACCAAGATGTTTTACCCGCCCTACACCGCCACCACGCGCAAGCTGATTTCCCTGTTCATCAAGACCGTCTGATCCGCAGCCGGGGCTGCTGCCTGCCTAGCGGCCCAGGGCTTCCACCGCCGGCTGGTCAGCCAGGTTGTCGATGAACCAGTTCGGATACACCGGCGCCAGCGGCGTGGCGGCGTCCAGTTCGGCGACTTCTTCGGCGCTCAGCTTGATGCCGGCGGCGCCGAGGTTATCCTCCAGCTGAGGCAGTTTCGAAGCGCCAATCAAAACGCTGCTGACCGCATCCTTGGCCAGCAGCCAGGCCAGCGCAACCTGCGCCACGCTGGCGTTGTGGCGGCGCGCGATGCCGCGCATGTGCTCGACCACCGCAAAGCCATGTTCCTTGTCGAACGGCAGCAGGTCGAAGCCGGAGAAGCGGTTGTCGGGGCTGGACAGGGTTTGCGGGGTGTATTTGCCGCTCAGGAAACCCGAGGACAGCGGACTCCACACCGTCATGCCGAGGCCGTAGCGGCGCATCATCGGCGCCACGTCGCGCTCGACATCGCGCCCCAGCAGCGAATAGTGCATCTGGCCGTGGGTGAACGGCGCCAGGCCGTTGGCTTTCTGGATTTCCAGCGCCGCCGCCACCTTCCAGGCTGACCAGTTGGAAAAGCCGATATAGCGCGCCTTGCCGGATCGCACCACCGCATCCAGCGCCCACAGCGTTTCTTCCAGCGGCGTGTGCGGGTCTTCCCGGTGGGCGATGTAGATATCCACCCAGTCGGTATTGAGGCGCTTGAGGCTCTGGTCGATAGACCACAGGATATGCCGCCGCGACAGCCCCGACTGCATCAGCGCCGGCCCGGTGCGGAAGCCGACCTTGGTGGCGATCACGACATCGTTGCGGCGCGATTTCAGCGCCTGTCCGAGCAAGGTCTCCGATTCGCCGCCGGCATAGCCGTCCGCGGTGTCGAACAGGTTGACGCCGGCGCTCAGGGCATGGCCGACCAGCTCATCGGCCAGCTGCGCGCCGACCTTGTAGATGGCGCCTATGTCTTTGTTGCCGGAAGTGAAAGTCATGGCGCCGAACGCCAGGCGGGAAATCAACAGGCCGGTCTGGCCGAGCATGGTGTATTGCATGGTGGGTCTCCTGACAGACGAATGAAGTGGGATGCGACAAACGGCAAGAAGGGCAAGTGAAAGTATCTCTTGGGAAACTTTTAAGAATTGTACGACATTCTCGCCCGCGCAGCGCGGTGGCGCCGTCCTTGGTGCCGTGGCTGCAAGAGCCGTCGGCGGTGGCTAATTAACATTTAATGACGAAAGAGGTCTTTATAGTGATGGCGCGTGGCAATTATTGTTGTTCAATGTCCACACAGATGTCTTGGCGGCAGCTGTTTGCTTGCGGCAAAACCTTGTTTTTGCAAAAATCGCAATGCAGATAGATGCTTTGCGAAATCAAGGACTTGCGTTCAGCCACGCGGCATTTCGAAGAGCGTAGGAGCGGCCGGTGGCGCAACAATATCGACCGGCGTAGTCGAAGAAAGCGGCGGATCGGGGAGATAAGCAAGAATGCGGTCAACCAAATTCCGCCAGCCGCGTTTTTAAGCGTATGCCGCAGCAAACGCGGATGTTAACCTCAACCATTTAAAGGATTGAAAAATGAAAAAGCTGCTAGGTGCTGCTGCACTCCTCATCGCATTTGCCCCATTCGCCCAAGCTCAAGACGCCAGCGGTGTCCTGGCTAGCCATCCGGACGCACGCAATGACCGCACTGCTGTCGAAGCTGCCGCTGCTCCAGCCAAGCACGTGAAGGCCAAGGCTCACCACAAGGCTGCCAAAGCCAAGCCGAAAGCAGCTGAAGCCAAGGACGCTGCTTCTAAGTAAATCGGCAGCTCATGCCGCGCCTGGCGCGCGCATGAACAACAGAAGGCCATGAACGCGGATACCCGCATTCATGGCCTTCTGGCATTTGGCGCGACGAATTGGCTTTTTCCGCAATGCGGCCTGCGCTATAGCCGGAATTTCTCTCCTCTATCCTGCATTGTTACTTTGGTTTCCCGATCGAGGTTCTGTCCGAGGTGCTACTGCTTCCGCCCCAAGAAAAATTGAACCGGCCGGGCGCGCCCTGCATTTGCGAGGCAGTATTCTGAAATTTTTTTTTGTGCCGGAATCGATGCCGCGCTCCGCAATACGCCGCAAATGTTGGAAGTTGTAACGGTATGTAATCGCCGTCAACATACCGCCGGCACCGCTCGTTAATTGCTCAGGACCTCGGGAATTACCTGAGTTAATCAAGATAACTTTAAGGTGCACAAATGAACAAATTAATCGCTACTCTGATCGCTGGCCTGTTCGCAACTTCCGTTTTCGCTCAAGCCGCCGCACCTGCCGCTCCAGCAGCGCCTGCAGCCGCCGCAACGACTACCCAGGCAGTAAAGGCCGATGTCAAGGCGGATGCCAAGACCGAAACCAAGGCAGCTCCTGCAGCAGCCAAAGTCAAGACTGCAAAAGCTGAAAAAACCAAGGTTGCCCGTAAAGCGGCCAAGGCCAAGGCCAAGGCGCCTGCAGCGAAGGCAGAAGTAAAGACAGAGGCAAAGGCAGACACCAAGGTAGAAGCCAAGACAGCAGCCCCTGCCGCTAAATAAAGTACGGCATGTCGTGCACGCCGCGACTATGATGAGCATGGCGGCATGATTGCGGAAAAACGCAGTCATGCCGCCATGGCGCGTTCCGGCATGGAGCGAAGCTGTTTTGCGTAATTGATTACGCAGTTAAAAATTCCGCTGTTCGATATTTTTTAGGAGTTGGTCATGGGTATTCTGGAAGAAGTCATTGGTGCTGTGGTGGCCGTTGAAGGTGTCAAGAAATTGGATCCGAACGCATCCATCCTGACGGAAGGCATTGCCGCTGTCGCCGGCTACAAAGGTGTGGAAGCGGTTACCGAACACCTGGAAAACAAGGAAGCAGAAAACAAAGAGGGCGATGTCCCTGATCAGCCTGCCTGAGTGACTGCATAATTGCAGAACAAATTGCTGAAGCTTTAAAAAGATGAAATTTTCTCGCCCGGGAAAATTTCATCTTCCGCATTACACGCCGCCATTTTTCATCCAGTTCACAGCGGATGAGAGCAAGGCGCCGGCCGCAGCCGTCAGGTCAGACAAGGCCGCCTGGCTGCCCCGCCGCCAAGGCAAAGGCTGGCGCGCTGGCTATCGTCATTCCCCCGCTCAATATTCCCGATCAGCAGCGCGCCTGCCTGAACTCAGGCGGCGAGGTCGATCGCCTGGTAGTTGCCAAGATCGGCCTGGATGCCAAGCCGGTTGAACATTTCCTGCGGATGGAA
The DNA here is from genome assembly GCF_059421505.1 of Collimonas sp. GW821-FHT02H07. Taxonomy (NCBI): domain Bacteria; kingdom Pseudomonadati; phylum Pseudomonadota; class Betaproteobacteria; order Burkholderiales; family Oxalobacteraceae; genus Collimonas; species Collimonas sp. GW821-FHT02H07. The sequence goes on from NZ_JBWKVC010000005.1 coordinate 6,883, forward strand.
GTCGGTCTTGACGTGCAGCTTTTGCACTTCGATTTTTGCCGCTTCGATCGACGCCAGATAAATCTGGGAAGCCATAGCTGTTTCTCCGGCGGATTGGGGTGGCGACGCACTGCGTTTGGTGAGAGTGCGGCGAGAAGATTTCAGATACCGGAGATGAGTGTAAAATCTCAAGTTAACTTGAGGTCAAGCAAAAAATAACGCAGACGATCCGAGTTGAGGTAAGGTAGCGCAGCGCGACCTGTCCATCCTCGTTCCCTACCCGATCATGCAAGCCACCGAGTCCTTTGACGTCTCTTACGAAAATGCCATCCTGAAGGGCGATTTTCAGCCCGCCGCATCATCCCAGCACATCCTGCTGCTGCACGGCGCCGGCGTCAGTTCGCGGGCGACCGCCAGCCGTTCCGGCCTGCGGCCGGCGCTGCAGCAGCGCGGGATCGCCACCACTTCCTTCGATTGCATCGGCCATGGCGACACCGGCGGCGCCCTGTCAACGTCTTCGCTGCACAGCCGCTCGCGCCAGGCTGAGGCGGTGATCGCCGCCAGGAAATTGGTCGACCCGCTGGCCGGCCCGCTGGTGATATGCGGCGCCAGCATGGGCGCCTACAACGCCATCCGGCTGACGCAGACGCAGCAGGTCGCCGGATTGATTTTGATCGTGCCCGGGGTCTATACGCCCGCCGCCTACGACTTGCCGTTCGGACCGCTGTTTTCGGAGGTTATCCGCCGCCATCGCAGCTGGGCCGGCAGCGATGCCTGGGAAATCCTCCGGCAGTTCAAGGGTGACCTGCTGGTGATCGCCGCCGAGCGCGATGCCGTCATCCCTTTGGAAATACCGGAGCGGCTGGTGCTGTCTGCGCGCCAGGCGCGTTCGCGCCGGCTGCGGGTGGTGGCGGACACCGACCACAACCATTTGTTTCCCTTGCTGGCGGCAGAACGCCCGGCGGAATTCGAAGAGCTGATGACGCTGATGGCGGATTGCGGCCGGAAGCACTAAGGTCTATCCGCACGGCCACGGACGCCCACCCAGCGAGAGCGATGGATAAACAGGATCTGTCATGATTTAAGAAAATATCAATAGTATGATGCAGGCAAGCAGGCGCACCGGCCGGTCCGGAACGTTTCGCCCGCCAGCCTGTCTGTCAGAGTACCCATTCAATTCTTGAGACCACGATGCGCCTATTCTTTTTCGTCATTGCCAGCTTCCTCCTTGTAGCCTGCGGCCACGTGTCGCCGAACAGCGACAGCGGCAGCAATGGCAGCATCAGCGGCAGCAGCGTCACACCTTACGGCGTGATCGATACCGGCGTTACCCGCACCATCAACCGCTGATCATCAAACGCCAATCATCAAACGCCAATACGCGAACGGAGTTTTCAAAGTGAAGCAATACATCAACGCAAGCCTGGTCGAAGCACAGCAATCACTGAATGCCTTGCTCGCCAATCCGACGGCGCTGGACGCGATTGAACAAGCGGGCCAGCTCTTGATCGATGTGTTCCAGCGCAAGGGCCGGGTGTACTCATGCGGCAACGGCGGCTCGATGTGCGACGCCATGCATTTTGCCGAGGAGCTGACCGGCCGCTACCGGCTCGACCGCGCCGCCCTGGGCGCCACCGCCATCAGCGATGCCGGCCACCTGACCTGCGTCGGCAACGATCACGGTTACGAACAGGTATTCTCGCGCTACATCGAAGGCCACGGCCGCGCCGGCGACTGCCTGCTGGCGCTCAGCACCAGCGGCACCAGCAAGAACATCATCCGCGCGGCGCAGGCGGCGCAGGCGCAGGGTATGAGCGTGATCATCCTGTCCGGCAAACGGAGCGAAGCCTTGGAGGCGCTCAGCAGCGTCTACATCTGCACTCCAGGCGGCAAGTTTGCGGACCGCGTGCAAGAGTTGCACATCAAGGTGCTACATATTTTGATCGAGTTGGTGGAGCGTCATTTCTTCCCGGAGAATTACGCAGACGGTCAATAATCCCGGCGCCGCCGATCGTTGATCGACGCGTCGCCGACGCGGCGCGCCTGCTACTTCTCGCTAATCCAGCCTATCGACAGCACATAGCGGCTGCCGCCTTCCACCCGCGTCACGCTGTGCTCGCACTGATCGGGCCGGAACAGCTTGATGCGCGCGGTCGAGAAGATCGGCGCACTGCAGACGAACTCGCCGCCGCGCGGTGAGCGTTTGAGCACCAGGTTCAGGCGGTAATGTTTGCCGTGCGCGACCGCATCGGTATGCGGCGGAATCTCGGCGCCGACCGGATATCGGATCAGGTAGCTGTCGAAAGGCAGCGGCCAGCGCGCCGTCAGCAACAGCATCTTGTCGTAGCCGCTGCCCTGTCGTCCGCGTTGCCATTTGAATGCGACTGCAAGATAGTCGCGCAAGTTGTTCAGCATGTTTCCCGTATCCGGCATGGCCGCTCGGCCGTCGCTTCACATTCTATTTCAAGGCAGCGTTTCAAGGCAGCGCTTCCGGTTTGCCTGTGGCGGGCAAGGCCGCCGCACTCAGCACGGCATCGCGCTTGTCCAGCAAATGCTGGCGCAGCACAGCCGCCAGGCGCTTGCCGTCGCGCGCTTCCAGCGCTTTCACCATTTCGTCATGGTCGTGCGCCGCGCTATCCCATTTGTGCGGCTGGAAATTGGACTTGAAGCGCAAGGCTTGCAGGCGCCGGTTGAGGGTCAGGTAAGTCTGGCGCAGCACCGAGTTGCGGGCAGCGTCATTGATTTTGTCGTGGATTGCCTGGTTGCGGCTGTAGTAGCCCGGCAAGTCGTTTTGCGCCTTGCAGGCCAGCATCGCATAGTGCAGAGCCTTGATCTCGGCCAGCTCGACCGGCGTGATGCGGTCGCAGGCCAGCTCGCCCGACATGGCTTCCAGGCCGCTCATCAGTTCAAAGGTTTCCCAGATTTCCGTTTCCGACATCTTCGACACCGAAGCGCCGCGGTTCGGCGAGATCTCTATCAGGCCTTCGGCTGCCAGCACTTTCAGGGCTTCGCGCAGCGGCGTCCGTGAAATGCCCAGGGTTTCGCACAGCTCCCGTTCATTCAGCTTGGTGCCCGGCGTCAGCACCGCTTCGACGATCAGGTTGCGCAAGTGATCCACCACCGTGTCATGCAAACGCTGACGTTCCAGTTTCGGCACCAGCGGCGCGGCTTTTATCTCTTCGTCAGTTATCGTATTTTGCATTCAAAATCCTTTTTTGCGCATTTTTCTCTATTTTAGCATCAAATATGACGCCTAAGAATCCTCCTGTCTATGCGCTTGAATCTGAATGTAAATATGCAAAAAAGGCCAATAAATTGACAAATAGTGCCATTTTTCATTGGTTTTTATCGCCTTAAAGCCGTTCACAGAAGTCGGGTAATCACAAAAAGTCCTTTACGTCCGAAATGTCGACTGCTAAAGTATTTTGAATGCAAAATACAATTTGTTCAAAAAGGAGACGTAAATGTTGACACTAGACTTCCATCCGGCCGGCCGTCATTTCCTGCAGATCCCAGGCCCCAGCCCGGTGCCGGACCGGATTTTGCGGGCCATGAGCTATCCCACCATCGACCACCGCGGCCCGGAATTCGGCGCGCTGGGTTTGCAGGTGCTGGCCGGCATCAAGAAGATTTTCAAGACCGAGCAGCCGGTGGTGATCTACCCGGCCTCCGGCACCGGCGCCTGGGAAGCGGCGCTGACCAATACCTTGAGCGCGGGCGATACGGTGCTGATGTATGAAACCGGCCATTTCGCCACGCTCTGGAAAAAGATGGCGGAAGCGCTGGGCCTGAAGCCGGAGTTCCTCGGCTTGCCTGGCATCGAAGGCTGGCGCCATGGGGTCCAGGCCGACCGCATCGAAGCGCGTCTGCGCCAGGACCGCGAGCATCAGATCAAGGCGGTGTGCGTGGTGCATAACGAAACCTCGACCGGCGTCACCTCCGATATCGCAGCTGTACGCCGGGCGATCGACGCCGCCGGCCATCCGGCTTTGCTGATCGTCGATACCATTTCCGGCCTGGCGTCAGCCGATTACCGCCATGACGAATGGGGCGTCGACGTCACCGTCTCCGGTTCGCAAAAAGGCTTGATGCTGCCGCCCGGTATCAGCTTCAACGCGGTGTCGCAGAAGGCCATCGAAGCCAGCAAGCGCGCGACGCTGCCGCGGGCGTTCTGGGGCTGGACCGACATCATTGAAATGAACGCCAGCGGCTACTGGCCTTACACCCCCAACACCAATCTGCTGTATGGATTGTCGGAAGCGCTGGAGATGATTCTGGGCGAAGGCCTGGACAATGTCTTCGTGCGTCACCAGCGCCTGGCCAGCGCCTGCCGCGATGCGGTGCGCGCCTGGGGCCTGGAAATCCAGTGCGCCGATCCGGCCCTTTACTCGCCGGTGCTGACCGGCGTCATGACGCCGCCCGGCTTCGACGCGGACGCGATCCGCAAGACCATCTATGAAAATTTCAACATGTCGCTTGGCACCGGACTGGGAAAAATGAAGGGCGGCATGTTCCGCATCGGCCACCTGGGCGAAGCCAACGATCTGACCCTGATGGCGACGCTGGCCGGCTGCGAGATGGGACTGAAGCTGGCGGGCGTGCCGTTGGCCGGCAGCGGCGTGGTGGCGGCGATGGACAACCTCGGCGCGCAGCATCGCAAGTCGGTATTGAAAGCCGCATGAGAACAGCACGAAGCGAGCAGGCGCCGGTCCGCGACCGGGGCCTCGGGTAGCAGAACCAGAACGGCTGGTTTCCGGCATGCAGGCGGAAGCGGCCAGGCATCGTCCCACAGAGGGCGGGCCAGGCCGGGAGCGCGCAAGCGCTCTTCAGCGCATGCCGACCATATACATAATATTGGAGACAACCATGAAGCATCTGCGTTTGCGCGCGACCACCGTCGTGCTGATCATGTTATGCCTGATGTATTTCATTACCTACCTCGACCGCGTCAACGTCAGCACCGCCGCGGCCGGCTTCGCCAAGGAATTCAATCTATCCAAGACTGAAATCGGCCTGGTGTTTTCGGCATTCGCCTATCCCTACCTGGTGTTCCAGATCATTGGCGGCTGGGTCAGCGACAAATTCGGCGCCAAGCGCACCCTGATCTACTGCGGCATCCTGTGGGGCATCGCCACCATTTTGACCGGCTTTGCCGGCGGCCTGTTTTCGCTGCTGATGGCGCGCCTGCTGCTGGGCCTGGGCGAGGGCGCCACCTTCCCGGCCGCCACTACCGCCATGTCGCGCTGGGTGGCCAAGGAAAACCGCGGCTTCGCTCAAGGCATCACGCACGCCTTCGCCCGCATCGGCAATGCCGTGGCGCCGGCGCTGGTGGTGTTCATCATGGCGATTCACGGCTGGCGCGAGTCCTTCTATATCTTCGGCGTGTTCAGCCTGATCTGGGTGCTGGTGTGGGCCTTCGTGTTTACCGAACATCCGGAAAAGCATCCGCGCATCACCGCGGAAGAACTGGCGATCCTGCCGCAGGCCAAGAAAAACAATCCGAAGATTCCATGGGGCCCGTTGTTCAAGCGCATGCTGCCGGTCACCATCGTCTATTTTTGCTACGGCTGGACCCTGTGGCTGTTCCTGAGCTGGATCCCGCAGTACTTCCTGCACAGCTACGACCTGGACATCAAGAAATCGGCGCTGTTTGCCTCCAGCGTGTTCTTTGCCGGCGTGGTGGGCGACACCTTGGGCGGCATCGTCAGCGACAAGATTCTGAAGCGCACCGGCAACCTGAAGCGAGCGCGCAGCCAGATGGTGTCGGTCTGCATGTTGCTGACCTTGCTATCCCTGCTGCCGCTGCTGTACACCCATAACGTCTACGTCTCCATCCTGTGCCTTGGCGCCGGCTTCTTCTTCGCGGAAATGACGATCGGGCCGATGTGGGCGATCCCGATGGATATCGCGCCCCAATATTCAGGCACCGCCAGCGGCATGATGAATACCGGTTCGGCGCTGGCCGCCATCATTTCGCCGGTGCTGTCCGGCTATCTGATCGACCGCTTCGGCAACTGGGAACTGCCCTTTGTCGGCAGCATGATCCTGATGGGATTCGGCGTCTTCCTGGCATTCCGCATGCAGCCTGACAGCAAGTTCGAGCAGGCGGCCGCCGGAAGTGCGCCTGGCGTCGCCAAGGCCGGCGTATAGGCCGGCGGCAGCGCCGGCTTGTCGCCGATTCATTTTGCACTGTCCCGAGGCCCTGCCCCGCCTCGCCATTTTTTCAGGATTTTCTCCATGCTGGTCAAGCCCATACATCTAGTGCCGCGCGCTGCAACCCTCGCATCTCCGCTGGCGACGCAGCTGCGCCGCGAATTGCGCGGCGATGTTCTGTTCAGCCAGGCCGACCGCGGCCGCTATGCGACCGACGCCTCGATTTATCAGATCATGCCGATCGGCGTGGTGGCGCCGCGCGACCAGGCCGACCTGCTGCTGGCGCTGGATATTGCGCGCGATAACCGCGTACCCATCCTGGCGCGCGGCGCCGGCACCAGCCAGTGCGGACAGACCGTGGGCGAGGCGCTGGTGATCGACAACAGCAAATGGCTGAACCAGGTGATCGAGTTTGATCCGGCCGCCCGTACGGTAACGGTCGAGCCGGGCATGGTGCTGGATCACCTCAACGCCTGGCTCAAGCCGCATGGCCTGTGGTTTGCGGTGGATGTCTCGACCGCCGCCCAGTGCACGATAGGCGGCATGGCCGGCAACAATTCCTGCGGCTCGCGCTCTATCGAATACGGCAACATGGTGCACAACGTCGCTGCCATCGATGCGGTGCTGGCGGACGGCACGCAGGGACGCTTCGGACGACTGGAGCAGATGGCAAGCGGCGGCCGCATCGGCGATATCGTCGCAGGATTGCAGCGCATCGCCGCGCGCGAACGGGGCGAGATTGCCGAGCGTGTGCCCAAGGTTCTGCGCCGGGTCGGCGGCTACAACATCGATCTCTTCGATTGCCAGAATCCGCGCGCCTATACCGACGACGGCATGGCCAACCTGGCGCATATCCTGGTCGGTTCGGAAGGCACGCTGGCCTACAGCCGCCAGATCACCCTGGCGCTGGCGCCGCTGCCGGCGCACAAGGTGCTGGGCGTGGTGAATTTCCCGACCTTCTACCAGGCCATGGACTTGACCCAGCACATCGTCAAGCTGGGCCCGACGGCGGTCGAACTGGTCGACCGCACCATGATCGATCTGTCGATGAGCAATCCGGCTTTCAAGCCGGTGATTGAAAAAGCCATGAGAGGCCAGCCGCAAGCGATCTTGCTGGTCGAGTTCGCCGGCGAACAGCTGGAAGCGCTGCTGCGGAAACTGGCCAGCCTGGATGAATTGATGGCCGATCTGCAACTGCCGGGAGCGGTGGTGCAGATGTCCGGCGTCGCCGAGCAGAAAGCCCTGTGGGATGTGCGCAAGGCCGGCCTCAACATCATGATGAGCATGAAGGGCGACGGCAAGCCGGTGTCCTTCATCGAGGATTGCGCCGTGCCGCTCGAACACCTGGCGGAATACACCAGCCAGCTGACCGAGGTGTTCCACAAGTACGGCACCGAAGGCACCTGGTACGCCCACGCCAGCGTCGGCACCCTGCACGTGCGGCCGATACTCGACATGCGCCGCGGCGGCGCCAAGGACATGCGGGAAATCGCCGACGCCGCCTCGGCGCTGGTGCGCAAATACAAGGGCGCCTACTCCGGCGAACATGGCGACGGCCTGTGCCGCGGCGAATGGGTGGCCTGGCAGTATGGCCCGAAGATCAACGCTGCCTTCAGCGAAATCAAGACCCTGTTCGATCCGGACAACCGCTTCAATCCGGACAAGATTGTCAGGCCACCGAAGATGGACGATGCCGCCAACTTTCGCTTTGCGCCTGGCTACGCCGAGCTGCCGCACCAGCCCTTGCTGGACTGGTCGGTCTGGAACGTCAAACGCGATCCGCTCAGCGGCGAGGAAAGTGCAGCCGGCACGGGCGGCGACCGCAGCGGCGGCCTCGCCAAGCTGGTGGAAATGTGCAACAACAACGGCCATTGCCGCAAGTTCGACGCCGGCACCATGTGTCCCAGCTACCGTATCACCAAGGATGAAAAGCACGTCACGCGCGGCCGCGCCAACACCCTGCGCCTGGCGCTCTCGGGCCAGCTCGGCAGCGCAGGCCTGGCCAGCGCCGAGGTCAAGGAAGTGCTGGACCTGTGCGTCTCCTGCAAGGGCTGCAAGCGCGATTGTCCGACCGGCGTCGACATGGCCAAGGTCAAGATCGAAGCGCGCGCCGCCTGGGTCGGCAAGCACGGTCTCGGCTTGCGCGAGCGGCTGGTCGGCTTCATGCCGAAATACGCGCCCTACGCCAGCAGCATGGGCGGCCTGATCGCCGTGGCCGACAAAATTCCGCTGCTGTCGACCTGGGTCAAGAAGCGCCTCGGCCTTGCACCGCAGCGCGCCTTCCCGCAATTCAAGAGAGCCTTCCTGGCCGATGCCCGGTCCGCCGTTGCAAGCGAGCGCGAAGTGCTGCTGTTCGTCGATACCTTCAACAACTACATGGAACCGGAAAATGCCCGCGCCGCCCAGCAGGTGCTGGAGGCCGCCGGCTACAAGGTCCATTTCAACACGGTCGCCGGCGCCCGGCCCCTGTGCTGCGGCCGCACCTATCTGTCCGCCGGCCTGGTGGACCAGGCAAAAGCCGAGGCGCGCAGGACGCTGGATGCCTTGCTGCCCTATGTCGAGCGCGGCATCGCCATCGTCGGACTGGAACCGTCCTGCCTGCTGTCCTTGCGCGACGAATTTCTCAATTACGGCTACGGCGACGAGGCCAAAAAACTGGCGCAGTCGGCCTATCTGTTTGAAGAATTTCTTGTGCGGGAAAAAAATGCAGGCCGCCTGCAGCTGGATCTGAAGCCGCTGCCGGGCAACAAGGTCCTGCTGCACGGACACTGCCATCAAAAAGCCTTCGATGCCTTGCGCCCGGTGCAAGCCGTGCTGGAATGGATTCCGCAGCTAGCGCTGTCCACGGTTGAATCTTCCTGCTGCGGCATGGCCGGCAGCTTCGGCTACGAGGCCGAGCATTACGAGGCGTCGATGGCGATGGCCGAGCTCACGCTCCTGCCGGCGGTGCGCAAGGCTGGCGCTGGCAGCATCGTGGTCGCCGACGGCACCAGCTGCCGGCATCAGATCCAGGATGGCGCCGATACGGCGGCCTTGCATGTGGCGCTGGTGCTCGCCATGTCCTTGCACGGAGCCGATCAATCAGCGATTAATTCGATAGTCGATAGGGTGGGCACTTGTGCCCACGCGGAACGTCGATCATTCGAGGAGCGGATTCAGCGTGGCAGAAAACCTGCCCATCCACCGGCGTCGGGCCTTGCGGGCCTTTTGTTGTGATTCAAGTGTTCATATCGACACTGTTTGCTGATGCTCTTTCTCACACATCGTAATCGCTGTCGGTCTTGCGGCCTGACAGCGCCTGGTTCAGCTTTTGTTTTTCAATCCGCCGCACCCTGCGCGCCGGGTTGTGCGAAGCATGCGCTCCGGCTTTCCTGGCCCTGGCTGGCGCCACCAGCGGATTGCGCGGCTTCGGTAATTTAATCGTGACTTTCATGATCATCCTTTCACGCAAACGACCTGGCGCAGCGTGTGCACCACCTCGACCAGGTCGGTCTGGTGCGCCATCACCTGGTCGATATCCTTGTAGGCCGCCGGAATCTCGTCGACCACGCCGCCGTCCTTGCGGCATTCGATGCCCTGGGTCTGATCGGCCAGATCGAAGCGGTTGAAGCGTCGCTTGGCTTCGCTACGGCTCATGCGGCGTCCGGCGCCGTGGGAACAGGAGCAGAACGAGTCCGGATTGCCCTTGCCGCGCACGATGTAGCTCTTGGCGCCCATGCTGCCGGGAATGATGCCCAGTTCGCCTTCGCGCGCCGAGATCGCACCCTTGCGGGTGATGAACAGCTTTTCATTGCCGTGCATTTCCTGCGCCACATAGTTGTGATGGCAGTTGATCGCTTCGCCATCGAGCTTGAACGGCGGCAGCTGCTGGCTCAGTACATCGACCGCACGGCGCATCATTTCGCGGCGGTTGATCAAGGCGTAATCCTGCGCCCAGTCGACGGCATCGACATAATCGTCGAACAGCGTCGATCCTTCGCTGAAGTAGGACAGGTCCTTGTCCGGCAGGTTGATGCGGTGGCGCGCCATCTCCTTTTTGGCGGCCGAGATGAAATAGCGGCCGATCACGTTGCCGATGCCGCGCGAGCCGGAGTGCAGCATGATCCAGACCCGTTGTTCTTCATCCAGGCAGATTTCGATGAAGTGGTTGCCGCCGCCCAGCGTGCCGATCTGGCAGATCCAGGTCTGGGCGAACTTGTGCTGCATCTTCATGATGCCCTTGTGCCTGGCGACGATGCGGTCGAGGCGATCATTCAGCGGACGGCCGACGCGCGCATGGGCCGAACCGCGCACCTTGTCCCATTCGTGCTGCTCGAAGCCGACCGGGATCGCTGCTTCGATGGCGCTGCGCAGGCGCGCCAGGTTGTCCGGCAGTTGGCTGGCGGTGAGCGTGGTGCGCACCGCGTTCATGCCGCAGCCGATATCGACCCCGACCGCGGCCGGGATGATGGCGGCGCGCGTCGGAATCACGCTGCCGACGGTGGCGCCGATGCCGGCATGGACGTCCGGCATGGCCGCCACGTGGGGATGGACGATAGGGAGGCTGGCGATGTTCAGCAATTGCTGAAGCGCGCTGTGGTCGATATCGTCGGTAAATATGTGCACCGGCACCAGGCCCTTGTGCAAGCTCTGTTTGATTGGCATAACGTTTTTCTTCGTTTTCTTTGTCATGCCGGGGTCTTTGCCGCGGGCCGGCTATGCCGTGCCCGCAAAAAAACAAAAACCCCGGCGAGTTTCCTCACCGGGGTTCTGGTTGGAACGACCGGCTCGGGTCGGCAATATGCCGAAGACCCCGAGCAGTCATGCGCGGGGCTATTTATCGTTTGAATTGTTGATAGCCGTCCGTGGCATGGCCGTTCCTTTCCTGTAAAAATGCGTTAGTCGAAAATGCTGAGCTGCGATTCTGCACCCGATGAAATCGCAGTGTCAAACAATTCGCCGCCGCGCGGCGCGATTCTGTTGTTTTTGGCACGAAACGAAGAGGCGAACTCAGCGCTGCAAATGGCCAGCAGGACTAATTGAGTTCGCGCATGCGGCTGTGCTTGGGCAAGCGCGCCGCCAGGTAGTCGTGCTGGTCGGCCAGGACGTTGCGGCCGCTCAGCAGATAGTGTTCGGCGCGGCATGGCACGTACGGCACATACAGCAGCGGGCGGAAACTTTCCAGCGCTTTGCTGCCTTTTTCCTGATTGCAGTCCTTGCACGCCGTGACGCAATTGGTCCAGGTGTCCTTGCCGCCGCGCGAGCGCGCCAGCACGTGGTCGCGCGACAGTTCATTGTGCGGGAAACGGCCGCCGCAATAGGCGCAGGTGTAGCGGTCGCGGCGAAACAGCAGATCGTTGTGATGGCCCAGCGGCAGTTCCATGTGCAGCATGCGCGCCATGATGGCGCTGCCGGCGATGGCGATGATGGGTTTGACGGCGATGCGGGACTGGATGCCGGCGCGGGAATAACCGCCGCGGAAAACGATGTCGCCGTCGCCGATTTCCCAAGCCACCTTCCCGCTCGCGTAATAGAGCACAGCGTCTTGCGGCGAAATCCAGTCAAACGGATTACCCGCGATATCGAGGGTCAGGATATGGGAGATCATTTGCATCACCTTTGCGGTTGATTATAACCAGCATTTTTGTGTTTCGTCCTTCGTTTGTTGCTTTTTAGCGTGAAGACGGACGGTGCCGGTGGGGTCGCCTATCGGGAATGATCCGATATCGCCGCGGGTCACAGCCGCGTGCTTTGCCAGTTAAGCTAAAGCCACCATTGAGATCTATATTGGGTGCGCCGGCCTGTTTGGAAAGAGGCGGCTTGCAGGTATTGCTGCAGCCGGCGCAGGGACCTGTCCCTGCGCCGCTTCATTCCTGTTTCATTTTGTTGCAATTGCGCAGACGCTGAACAGCCCTCGTTCTTCAAACGTGATCCTTACCGGCAAGAATTGTTCGATGACTTCGGCATTGGTGAACGCATGCTGCGACACGCAATCGACCGTAAACCGGCCGCTGCCTGCCAACGCCAGCGGCAACATGATCTGGTCGGCCAGGTGCTCGCCGACCGCGGCGCCGGAGGCAATATACTGCCGCACCTGCGAAATTGCCTTTTTTGCAACCGCTTCGGAGCGCACCATTTTCTCGCCGAACGCACAAAACACCTCTGTCACATGCTGCGATTCCAGCGTCACCAGCAAGGCGTTGCCCGGCGCCTGGTCATGCGGCAAGCCGCGGATCGCCAGTTGCGCATCGTCCCAGCCCATCGCGGTCTTGACGCAAGCCAGCTCGCGCTTGGCGACGTCGGCCGGCACGCCGGCGATGAAACTTTCGGCATAACCGGCGACGCGTTCGCCGCGGCTCATCAGTTCCAGCGGCTGCAACTGCCGGCATGGCGACACTTTCGCCTCGATCTCGCCGCCGCCGGCGGGATAAAAGCCAAAGCGTTTCAGTTCGATTTCCAGGTTCGCGCCCATGGCCGCCAGCACGCGGCCGTATGCGCGCTGCAGGAAGTGGGCTGGCGGCGCCATCGCGTTATGCGTGCCGCCGCTGATCTTCACCACCGATGGCGCATCCGCATACAGCAAGGCCGGCAGCAAGGTTTGCAGCACCAGGGTGCAGCTGCCGGCGGTGCCGATGGCAAACTGATAGGCGCCGCCCTTGATCTTGCCCGGGATGAATTGCAGCGTTTGCGCGCCGACCGCCGCCGAACCGATATCGGCATTGCTGATCTCGGCAGCGGCTTGCACCGCCACCAGATGCTGCCGCATCAATCCAGGCTTGGGCCGGTTGGCCCGGATATTCACAATCCGGAACGGCTGTCCGGTAATCATCGACAGGGTCAGCGCGGTCCGCAAAACCTGGCCGCCGCCTTCTCCTGTTGCTCCATCTAGTTCAATCATGTTCTTCTATTCTTTATTGTTATCGTCTTTACGGCCATGATCCCGCCGGGACCACGGCCTGTTCCAGGACAAGCCAGTGCTTAGCCTTTCACGCACACCACCTGCTTCAGCGTATGCACTACTTCCACCAGGGCGCGCTGCGCTTCCATCACCGCATCGATATCCTTGTAAGCCATTGGAATCTCGTCGATGACGTCGGCATCTTTGCGGCATTCCACGCCCTGCGTTGCCTTGATCTGGTCGTCCAGCGTGAAACGCTTCTTGGCCTCGGTACGGCTCATGGTGCGGCCGGCGCCGTGGCTGCAGCTATGGAAGCTGTCGGCATCGCCTTTACCGCGGACGATGAAGCTTTTCGCTCCCATCGAACCCGGAATGATCCCCAGCTCGCCTGCCCGCGCCGATACCGCACCCTTGCGGGTTACCAGCACATCCTTGCCGAAGTGATTTTCCTTCTGCACATAGTTGTGGTGGCAATTCACCGCTTCCACGTGCGTCTCGAAAGGCTTGCTGATGACTGTGCGCACCGCCGCAATCAGATTCTGCATCATCACTTCCCGGTTCATGCGCGCGAATTTCTGCGCCCAGCTCACTGCTTCGATATAGTCGTCATAGTGCTGCGTACCTTCCGGCAAATACGCCAGATCCTGGTCCGGCAGGTTGATGAAATGGGTACGCATATCCTGCTTGGCCAGTTCGATGAAATGCGAGCCGATGGCGTTGCCCACGCCACGCGAACCGGAGTGCAGCATGAACCAGACGGCGTTGCTCTCGTCCAGGCAGACTTCAACGAAGTGGTTGCCGGATCCCAACGTTCCCAGGTGCCGATAGTTATTCGTATTCTTCAACTTTGGCGTCTTCAGGCAAACCAGGTCGAATTCATCCTTCAGCTGCGCCCAGGCCGCGTCCACCGGCGTCGGCGGGGTTTCCCATGAACCTTTGTCGCGTCCCTTGAAACCGCGCGTCTTCGGCGACATCCCGTGCGGAATGGCTTTTTCGATGGCGCTGCGCAACGGGTGGAGATTGTCAGGCAGGTCGCGCGCATTCAAGGTGGTCTTGGCCGCCATCATGCCGCAGCCGATATCCACCCCCACGGCCGCCGGGATAACCGCACCCAGGGTAGGAATCACGCTGCCGATGGCCGAACCCTTGCCGAGGTGGACGTCAGGCATCACAGCCAGGTGCTTATAGATAAACGGCAGCTTCGCGGTGTTGCTCAACTGCTTGCGGGCCCCGTCTTCCACCGGTACGCCGCGGGTCCACATCTTGACGTGGCTTCCGCCCTCGACATTCATTACATCGTATTCTTCGTGTTTCATGATTCTCTTCTTTTAAATGCAGATTTGATCTGCGTGCACTTCAAGACCGATACTGCGCGATCCATTAAATTCCGACAAGAGCGGACAAGACATTCTGCCAAACTTGTTCAGCCTGGCCTGCCGTGGTTGTCCAAGATGCAGTCTTGCCGGCATTCGGCGACATGCGCCACCGGACAACGACATGAGTCGAGGTCGACGTGACGGAAAACCTGTCGACCGGAGCCGTGCCTGGATTCATGCCCTCCGTAAAACCGGTACTGCTAATTTTGATCATCCAGCTCATGATGAGCTCCTTTTTCTGGGCAAGCTCTCCGGTCTGGAAGGCGCTTGCCAAACTATTGTGTCGCGGCGGCTGGAATTTCATCCACCCACTGTGTTGTGCTCAGCTGCGCCGGCGGCATAGGCTGCATGCACTTGCGGCAGGAATTTTCCCTGCAAGGTTTGAAGCAATTGGTATTCGTCATTTCATTTCCTCGCTTGTCAGGGCTTGTTAAGCGGCCCTGAGTCGGATGCCGGCCGCAAGCTGTTTGCCGCATCGCGCAGCGCGAAAGAAAAGCCGAACGATGCAGATCGCCTCAAAAAATACCTGGCCAAGTTCGGACTGGGCTGGGAGGCGGTGGCCGGCAGATAGGCATTCGCCGCGCCGGTGCTATCGCGGGGCCGGCATGGTATCGCGCAGCAGTCGGCGCATACAGTCCGTCGGCCATTGCATAGGTAAGTTACTTGGCAGACAATACCAGGGCCAATTACAACCAGCGAGCTGACTATATGATCCTATGGGGAATTCTTTGTGGCGGGGTGCTGGGTTGGCTCTGGCCTAACGCCGGATATGGCGATGTCGGCGTATTTGCCGGCGGAGTGCTCGGCCTCGTGGCCGGCCTGGGCTTGCGTTACGCGGTCCGGGGAGAAATCGCCGCCGGCAATGAAAAGCTGCGCAAGCAGATGCAGGAATGGCTGAAGGCTCAGCCAAACCTGCATGGCGGCGCGCCGGCGTCCGATTTGGATCCGGGCGCCAAGCTTGTCGTGGACAAGGCAGCCGCGGTTAGCGCTCCTGTCTATCCGGCAGCGCCGCCAGCGATACCGGCCACGTCGGCCGGCACGCCCCTGCAGGCTGGCTCGCCTAGGATACAGGCGCCGCCATCGGCGCCTGCAGCGCCCAAACCGTCTCCTGTTCCGGCGCCGCCCAATCCACTGGACCTGGCCATCGCCGCCGCCAAGAACTGGCTCCTCGGCGGCAATACCATCGTCCGTGTCGGCCTGGTGATTCTGTTCATCGGCCTGTCCTTCCTGGCCAGTTACGCCGCTTCTGCCGGCTTGTTTCCGGTGGAGTTGCGGCTGGCGGCGGTTGCCGTGGCCGGGATTGCGCTGCTGGCGCTGGGTTTCGGCAAGCGCCGGGTCAAGCCGGCGTTTGCGCTGGCGCTGCAGGGCGGCGGCGTGGCGGTGATCTATCTGACGGTGTTTGCCGCTTTCCGTTTGTTCAGCCTGATCCCGCCCTTGCCGGCTTTCGGCCTGATGATCGTGGTGTGCGCGCTAAGCTGCGCGCTGGCGCTGTTGCAGGATTCGCGCGGGCTGGCGGTGGCGGCGTTTGCCGGCGGCTTTGCGGTGCCGCTGCTGCTGTCGACGGGAGGCGGCAGCAGCGTCGGCTTGTTCAGCTATTACACGGTGTTGAACCTGGCGATCCTGTTCATTGCTTATAAGCGCTCGTGGCGGGTTTTGAATATGGTGGGATTCGTCGCCACTTTCGGCGTCGCCACTACCTGGGGGGTGCTGAAGTACGACCCGGCGCTGTACCTGAGCTCGCAACTGTTCCTGATTCTGTTCGTGCTGATCTACGTGACGGCGGCGATCCTGTATGCCCGCAATACGCCCACCAGGCTCGGAAATGCGGTGGACAGCACCTTGATGTTCGGCACCGCGCTGATCGGCTTTGGCCTGCAAGTCGGCCTGGCCAGCCAGTTCAAGCTGGGCAGCGCGTTCTCGGCGCTTGGCTTTGCCGCCTTGTATCTGCTGCTGGCCGCCGTGCTGATGCGGCGTGGGCAGCAGAACTACCGTCTGATGATTGAATCCATGCTGGCCATCGGTGTCGGTTTTGTGACGCTGGCGGTGCCGTTGGCGCTGGATGTGCGCTGGACTTCGGCAGTATGGGCGCTGGAAGGCGCTGGTGCATTCTGGGTCGGCATGCGCCAGGCGCGCTGGATGCCGCGCGCCTTCGGCCTGCTGCTGCAGGTGGTCGCCGGTGGCGCCTTCTTGGCGGCGCTCGATGACAATGTGTCGGCCTGGCCTTTGGCCAACCCGATGTTCGTCGGCGCCATGTTCATCGCACTGCCGGCGCTGGCGATTGCCTGGTGGCTGCGGGCTGCGTTGCCGCACAGCGATTCGGCCTGGGCCAGGTCCTATGTGAAAGCAGAGGCATTGCTGGGTCAGCCTGTCTATCTGTATGGCTTCGTGTTCTGGTGCCTGGCCTGGATTCTGGAAGCATGGCGCAGCCTGCCCGGCGGCGAAGCCGGCATGGCAACGCTGCCCTTGTTCAGCGCCGGCACGCAGCAGTTGCTGACGATGCTGGCCCTGGTGGCGAGCGCGTGGCTGTCGTCGCTGCTGGGCCGCAAGAGCGGCTGGGCGGTTGCTACCTGGCCGAGCCGTCTTACCCTGTTGCCGCTGGTGCTTGTGTTCGTTGCCCAGGAATTATCCGATTTCCGCGTCCTCGCTACGCCGGCCTGGGCCATCTGGCTGGCAGCGCTGGCTTTGCATTTCCGGATGCTCTACCAGAACGACACCGATGCCAGCGCCGGCACCGGCGTGCTCAGGTTCAATCGCGTCATGCACGTCGGCGGCGTCTGGCTGCTGACGCTGCTGCTGGCCGATTGCCTGTGGTTCTGGATCGGCCGCGCCAATTTATGGCAGACGTCCTGGGCCAGCGTCGTGCTGCTGGTCAGCGCCATCGCCATCTTGCTGTTGCTGTCGCTGTGGGCGGGCAAGGCTAACCGGCTGGCGACACTGCCGGAATTCGGCTGGCCGCGCAATCCGCACGCAGTTGCCTATTACTGGCATGCCGCGATGCCGCTGGTGCTGCTGGTGTTTGGCGGCGCCCTGCTGATGGCCTTGTTTTCGTCTGCCCATACCGAACCGCTGCCGTATATTCCCTTGCTCAATCCTACCGACCTTGCGCTGGCGCTGGCCCTGGGCGCCTTGCTATTGTGGCGCCGTACGGTGAGTGCGGCGCAGCCCTTGCCGGCTGCCGCGGCCTGGGTGGCGCGCAAAGAGACGCTGCTGGCGCTGGCGGCGCTGGCCTTTATCGCGCTCAACACGGTCTGGCTACGCATCGCCCACCATTTTTTCGGCGTCCGCTGGGATGGCCCGGCCTTGTTCGACAGTTTCGTGGTGCAGACCGGTTTGGCCATCCTTTGGACTTTGCTGGCACTCGGCCTGATGCTGCTGGCGCACCGGCGTGCACAGCGCGCCTTGTGGCTGACCGGCGCCGGCCTGCTGGGGCTGGTAGTGGTCAAACTGCTGCTGGTCGATTTGTCGAATGCCGGCGGCGCCGAACGCATCATTACCTTTATCGCCGTCGGCATCCTGATGCTGGTGGTCGGTTATTTCGCTCCGCTGCCGCCAAAAGCCGCGGTCGCGGATCTTAACCCTGTGGAGAACAAGCAAGCATGAGACATTTTCCAGGTTTGCGCCGGCTGGCCGTCGCCTGCGTTCTGGCGATGCCGCTGACGGCATGGCCGGCCGGCGATCCGAACGTCATGCAATCCTATGCGCTGCACCTGCCGGTGCACTTCAACGGCGATGCCTCGTTGCAGCGCCTGCTGTTGCCGGCGCAGGTGCTGGCGAATCTGCAAAGCGGCGGCATGAGCGACTTGCGCATCTTCAATGGCCAGGGCCAGCCGCTCTCGATGGCCTGGTCGGATAGCGCCAGTCTGCGGCAAACTGAAAATCGTAAGCTGGTCCTGCCGTCATTGCCGGTCATGGGCGCCCCTGATGCCAGGGATCTCTCCGCTTCCTCATTGCGCATCGAGGAGCAGCAAGGCAAGCGCGTGGTGCAAATCGATAGCGGCGCCGCGACTGCCGGCCCGCAGTCTGGAAAAGTGCTGGGCGCCTTGCTGGATACCCGCGCCATCGCCGATCCGGTGGTAGGCATGGTGCTGGATGTCGACCTGCCCGATGCCCAGCCGATTACCTTTACGCTGCAGGCCAGCGCCGATTTGAAAGGCTGGCGGCCGTTGGCGGAAACCGTTCTGTATCGTGCCGATGCCGGCGCCGGCCATCTGGGCGCCGACCATGTGGAGTTGTCCGGCGCCAGTCTCAAGGACCAGTATCTGCGCGTAAGCTGGACCGATGCCGGCGGACATGTGGCGCCGGTGACCATGCGCAGCGCCACCCTGACGACCGCACGCGGCATCAGCAGCGCTCCCAGGGTCAGCGCTGCCCTGGCCGCGCCGCAGCTGCTCAATCCGTACGAGCTGCGTTTTGCCCTGCCCTTTGCGACGCCGCTGGCGGCGCTGAAGATCAAGGCGGCGGGGGACAATTTCCTGATCCCGGTGCGGGTGCTGGGCCGTAACGACTCCGGCCAGCCATGGACCTCGCTCACCGCCGGCGTCATCTATCATTTGCAGACGGCCGGCAAAGTGCAGGATAGCGCCGCGCTCGAATTGCCGCCGACGGCGTTCCGTGAAATCAAGATCGAAGCCGACAAGAAGAGCGCCGGCTTCAGCGCGGCGCCAGAGATTGCCTTGGAGTTCGAACCTGCCCAGATCGTGGCGCTGGTCAGCGGCCAGCCGCCGTTCACCTTGGCGGCTGGCCTGGCCAATGCCGCCAGTCCCTACCTGCCGATGCAAAGCCTGCTGCCCGGCTATAGGGCGGCGCAAGAAAACAGCTTGCCGCTGGCGACGGTCGATAGCGCCGCTGCGGTGGTGCAGGCTAGCGCCAGCCGCGACGGCGTGCCGGCCCGCAATCTTGCGCTGTGGGGCGTACTGCTGACGGCCGTCCTGGGGCTGGCAGCGATGGCCTGGGTGCTGCTCAAGCAGAATGACAAGGGACCAGCTGAAGAGCAATGATCTGGCGGCCCCTTGTCTGGTCTGGCTCAGCGCAGATGCGGATAAGTGAAGCCAATGAAGTGCACGGCATTGACCACGATATGGACGATGATCGGCGCTTCGATACGTTGCGTGGCGTAATAAGCGTAGGCATAGCCGAGGCCGGCGATGGCCGCCAGCAAGACATAAACGCCGCCGCCGGCCGCGTGCGCTGCGCCGAACAGCAACGCGGAGCAGATCAGCGCCGCTACCGGACCATGATGAAAGCGCGCCAGCGACGCTGCCAGGCGATCTTGCAGCAGGCCGCGGAAAAACGCTTCTTCCGCCACGACCGTAAAGAACAGATTGGTCGCCAGGAACAGCGCCGTGGTCTGGCTCAGCTTGAAATCCGCTTTGACATAGCCGACCCAGGCCGCCGCTCCCAGCACCGCGATGGCGGTCGCCAGCGCTGCCGGCCAGGTCTTTTTCAACAATGCGCGCCAGGCCGCGGCGGAATCCGCGCGGCGGCACAGCAAGGCCAGCAGCACCAGGCCGGCGGCGCCCTTGTCGAAGTTTGCATACTGGCTGAACGGCGCGGCGCCGGCTGACAGCGTCAGAGCGGAAATCAGCAGCGGATTGTTGAATCCCGGCAGACGGTGCAAGGCCAGCGCCAGCGCCACGATTGCCGCAGCGGTAGTCAGCAGGACGCGGGAAACGGATGGTTGCCTGGCGGTCGACGCCAGATAGGCGATGCCGCAAAAAATCACCAACGCCGCCGCCGACCAGGGATTGAGGACGCCGGCAGCCAGGCCGCAACAGACTGCGGCGACGAAGCAGCCGGTCCAGGGCGGCAGCGTCGCGTGTCGGCTGACGCGGACCGCCGGCAGCCAGACTGCGCAGATCGCCGCAGCAAGCAGGATAAAGGTAAGGGTGGTCAATCCGGAAATAGCCATGGCGGATGCGTCAGGAAACCGCCGGTGGCCCCTTCAGCTCCACCACGTTGCCTTCCGGATCGCTGATATAGATCGACGGCCCTTCGCCTTCGGCGCCATTCCTGGAAGTCAGCGGACCGGCATCGACCTGGTGCGCCAGCAGATGGCTGCGGATGGCGGCTTCGTCGAAGGGTTCGACGCGGAAGCAGAAATGGTCGAGGTTGCGTCCTTCTTTGCCCGGTGCGGCGCCGCCGGCGCTGCCGAGCTTGCCGTCGACCGGTACCAGGTCGAGCAGCGAATTGCCGGCGCGCAGCTGCACCAGGCCGATTTCTTCCTGGCGCCGTTCGACGCTGCAGCCCAGCACATCGCAGTAAAAATGCAGCATCTTGCCGAGGTCTGCCACTCTCAAGACCAGGTGGTCGATTTCGCGGATCTTTATCATCTTGGCTTCGTTCAAAATTTTTATTGTAGACCGCTGGCCGTCATGGCGTCTTGCGCGACACCACCAGCTTGGAGACGAACAGCTGGACGATTTCGCCATGCTGGTTGCGGGTCTCGCTGCGCAGCTTCACCATGCCGCGGTCCGGCCGCGAACGCGATGGCGTCACCTCCAGCACTTCGCTTTCCACATGCAGGATATCGCTGGCGCGGGTCGGACGCGGCCAGCTCAGTTCGCCGCCCGAACCGATGATGCCGCCCTGCAGCGGCATGCCGCTGGTGACCAGCAGGCGCATCGTGATGGCTGCCGTGTGCCAGCCGCTGGCGGCCAGTCCGCCGAACAGGGTTTCCCTGGCGGCGGCGTCGCTGAGATGGAAGGGCTGCGGATCGAACTGCTGCGCAAACGCCAGGATCTGCTGCTCGTCCATGGCGTGCTCGCCGCTGACGAAGAGCGAGCCGACCGTGAGGTCGTCCAGGTACAGCGCGGGTTGCGGGGGACTGCTATGTTGGTTCATGACGGCTTCCTCGGGTTTGTTCAAAGCTTGCGGCGCCCGTCCTCCCTGGCAGGCCGATGCCGGAGAAACGTTGCCTGAATGTGCGCTACCGTACAGATTCAATCTTACATCGCGCCTACAGTGACATCATGATTGCGGATAAAGATGCAGCCGCATCTCGATCACTGCGACGCGGCTGTTGCCTGGGCCGCTTGCCGTCGCTCATGGATGCCGAATCAAGGATGCCTGATCCGATCAGGAATATCGTCCGGAACTGGAGGAATTGACGCTTACTCAAAATTGCCAGTTTGTACATGCATCTTGAAAATGCCATATATAATTTGCAACGTTGTCCATTTGTTATCCACATCTCGTTGGAGAAAAAAATGCAAAAAAAATCCTTATTCCCAAGCAAGACCCTTGCTGCCGTCGCTGTCGCCCTGGCTAGCGTCACCTTCGCCGGCTGCACCACCACCATGCCAGGCAAGGACGCCAGTTCCCAGACCAGCCGCTCCGACATCAATGCCGGCGTAGACGCCACTTTGTCGAAACTGTACCAGACCGCGCCTGCTTCACGCGAGCTGGTGGCGCGCGCCAAGGGTGTCCTGGTATTCCCGCAAGTGCTGCAAGCCAGCTTCGTGCTGGGCGCTGAATACGGCAAGGGCGCGCTGCGCGTCGGCAACCGTACCGAAGGCTATTACAGCACCACTGCCGGTTCCGTCGGCTTCCAGGCCGGCGCGCAATCGAAAGCCATCGTGCTGCTGTTCATGACGCAAGACGCTTTGGATAAATTCCGCAACAGCAACGGCTGGACCGTCGGCGCCGACGCCACCGTAGCGCTGGCTAACATCGGCGCCAACGGCAGTATCGATACCAACACGGCGCAGCAGCCTATCGTCGGTTTCGTCACCACCAACGGCGGCCTGATCGCCGGCGTCTCGCTGCAAGGCGCCAAGATCGCCAAGATCACGCTGTAAGCAGCACAGCCTCAAGCAGTCCTGAAATCGATACGGCATCTTCGGATGCCGTATTTTTTTGCCTGCGGCAATCTGCGCAATCCGATCCTAGTCGCTCAACAGTTCGGCGATCGCATGCATGCCGTCGACCTGCTTGGCGACCACCTTGACGATGACGATGATCGGTATCCCCAGCAGCAGGCCCCATATTCCCCACAGCCAGCCCCAGAACAGCAGCACGATAAACACCGCCGCGGCATTCATCTTGGCGATGCGGCCGGTCATCCAGGTCGTCACGAAGGTGCCGACCAGGGTGGCGATAGCCAGCGTGATCGCCGCCACCAGCAGCATCATGTAGAAGGAATCGAACTGCATGAAGGCGGTGATGCCGGTCGCCAGCGCGATCAGCAAGGGGCCGAAATAGGGAATGATATGGAGGAAGCCGCCGGCCAGGGCCCAGGCGCCGGCGTTTTCCAGGCCGATCCAGCGGAATGCGATCCACATCAGCACCGCCAGCAGCGAGTTCGTCACCAGCAGCATGAACATATACCTTTGGATCGAGGAATTGATTTCGAGCAGGATGCTGACGGCGATCTTTTTGTTCGACAGCGACGGTCCGGTCAGTTTCACCAATTTGCGCTTGAACTTGTCGCCGGACAGCAAAAGGAAAAACACCAGGAAGGCCACCATGGTGGCCTGGCCGATGAAAATCATGGCGCCCATCGAACCGGTCCATATCCATTCGCTGAGCTGGAAGGATGGCGGCGCGACCGCCGCCGGCGCCTGCCGTTTGGCGTCGGGCCGCACGCCGGCAGCCTGGCCGGCGGCGCTTTCGATCTCGCTGGCGGCCGCCTGCATTTTCTGGATCGTGCTGGTTTGCCCGCCCTGGTTCCTGGCGTTGACGATGGCGCGCGACAATTGATGGGCGGCGGTTGGCAAGCGTTCCATGATGGACTGGAATTCGCCGCGCAGGGAATAGCCGACCTGGGCCAGGCCCAGCACCAGCGTCGCCATCACCAGGCAAGTGCCGAACAGGCGCGGCACGCGGATGCGCTCCAGCCAGACCACCAGCGGATTCAAGGTATAGGCGATGAAAATCCCGAACACCAGCGGCACCAGGAATTTTTGCCCCCATTGCAGCGCGAACACCAGGGCCAGCACGGTGAGGATGCGCAGGCACAGGCTGCGCACATGGGTGGCGCTGTGGGGGGCCAGCGGCGCCAGCGGACCTGTCATCGGCGTTTCGGCCGCTGCTTGCACTGCCGGCTGCTCCAGCGGCGTCGGCGTCGGTCCAGGTTGAGGGGCCGCCGCATCGCCGGCTTCTACTGTTGCATCTGCGCTGATTGAGTTCATGGGAGTAGTTGATTACACGTCATGTGGGCAAAGCCGATAGCAGCAGCATATACAAGCTGGAATGGGCGCTCGGTGCGTCAGCACACAGAGCCGGTTTGATTTTTCAAGAGCGATTGTGCGCCAGATATCTCCCTGAATTTTATATTTGTGCGCGTTTATTCGTATCCTGATAGTCAGAAAGACAAGCAAGCGGGCGCTCCCCGGCGGCCGATTCCTCTGGCGGCGGAAAAGGGGTATTCTTGAAGTCTAACGCTTGAAGAAACCGGCTGCTTCGCTCCGCTGTCATTCTTGCATCACCTGTCTGGAGTTTTTCGCATGACCGTTTCACCCGAGCCGCTTGCCGCCATTACCGGCTATCACGCCCACATCTATTACGACGCCGCCAGCATGCCGCAGGCGCTGGCCTTGTGCGAGCAAGCCGCGCAACGCTTTGCCCTGAGCGTGGGCCGCGCGCACCGGCAGCCGGTAGGTCCGCACCCGGACTGGAGCTGCCAGCTGGGCTTTGCGCCGGAAGTATTCGGCGAACTGATTCCATGGCTGGCGCTGCATCGTGCCGGCCTGATCGTATTCATCCATCCGCTGACCGGCGATGAGCTGGCCGACCATCGCGATCATGCCATCTGGATGGGCGCAGTGCGGCCTTTGAAACTGGCGATCTTTGCCAGGGATGCGGAAAAGCTGGATCTTGAATAAGTTGGCGTGGCTCGTCTTGCCGAGCAAGGCGGCCAGCCGAAAAAAAATTGGAGACCTGTCATGCACAGCTTGCAGAAATTCGCGGGAGTAGCCTTGCTCGCCTGGCTGCCCTTGTCCGGCGCCAGCGCGGCGGCGCAGCGCATCATTTCCCTCGATCCGGCGCGCGCCGACAAACCGGGCTTCATGGTGATCATCGACGAACCGGGACACTATCAGCTGGCCGGCAACATGAAGGTGGCCGACCCCAACACCACCGCAATCGAAATCAATGCCGATAACGTCACCCTCGACCTGCATGGCTATGCGATCCAGGGGCCGACGCGCTGCCAGAAACTGCCTGCGCCCTGCTGGCCGCTCGGCGGCGGCAACGGCATCCACGCGGTGAACCGCAGCCATGTCACGGTCAGGAACGGCATCGTCCAGGGCATGGGCAACTACGGCATCTACCTGGAGACCAATTCGGCCAACCTGGATCATGTGGTGGTGTCGCGCAACGGCCGCGGCGGCGCGGTTCTGTTCGGCGGCGCGATCAGCAACAGCGCTGCCGAGAACAATGGCGGCGACGGCATTTTCGGCATCGACCTCAAGGTCAGCCGCAACGCCATGCGCGGCAACCAGCATTTCGGGCTGGCCGCCTATGCCCAGTCCAGCTTCAGCAACAATCGCCTGAGCGCCAACAACGGCAATGCCGCGCAGACCAATCTCAAGTCCGCTGCAAGCGCCGGCAATACCTGCAACGCCAGCGCCTGCCCTTAAGGTTTAATGCTTAACGGTCGACCCAGGCCATGCGCTCCTTGCTGTAACGCTCGCCGGCTACCCGCTGCAGTGCGCTCTCCAGCGCGTCGGTCTCGGCTGCCGTCAGGGTAACGTCGACGGCGTTCACGTTCTGTTCCAGGTAAGTGCGGCGCTTGGTGCCGGGAATCGGCACGATGTCGTCGCCTTGCTGCAGCACCCAGGCCAGCGCAACCTGGCCGGCGGTGGCGCCCTTGGCTGCGGCGATATCCGCCACTACTTTGGCGGCGCGCATGTTGGCGTCGAAGTTCTCGCCTTGCAGGCGCGGATCGAGATGGCGGAAATCGCTGGCCGGATAGGTTTCGGCGCGCTGCGCACTGCCGCTGAGGAAGCCGCGGCCGAGCGGGCTGAAAGGCACCAGGCCGATGCCGAGTTCGCGCAGCACAGGCAGGATTTCGGCTTCCAGGTTGCGCTCCCAGAGCGAGTATTCGCTTTGCAGGGCGCTGATCGGATGCACCGCGTGCGCCTTGCGGATATTGGCGACGCCGGCTTCCGATAGTCCCAGGAAGCGCACTTTTCCTTCGCGCACCAGCTCGGCCATGACGCCGACCACGTCTTCGATCGGCACCGCCGGATCGACCCGGTGCTGGTACAGCAGATCGATGTGATCGGTGCCGAGACGGCGCAGCGAGCCTTCCACCGCGCGCCGGACATGGCCGAGTTCGCTGGTGATGCCGGTGGTGACGCCATTCTCGATCTTGAAACCGAACTTGGTGGCCAGCACCACTTCATGCCGACGGCTCTTGAAGACCCGCCCCAGCAATTCCTCGTTGAGGTAGGGGCCGTACTGCTCGGCGGTGTCGAAGAAATTGATGCCGAGTTCCAGCGCGTGTTCCAGGGTGGCGATGGATTCCTTTTCATCGGCGGCGCCGTAGGCGGTGCTCATGCCCATGCAGCCCAGCCCCATGGCCGATACCGTCAGGCCGCCCGATCCCAGTTTGCGATGCTTGATGCGTTGCTCTTTCATTGTCTGCTCCGGAAAGTTGTTGGGGCCGCCGAGGTGCGCTCGGCGTGCTTGACCATGGCAAGCGCCGCAAGTTAGTATAAGCCATGCTCAAGCACGCCATCATCTGCTCCCGTCCTCAAGTCTGCGCACGCTGTTGTCGCACGACATCCTGTATTGCGCCTGATTTTTGCGCCTGATTTAGTCTGCGCCGGCTTGCCGTCACGGCATCGTTTCACATCACCCGTATTTGTTAAATGAACTGCATGGAACTCCATCTATACGACAGCTGGGAGCGCCGCGTCCGCCGCTTCGACAGCATTGATCCCGGCCGCGCGGGTTTGTACTGCTGCGGACCGACGGTGTACGACTACGCCCACATAGGCAACCTGCGCACCTACATTTTCGAGGACCTGCTGCGGCGCACGCTGGAATTCAACGGCTACCAGGTGCAGCATGTGGTCAACATCACCGACGTCGGCCACCTGGTGTCGGACGGCGACGACGGCGAAGACAAGATGGAAAAAGGCAGCCGCCGCAGCGGCAAGAGCGCCTGGGACATCGCGGAGTTTTATAGCGTCGCTTTCATGGAAGATTTCCGCGCGCTCAACCTGTTGCAGCCGGCGGTCTGGTGCCGCGCCACCGACTATCTGCCGCAGCAGATTGGCTTCATCCAGAGCCTGGAGCAGAAGGGCTACACCTACCGCACCGCCGACGGCATCTACTTCGACACCAGCAAGCAGGACGATTACGGCTACATGGCGCGGCTGGATCGCGATGCCTTGCAGGCCGGGGCACGGGTCGACATGGGAGAGAAGCGCAGCGTCACCGATTTCGCCCTGTGGAAATTCAGTCCGCCCGAGACGCGTCGCCAGATGGAGTGGGACAGCCCCTGGGGCCGCGGCTTTCCCGGCTGGCACATCGAATGCTCGGCGATGTCGGCCGCGCATCTCGGCAGCCTGTTCGACATCCATTGCGGCGGCGAGGATCACATCGCCGTCCATCACAGCAACGAGATCGCGCAGACCCAGGCTTGCCACGGCACCCGCCTGGCCAATTACTGGATGCATGGCTATTTTCTGCAGACCGGCAGTGAAAAGATGTCCAAGTCCGACGGCGATTTCCTGCGCCTGCAGTCGCTCAGCGAACGGGGATTCGATCCGCTCGCGTATCGCTACCTGTGCATGGCGGCGCACTACCGCAGCCAGCTGGAATTCAGCTGGGACGGCTTGCAGGCCGCGGCAACCGGCTTGCAGCGCTTGAGAGAGGCTTACCATCGCTGGCCGAATGACGGTGCGGCCGACGAGGCATGGATGCAGCGCTTCCGCGCCGAGATCAATAACGACCTGAATTTTTCGCGCGCGCTGGCGCTGGTGTGGGAGCTGGTGCGCAGCGACACCGATGCAGCCGTTTGCAAAGCGACCTTGCGCGCAATGGATGAAGTGCTGGGCCTGGACCTGGATGGCTGGCGTCCGGCCAGCGTCGCCATACCCGCAGCAGTAGCGCAGCTGGCCGCGCAACGCCAGGCCGCGCGCGCGGCGCGGCAATGGCAGGAAGCGGACCGCTTGCGCGAACAGATCCGTGTGCTCGGTTTCCTGGTGGAAGATACCGTTGCGGGGCCGGCGCTGAAGCCGGCCTTGGCAGGAGCGGCGCATGACAGCTAGCCTCGATGGCGGGCCGCGGCGGCTGTTCTATGCGCTATGGCCGGATGAAGCAACCAGCCAGCGCCTGGCCCAGGTACAGGCGCTGGCGCCCGGGCGCGCCGTGCACCGCGACGATTTTCATATCACCCTGGCTTTCCTGGGAGAACAGCCGGCCGGCGCGCTGCCGTTGCTGGAACAGATACTGGAAAATTTACCGCAGGCCGCGATGACGCTGGTGCTGGATCGGGTCGCCTACTTCCGCCGCCACCGGATCGCGGCGTTGCAGATGAGCGAGCCGCCGGCGGCGCTGCTCGACCTGCAGGCCGCGCTGGCGGCCGAGTTGCTGCGTTGCCGGATCGGCTTCGACCAGCGCCGCCGCTTCCAGCCGCACATCACGCTGGCGCGCAATGCCGATGCGCCCGCCGATACTTTGCTGGCGCCGCCGATTGTCTGGCAAGCGCGGCAAGTCGCGCTGGTGCAATCGGCGCCCGCGGCGGCGGGCGCAAAGTACCGGCTGCTGGCGACGCATTGACGCTGTGGCGCGCCGCTTCCAGCACCATGCCCGAGAACGGGCGCTTCTATTTTGCGGTTGGCATGGTGAACTCGGCGCCCTTGGCGATGCTGTCCGGCCAGCGCTGCATGATGCTCTTGTAACGCGTATAGAAACGGATGCCTTCTTCGCCGTAGGCATGGTGGTCGCCGAACAGCGAACGCTTCCAGCCGCCGAAGGAATGCCAGGCCATCGGCACTGGAATCGGCACGTTGATGCCGACCATGCCGACCTGGATCTGCCGTGAAAATGCGCGCGCCACGCCGCCGTCGCTGGTAAAGAGAGAAACGCCGTTGCCGAATTCATGGGCATTGACCAGTTCCACCGCGCTGCCCAGATCCGGCACCCGCACCACCGCCAGCACCGGGCCGAAGATTTCTTCCTTGTAGATGGTCATTTCCGGCGTCACGTGGTCGAACAGGGTGCCGCCGACGAAGAAGCCGTTTTCATGGCCGGCAACCCGCAAGCCGCGGCCGTCGACCAGCAGCTTGGCGCCCTCTTCCACGCCTTTGGCGATGTAAGCCTCGACCTTGGCCTTGTGCGCGCCGGTGACCAGCGGGCCCATCTCGGAATCGGCCTGATCGCCGTTGCCGATCTTGAGCGCAGCGGCGCGTAGCGTCAGCCGCTCGACCAGGCGATCGGCGATATCGCCCACCGCCACCGCTACCGAAATCGCCATGCAGCGCTCGCCGGCGGAACCGTAGGCAGCGCCGATCAAGGCGTCGACCGCTTGTTCCAGATCGGCATCCGGCATCACCACCAGGTGGTTCTTGGCGCCGCCCAGCGCTTGCACGCGTTTGCCGCGGCGCGCGCCTTCGGTATAAATGTATTCTGCAATCGGGGTCGAGCCGACAAAGGAAACGGCCTGCACGTCCGGATGCGCGAGCAAGGCATCCACCGCCAGCTTGTCGCCCTGGACCACATTGAAGACGCCGTCGGGCAAGCCCGCCTGCTTGAGTAGGTCGGCGATCAGCAGGCTGGCCGAAGGATCGCGTTCCGACGGTTTCAGGATGAAGCAATTGCCGCAAGCGATCGCCACCGGGAACATCCACATCGGCACCATCACCGGGAAGTTGAACGGCGTGATGCCGGCCACCACGCCCAGCGGCTGGCGCAAATTCCAGTTGTCGATGCCGCCGCCGATATTGTCAGTATGGCTGGTCTTCAGCAGATGCGGAATGCCGCAGGCAAACTCCACCACTTCGATGCCGCGCACCACTTCGCCCTTGGCATCGGAAAACACCTTGCCATGCTCGCGCGTGATCAGGGCCGCCAGCTTGTCGTGATTCTGCTCCAGCAGTTCCTTGAACTTGAACATGACCCGCGCGCGGCGCAGCGGTGAAGTCTCGGACCAGGCCGGAAAGGCCGCGCGCGCGCTGGCGACGGCTTTATCCACTTCTTGCGCGGATGCCAGCGCAACCTGGGCGACCACCTCGCCGGTGGCCGGATTGAAGACGTCGGAATAACGCTCTGAGCGGCCAGCCGCCGGTGCGCCTGAAATGAAATGATTGATTTGAGAAATGGTCATGGACTGCCTCTGATTATTTGGTTTCATTGAGTGCTTCGCGCACTGTGCTGAAGATGCGTTCGATTTCTTCCGGCTGCACGATCAGCGGCGGCGAGAAGGCCAGGATGTCGCCGGTATAGCGCACCATCACGCCTTTTTCAAAGCACTTGCGGAAAACTTCGTAGGCGCGGGCGCCGACCGCGCCGGGCCGTGATTCCAGTTCGATGCCCGCCACCAGGCCGAGGTTGCGGATGTCCTTGACGTGCGGCGCGCCGGCCACGCCATGCGCCGCCCGGCCGAACAGCGGCGACAATTCGCGTGCGCGCTCGAACAGGCGCTCGCTTTGATACAGGTCGATGGCGGCGATGGCGGCCGCGGCAGCCACTGGATGGGCGGAATAGGTGTAGCCATGCATCAGTTCGATGCCGCCGACGGCGGTGGCTTGCACCACCGTATCGTGGATTTCGCGCTGGACCGCTACTGCACCCATCGGAATCGCCGCGTTGTTGATGCCCTTGGCGAGCGTGATCAGGTCGGGCGTCACCTTGAAATACTCGGCCGCGGTGGCAGCGCCCAGGCGGCCGAAGCCGGTGATCACTTCATCGAAAATCAGCAGGATGCCGTGCTTGCTGCACAGCGCGCGCAAGCGTTCCAGGTAGCCGACCGGCGGCACCAGCACGCCGGTGGAGCCGGCCAGCGGTTCGACGATGACGGCGGCGATGGTGGAGGCGTCGTGCAAAGTCACCAGCCGTTCCAGTTCATCGGCCAGGTGCGCGCCCCAGGCCGGCTGGCCGTCGCTGAAGCCGGCTTCAGCGATGTTCAGGGTATGCGGCAAGTGGTCGACGCCGGGCATCAGGTTGCCGGAAAAAGCCTTGCGGTTGTTGCTGATGCCGCCTACCGAAATGCCGCCGAAGCCGACCCCGTGGTAGCCGCGCTCGCGGCCGATGAAGCGGGTGCGCTGGCCTTCGCCGCGGGCGCGGTGGTAAGCCAGGGCGATCTTCAGTGCGCTATCGACCGCTTCCGAACCGGAATTGGTGAAAAAGATGCGGTCCAGCCCGGCCGGCATCAGCCCTGCGACTTTATCGGCCGCGGCGAACGCCAGCGGATGGCCCATCTGGAAAGTCGGCGCGTAATCCATGCTGCCGATCTGGCGCGTGACGGCGGCGGTGATCTCGTCGCGGCAATGGCCGGCGTTGACGCACCACAGGCCGGCGGTGGCGTCCAGCACCTGGCGGCCGTCGTCGGTCTGGTAATACATGCCCTTGGCGGACACGAACATCCGCGGCGCGTCCTTGAACTGGCGGTTGGCGGTGAATGGCATCCAGAATGCCGACAGGTCTTGATCCGATTGATGTGTGTTCACGGCAGGCAGCTTTACGGTGGTTGGTAATGTGGCCGATTATTGCAGTTACAATCGGGATTCATAGATACACTTCACACAAATCGTTAAAAGTGTATTGTTGTGAATCCTGGTCTGTACTGAATACACTGACGCCATGACTGCCCAAACCGATGCCTTGCCACTCCCTCTGCCGCTGGACCGGCAATCCGCCCTCGGCCTGGTGGAACAAGTGGTCGCCGCCCTCGGCGCCCTGATCGATAGCGGCAGGCTGCGTCCTGGCGAGCGGCTGCCGTCGATCCGCCAGTTCGCCAGCCAGCAAGGCGTCAGCAACGCCACCATCGTCGAAGCCTATGAGCGGCTGGTGGCCAGCGGCATGCTGATCGCCCGGCGCGGCGCCGGCTTCTTCATCGCCAAGCGCGAAGCGGCGCAGCGCAGCGGCATGCCGGCGATCCGGCCCAATCCGGTGATCGACTCGGCCTGGCTGTTTTCGGAAGTGTTTGCCGACGAGCGGGTGCCGATCAAGGCCGGCTGCGGCTGGCTGCCCAGCAGCATGCTGGACGGCGAGGGTTTGCACGCGGCGGAGCGGCGCATCATCCGCTCGCCCGGGGCGCAGCAGGTCGGCTACGGCCATCCCTTCGGCTACGGGCCGCTGCGGCAAACCATCGCCAAGTCCTTCGCCAACTGGTCGCTGGATATCGCGCCGCACCAGGTGGTCACTACCCACGGCGTGACGCAGGCGCTGGACCTGATCATGCGCACCCTGGTCAAGCCGGGCGACACGGTCTTCATCGAAGAACCCGGCTATTGCAACCTGATCGCCATGCTGCGGCTGGCGGCCATCAATGTGATCGGCGTGCCGCGCACCGTCAGCGGCGTCGATCTGGACGCGCTGGAGCAGCTGGCGGCGCTGCACCGGCCGAAGATTTTCTTCACCAATCCGGTGTTGCAGAATCCGACCGGCACCAGCTATACCCCGGCCTGCGCGATGCGCGTGCTGCAGGCCGCCGAGCGGCACGGTTTCTGGGTGGTGGAAGACGATCTCTACCGCGAACTGGCGCAAGCCACCGATCCGATGCTGGCGGCGCTGGACGGCTTGCGCCGCGTGATCTATGTGAGCGGCTTTTCCAAGACCATCGCGCCGTCGCTGCGGCTGGGCTTCATCGTTTGCCAGAGCGAGCTGGCGCAGGAGCTGGCGCGCACCAAGATGATCCTGACCCTGACCAATTCGGAAATCACCGAACGGCTGGTCTACAACGCCCTGACCGAAGGTCATCATCGGCGTCACGTCGAGCGCCTGGCCGGCGCCTTGCTCACCGCGCAGGCGCAGGTCAGCGCCAGGCTGGAAGACGCCGGTTTGCTGCCGTTCGGGCCGCTGCGCGGCGGCATGTTTTATTGGGCCAGGATGCAGGACAGCAGGCTGAGCGCCACGGAAATTGCCGACCAGGCGCTGGCGCAAGGCATTTGGCTGGCGCCCGGGGAGTTTTTCCACGTCGCGCCGCCGCCGCATCCCTGGTTCCGCTTCAATGTCGCGTTTTCGGACCTGGCCAAGCTATCCGATTTTTTCCGCACCCTGGCGGCGGGAAGCTAGCGCCGGTCCTGTGGTTGCGAGGGCATGAATAAGTGATTGGCTGAAATGCACTTAAAGCCTTGTGTTTATTGCAGAGCAGTAAGGATAAGCAGTTTAAGTGACTAGATGGGAGGGGCTCATCAAAGTGGAGCGATAAGTGCGCGTGCCGCAGAATGCATGTCATCCAGAATGCTTCGCATGGCGTCAGCGTCCGAGTTGGTTACCGGAGGGACAGGTTTGCGGTACGTGACGCGATTGCGAGCGTCATGGAGACGGAGCAGCGCGCTTTGCTTCGCCGGAGCCAAGCCAAGGTCTGCTGCAACGCGACCGATTGCTATGGCCCTGTGTCCACCGGCATCGCCCGGGCGAACCGCATAGAACTCCAGTACCGCCATGACGACGTTGAACATGCCTTCGTAGGCAAGCAAGAACTGCGGAGAGGCGCCAAGGCCGGCCTTTGTGGCGGCCAGCAGCTCTTGCGCATTCTGCATGAACTGTTGGATGGATTCCTGGCTCGATGCCGCCTCCTTGAAAGAGCCTACCTTCAGCAGATTCTCATATTCAATTGGTCGTGCCATGTAGTTCCCCCATTAAATCGATACGAGGTCCGAGCTTAATGGACTGAAGCACGGGGTCGTCGCCAGATGACCATTCGCCCTCGGTGTAGACATTCACATGAATTGGTCGCCCTAGCTCTTGCTCCACTGAGTCCAGTAAGGGAGACACGGTAAACAGGTCCACGTCGCCGACGACGACCATGTCGATATCGCTGTCATTGGTGTCCTTGCCAGCCGCGACAGAGCCGAAGACAAACGCTTCCCGCAGTCGGGCCGAAATGGGCGCAAGGGCGCGCGTCAGGGGCTCGGCCAAGCCCACCGTCTTCAAGGCTATTTTCCGCAGTTCGGGGTAGAGGATGAAATCGGGGTTGACGGACAGGCGGCGCTGATTGCCAACCCTGCGTTCTTTCAGCAATCCTGACTCTACCCATCGCTTAAGCACTACGCTGCCCGCACTTCGGCTGCTACCCATCTTGCTCAATAGCTCAAGGGTGCCGAAATCCCGTTCCGGGTGTGTCAATACCGTCGCGATAAGCCGCTGCTCCGGCGGCGAAAAAAGAATATCAAGAGGTCGCATAAGCCAATATTCCTAAAGTAGGGATGATTGTACCAAATATAGGAATATAGGAATATAGGTCGAATTTATATTTCTAAAATAGCATTTTCAACTATTCTTCATGCGATTTTTCTAGCCGCTTATTCATACATTCTGAAAAAAAAAGAAACCCGCGAGAGCTAAACGCCGCGCGGGTTTCGTCATTGTTGCCGGTTCCCCCGTGCTGGCGGGAACAGCTTGCAGACAATCAATTGCCGTTATTGGCATCGACCGGATATTGGCCGTTGGAGAAAACCAGCTGGCCGGAGCTGCGCGCCTGCGCCAGTTCTTGCTGGACTTCGGCACGGGTCTTGGTGGATGCAATGGAGGGAGCGACGAACTGCGGATATTGCGAACCGGCGAAATCGAGCTCGCCGGCAGCGCGTGCTTTTGCCAGTTCGGCCTGCACTTCGGCACGGGTCTTGCCGGGGACGTTGCTGGCGGCGACGGGCAGGTACACCGGATATTGCGAGTTGGCGAAATTGAGTTCACCGGCGGCGCGGGCGCGAACCAGTTCGGCCTGGACCTGGGCGCGGGTCAGCGGGGTGATATTGTCGGCTGCAAATGCAGGAGCGGAAACGATTGCGGTCAGGGCCAGTGCGGCGATCAGATTGGTTTTCATGATGGATGCTTTCTTGTTTGAGTTGATAACAAAGTGTCAAATACAGTGGCCATGCAACGCATGGTCTGACGGGGCGGCAACCTTGCTGGACCGTCGTGCTAGGCTTTGGGATATATATCTATCACTAGGTAGATATCTAGGGGAAATAAAAAGCGCCTGTGATACGCGGCGCTTTCCGAATCCGCTATTTCATCCCGCAGCCCGGGCACGTTGCCCGATCCAGTCCTGATATTGCCGTAGGAAAAAATCTGGGTCGGATAAGGCTGTAACAACGTGTCTGCAACTACTGTAAGATGGATTCTAGTTATCTACTACTAGGTAGTCAAATGGTATTTGCTTATACAAATAAATCATTACCCTATACGCCACAGAAAATGAAAGCCAGATATTTGTCTACCTTTCAGTAGATAACATATGGTACTATCCGAACAAAGCGTCTTTGTGATTTTGGTTGTTGCGCAGGCTTGCCGCCGCAGGGATAAAAGACGTAGCATGGCGGGATATTCGCAGCCTGGAACTGCCGCCAGAAATCGTACATTGCGCGCCCACCGTATTGCGCCTCTATCTCTTTATAGGTAACAAGATCATGAAAACCGCCTCCCCTGTACGCGAACAACTGCTGGAGCACACGCTGGTGCTGCTGGGCACGCGCGGCTATAACGGGTTCAGCTATCGCGACCTGGCCGAGCTGGTGGGCGTCAAGACTTCCAGCATCCACTACTATTTCCCGACCAAGGAAGACCTGGCGCTGGCGGCGGTGCAAGCCTATGCCGGCAATATCGGCGACATCATGCGCGGCATGGATGTGAACGGGCCGCTCAAGGAGCAGGTCGAAAAATACCTGGCGCTGTGGCGCAAGAACCTCGGCACCAGCCGCGTCTGCCTGTGCGGGATGCTGGCTGCCGAAGCTACCAGCCTGCCGCAAAACGTGCTGACCGCTTTGCAATCTTTCTACAGCATGCACGAAGCCTGGATCACCCAGCGGCTGGAGCGCGCGGTCGCTGAAAAAGGCGTGAAACTGCCGGCCGCGCCGTCGGTTTACGCCATGACCATCCTGGGCGCGCTGCAAAGCGGTTTGATTTCCGCCCGTCTGTTCGGCAAGCCTTGCCGGCTCGATGCGGCATCGGCGATGCTGCGTTCCGCTGTCACTCCGGAAAACGGCAAGCAAGCCGCAGCGGAAGCCGATGCAGCGCTTTCCTGAAACACGTCGCCGCCCTGCCGCGGGCGGCCAGTCTGGCCAGGCATTGTTGCACGATGCCGACAGATTCCTGCTTTTCGCATAATCCCCCATCTTCTCGCTACTCCGTCCTGACGGCGTCATTTTTCTACCTCGACGCTATGCGTTTCCAGGTTCCTTGCACAACAGGGTTCTGTAGAACGCGCTCAAATTTTTAGCAATTACGATTGACACGGAAAAATATCGCCCCTACCATTGTTTCATATATCAATACGTTGTTTTATTAGATGAAACAATAGAGCAGCCGGAAGCGGTCATGCATTTTCAGGAGAGCGTCGCCTGAAGACGACCGGACAGCCGAAGCGGCCTTTGAATTTTTTCAACCGGGAGGAGTGAGTCATGAAGAAGTCGTTAATTGCATTATCCGTTCTAGGCAGTTGCAGCTATGCCGCGCAGGCGCAAACCAATGTCACTGTGTATGGCCTGCTGGATTCGGGCGTCGCCTATGTCAACAAGATCGCCACGCCGACCGCCGCCAATGCGCGCGGCACCGGCAGCCGCTTCAGCGTCGATTCCGGCGATCTACAGCAATCGCGCTTCGGCTTCAAGGGCAGCGAGGACCTGGGCGGCGGCATGAAGGCGCTGTTTCATCTGGAAGGCGGCTTTGCCGTCGATACAGGCGCTTCCGGCCAGGGCGGCCTGACCTTCGGCCGCACCTCGGTAGTCGGCCTGTCGGGCAATTTCGGCACCGTGCAACTGGGGCGTCGCAAGGATTTCATCGACGAAGTGGCTACCTACTACTCCAGCGTGTACGATTTCGGCGTGTTCATCAACGGCGTGCACGACAACAACCTGGACCGCGTCGGCGGCAACCGCGCAAACAACCAGATCCGCTACGACACGCCGCTCATGAACGGCCTGGTGCTGAACGCCACCTATGGCTTCGGCGAAACCGCCGGTTCCACCTCCACCGGCCAGTCGATCGGCCTGGGCGCCAATTACGAGAACGGTCCGTTCGGCATCGGCTTCGGCTACTGGCAATCCAAACTCGGTACCTTGTCCGGCGGCGTCAATACCTCCAGCGACCAGGGTGCGACGCTGGGCGCCGGCTGTACGCCAAGCTATGGCCACCCGGGCGATACCTGCATCAAGACCTGGATGCTGGGCTCCAGCTACAAGACCGGACCCTGGCGCTTCTTCGGCGCCTGGTCGAAAGTGCTGCAGCCGCTGGCCACCAACGGCGGCAACGCCGCGCCGCTGGCCGTGAAATTCAGCGGCAGCGCCGGTTCCTCGCCGTTCACCGCGGGCGGCTCCAACAACAACAGCACCAATGTCTTCGACCTCGGCGTCAACTACGCCTGGTCGGACAGCCTGCGCCTGGTCGGCAGCGTGCTGCAGTCGCGCTACAGCTTTGTCGGCAGCAGCACCAAGGGCCGCCTGACCCAGGTCAACCTGGGTCTCGACTATAGCTTGTCCAAGCGCACGGACCTGTACAGCTACGTGGCGAACCTGCGCGCCGCCGGCATGTATAGTCCGGGCATCACCGGCGGCGCACCTGGCGCCGACAATGCGCAAACCGCCTTCACGGTCGGCCTGCGCCACAAGTTCTAAAGCAGCATAGCGCCGGTACCCGATAAACTGTTCCGGGACCGGCACAGAAACACATCGTTCGGTAAATCGGCCGCGGAGACCAGCATGGCAAGCAGCAGCATGGAAAGCGAAAAACAGGACGCGCACGGCAAAAGCCGCATGCTGCATCCGGTGGCGATGATGCTGCTGATCATGCTGGTGGCGGTCGGCCTGACCTATCTCCTGGATTCCGGCGAGTTCCAGCGCCAGGCCAGGCTGGTGGTGCCCGGCACTTACCAGCTGATCGCCAAGCAGCGCGACCTGGCTTCGCTGCTGGCCGCCAGCCCCGCCGCCAGCAGCGCGCAGCAGGCCTACCCGGCCAGCCTGTTTTCGGCGATGGCGGCGATTCCGGCCGGCCTCGCCAAGAGTGCGCCGCTGATCTTCATGATCATGTTCATCGGCGGCATGTTCGGCGTGCTGCGCAAGAGCGGCGCGCTGGATGCCGGCATCGACCGCCTGCTGGCGCGCACCGGCGGCAATGTCTATCTGCTGACGCCGCTGCTGATGATAGTGATCGCTGCCGGCAGCACCTTCCTCGGCCTGATCTCGGAATACCTGGTGATCATCCCCATGATGCTGATCCTGGCGGAACGGCTCAGCCTGGGGCCGCTGTACGCCACCGCGCTGGTGGCGATCGCAGCCAAGGTCGGCTACCTGGCTTCCGTCACCAACCCGCTGGCGCTGGTGATCGCCCAGCCTATCGTGCAGGTGCCGCTGCTGAGCGGCGCCGGCTTGCGGCTGGCGGTGTTCGTGCTGTTCCTGGCGATCGGCATCGCCTATCTGCTGTACTACGTCAAGCGCCAGGGCTACAGCGTGCCGGCCGCGCTCGACCATACCCAGCGGCTGTCGCTGCCGCACCGCTTCGTGCTGACGGTGGTGGGCGCCAGCGTGATCGCGCTGGTGGTCGGCACCAGCGTCTGGAAATGGGGCGATATCCAGCTCGGCGCCTTCTATATCTTTGAAGGCATCCTCATCGCCATCGCCGCCGGCATGTCGGTGCGCACCGCCTGCGACGCCTTCGTCGAAGGCATGAAGGGCATGATGCTGGCGGGTTTGCTGATCGGCCTGGCCAAGGCGGTTGAAATCATCCTGCACGACAGCCTGGTGCTGGACACCGTGATCTTCCATCTGGCCGCCATCGTCGAAGGACGCGGTAGGCTGTTCGCGGCAGAAGGCATGATCCTGGTGCAGATGCTGCTCGATGTGCTGATTCCCTCGACCTCCGGCAAGGCCGCCATCAGCATGCCCATCCTCGGTCCGATCGGCCACCTGTCCGGCGTCAGCGGCCAGAGCGTGGTGCTGGCTTTCCTGTTCGGCAACGGCCTGACCAATATGGTGACGCCGACTTCCGGCATGCTGCTCGCCTACCTGGCGACCGGCAAGGTCGGCTACGGCGCCTGGCTGCGTTTCATCCTGCCGCTGTTCGCCATCTTCACTTTGCTGGCGATGGCCTTCATGGCGTTTGCGGTTTACAGCGGCTATTGAGCCGCGCTTTCATAGAATAAGGCAGCATCATGCAAGACACGTTTTTTCTCACCCGACCCGAGCAAGACAGGCAGATTCCGCTGATCTTCGATTCGCCGCACAGCAGCCGCTTCTGTCCGCCCGACATGCGCGCCATTGCGCCGGAGGCGGCGCTGATGTCCGGCTGGGACGCTTATGTCGATGAGCTGTGGAGCGGCGCGCCGCAGTCTGGCGCTACACTGCTGGCGGCCGGCGTGCACCGCAGCTACATCGATTTCAACCGCGCCCGCGGCGATATCGACCCGGAACTGCTGGACCAGCCCTGGCCGCAACCTATCCAGGTATCGGACAAGAGCAAGGCCGGGATGGGCCTGATCCGCCGCTACGCCCTGCCCGGCGTGCCCATGTACGAGCGCAAGCTGAGCGTGGCCGAGGTGCAGCAGCGCATCGAACATTATTACGATCCCTACCATGCGCAACTGAAGCAGCTGATCGATAGCGCCCACGCACGTTTTGGCCAGGTCTGGCATATCGATTGCCATTCCATGAAATCAGTCGGCAACGCCATGAATATCGACAACGGCGCGCGCCGTCCGGATTTCGTGCTGGGCGACCGCGACGGCAGCGCCGCCGATCCGGCCTTCACGCAATGGGTGGCGCAGCAGCTGCAGGCGCTGGGCTATATAGTCAAGATCAACGATCCCTATCGCGGCGCCGAACTGGTGCGCGCCTACAGCGATCCGCAGCATGGCCGCAACAGCATGCAGATAGAAATCAACCGCGCGCTGTACATGAACGAGCAAAGCCTGGAGCGCAGCACCGGCTTCGCCAAGCTGCAGGAGCAGCTTGCGCAACTGGCAGTAGCCATGTCGAGGTATATTAGTACCCTGAATCAGAAATTCGTTGAAGAAAAGCGATGAAATCGCTGTCATGCGTCGTTGCAAATACAGGGGACCACACCCTTGCTCCGTTTTGCGCCTAGCCTGACAGCGATTTCATCACTTTTCTCACTCAACGAACTTCTGACCCAGGACACTAGCGAAAAATTAATCTGATCAGAAGCAGGAAGCATGGCCGACTATACCGTTGCCGCAGTAGATGAAGCACTGGCGCTGTTGTTGCTGGTGGCGCAAAACCCGGGACTCGGGGTGACCGAGCTGTCGGTCCGCTCCGGCAACACCAAGGCGCGCACCTTCCGTCTGCTCTACACGCTGGAACAGCGCGGGCTGCTGCATCGCGAAGGCGATACGCCGACTTATCACCTGGGCTACAAGGCGCTGTATCTGGGCGTCGCCGCCCAGGAGCAGGTCAGCCTGGTGCGGGTGGCGCGCAGCCATCTGCGCGATATCGGCGGCATCTGCAATGAAAACGTCCAGGTGCGGGTGCGCGACGGCCTGGAAATGGTGTGCGTGGCGCGCTGGGAATCGACCCAGGCGATCCGCGTCCACACCGATGTCGGTAATCGCCGCCCGCTATACGCCGGCGCCTCCGGCAAGGTGCTGCTGGCGCACGCGCCGCAGCCGGTGCAAGAAGCGGTGCTGGCCGGTGCGCTGACCCGCTTCACCGACAACACCATCGTCGACCGCCAGGCGCTGGAAAAAGAACTGCAGCAAGTGCTGGCGCAAGGCTACGCGGTTTCCTTCGCCGAGCGCTCCAGCGGCGCGGTGGCGATCGCCGCACCCATCATGGACGCCGACGGCGCGGTGATCGCTTCGCTCAGCATCGCCGGCCCGGCCAGCCGCATCACCGCCGACAACCTGCAAGGCTTCATCGACCTGGTGGTGCAGCGCGCGCGCGACCTGTCGCTGGGCCTGGGATACGCTTACCGCTAAAGCAGCGCGGCAAGCGCTCCTGCCGCCACTTAGTTTTGCAGGCCGGCGTTGAAGGCCTTCCAGAAACTGCTGTCTTCCATGCCGAGCGCATACATCGAAGTGCCGCCCAGGCCGTAGGCATTCACCAGGCCGGTTTTCAGCTTGATGCTGGCGGCGTTCTCGCTCCACACAGTATGCGTGCCGCTGCCGTCCGTGGCCTTGTAATTGAACACCAGCGAGTCGGTCTTGGCGTCGTAGCGCGGCGTGACGCCGTACTGCTTGATTAACGCAGCAGTCTGGCGCCAGAACAGCTGGCTGCCGTCGCCCTTCTCCGGCCAGTCGTTGCCGTAGGCCGGGATGCCGTTCAGGATCTTGGCGGGCGCAGTCTTGCTGACAGCATAGTCGAGCGCATCTTCCATCCAGCCGGAACCGGCCACCGGACCCGGCGACCACACCGGAATGGTTTCATCGTAGGTCATGATCTGGATGAAGTCGACCGCCTGTCCCAGCGCCTGCAGGTCGAATGCCTTGTTGTAGTCATCGTTTTCATCGCTTGCCGAGAAGGCCGGTACGCTGATGATCAGCTTCAGGCCGTTGGCATGCAGCGCCGCGCCCAGGTCGGCGGCGAAACCGCTGAGGTTCGCGCGGTCTTGCGGCGCCACGTTTTCAAAATCGATATTGATGCCGGCCAGCCCCTTGGTTTGCGCCAGCGCCACCAGGTTGGCGATCGCCGCTGCCCGGTTGGCGGAGGTGACATCGTGCGCAATCGACGGGCTCCAGTCGTCAGCCATGTTGGAGATGCAGCCGTAGGCCGGGATTTTCTTGGCGGCCAGGAAGGCGAGCGCCTTGGCCAGCGCAGGATCGTCGTTTTCCGGGATCTCGCCGCTGCTGGCGATGTTCCAGAAGTCGATCGAGACGGTATTGAAATTCTGGTAATTCTTGGTGAGATCGCTGTAGTTGTTCGGATAGTCCGAGTAGTAGGCCAGCACCATTTTTCCCGGCGCGATTTGCGGCGCAGCCTTGGCTGCCGCCTGCGCTGCCGGGCCCGGCGTGGCAGCGCCGCTGCCATTGTCGCCGCCGCCGCAAGCTGCCAGCAGCGCGCCGGTCAGCAGCGAGGCCAGCGAGGAAGCGAGCAATTTCCTGTTCAAAGAGCTATGCATGAGTTATCCGGTGATCCGTTGAGTGAGTTAAATAGTTTCCTTGTGGATATATATTTTAAATGATAGCGCTGACTGTCGGGAGGCGGAATCGTGCTTCGATCTTCAATAAAAACAAGCAAATGATTCAATCGCTCGCCCAATTATCAAAATCCTCGCTGGAACGCACAATGCCCTCAATGCATGGCCGCATGCACTTTCATTTCATTTATTGCGAGGATTCCTATGTCACCAATCGTTCACCCGCATCGCCGCTTGTTGTCCGTTGCTGTTGCGGCGGCATGCCTGGGCATAATCGCCTCGGCAGCGCATGCCGACCAGCACAGCCTGCCTGAACCGCATCACATCGCCGTGGCTGGCAATGCCGCCGATGCCGCGCCGCTGATCTTGGCGGCGCGCCGTTATGCCGCGTTCTGGAATAGCGGCGAGGAACAATACGCACAACAAGCCCTGGCGCCGGATTTCATGGACCGCACCTTGCCCGCCGGCAGGCCGCAGGGCGTGGCCGGCCCGTTGCAGGCATCCAAGGGTTTCCGCGCTGCCGTGCCGGACCTCCGCGTTGAAATCGACGACCTGGTGGTCGCCGGCGACCGCGTCTCTCTGCATCTGCACTTCCGCGGTCATTTCAGCGGCCGGTTCGGCCAGCTCAAAGGGAGCGGCCAGCCTGTCGATTTCCAGGCCTTCGATCTGTACCGGGTAGCCGGCGGCCGCATCGCCGACAACTGGCACCTGGAAGACAACCAGACCCTGATGCAGCAACTCGGCGCGGCTCAACCCTGAGCCGGCCATCGTCAATTTCATTTTTTTAGGAGCAAGCATGTCTGCCATTTCACTGTTCGACCCACTCTCGCTGGGTAATCTTGAACTGCCCAACCGCGTCGTCATGGCGCCCATGACCCGCGCCCGCAGCTCGCAGCCGGGCGATATCCCCAACGCCATGATGGCGGAGTATTACGCCCAGCGCGCCAGCGCCGGCCTGATCGTCAGCGAAGCAACCCAGGTCTCGCGCCAGGGGCAAGGCTATTCCTTTACGCCCGGCATCTACCATCCGGATCAGGTCGCGGGATGGCGCCTGGTGACCGACGCCGTGCATGCCGCCGGCGGCAGGATCTTCCTGCAACTGTGGCACGTCGGCCGCGTTTCGCATTCGGTGTTCCAGGATGGCGGCGCGCCGGTGGCGCCGTCGGCGATCCAGCCGCGCGGCACCCAGGTCTGGATCGTCGGCGACGACGGCGTCGGCCGCATGGTCGATTGCCCGACGCCGCGCGCGCTTTCAGTGGCGGAAATCCAGGATGTGATTGCGGATTTCCGCCAAGGCGCCGCCAACGCCATCGCCGCCGGTTTCGACGGCGTTGAAATCCACGGCGGCAACGGCTACCTGGTTGACCAGTTCCTGCGCACCGTCTCCAACCAGCGCACCGATCAATACGGCGGCGCTGTCGAAAACCGCACTCGCTTCCTGCTGGAGCTGGCGGCCGCGGTGGCGGACGAAATCGGCGCCCACCGGCTCGGTATCAGGCTGGCGCCCTACATCACCTTCAAGGACATGGCGGATCCGGAAATCGTCCCAGCCATCCTGCATGCGGCTGCCGGCCTCGATCGCATCGGCGTCGCCTACATTCATTTGTCGGAAGCGGACTGGGATGACGCGCCCACCATCCCGGATCACTTCCGTCATGATTTGCGCAAGGCGTACAGCGGCAGCCTGATCGTCGCCGGCCGCTACGACAGCGCCCGCGCGGCGCAGATCCTGGAGCAGGGCCTGGCGGACCTGGTGGCGTTCGGCCGGCCCTTCGTCGGCAATCCCGACCTGCCGCGCCGCCTGGCGGAAAACCTGGCGCTGGCCGGACACGATGGCGCTACCTTGTTCGGCGGTTCAGCTGACGGCTATACCGACTATCCGCCGGCAGCCTAGCAAGACGAGCTTACCAGCACAATTCGTAGACGGTCCAGCGCGGTTCATATTCGCTGAAGCCAAGTTTCTGATGCAGCCGCATGGACGCCGTATTGCCGGTAGCGACCAGGGCCCGCATCTCCGTCTCGTTCTGTGATCGCAGCTGCGCCGCCGTCAGCTGGTAAAGCTGTTCGGCGAGTCCCCTGCCGCGCCAGGCATGACGCACGCCGACGCCTTCGACGCTGCAGCCGTCGACCATGACAAAGGCTTGGTACTCGCCATCTGCATCGGCCAGTATCAGGCTGGCCTGTGGGTTTGCCGCCAGCCATTCTTCGCGCAAGGCGGCCTGCTCGGGAATCGGCGAATTCGGCACGCCGGCAAATGTCTCCGCATAACAGGCGTGCAGCTTGCCCCAGTCGATGGCGTCGCGGCCGACCGCCTGCAAGCCTGCCGGCAAGTCAGCCGCGGCAGCCAGCGGCAATGCGCGGGAAAAATTCACAAACTCGAACAAGGCGCTGAAACCGGCTCGCTGCAGGCCTTCGCGCTTGGCGGATTCGCCGGCCCGTACGCTGATGCGCAGCCTTTGCGCGCCGGCGGCACGGACTTCTTCGCTGACGATGCCGATCAAGGCCGTGGCGACCTCGACATCCGCCGCTATCAGGGGCGAACCGTAGGCACAGCCGTCGGCGGCGATGCCGAGCGTCACCCAGGCCGCGCATCCCGCGACCTGCTCGGCGCGCCAGATCATGACCACGTTCTGGCCGTGCGCACGGGCTGGACTCTGCAAATCGTGGGCGAGCGTGTGAACCAGGTGCGGCGCCAACTGCCGGTTCCACAGGTCTTGCAGCATGGGCAGCGCGGCGGGCAGCAAAGGCGTGATGTGTAGGGACATGATAATCAGACGGCGACGGTTTACTCCAGGCCAGCCGCGGCTGCGGCAAAGCGTTCCTGCAAGAATTCGATCAGCAGCTTGACCCTGGGCGGCTGGAAGCGGCTGCGGTGGTACAGCACGCTGAGCGGCGCGCTTTCGGTGAAAAATTCGTCCAGTACCGTGATCAGGCGTCCGGCCCGAATATCGTCGGCGACGTCGAGCAGCGATTTGTAGGCATAGCCGTGGCCGCGCAACGCCCATTTGCGGATGATTTCGCCATCGTTGCTTTGCTGGTAGCGATTCAGGCGCACCGATTTCGGCTTGCCGCCGGCGCGGTAGCGCCATTCGTTCATCGGTCCGGCGGCGGTCAGCAGCACCAGCGCCGGCAGGGCGGTCAGCTGTT
This sequence comes from Collimonas sp. GW821-FHT02H07, assembly GCF_059421505.1. NCBI lineage: Bacteria > Pseudomonadati > Pseudomonadota > Betaproteobacteria > Burkholderiales > Oxalobacteraceae > Collimonas > Collimonas sp. GW821-FHT02H07. The sequence goes on from NZ_JBWKVC010000005.1 coordinate 51,613, forward strand.
CGGGGGTTTGCGGCTTGCCTGCGCGCACCGCGCATTCCGGCGCGACGCACACCACGCGCCGGCCCGGCGCCAGCGTCCGCGCCACCATGCCGCTGTCGGCCAGGACGCCGTAGCGTATCGCCAGGTCGATATCGTCCTGCACCAGGTTGGCGGCGGAATCCGTCAGCGACAGCGCGAACTGCACCTGCGGATACAGCTGACGGAATTCGTCGAGATAGGCCAGCAGCAGATTGCGCCCCAGGTCCGATGGCGCCGAAATCCGCACGGTTCCCTGCACCAGGCTCTTACCGGCCTGCAACGCCTGCTCGGCCTCATCCATCAGCTCTAGCGCCTGCTGGCTATACAGCTTGTATAGCTGGCCCTCTTCGGTCAGGCGCAGGCGGCGCGTGGTGCGTTCGAACAGCTTGACCCGCAAGCTCGCCTCCAGCCGCTGGATCGCCGCGCTGGATGCGGCCGGCGACAAGCCATGCTTGCGCCCCGCCGCGGAAAAGCTGCCGAGCGTGGAGGCATCGATAAACAGTTTCATGACGCTGAGTCGGTCCATGGCATTGGTGCGCTGGGTCAGACGGCTTGTGCAATATAGCTGGAAACGCCGGCCGCCAGTGCATCGAAGGCAGTGCGGCAGCGTTCGCTGGAGCGCAGGTCTTCGTGCATCACGATCCAGGTTTCCAGCTCGCTCTTGACGGCGCCGGCCAGCACCGGCCGCAAATCAGGATTGTGGCGGGCCAAAGGCGTCTGGCACATGCCGATGCCGTAGCCGGCGCGGATCGCCGCCAGCTGCGCCAGCTGGTTGTCGGTGCACAGCGAGAACATCTCGCGCGAGAGCTGCAGGCCGCGCTGTTGCATGGCGCGGATGTAGCTGGTTTCCTGGTCGAAGCCGATCAGCGCATGCTGCTTGAGTTCCGCCACGCTGGCCGGCATGCCGGCCTGGTCCAGATAGCGGCGGTGCGCAAACAGGGCGAGCGGAATCACGCCGACCTTGCGCGCGACCAATGCGCTCTGGCTCGGCTGCACCATGCGCACCGCAATGTCGGCGTCGCGCTGCAGCAGGTCCTGGGTGCGGTTGGACAGCACCAGTTCGACGGTGATGTCGGGACGCGCCTCACGCAAGGCGGTCAGGATGGGCGGCAGGACTTCGGCCCCGACCACGTCCGCCGCCGTGATGCGCACCGTGCCGCGCTGGCTGGCGGCGGTCGAGGCGCGCCGCAGCGCATTGGCGGTGACGCGCAGGTTGTCGGCAAAGGGCCGCAAGGCCAGGGCGGTGTCGGTCGGCGCCAGCCCGGTTTGCGAGCGGGTGAACAGCTTGACGCCCAGCGCCTGCTCCAGCGCTTCGATCTGGCGGCCGATGGTAGGCTGGGTCAGGCCCAGGCTGCGGGCGCCGCCGGACAGCGAGCCCTCTTCCAGCACGGCCAGGAAAGCACGGTACAGATCCCATCCGGGTTCTTGGGTAGTCATACAAATATGTATAGCTGTTATGTCGAGATCGCCAATTTTAAACTAATCCCGCCGCTGTTACGCTGGACTCCTGCTTTCTTTATCCAAGGAGATTCACCATGCAACAGCCTGCAACACCACACACACCGCGGAAAATTGCCCTGGTCCTGGGCGCCACCGGCGGCATCGGCAACGCCATGGCGCACAAGCTGCTGCAGCGCGGCTGGCAAGTGCGCGCGCTGCACCGCCGTGCCGCCCAGATGGCCGCCGCCGGCAGCAGCGGCATCGACTGGCGCCAGGGCGACGCCATGCAGCAGGCCGACGTCGTCGCTGCCGCCGAGGGCGCGGCAATCATCGTTCATGCGGTCAATCCGCCCGGCTACCGCAACTGGGGCGAGCTGGTGCTGCCGATGATAGACAACAGCATCGCCGCCGCTCGCATGTCCGGCGCGCGCATCATCCTGCCCGGCACCGTCTACAACTACGGCGCCGACGCTTTCCCCGAGCTGAGCGAGACGTCGCCGCAAAATCCGTTCACGCGCAAGGGCGCGATACGGGTCCAGATGGAAGGCCGGCTGCGCAGCGCGGCGCAAAGCGGCGTGCGTTCGCTGGTGGTGCGCGCCGGCGATTTCTTCGGGCCGCACCTGGCCAATTCCTGGTTTGCGCAAGGCATGCTGAAGCCGGGCCGCCCGGTGACGGCGGTCACCTACCCTGGCAAGCGCGGCATCGGCCACCAGTGGGCTTACCTGCCGGACGTGGCAGAGACCATGATGCAGCTGATCGAGCGCGAAGACGCCCTGGCCGCTTTCGATACCTTCCACATGAACGGTCACTGGGATGCCGACGGCACCGAAATGGTGGCCGCCATCGCCCGCGCCGCCGGGCAGGCGGATCTGAAGGTGAGGAGTTTCCCCTGGTGGCTGCTGCCGGCGCTGGCGCCCTTTGTGCCGATCATGCGCGAGCTGCGCGAGGTCGCCTACCTGTGGCGCCAGCCCTTGCGCATGAACAACCGCCGCCTGCTCAAGGTGCTGGGCAGCGAGCCGCATACCGGCTGGGATCAGGCGGTGCACAGCACGTTGGCAGGCATGGCTTGCATCAAAGCATGATCCACGAGCAATATTATATTTTGCGGTAATTGGTTCCCGGGAATTCATGTCGAGGGATAATGCGTCTTGAACTTGATTCACAAACGGCGGTAGCCGCCAGCGCGCATTTCTGCGGAAGCGCCAGGCGGCTGCGGCCATCAATATTGGAAGCAACGCATTTTGAACACGACAAGAACCAAGCGCTGGACCGGCAAGATGGATTCCCTGACAACTGACTATCTGAAAGATGTCATGGGCAAGATGGAAGTGTACGGCGACCGCGTACAGTTTGGACTGACCAGCCCGGGCCCGCGCCCGTATTATCAGCTCACCAACAGCTCCGACAAGAAGATGGCCTTCGACGGCAACAACCATCTGCTGCATCCGAAGGAAGACGAATTCGTCGGCGTCAACAGCACGCCGGTCTTCTCGCTGGAGCAGATCAAGGCCGCCATCGCCGCCGGCGGCTTCCGCTCCACCAGCAGCAGCTCCCGCAGTTCCAGCGGCGCTACCCGCAGCAGCAGCCCGCGCGCCGGTTCGTCGGCGATGAAAGCCAAGGACCTGATCGACGCTGCACGGTATGAATATTTCAGAAGCAACCGCCAGATCATGCCGGACGGCATAGGCGAGCATTCGGCGGAAATCACCGAACTGATGCTCAAAGGCAGTTCGGCCGCGGACGCCTTCAGCGAAGTCATCAAGCGTCATTTCTGATGCGCCAGCGGCGGCCCGGCAGCGCGCCGGGCCGCCGCATCGGTCAGCCCCGGCCGGGCTGGCATATGGCCGGATCGGTCGCCGGCGCGCTGATCGGCCAGTACGGCATCCCCCTCTCAGGTTTCCCCCAATCCCTGCCTCGCGTTGCCCTGCCGGCTGATGCAGGATGTCAGCGTTCGGCGGGAAGCTGGTAATAGGCCAGGAACATGTCCACCGCCGAATCCACCACCTGCTGCTGCATCTTGGCCTCCAGCGGCGGCTGGCCCAAGGTGATCTGCGGCCAGAACGCAAAGGTTTTCAACAGGCTCTGCAGCTGATGCGCGGCGAACGCCGGATCCACGGTTTTCAGCCGGCCGTCGGCCTGGGCCGCGACGATCCAGGTGTTGACGCCTTCTTCCCGCTGGCCCATCCTGGCCACCATGTCCTGGGTTCGTTCCGGCGAATGGATGGCGGCGGCGATGGCGACCCGCGCCAGGTCGAGGAAATTGCTGTCGTTGAGCATGCGCATTTTCGATTGCAGCAGTTCGCGCAACTGCCCCCGCAGGGGTTTTCCGGGACGATAGCTGAGCGCGCTGTGCTCTTCGCTGGTCTGCCACAGCCGGGTCAGGATTTCCGCGAACAGTTCTTCCTTGCCGGGGAAATGGTTGTAGACCGTACGTTTGGAGACTTCGGCGCGGGCGGCGATCTTGTCCATGCTGGTGGTTTCGAAGCCGTTGCTGCGGAATTCGGCGATGGCTGCCTGGACGATGGCCTCGCGCTTGCGGTCGGTGAGGCGTTGGACTGGGGTCATGTTGTATCTCGGGATGACGGATAGCTGAATTTTACACCACCCAGTTTACTTTTTGAAAAATAGGCACTACGCTGCGTAGTGTCGTTATTTGCCGGATATGCGGCGCTCAAGATCGGGATAAGCGATGAAAGTCATACTGTTTGGCGCCAGCGGCATGGTCGGACAAGGCGTGCTGCGCGAGTGCCTGCTGGACGACGGCGTCGATAAGGTACTGGTGGTCGGCCGCGCGCCGCTGGCCGTCGCGCACGACAAGCTGAGCCAGATCGTGCTGCCCGATATCAGCCGGCTGGCCGAGCGCGCAGACGCCTTGCAGGATATCGACGCCTGCTTCTTTTGCCTCGGGGTGTCGGCGGCCGGCATGACGGAAGCGCGCTACAGCGAACTGACTTACGACCTCATGCTGGCTGCCGCCGGCGCCGTCGCGGCAGCCAGTCCGCGCATGACCCTGACTTACGTATCCGGCGCCGGCACCGATTCCAGCGAGCGCGGCGGCATCATGTGGGCGCGCGTCAAGGGACGCACCGAAAACGCCCTGTTGCGGCTGCCGATCAAGGCCGCCTTCATGTTCCGTCCGGGAGTGATCCAGCCGCTGCACGGGGTGGTGTCCAAGACCCGTTCCTACCGCCTGTTCTATTTGCTGGCCGGGCCGCTGCTGCCATTGGCGAAGCGGCTCTTCCCCAAGCACATCACCAGCACCGAGCAGATCGGCCGCGCCATGATCAGGCTGGCGCGCCAGGGCGGCCCCAGCCGGGTGCTGGAAAGCGCCGACATCAACGCCGTGTAGGCATCCTCAATCTCTTCAAGGCAGGCCGTTGCGGCCGTGCCGCAGGAAACCGGGGCGCTGGCTGAGCCGTTCAAAGTAGGCGCTTACGGCCGGATACGCGGCATGCTGCATGGGCGTCGTCAGCCAGCGGTTGACCGACAGGCCGAGCGGCACGTCGGCCAGCGTGAAGCTGTCGCCCAATACGTAGGCGCCGGTGGCCGCCAGCTGCTGTTCCAGGATGCCGATGTGGCGCGACCAGCTGGTCAGCGAAGCCGCCAGCGCGGCGGCGTCGTTGTAATCGGGATGTTTCCGGACCAGCGCCACAAACGCGTAGCGCCAGGAATTGTTCAGTTCGGTCGCCTGCCAGTCCATCCATTGCTCCGCCAGCGCCCGTTCGCGCGGCGCCGCCGGCAGCAGCCGGCCGTCGCCGTAGGCCGTGGCCAGGTAGCGGATGATAGCGTTGGACTCCCACAGCACGAAATCGCCGTCCTGGATGACCGGCACCATGGCGTTCGGATTCAGCGCCAAGTAATCGGGCGTATCGGTAGCGCGAAAGCCGCTGCCCCAGTCTTCCCGTTCGAACGGCAGGCCCAGTTCATCGCAGGTCCAGAGCACTTTGCGAACGTTGATGGACGACGCTTTTCCCAGAATTTTCAGCATGAGGACTCTCTTTTTTTATCGTAAAAGCGGGTTTTTTTGCTACAGATATGCATCGCTGCACGCGGAATTTTAAAAGCAATTTGTCTGAAACCCGCGATTGCGGTAGTCTACATCGCCGATTCCAAGCAAATACGGTGCTAGAATTTGCAACTCACCACTTTTTTTGAGGATTTAACGAAATGAACAAAACCGAATTGATCGACGCCATTGCTACCGACTGCGAAATCTCGAAGGCCGCTGCACAGCGCGCGTTGGAGTCCGTCGTGGACAATGTGATCAAGGCTGTTACTAAAGGCAGTACTGTTCAATTGATTGGATTTGGTTCGTTCTCTTCCGGTAAGCGTGCCGCTCGCGTCGGTCGCAACCCACGTACCGGCGAAGCAATCAAGATCGCTGCAGCCAAGACTGTGAAATTCACAGCTGGTAAAGCATTCAAAGATGCTGTGAACAAGAAGAAGAAATAAGGTAACAATCGTCATTCAGTGCGACTGAGTGCCAGCCCCTTGAAGCGATTCGAGGGGTTTTTTTTCGTCCCTTCATTTTTCATGGATAGAAAAATCCTGACGACCTCCACAGCCGCCGTTGCCGCGCGGCGCTTCGGGCGCCATCATTTTCATGAACTAAATTGCAAGTAAATTTGTCTATCAAATACGTGCCTGGAATTCCACGCATTCAACCAGGGAAGGAAGCAGCATGTCCACGGCAGACCATTGCGATCATCATTTTTCACCTGAGCGCGGGCAGGTCGGCATCCGCCGCGTACGTCCGTTCGATGCGGCGGCGTTCGAGCAGGCGGTGGCCGCCATGCTGGAGGCCAGCGGCATCGAAATCGATCCGGTGCATACCGGCAGGACTGCGCAGCGGGTGGGAGAACTTTGGCAAAGACGCCTGCTGGACGGCTACGATATCGATCCGGCGGAAGCGCTGGGCGCCGGTTTTGAAGATGCGCGCCGCGACATGGTGGTGATCCGCAATATCGCAGTGCATGGCGTATGCCCGCACCATTTGCTGCCGTTCCGCGGCGTGGCGCATGTCGCCTATCTGCCGGGCGGGCGCTTGCACGGTTTCGGCCGGATCGCGCGCATGATCGACGCCATCGGCCATCGCTACACCTATCAGGAATGGATGACGAACGACATCGCCAACCTGCTGGTCACGCACGGCGCAGCGCAAGGCGCCGCTTGCCTGATCGAAGCCGAGCAGCTCTGCTTGCTGATGGGTGAAAACCGGCGCGGCGACGAACGCGTTGTGACCCAATGCTACGCCGGCGAGTTCGAACGCAATGCCCAGGCCCGCACCGAGTTCCTGCACGCTGTCGGACGTCGATGATCAACCGCTGGCGCGTCAGCTGTTCAGCTGTTCGCGTTTTGCAACAGCTCCGCCAGCACCTCGGCGGCCTGCGCGTTGCGCGCCCCGCGCGCCGTCATGGCCGCGACAAATTCCCGGTACTGCTGTTCGAAGCCGCTCACCGGACTCATGCAATCGCTCACCAGCACCAGTTTCGCCATATGCTGCGGACCGAAATGATCGGCGATGTGTTCGGTGGTGGCTTTCACGCAATGGCTGCCGGCTTCGCCGGTGATATAGATGCGCTCTGCCGCGGCCAGGCTGGCGAGGAAGGCCTGGTTGGATTGTGTCAGCGGATCGTCCGGATCCGGCACTTCGGCCTGCACGGCGGAATAGTGCTCGGTCCACGGATTGCTGCCCTTGCTGATCTTGGCGACGCTGCGCAGGGTGCGTTCTTCCCAGCGGTTGTAGGCGCGCCGCACATCGGCATGGACGTTGTGCCCCCATGAGCCGATCTCGCAATGGACCGGCCAGATCATCAGCCGGTAGCGCCCTGCTGCTTCCAGCTGATCCAGATAGTGCAAGACCCGCGGCAAAGCGCTGGCCAGGCGCGGCAGGTAGCTGCCGTCGCGTACCTCTGCCGCCGCAATCTGGGTGAACGGTGCAACTTCGCCGCCGCCGGCTGTCATCCAGAAGCCGGGATGGGCGATATCGAGCCGGTGATGCGAGTCGAGCGTGATGCTGATGGCGCTGAGGCCGGCGCCGCCGTGCTCGATCAGGCCGGCCACGCGCAGCATGTCGGCGTGGGCGCCCGGCACCGGCAGCGCAGGTACGGCCTGGCTGTCCGGCAGGTAGCCCGAAGGAAGATCGCAAAAATCGTTTTGCGGATCGATGATCAACATGTGTAGATTGCGGCGCATCTGCGGCTCCTATACTACCTGTCTGGTTTCCCCGGATTACAGCGCTGCCAGCATTTTCTTCAATGCGTCCTGTGTGGCCGGATAGCTGAGACCCAGGTTGCCCTTGGTTTCCAGCAGATGGTCGCGGCAGGCCGCCGGCCAGCCGAAGGCATCGTCGTCCAGCGCCAGCCAGCTGGTCGGCTTGCGCCGTTCGACATCGCGCCAGACCTGCATGCCGCGCGGCATGGTGTCGAATTCCGCCGGCGTCAGCTTGGGGTGATGGAAGGTGGAGCCGATCACGCGCTCGCGCAGGCTTTCCGTCAGTTCCTGCCGGGTGTCGTCGAATCCCAGCGCCCGGATCCAGCTGGTGGAGAGGACGATCTTGATCTCGGGATAAGGCGCCAGCAATTCTTCCAGGATCGGCATCCACTCAAAGAATGCACGGTCGGGAGTGGCGATATAGAGGCCGCGCTTGCGGTTGCGGATTACCTTGGCGTCGTGCAGCACGCCGTTGTAGTCCAGATAGAGAATTTTCATGGAGCGTCGGTTATCAAGGTTGAATCGGAATCTCTGCCTGGGCAGGAATGCCGCTATTAGACCAGCAAGTTTACTCCAAGTGGATCGCCATGGTCCCGCAAATCGGCCGCATCGGGCGCGGCGCCATCAAAACAGCGCGCCGCCAGCAGGCCTGAAGCACTGCGGCTATACTCGAAAACCGCACCGATAGCTGAACAAGGAAGTCGCCGTGATACCAATTTCAATTCTGGACCTGGTCCGCATCAGAGAGGGCAGCGATGCCCGCGCCGCGCTCGATCATGCGCGCGATCTGGCCTTGCATGCCGAGGGCTGGAACTACCGCCGTTTCTGGATGGCAGAACATCACAACATGCGCGGCATCGCCAGCGCCGCCACCGCGGTCGCCATCGGCCACGTGGCCGCCGGCACCAGCACGATCCGGGTCGGCGCCGGCGGCGTCATGCTGCCGAACCACTCGCCGCTGGTGATCGCCGAACAGTTCGGCACGCTGGCCTCGCTGTTCCCCGGACGTATCGATCTGGGCCTGGGACGCGCGCCCGGCTCCGACCAGGCCACCACGCGTGCGTTGCGGCGCGACCCGGCCAGCGCCGAATCGTTTCCGCAAGACGTGCTGGAGCTGCAAGCCTTCCTGGCGCCGGCCGAAACCGGCCAGCGCATCGTCGCGGTGCCGGGCCATGGCACCAACGTGCCGCTGTGGATACTGGGATCGAGCACCTTTGGCGCCCGGCTGGCGGCGGAGCTTGGCCTGCCTTATGCCTTCGCTTCGCATTTCGCCCCCGATTCGCTGGAGATGGCGCTGCAGATGTACCGCGCGCAGTTCAAGCCGTCGCGCCAGCAAGCCAGGCCGTATGCCATGGTCGGCGTCAACATCATCGCCGCCGACAGCGATGCCGAGGCACGGCGCCTGGCCACCACCCAGCAGATGTCCTTCACCGACATGCACCGTGGCGTGCGCGGCCTCAGCAAGCCGCCTATCGACGATATCGAAAGCTACTGGTCGCCGCTGGAAAAGGCCCAGGCTTCGCACATGCTGGCGCATTCGATCATCGGCTCGCCCGAGACCGTGCGCGCGGGCATCGAGCGCTTCCTGCTGCTCACCGGCGCCGATGAACTGATGATTGTGTCCGACGTCTTCGAGCACAAGGCGCGCCTGCATTCGTATGAACTGATCGCTGAAATTGCGCGCGCCATCGAGCCGCTCTGAGCTGCTGTGCTGTTCCCCGGTTTGTCCTCGCCTTCGCCCTGCCAACTGATCGACAGCACGGCTTTCCTCGGCCGCGATATCTGGGTCAAGCGCGACGATCTGCTGCATGCCGAGGTCTCCGGCAATAAATTCCGCAAGCTCAAATATCCCCTGCTGGCGCTGCAGGGCCAGCATCCGACCCTGGTCACCATGGGCGGCCCGTGGTCGAATCATTTGCATGCATTGGCGCATGCCGCCGCCCTCGGCGGCTGGCCAAGCATAGGACTGGTGCGCGGCGCCGCCGAGATGAGCAGCGCGACGCTGGACGATTGCCGCCGCCTGGGCATGCAGATCCGCTGCGTGTCGCGCATGGACTATCGCCAGCTGCGCGAAGACGGGCAAGCCTGGCGCCGCCATGTCGCGCCGGCCGATGACAGCCACATCTGGCTTCCTGAGGGGGGCAGCGCGCCGGCGGCATTGCGCGGCGTGGCGGAGCTGGTGGACGAAATCGCGCAGCAGCTGCAGTTCATTCCTGAAGTGATCATGGCCGCCTGCGGCACCGGCGCCACCCTGGCCGGGATCCTGGCGGGCTTGCGCGGCCGCGGCCGGGTGATCGGCGTCGCCGTCTTGAAAGATGCTACTTATCTGCGCCAGGAAGTTGCGCGTCTGTTGCAGCAGGCCGGCTATCCCGATTACCAGAACTACCAGTTGCTCACCGACGCCCATCACGGCGGCTATGGCAAGGCGCCGCCGGAATTGCGCCAGTTCTGCCGCGATTTTTCGCAAGAACTGGGTTTGCCGGTCGAGCCGGTCTACACCGGAAAATTATTCCACGCGCTCCGGCAGTTGCAGCAAGCGCATGCATTCCGCGAGGATGAACGCGTGCTCGCCGTGCATACCGGCGGCATGCAGGGAGCGCGCGGCTTCATCGATCACGCGCAAGATTGGGGCCTGTAACGCCTGCCGCGCGTTCGCACTCCCAAATCCTAGTACTCGCGCGCCCGGCGGCTGTCCTGGCGCGGCTGCGCCCCATCCAGGTAACCGATATCGCGCAGGACATGATCGCTCAGGTCTTGCAGGGTGATCAGCGGCTTGGCGGGCTGGGCCTCCAGCCGTTGCTGCAAGCGGCCGATGGCCAGCCGCAGGGTTTGCAGGACGCCGTCGGCGGCACCTTGCGAGCGCGCCGATGCGACGAGGGACGAACCAGTTAATGCTGTAACAGTTTGGCAAGATGTCGATGTGCTGTTCATGGCGGACTCACAGGTGGGTTGACGGGAGTTTTACAATAATTTCTTAAAGCAACTTCGGTATTGGTAAGCATATCGAACCAAACTCCCCTTGGGAAACGACTTGTTTTAACCATCTTGGTCAGCTATGCTTACCAACATGAGCCGACTTCCACTACACACCTTGCCAGTCTTCCGCAGCGCCGCCCGTTCGCAGAACCTGCGCGCCACCGCGGTCGAAATGCACCTTACCCATAGCGCCGTCAGCCAGCAGATCGGCGTGCTGGAGCAGCAGCTGGGTTTCCCCCTGTTCGAGCGCCGCGGCCGCCGCATCGTGCTCAACGAAGCGGGCCAGACTTTGCTGTGCAGCGTCGAGTCTGCGCTGGCGCAACTGGACACCGGCGTGCTGGCCGCCGCCGCCACTGCCGTCGGCACCTCGCAACGCTTGCGGCTGACCGTCATGCCCTCTTTTCTGCAGCGCTGGCTGCTGCCGCGCATGCACCGCTGGCGCGAGCGCCATCCCGACATCGCGCTGGAACTGCATTCCTCGCAGCAGCTGATGGACTTGCAGCGCGATGGTTTCCACGTCGCGCTGAGGCAAGGCAAGGGCGGCTGGCCGGGCTTGAGCGATGAGCGCCTGATCGACAGTCCGCTGGTGGTGGTGGCTTCGCCCGCCACCGCGCGCCGCTTGCAAGGCGGCAGCGTCGCCGCCCTGGCGCACGAACCGCTGCTCGGCAGCGCCGAGTCCTGGGACCGCTGGTTCAGCGAAGCCGGACTCAAGCTGCGCAGCAATCCGGTGGCCACTTTCAGCGATGCCGGCCTGATGCTGCAAGCTGCCGAGCAAGGGCTGGGGATTGCGCTGGGACGCGAGTTCATGGTGGCCGACGCCTTGCGCGACGGCCTGCTGGTGCAGCTGTCGGAACAGCGGCTGGAACCGGATGTCGACTACGCTTCCTACTTCCTGGTGTATCCGCCCGCCCTGCGCGACTGGGCGCCGCTGCAAGCCTTGCGCAGCTGGCTGCATGACGAAGCGTGCGCCTTGCAGAAAAACATTGCGCCGGCGGCGCCGGTCATTACCCCGATGGCGGCAGAACCGCAGAGGAAATCCGCGGCGCGCGCTAAAGCGGCAAAACCGAAACCTTAGAAACCTCAGGTGCGCGGCAGGCGGCAGGTTCCGCCGGCAAGAAGTCGGCAACCTGACGCGCCACCGTACCGCTATCCAGCCAGGCCAGCGATTCCAGCCACAGATTGCCGCTGAAGCGATCGTGGAAAAATGCGAAATGGCCGATTTCGGCCAGCGCCAGCTCTTGCGGCCGGACCACCACATGGGTGCGCTCGCTGCCGCGGTAGTAGCGCAGCAGCCGCAGCACCGCGGCCGGCGTGCCGAAATCGTCGTCGCTGATGCTGTAGGCCAGCAGCGGACAACGCAGCTGCGGGAACAGGCGGCCTGCGCCATCCGGTTGCAGTCGGGCGCGGCGGAACGCCCATTCATACGCGACGCCGGCCGGCAAGTCTTCCAGCCAGCCCAGCCGCCGCCCCGGAAAGTAGCCGGCCAGCGCGGTCGCCAGCGGCATCAGCACGTGCCACTTCAGCAGCATGCGATAGCGCGCGCGGGCGGCGTAGTCCTGCCAGTAGGCGAACTGCGCGGCCACCGTCAGCATGCGGTCGATGCGGCCGCCGGAAGCGCTGAAGCCGGGCAGCACGCCGCCTATGCTATGGCCGACCACGGCGATGCCGGCATCGGGAAAATTCTTGATCACCCATTGCAGGATGCCTTCGAAATCCTTGCTGCCCCAGTCGAACTTGCTGGCCTTCAGGCGGCGCAGCGAGAGCGGCCGCGAGGCGCCGATGCCGCGGTAGTCATAGGTGACGGCGAGATAGCCATGAGCTGCCAGGAAGCGGGCGTAGCGCGCATAGTAGCTGGCCTTGACGCCGGTGGCGCAATTGATGATCGCTACTCTTTGCGGCAGCTGCAGCCGGTCGGAGTAGTACAAGGTGGCGGCCAATGGATAGCCATCGGTGGCGGCGATCCGGGTGGGAGATTCGATCTGCATTTGTCCTCGAATTGCTGCTCTGTATGCCATCGATTGTAGGGAGCAAAAGGTGCAGGCATAAGGTATGCTGCCATCATCTCTTTGTTGAGCATGACTCACCAATATGACTAATCTCGACGCCAATTCGCTGATCATCTTCCATCACGTCGCCAGCGGCGGCAGCTTGACCAAGGCCGCCGAGGCGCTGGGGCTGTCGCGTTCCGCGCTCAGCCACCGCATCAAGGCGATCGAAGCGCGGCTTGGCTGCCAGCTGCTGATCCGCACCACCCGCAGCGTCAGCCTGACCGACGCCGGCTACCGCCTGGCGGCTTATGCCGGCCGGATAGCCGACACCCTGGGCGAGGCCAACCTGCTGGCCAACGGCCTCAACCAGGACAGCGCCGGCCTGCTGCGCATCTCGGCGCCGTCCGGCCTCGGCACGGTCTGGCTGCGGCCGCTGATCCTGGCCTACATGGAGGCCAATCCGCTGGTCAGCGTCGATTTGCGGCTGAACGAATTTGCCGTCGACATCACCCGCGATCCGTTCGATCTGGCGATCCGCGTCACCTCGCAGCCGCCGGAGAATGTGGTGGCGAAGAAGCTGTTCGGGATTTCCTGGTGGCTGTGCGCCAGCCCGGAACTGGCGGCCCGCTTTGCCGGCGAACTGGCAGTGCCCGATATTTCGGCGATACCGGTGGCCGGTTTCGCCCGGGCCAGCCAGCTGCACGACATCGTCCTCACGCGCGGCAAGCAGAAGCTGCTGGCGATGCGTTCCCCTGTGCTGGTGTCGAATGAATTGCAGGTAGTGCGCGATGCGCTGCTGCGCTCGCTCGGCATGGCGGTTCTGCCTGACTATTACGCCAAGCAGGACGTGCAGGCCGGGCGCCTGCTGCGCTTGCTGCCCGAGTGGCAGGTCGATGCCGGCTACGGCGATCATGTCTATGCGCTGCATCTGCCTGGCCGGATGACGCCGCCGCGGGTCAAGCGGTTGATTGATTTCCTCAAGCGGCGCAGCCAGTAATCATCGCTATTGTTGAATTTTCCTCACCGCAGATGTGATCCGGCGCTATCTTATCCTGCCTCTGCGCCGCGTCTAAAATGACTCCCGGACGGCAGTAATGCCGTTCAGTTAAGACAAAAAACGCCGCTGCGAAGCAATTCGGAGCGGCGCTTTTCATGGTTTTGCAACCATATAAATCTCAAAAGTCGAGCTTGACGGTGCTTAACTGAACGGCATTACCCGGACGGCAGCGTTTGTGCCGCATCTCAACCCCCACTGCGGAAACCTTATGACTGCCAAGCCGCGCGCCACCTGGCATGGCTGGGCACGGTGCCGCTGTCGAATGGCGTGGCGGGGCAGATCTTCGGTTACCAATACATTTCCACCCTGTACGGCTTTGTCTTCCTGAGCCATCAGCTGGGCAGCTTTCTCGGGGTCTGGCTGGGCGGTCTGCTGTTCGACATGACCGGCAACTACCAGTCGGTCTGGGTCATCGCCATCCGAGCGCATGGCGCTCACGCGGCTGCCAACGGTGGTTAAAATTGGGTCTGCCATCGATTCCTTTACGTCATGACCCAGCCGGACCCCGTCAAACGTCTCACCTGCCCTCGCTGCATGCGGCCGCAGCGCACATGCATCTGCGGCTGGATCAGGCCGACCGCGCACGCGGTGCAAGTGCTGATCCTGCAGCATCCGCTGGAAGTCCATCAGGCCAAGGGCAGCGCCGCCCTGCTCCAGCTGAGTTTGCCCGGCAGCCGGCTGGAGGTCGGCGAAGTCTTTGCGGAGCCGGTGTTGCAGGCGCTGCTGCAAGCGCCTCCCGGCGGCCGCACCGTCCTGCTGTATCCGGACACGCCTGAAGACCAGAGCTTGCAGCTGGCCACGCCGCCGCCGCTGGATCCGGCGTTGTTGCCTGAAGCGGAAAAATTGCTGCTGGTGGTGCTCGACGGCACCTGGCGCAAGAGCCGGAAAATGCTGTATCTCAACCCGCTGCTGCAACAGCTGCCACGGCTGGCGCTGCAGAATATGCCGACTTCGATGCCGGCATCGCGCTACCTGATCCGCAAGGCCCAGCGGCCGGGGCAGTTGTCCACGCTGGAGGCGACTTGCCACGCCTTGATGCAACTGGAGCATGATGAGGAGCGCTATCTGCCCCTGCTGACGGCTTTCGATGGCTTCGTGGCGCAGCAGCTTGCCTATGGGGGGCACTGAAAACCGTGGTTTTCCGGCTACGCACGGCATCGACTTCCGGCCTGCGCTCGTGTATCCTCCGCAGTCTCTCCCTAAGTGTTTGTTTTCTCTCGGCAACAAATGCTTACCCTGCAAGTATTCCATCAGTAACAAGATAACGGTCTACCGGTCGGCCTGACCGCCACGACAACGTGTGAGGACGCATGAAGGATTATTACGCCGTTCTCGGCTTAGACAGTGATGCAACGAGCGGCGCGCTGAAAAACGCCTATCGCAAGAAAGCCTCAGAGTTTCACCCCGACAGGAATAGCGCGCCCGATGCGCCGGCCCGCTTCCGCGACGTGCAGGAAGCCTACGATCTGTTGTCGGATGCGGTGAAACGCCAGGAATACGATGAAAACCGGCGCCGCAGCCTGCTGGAAAATCCGCTTGAGAGCGCTCGACAAATCTGGACCACTTATATGAACAAGGTTATGCAATGATGCTTTCCGCTTTTTTCGAAGACTTGACCAAGGCTTACCAGGCTGAACTGGAAGACTTGCAAAGCGATTCCGAAGGCAACGATATCCTGACATCGCGCCTGAAGAGCAAGCGCGCGCAGTTTGCGCTGATGATGCCGATGATAGAAACCGATCCTGAAATGGTGGCCGTAGCGTTTCACGGCGGCGTCGATTTCACCAATCCGCAGCAGCTGACCATGCTGCTGGGCGAAGAGCCGGATGACTTTCCTGCCTGGAACGAGGTTGCCGACGCTGTGCAGTTCGAGTCGTGGGCGCAAAAGCTGGCCGACATCGCCTTGCAGGAACCGGGCGGCGAGCGCTTCCTGATCACCACCGTCTGCCTCGAATACCTGCATGAGAAGAGCAACGGCAGCTACCAGGGCGTCTACGGCCACTCGGCCCACGGCGAATCGGACGATGCGGTGGAAGGCGTCGAGGAAGACGAAGAAGACGGCCGCGACCTGGAAATCGAAGGCGCCGACTGGCTGGCGGAGCAGGGCTTCGAACGGCTGGGCTGATGTAAACATTTTGACACTGTGATTCCATGACAAACGCGCTCGTAGTAAAAGCAGCAAACCTGATCCGCAACGGCGATATCGCCGGGGCCGAATTCGCTTTGGTCAGCCTGGCCGAGACCGAGGGCGATTACGCCCTGGTCGCCGCGCTCGAGACGCTGCCGCCGAAAGATCTGCTGGCGGTGATTCGCGAATACGATACTTCGAAAGAATCGGTGGTCAATCTGGTGGTGACGCCGGAGCAGTTCGCGCGCGCGGTGGTCATGGAACGTCTGTACGGCGATCATAGCCATGTGCGCCTGCGCGGCATGATCAACGCGGTGCTGTTCCGCGACGATAGCCAGACCGGCGAATTCATCGAAGCCATCGGCGATGTCGACGGCGGCTGCGAAGCGCTGATCGATTACTTGTCGGATCGCGACGAAGAAGTCGTGCATTTCGTCACCTACGACACCTTCAACGTCAACCGCATGGAAGAAGGCGATGAAGTCGACAAGGCGGAAATCAGCGACCGCGACTGGAAGGAACTGACCTGGCTGCTCAAGCATGAGCATGCCGACATGTTCGAGCAGATCTGGCCGGTGCTGAAGAAGCGCATGAAGGAACGCCTGAAGCGCGAAGCCGAGCAGGAATTGCTGGAGCAGCAGGCGCAGCAGGAGCAAGAGCGGCAAGAACCTCAGCTGCGGCGTGAGCGTCCCACCGCCGCCACAACGCCGGCGGCCATCGCCGATGCCGGCGAAGAGTCGGCGCTCTGAGCGTCGGCTGTTTCTGTTTCCACCGTTCCTGAACTGACGCATCCCATGTCCGACAAGCACCGGAATATCGATCTCATCGACAAGCGCCCTTTCTTTGAAAAGGCGCTTGGCTTTGGCCTCAAGAGCGGCATCCTGGATCAGGAAAAATGCCGCGCCATGATAGAAGACGCCGCCAAGGGCACGGTGCAAGTGGCCGCCTTTTTCGGCACCAGCCATCTGCATACCGATCTGGAAAATGCGCGGCAGCGTATCGTCAACCTGATCAGCCTGTATCTGGAACAAACGTTCAGCGGCGATCTGCGGAAAGCCGCGGAATCCTTGCGCGACAACACTTTCCTGTCGCATTCGCGCGGTGGCAACGAGATGCTGAAGGCTTTGCATGCGCTGCCGGATTCCACCATTTTCGGCGATGGCAAGGGCCAGGGGCTCAAGGAATTCCAGGACGAGCGGACGCTGGCCAAGCCGTTTTCCCTGAATGCTTATCGCAAGGAATTGAAGTCGCGCGAGGAGGCCGCGGCGGTGTTGGCGGCGGCTTTGTGGTTTGCCGATGACATGGGCGTGGAGCGCGCTGCGCTGGAGTTTGCCGGGGCGGAGACGGTGATTCGTACGGCCTTGCTGGTGCGGCTTGGCGGCGCCGAGGAGTTTCCTGGGCGGCTGGGGTTTGCCAAGCTGGTGGCGACGGTGCGCGATGAGGGCGTTGTCGGCAGCAAGCTGAAAATTCCTCGGCAGTTGCTGGATGATGTGCCGGCGGAGCATCGCGATATTGCCGGTCGTGTTCGGCGTGAGATCGAGAAGCAGGATGCGCTGGCGGATGCCGGGGTGGGGCTTGATTCCTTGTTGAATCTGATCGAGTTGCGTTACTTCGTGCTTGAGGGCGGGCTGGAGGATGTGGACGGGTTTGATGCGCTGGTGTCGAAGGAGTGGAGCAAGGTGACCAAGGGCAAGGAAGATCCTTATTCGCGGTTGACGGTGTTCATGTGCATTGCGGCGGGCATCAAGCCGAAGACTGCGGTGTCGGAGACCGAGGCGCGCAGCATGATTCGGCGAGTGCGCGAGCATGGCTTCGAGAGTGAAGCGGTGTTGGCGTTCATCCGGGATGCGGCGCCGTTCGAGATCAAGGATAACCTGCTGTCTTTGTGGGAGGACGAGTTCCTGCCCGAGGCGGAGCAATACCTGCTCGACGACGATCTCAAACTTACGCGCGCGATGAAATTCCTGAAAGAGAATTGCAACATCAAGCTAAAAGCCGCCAGCAAGTAAAGGTAAAACCTTAGCACTGCCCCCATTTGACGTTTTACGGAGTACATGTCTTGGCATGCTAAGAACGGTTAGTGCGTTGCTAAAACAAGTGCTACCCCGTGGAAGCTTGCCGGAGGTGGCCCGCAGCCAGTCTCCTTTTCTTGTTCACCCCCTCGCCAGGCGCAAGAAAAGGGTGAACAGCAAGCACATCATCGCGATGCGCTGCAGCAGTACTCAGATCAAATTGATGGCGCGTGGCAGGCGGTTCTGTTTTTTGGAAGCGTGCGGCATTTTTATAAAGCATACAAAAGCGCAGAGAACCTGACTTCCAGAGCGGTCAAGAGAGCTGCAGATTCAACATTGACGTCGGCCCCGTCATGGCAGTTTGGCGCGCATTCTGTCCATCCAGCTTGGGGGGAGGGAAATAAAGGCTGCATTACCATTTGAATCATAATTAAGCCGTCCGTCCCACCAAGTCAGGGTTGAGTCCCGATAAGTCGAAAATGTGCGCTCTGCCAGCAGGGTGCCGTCGCGGCTCGAATAGAGGCGCAATCGCTTCGCGTACGAGTTAACATAACATAGCTCGGCTATATACAACCCGCCGTCCTGCTCCGACATTTCTACTTCGCAGTTTTTCACGTCGATACGCAGAAATAGGTCCCAGACATAACCCAGCGCAATCACTACCAGCAGCGCTGCTGCCAAGCGGCGCACGGATACCTTGAATATTTCTACGGCGCGTTGCATGCGCCCCTGTTTTGTGGAAAAAATAAAAAACAACGATGCGCAAACAACATAAGCAAGTGCATATTTCCACAGCAAGAGGCCAGAAAGCAGAAGCAATACTGGTATGAACGGCGTTTCAGCCAACCAGCCATAACTTAAAAAAATTGTTAGCGGCACCAACGCAATTATTTCTCTTTGCAACGTAGCCTTGGTTGGCAACGCCATATCTTCAGGCGGATTTCTTTTTGAAAGAAACAACGTCTCAAAAGTCATCTGTAAAATCAGCAACGAACCCAGTGCCAGCCCGAGGACAATGAACGGTCCTCTGACAAGATCCTCCTTTCCATAACACACATAGTGCAGGCCGGTAAGCAGCAAGCACATCATCGCTATACGTCGTAGCAGCACCCGAATGAAATTCACTGTGCGTGGTAAGCGGTTCTGTTTTGTTGAGATATGCAGCATTTTTATAAAAGCATACAAAAGTGCGCAGAGCCCGATTGCCAGAGTGATAAAAAATGGCTTGGTATCCATCATATGGATAGTTCCATAGCTATAGTAGGTTTTAACTGGATAGTTTTGGTATCTGAAAACAGAAGAATGTCTCCACCCTGCTGATATTTTTTCTGCCAGTCGAGGAAATTCTTGTTGTGGATCGGGTAATACACATTCGTGGTCTGCCATGGCCAGTTAGTTGCCACGGGATAATCGAGCCAATCATTTGTGTTGAGCAAGGAGACCGCAAGATCGGCAGGTACCAGACGTACGCCGTTGCGATTCCAATGTCCTAGATACTGAGATGCCTTTTGATCTGAGCGGTCATAAAAGGAATAGACATCTTTCATATAGAGATTGATGTGGGTCACTATCACCTTGACCTTCTTGGGCGTGACCCAGTCGAGTTGCGCACGCTCTATTGCCGCGTACAACGCAAAACCGCCGAGCGCGCCCGCCAAATCGTCAGGGACTCCGGTTCCCGAGGTATTCGTTCGTACCAACAGCATGGCCTTGTCTCCCGGACTAGTATCCACGCCAATATTTTGAAATTGAAATTGCCGATGTAACTCCTGTATGTCGTGGTTGACTTCTTCCCAGGCATTGAGCCTATATTTGCAACCTGCAGCCAGACAGCGGCGCAATATTTTTTCCAATTCATTACGCGCCGCGGAGCTTTGAATCACAGCGTTACCCTGCAACTCCTCGAATTTCCTTCGCGCGCGCGGGAACGACAGGATCCAGTCCATTTTGATCGTGCTGGTATCGATCATGGATGGCGGAAATGGCTGGCCGAGCTGATTGATTTGTTTTTCGTCGCCCTCGTCATTGACAGGGTAATTCAGCTGGCCGGCAAACCATTTGCGCATGAGTTTCGCGGAAATTTTCCAGCCCAGTTTTTCCATGGCGGCGGGAATTTCCTGGATATCGAAAGGCTTGATGCGCGGGAAGGCCGGCACGGGAAGGGTCTTTTCGTCGGGCTCCGGCGGCGGAGGCGGTTTTTTTACAAGCGCCGGTTCTTCCATCCATTCAACAAAATCGACCAGCTTGACCAGTGCCGCTCCCAGATAGCCGATTTTTTGAACGCTGAATGGCCCGGGCTCGGCTGCCACCGGTGCAACAGGATCCGGCGGTGGTTGATCGCGCAGGGGCGGCGGCCGCATGTCGGCCGCCAGGAAAATTTCTTCCTGATCCACTTTGTAGCAGCCCTTGCTTCCCTCTTGTTTTTCCCATGTCCACCACAACAGGTTTGGTTTGAAATAAGGTAATTTCTCTGCTGGCTCATGCATGTATTCGCTCCCGCGATAGCCAAAATAATGGAAGGAATTTATGGTACAGCAGACGCTATTTAAATTGCTTTAAATGCATTGTTGACATTCGCAGTCGCAGCGTCCCGTTATCGCCATGGGGCGACGTAGCCTAAGCAGCGCCAGTCTTGTTTTTTGTCGGAGAGGGTATTGGCCGGCTTCCTTGAATGTGTTCAGGTGTGATTTTCTTCGTTGCGCGCTTTTCCGTTGTTCACTAGAATCATCGCTGGAACACCCGCACAACGGGATCCTCGTTCCAACGTCGCTCGGACGGTTCCGGGCGCTTACGTGAGAGAAAAATATGTCTGCATCCCCAACTCCGCGCAGATTTTCGCGCATCGATCGCTTGCCTCCCTACGTTTTCAATATCACCGCCGAACTGAAGATGGCGGCGCGGCGGCGTGGCGAGGATATTGTCGATATGTCGATGGGCAATCCCGATGGCGCGACGCCGCCGCATATCGTGGAAAAACTGATCGAGGTGTCGCAGCGGCCCGATACCCACGGCTATTCCGCGTCCAAGGGGATTCCCCGGCTGCGGCGGGCTATCAGCCATTGGTACAAGAAGCGCTACGACGTCGAATTCGATCCGGATAGCGAAGCGATCGTCACCATCGGTTCCAAGGAAGGGCTGGCGCATCTGATGCTGGCGACGCTGGACCGCGGCGATACCGTGCTGGTGCCGAATCCCAGTTATCCGATCCACATCTACGGCGCGGTGATCGCCGGCGCCGACATCCGTTCGGTGCGCATGAGTCCGGGCGTGGATTTCTTCGCCGAACTGGAGCGGGCGATACGGGAAAGCTATCCCAAGCCGAAAATGATGGTGCTCGGCTTCCCGTCGAATCCGACCGCGCAATGCGTCGAGCTGGAATTTTTCGAGCGCGTGGTCAAGCTGGCCAAGGAACACAACATTCTGGTGGTGCATGACCTGGCCTATGCCGACATCGTGTTCGACGGCTGGCAGGCGCCTTCCATCATGCAGGTGCCGGGCGCGCGCGATGTCGCGGTGGAATTCTTTACGCTGTCGAAGAGTTACAACATGGCGGGCTGGCGCATCGGCTTCATGGTCGGCAACAAGGAACTGGTGGCGGCGCTGGCGCGCATCAAGAGCTATCACGACTATGGCAGTTTCACGCCGGTGCAGGTGGCGGCGATCGCAGCGCTGGAAGGCGATCAGCAGTGCGTCAAGGATATCTGCGCCAAGTACCAGAGCCGGCGCGACGTGCTGGCCAAGGGCTTGCATGAAGCCGGCTGGATGGTCGACATTCCGAAGGCCTCGATGTACATCTGGGCTCGCATACCGGAGGCTTACCGGCATCTCGGCTCGCTGGAATTTTCCAAGCAGCTGCTGGAAAAAGCCAAGGTGTGCGTCTCGCCCGGCATCGGTTTCGGCGAGTACGGCGACGAATACGTGCGTTTTGCCTTGATTGAAAACGAAGCCCGCATCCGCCAGGCGGTGCGCGGCATCAAGAGCATGTTGCGCGCGCCGGCGGCATAGAAAAGCATAGGGGGCGGCCTGCGCCGCCTCAGCTTTTAACGATTCAGCCATTGTTTGTCTTCCTTCATTCTTCTCCGTTACGGCCTGGATGGCGGGAAGGCGTGCGCTGAAATTTCTGCTGATAGGTAAATTGACATCAAATCGTTGCCTCGTCCCCAGCTGACACAAAATGTCACCACGAATGACAAGAGAGGGCAGTTTTGCAGGTCTGAAACCGGCCAATTACCAGGTTTTATGCGGCTATAAGACCAGTTTTCGATAGCCTTGCTTGGGCATGGAAATTGCTGCCAAGCAAACAGCCACAGGTACACACGATTTGCGCAAATTCGCAGGTGTTTGCACTGTGTCTGCAAAACCAGGCTTGGACCACATCGATGATCAAAATTAGTGTTATTTCTTACAACAACATGGCGCCCGAGCAGCCCATGTCGGCCGTCTTCGGCCGTGAGCCGAAAACCCTCGGCCGCAGCGAAGAAAATTATTTCGTGCTGGCCGATCCGCGCAACCTGGTGTCGCGCACCCAGGCCGAAATCAAGAGCGACGGCATCCGACAGACCATCACCAATCTCAGCCGCGCCAATCCGATCCTGCTCAATGGCCATGAGATTGATGTCGAGTGCGAGGTCGATCTGCAGATAGGCGATGAAATTCAGATTGGACTGTATCTGTTGCGCGCTGAAGCGCAGCTCAATTTAATGAAGGACAACCCAGACATGACCTCGACCAATCCGGTGCGCCGAGTCAATGCCAGCAAGCCACTGCTTAGCGTATCCGAGACGCGCCTGGCGGCGCTGGCGCAACTGAACCTGGAGCTGGCCGCTACCGCCAACGCCGCGTTGCCGACCTCCGCGTCCGCTGCCGCGACGATGGCGCGCCCGGCAAGCCAGGCAGTTCCTGTGCCCGCCAGCCCGGCAGCCGCATCGTTGAACCAGGCCGACGACAACCTTCCTGCCGCCGAGCCGAATGCCGCCAGCGAAGCGCTGATGCAAGCCTTCATGAAGGGCGCCGGCCTGACGCCCGGAGCGCTGGCGCCGAGCCTGACGCCGGAATTCATGGAAACCGTGGGCAAGCTGCTGGCGATCTCCGTGCAAGGCGCGATTGACTTGAACGCCGCGCGCGCGCTGGTGAAGCGCGAAGCGCATGCGGACGTAACCAAGGTAGTGGTCCGCAACAATAATCCGCTGAAGTTCTTCCCGGACAGCCAGACCGTGCTGATCCAGATGCTGCGCAAGAAAATGCCGGGCTTCATGGGCGCCACCGAAGCCATGCAGGACGCCTACGAAGATCTGCACGGCCATCAGGTTGCAGTGGTGTCCGGCATGCGCGCCACCATGAATGAAACCATGCAGCGCTTCAATCCGGAAGTGATGGAGAGGCATTCGCAAAAAGGCGGCATGCTCGATACGCTGCTGCCGGCTACGCGCAAGGCCAAGCTGTGGGATGCCTATGTGCTGCGCTATCAGCGCATCATCGGTGAAGCGTCGCAGGATGATTTCCAAACCCTGTTCGGCAAAGCCTTCTTGCAAGCTTACGAGAGAAAGATCGAGAAGCTGAAGAAGGCTTCCCCGCATGCCTGAGCAGTCCCTGCTCAGCAACACGGCAGCGCCGATGCTGCTGAGCCTGGCGCAGCTTAGCCATGCCGGCGGCCGCCAAGTCAACCAGGATTCCTGGGGCAGCGCGCAGCAGGACGACCTGACCTGCATCATCGTCTCGGATGGCGTCGGCGGCGAGTACGGCGGCGAGATTGCATCGAACGTGGTGGTGCATTCGATCATGGAAATGTTTGTCGAAGAGGCCTCCTTCGGTCCGCGCGCGCTGCAATCCTATCTCGATTATGCGGTGGCCCAGCTGAACCGGCGCCAGGGACAGATTCCGCGCCTGAAAGACATGAGCGCGACCGTGGCGACGCTGCTCATCGACCAGAAAAACCGCTGCGCCCTGTGGGGCCATATGGGCGATACCCGCATCTATCAGTTCCGCCGCGGCCAGCTCTTGCACTTCACCAAGGATCACAGCCTGATCCAGCAATTCGTCGATGCCGGCCATTGTTCGCCCGAGCAGCTGCGGCGTCATCCGCGCCGCAGCATCCTGTGCGCCGCGGCCGGCGTCGAAGGCAGCGCGCCGGCGCAAGTGACCCCAAATCCGGTGCCGATACAGGACGGCGACGCCTTCCTGCTGTGCACCGACGGTTTCTGGGAATGGATCAGCGAAGCCGAAATGGCGCTGGCGGCCGCGCAAGCCGGTTCGGCCCAGGACTGGCTCAACATCATGCACGCGGTGGTGGAAAAGAATGGCCAGACCTGCAATGTGCCGCTGGATAACTGCACCGCGTTTACGATATACGTAGCCGAGCCGCCAGCAGCCAAAATCCTTAATCATTGAAGACGTGTTGATAACTATCCTCATAATATTGCTAACGTCGAATCCAACTGAATATGCAAAACGCCAAATCGGTTGACCTGCAAGAACCCTCTGCCATGGCTGTCGAGAACTGCCTGCCGAAAGGGACGCGCCTGGCCGATTTCGAAATCATCGGCGTGATCGGCGAGGGCGGTTTCGGCATTGTCTATTTCGCCTTCGACCGCTCGCTGCGCCGCATGGTCGCCATCAAGGAATACATGCCGGGCGCCTTTGCCGGGCGCGGACCGGACAAGAAGGTGGTGGTCCGCTCGCAGCGCCACCGCGAGACATTCACCATCGGCCTCAAGAGCTTCATCAAGGAAGCGCGCCTGCTGGCGCAGTTCGACCACCCGGCCCTGATCAAGGTGTACCGCTTCTGGGAGCAGAACAATACCGCCTATATGGCGATGCGTTACTACGAAGGCCGCACGCTCAAGAGCGTGGTGCAGAATTCGCCGGCGCAGGTCACCGAAGCCTGGCTGAAAAGCATGCTCAAGCCGATGCTGGAAGCGCTGGCCGCCATGTACCGGGTGCAGATCCTGCATCGCGATATCTCGCCCGACAACATCATGATCCAGAAGAGCGGCGAGGCAGTACTGCTGGACTTCGGCGCGGCGCGCCAGATCATCGGCGACATGACGCATTCGCTGACGGTGATCCTGAAGCCGGGCTACGCGCCGATCGAGCAGTACGCCGACGACGCCATGATGAAGCAAGGTCCGTGGACCGATATCTATTCGCTGTCGGCGGTGATTTACTTCGCCATCAAGAAAACCGCGCCGCCGACGTCCGTGGCGCGCATGATCCAGGACCCTATCGAACAGTTGCAGAACGGCGGCCACAGCGATTTCAGCCAGGCCTTCCTGGCGGCGATCGACAAGGGGTTGGCGGTCAGGCCGGAAGACCGTCCGCAATCGATAGAAGAATTCCGCCAGCTGCTCGACCTGGAGCTTTCGGTGCCGATGCCGATGCCCGACAACGACGCCGTGCCTCCGCGCTCTTCCAGCAGCGGCAGGCGCAAGCCGGCTGCTGCTGCCGGCAGCAAGCATGAGAGCAGCGCACAGGCGCTTGCCGCTGCCAACGTCATGGAACGGCCGTTGCGGGCGCCGGCCCTATGGATTGCCGGCGCAGTCTGCGTGGTGGTGGCCGGCGCCTACCTGTGGCTCAAGCCGGCGTCGTCGCAGCAGCCGGAAGCGCCGCTGGTGGCCTCGCGCGCTGCGGCAGTGCCGGTGGCAAAGCCGGCGCCGAGCGCGGCCGTGGCCGGCGAGCAGATCCTGGACGAAGAAACCATCGGCTGGGAAACTCTCAAGGAGCTGAAAAACGTCTCGCCGCAGCAGATCACCGCCTTCCTGCAGAAATACCCGGACAGCAAGCATGCCGCGATCGCGCGCGCCCGGCTGGCGGAGCTGCAAGGCAAAGGCGCCGCCGAGGCTGGCGCCAAACCGGCCGAGGTGAAAAGCGCGGAAGCCAAGGCCGCCGAGGTAAAGTCAGCTGATGCTACCGGCGTAGTCACCTTGGCCATCAGGCCTTGGGGCAACGTGATTGTGGACGGCAACCTGAAGGGCGCCAGTCCGCCATTGAAAAAGCTGGTCCTGGCGGAAGGCAAGCATCAGATCAAGGTGGTCAATCCGAGTTTCCCCGATAAGGTCTTTGAAATTGACGTCAACCAGAAAAAATCGCGTAGTATCGACTACAGTTTTTCGCCCTAATCCATGCTTTCCAGCCAGGCAGACCCCATGACCACTTCTTTTTACCGTATCGGCGGCGCCATGATGGCTGCGGCCTTCATGCTCAGCGCCTGCGATACCATCGATACCCCGAAAACGCCGGCAACGGCCAGCCAGAAACCTTCTGCTTCAACGCCGGCAGTGGTTGCCGCCGCTCCCCAGCCGCCGGCGCCGCCGGCAGCCCTGAGCGACGGCATCGCCCTGTACAACAAGGGCAGTTACAGCGCCGCCATCAAGCGTCTCGCCAACGGCCAGGATATCTGGTCGGCGGACACGTCGTTCCAGACTGAGGCGCTGAAATACATGGCCTTCAGCTATTGCGTCACCTCCCGCAGGAAGCTGTGCAAACAGCAATTTGAAAAGGCCCTCAAGCTGGACCCGGGTTTCGACCTGGCGCCGGGCGAACAAGGCCATCCCTTGTGGGGCCCGGTATTCACCCAGGCCAAGCGGTCGGTTGCCGCCAGCGCAAAAAAATAACGAAGCCTAAGCGCGTGAGCGCGTGAGCGCCTAACGGCCGAACAGCGGAGCGGAAAATCCCGGCAGCTGGGGAACGGGTTCCTTCATGAGCGTGAATCTTGACGTATTCCTGACATTGGGGTGGTGCGGGCAGGAAAGATAGGACATACAGTTCGTCCTGCTCCTTGACCAGCTCTTGCACGAATTGCGTACTTCGAGGTGGGCAGGGACATCCTTCTTTCACCAACCGAGGAATCCATCATGCGTTTATCCCGATTTACCTTGTGTGCCGCCATGCTCGCGGCTTTCACCAGCGGCGCCGCCAACGGCCTGACATTGGAGGACTACACGAACCCTAGTCCGGCCTGTTTCAACCGTGCTGCCCAGCCGCATCTGACTGTGGCCGACACGCATATCCACTTCCGCCCGTTCGGCGGCGAATCGGTCTCCTATCATGACATGTTGAAAATGATGGCCGACAACGGCGTAGTGATCGGCGGCGTGATGGGCATAGGCCAGCGCCTGCCCTGGGATGCGCGTCCGGGCTGCGACTCCTACCAGGATTGCCGGGACCTGCCAGCCAATCCCACCATCAAGAACGACTTCGTCAATGCCGCCAATTTTGCCGAGTTCAAGTCGCCGGATCGCCTGCTGGTGCTCGCCATGACTTTCCCCGATCTGGCCAAGCCGGCTGAGATTCCCGCCTTGATGGCGCTGTACGACAAGGAATATCCCGGGCTGTTCAAGCTGATGGGGGAATCCAACGTGGTCAAGCAAGCCTTGTTCCCCAACGGTCATGTGCCGGTGACCGAGGCGCAGATCGATCAATGGTCCGATTTCATGGCGCTCCTGCGCAAACGCGATATGCCGCTGGCCCTGCATATCGATCTGGGCAACGATGAAGGCGAGCCGACCAAGTATCAGGCGCTGATCAATTATGTGCTGACGAAATATCCAGACAACAAAATCATCTGGCTGCACCTGGGCATGTCGAGCCAGCAGAAAACGATGGACCCCTTGAGCCACATCTTCCTGCTGCAGAACCTGCTGAATCGCTTTCCCAAGCTGTATCTCGATATTTCCTGGGGTGTGCTGGAAGAAAACTACTTCAGCAGATTTCGCGAGGGCTATGTCAATTTCATCAACCGCAATTCCAGCCGCATCATTACCGGCAGCGACTATGTGGCCTACAAGAACAAGCAGCCTGCTTATAACTATGCCGATGAGCTCAGGACTTCGAGCGTGATGAATGCCTATCTGGATGACGATGCGTTCCGCAATATTGCGCTGGGCCAGACCTATCTGACCATGCTGGGCATGAACAACAAGTATAACGCGCCGCAGATCTGTCCGTCGCGCTAGGCAAGGCTTGCATGACGCCCATTCCTGATCGGCATGGGCGTCATGCAAATAGATCATCTACCCTGTACCGTATGAAGAGCCTATCTTAGTGTTATCGCATCCCCGATAAACCAAAGGAGTCTTTCATGCACCGTGCAAAAATCGCCGCAGCGCTTGCCCTTTTGTCGGTCTTGGCAATGCCGGCGGGCGCACCGCTGGCAGCCGGCAACGCTTCCGCGCAGCCCCGCTGGGTCGCCAGCTGGAGCGCCAGTCCGCAGCCGGTCTGGGAGGCCGGTTTTGCTTTGTCGACCAATATTCCGGCAAGCCTGTCGAACCAGACCGTGCGCCAGATCGCCCGCATCAGCCTGGGCGGCCGGCGTGCCAGAGTGGTGCTGTCGAACGGATTCGGGACCACGCCGCTGACCTTGGGTGCGGCGCATATCGCGCTGGCCGGCGGCGGTTCCGGCATCGTGGCCGGCTCCGACCGCACCCTCATTTTCAACGGCCGTGAAACGGTGACGATTGCGCCGGGCGCGACGGCGGTCAGCGATCCTGTCGATCTCGAACTGGCGCCGCTGGCCCAGGTCGCGGTCAGTATCTTCCTGCCGCAAATCACGCCGCTCGCCACCTTCCACTGGGACGGCAAGCAGACCGCCTACATCGCCCAAGGCAACCTGACGGCGGCGCCGTTGATCGATACCGCCCAGACCTTGGACGCACGCTTGTTCCTCAGCACGATCCTGGTCGAGGCGAGGCCGGCAACGCGCGTGGTGGCGGCCTTCGGCGACTCGATCACCGATGGCGGCGGTTCCATTTCGAACCGCAATCAGCGCTGGCCCGACCTGTTGGCGCAGCGCCTGGCCGGGCAGGATGTTGCGGTGATCAACGCCGGCATATCCGGGGCCAGGGTGCTGAACGACAAGATGGGCGTCAACACCCTCGCCCGCTTCGAGCGCGATGTGCTGAACCAGCCCGGCCTCGACACCGTGATCCTGCTGATGGGCATCAACGACATCGGCTGGCCCGGCAGCAGCGTCACGCGGCAGGACCCGGCCTTGGCGGCGGAGCGCCTGATCGACGGCTACCGGCAACTGATAGCACAGGCGCGCTTGCATCATGTACGTATCGTCGGCGCTACCTTGACGCCGTTCGAGGGCGCATTGCAGGACACCGAGCTGAAAAGCTATTATTCCGAAAGCAAGGAAAAGACTCGGCAAGCGGTGAACCGGTGGATACGCAGCAGCGGCGAGTTCGACGCTGTCATCGATTTCGACGCCGCCTTGGGAGATCCGGCGCATCCGGGGCGCATCCTGCCGGCCTACGATTGCGGCGACCACCTGCACCCGGGCGATGCCGGCTACCGCGCCATGGCCGAGGCGATCGATCTGACAACTTTACTCGGCCGGCGCTGAGTAATCGAGGATAGGATCTAAATAGGTTTTTGCCTCTAATCGGCGCTAAAACAGGGCTGTCCCAGCAATCAGCCGCGGCTTTTCAGGTAGATTCCAGCCCTATGGCAAACTGTTGGCGTTTGCCGTGGCCCGTTGAAGAATCTACAAAACCACTAGAGACCTATGTCCCATCCCGTATACCCTCATCTGCTCGCCCCGCTCGACCTCGGCTTCACCACATTGAAGAACCGGGTGGTGATGGGTTCGATGCACACCGGTCTGGAAGATCGCTTTTTCCATTACGCCAAGCTGGCGGAATATTTCCGGGCGCGCGCCAAAGGCGGCGTCGGGCTGATCGTCACCGGCGGTATTTCTCCCAACAGGCAAGGCTGGCTGCTGCCCTTCGGCGGCACCATGAACAGCCTGGGCGACATCTACAACCACCGGCGCCTGACCAGCGCGGTGCATGAGGAAGACGGCAAGATCGTGATGCAGATCCTGCACGCCGGCCGCTACGGCTACCAGCCGCTGGTGGTGTCGGCCTCGGCCATCAAGTCGCCGATCTCGATGTTCAAGCCGCGCGCGCTGAGCGAGCGCGGCATCCAGTCCACCATCAACGCTTATGTACGTAGCGCGACGCTGGCGCAGCGCGCCAACTACGACGGCGTGGAAATCATGGGCAGCGAAGGCTATCTGCTCAACCAGTTCCTGTCGCCGCGCACCAACCGCCGCACAGACCGCTGGGGCGGCAGCATCGAGAACCGCATGCGGCTGGCGGTGGAAATCGTGCAGCGCATGCGCGCGGCGGTGGGCGAGCGTTTCATCATCATGTATCGCTTGTCCTTGCTGGACCTGGTAGAAGGCGGCAATACCGGCGAGGAAGTGGTGGCGGTGGCGCAGGCGCTGGAAAAGGCTGGCGTGACGCTGATCAATACCGGCGTCGGCTGGCATGAAGCGCGGATTCCGACCATCGTCACCTCGGTGCCGCGCGGCGCTTTCCGCGAAGCGACGGCGCGTCTCAAGCGCGCGGTCGGGATTCCGGTGATTGCTTCGAACCGGATCAACACGCCGGAGGTGGCGGAGCAGATCTTGGCCGAGGGCGATGCCGACATGGTGTCGATGGCGCGGCCGTTCCTGGCCGATCCCGAATTCGTGCTGAAGGCGCAGCAGAACCGCGCTGATGAAATCAATACCTGCATCGCCTGCAACCAGGCTTGCCTCGACCATACCTTCCAGAACAAGCGCGCCAGCTGCCTGGTCAATCCGCAGGCTTGCCATGAGACCGAGCTGGTCTATCGTCCGGTCGTCAAGGCGCGGCGGGTGGCGGTGATCGGCGCCGGGCCGGCGGGCTTGTCGGCGGCCAGCGTGGCGGCCGAGCGGGGACATCAGGTGACCTTGTTCGAGGCGGCGGCGAAGATCGGCGGCCAGTTCAATATCGCGATGCAGATTCCCGGCAAGGAGGAATTCAGCGAAACCATCCGTTATTTCCAGCGCCGCCTTGAACGCACCGGTGTCGAGCTCAGGCTGAACCAGCGGATCGGCAAGCAGCAGCTGGAGGCGCTCGGTTTTGACGATGTGATCGTGGCGACCGGGGTGGCGCCGCGCAGCTTGCGGATTCCTGGCATCGATCATCCGATGGTGCTGTCGTACCTGGATGTCTTGCAGCGCAAGGCTGCGGTGGGCAAGCGGGTGGCGGTGATCGGGGCTGGCGGGATCGGTTTCGATCTGTGCGAATTCCTGCTGCACGATGCGCATGTGCCTTTGCCGGTGCCGATTGCGGAGTGGATGGATGAGTGGGGGGTGGATCCTTTGGCTGCGTCGGCGGGCGGATTGCGGCCTGCTGTTGCGGCGGAGCCGGTGCGGGAGATTCATTTGCTGCAGCGTAAGCGGAGCAAGGTGGGGGCGGGGCTGGGCAAGACGTCGGGCTGGGTGCATCGTAGTGTGATGCAGCGGAATGGGGTGCAGATGCTGGGCGGGGTGGAATACCAGCGGATTGACGACCGGGGTTTGCATATCTCCGTGGGTGGGGTGAGCCGTTTGCTGGAGGTGGATAACGTGGTGATTTGTGCGGGGCAGGAGTCGTTGCATGAGCTGGTGCCTGTCGATGCTATTGTTCCAGGCAAGCCTGGCGAGCCGCTCAAGACCAAGGCGCAGCAGGCCGGTTTGCGCTATCACCTGATCGGCGGCGCCTCGTTCGCCAGCGAACTGGACGCCAAGCGCGCCATCCGCGAAGGCGCAGAACTCGCCGCGTCGCTATAAGCTGTGCAGTCAATCGGGGTCAGAGTTTTTTTCGCGGCCTTTTGCGAAAATTACTCTGACCCCGATTGACGTTCTACGGAGTACATGTCTTGGCAAGCTAAGAACGGTTTGAGGGTTGCTAAAACGGTTGCTACTCCGTGGAGGCTTGCCGGGAGTGGCCCGGCAGCCAGTCACTTTTTCTTGCTTCGCCAAGAAAAAGTAACCAAAAAGAAGGCGACCGCACAGCCGTTGCCCGCCTTCGGCGGGTCCCCAAATGAGGCGGGTGCCAGTCGGATGGGACACAAACTCGCTTCGCTCAAACATGTGTCCCATAATTCCCGACTGGCACCCGCCGGGGACCGGAGGGAAGGCAACGTCAGCATGCGGGGTACTTCAAAAGCAACCCCAACGTCAAAACCAACGGCAACGGCAACGGCAACGGCAACGGCAACGGCAACGGCAACGGCAACGGCAACGGCAACCTCTTACCTGCAGTGCTTGATTGCTGATTTTTCGTCTGCTGAACTGCATCGCCAGATTTGTTATGATCATCGTTCTCCACTCCCACAAGGAAACCATTTCATGACTATCAGCCAACCCGCTGTGCAGCAAACTCCTCCTCAACTGCTGGGCCTTTATCCGCCGCTGGAACCGTTCAAGTCGGGCATGCTGGATGTGGGGGACGGGCATCAGGTTTATTGGGAAATGTGCGGCAATCCTGACGGTAAGCCGGCGGTGTTCCTGCATGGCGGGCCGGGGGGCGGTTGCAATGCTGACCATCGGCGGCTGTTCAATCCAGCCAAATATTGCGTCATGCTGTTCGACCAGCGCGGTTGCGGGCGGTCTACGCCGCATGCGAATCTGGAGGCGAATACTACCTGGCATCTGGTGGCGGATATCGAGCGGCTGCGGGAAATGGCGGGAGTCGATAAATGGCAGGTGTTTGGCGGTTCCTGGGGCAGCACCCTGGCCCTGGCATATGCCGAGAAACATCCTGAGCACGTCAGCGAGCTGGTATTGCGCGGGATATTCACCGGGCGCCGTGAAGAAATCCAATGGTATTACCAGGACGGCGCATCGCGCCAGTTCCCGGACAAGTGGGAAGCGTTCCTGGCGCCGATTCCGCCGGCTGAACGGCATGAGATGGTGCAGGCCTACAGCCGTCGTCTGACCGGCGCCGACGAAGTCGCCAAGCTGGCGGCGGCCAAGGCATGGAGCGTGTGGGAAGGCAGCACCGTCAAGCTGTTGCCCGATCCGTCGCTGGCGCAGGCGCATGAAGATCCGGAATTTGCGATCGCCTTTGCGCGCATCGAAAACCATTACTTCATCAACGAATGCTTCTTTGAAGACCAGCAGCTGCTGCGCGATGTCGGCCGGCTGCGCGGCATTCCTGGCGTCATCGTGCAAGGCCGCTACGATGTCTGCTGCACGCCGAAGACTGCGTGGGAACTGCACAAGGCCTGGCCGGAAGCGGCGCTGCATATCGTGGAAGATGCCGGCCACGCCTACAGCGAGCCGGGCATCCTGCATCAACTGATTACGGCGACCGACAAGTTCGCCGGCTGATGTGAGACGGCCGGAGTGCAGAGCGCGCTCCGGCTAAATGCGGTGCAATCGCCGATTCTTGCGGAGGAGCGTATGCTGCGACCACCTCGCTTCCGATCCATGCCGGCCATCCTGATGGCGCTGTCCGCGCTGATGTCTCCGGTCTACGGCGAGACCTTGAAAAACTGGTTCAACGATCCCTTCATCCAGGTGCGCAACGCCGTGCCCGATTGCCCGCCGCCGCTGGGGCCGCTGGTGAGCGAGCAAGAGGCGCACAGGGAATCCCATTGGCGCACCGAACGCGGCACCAGCTGCTGGCTGGCCGGCCAGTGCAGCAAGCCGAACTCCTATCTGTACGATGTGCCGATAGCGCAGGCCGTGCAGGCCCATTTTGCCGCCGATCCGGCGTTCGCCCGCAGCAGCCTGTGGCTGACTTTCCAGCGCCGTTTTGTCTGGGTCGAAGGCTGCAGCGCCGATCCGGCCATCAATGCCGCGGCGCTGGAGGCTTTTGTCCGCGCCGCGCCGGATGTCGAACGCGTGATCGTCAACCTGCGCGCGCCGGGCGCCAGCAAGGCGCCCTATCCGCTGGCGCCGCCCTGACGATTTCTATTCGATGCGGGCGGCGCCCGACCTGGCCGAATAGCCGTCGTTCAAGGTTTTCAGGAAGGCGATCAGGTCGCCGATTTCTTCGTCGTTGAGCGCCGGCGCCTGGCCCGCTTTGCGGTTCAGCGGCGCATCCTGGCTGTCGATATTGCCGCGGTAGCGCGGCGGCAGGTCGTCGTACTTGACGATCTTGCCTTTGACCTTGGGATACCACTTGCCGGGATCGGTATCGCGCTCCGCGTAGAAATGCAGCATGTCTTCCAGCGTGTGGAAGCGGCCGTTATGAAAGAACGCGCCGCGCGTCGCCACATTGCGCAGGGTGGGCGACTTGAACATGCCGCAGAACTCCGCTTCCTTCATCATGTCCTTGCGGTCCGGACCGCAAATGCCGAGATCGGCGTAGCGCGGGTCGCGGTTGGCGGCGATCTCGGGATTGCGCGGCACGCCCAGCGCCTGGAAGCCGAAATCGGTGAACTGCGCCGGCCGTCCTCCCGGTCCAGGCGTGTCGACGTGGCACTTGGCGCAATTGCCTTTGTTCGGATTGTTGAACAAGCCGTAGCCGCGCAGTTCAGCCGGCGTGAAATCGGCGTTGCCGGCCATCGCCGCATCGAACTTGCTGGTGTAGGGATGAAAGCTCGGATCTTCGGTCTGGAATGCTTCCAATGCCAGCGTCGCCTTTTCCAGCGCCGCCGCCGGATGATCGAAGATGTCGGCGCCATATACCTGCCGGAACTGCGCCGCGTAGCTGGCCTGCTGCAATCCGGCGATCACCGCGGCAGGATCCGGATTCGCCATCTCGTTCACATTGAGCAAGGGGATCAACGCTTGCTCGTGCAGCGTATCGACCGCGCCGTCATGCGTGAAGCCGCCGGTCGGTCCTTCATCCTCGGTATCGTCCGGTCCCGGCACATAGTAGTGACGGGTGAACTTGGGCGTGAAACCCAGGTAGCGCAAGGACGGCACCGCGCGCGTACCCTGCCGCTGCATGTCGGCGCCGCCCAGCTGCACGGCCAGGCCGTTCGGCGGCCCATAGGCATGATCGGGACTATGGCAGGTCGCGCAAGACATCTTGCCGGAAGCCGATAGGGAAGCATCGAAAAACAGCTGCTTGCCCAGCTGCGCCGCCGCACTCAGCGTAGCCGCCGGCTCAGGATAGCGCACCCACATTTTCAAGCCCGGCTTGGATACCGCCGGCGCCGCGGCAACCACCGGGGCAGCAGCCGCAACACCAGCAGCATGCACCGGCACATCGGCATCGTGGCAGCCGCCCAGCAACAACGCGAACGCAGTCGACGCCAGCAAAACACCCGCCCTGCGCCGCTCCGCGAAACCCCACCCACTATGATTGCTGCTCAAGACGCTTGATCCATTCCCAGAGATATGCCGCCACCTTTTAATTGGGGTCAGAGTGAGGTATGTCGTTGCGGATATATTCGACTCTGACCCCAATTAAAGGAAGGGGGTTAGAAGTTGAACATGGCCATCAGGTCGCCGACGGCGGTGGTGTTGACCGGGCGGTACTGGTCGGCGGCGAGGCTGACCGGGTTGGGCATGTTGTCGCGGCTGCGTGGCGACAGCGGCGGCAGGCGCCAGTTGCGTTCGATGAATTTCAGCACCGACGCATGATCGTAATAGGTGTGGTCGACGAAGCCGGTGCGGGCGTACGGCGAGACCACCAGGAACGGGATGCGCGGGCCGTCGCCGAAGAAGTCGACGTTCTGGATGTAGCCGCTGTCGAAATGGCCGCCGCCTTCATCGGTGGTGACCAGGATCGCGGTGTGCGCCCACAAGGTTGGATTGGCCTTGACCTTGGCGATCAGGTCTTGCAGGAAGGCTTCGTAGCGGGCCGGCGCGGAATAGCCCGGGTGGCCGCTGTCGAGGTTTTTCGGCACCACGAACGAGACCGCCGGCAGGGTGCCTTTGGCGATGTCGCTGTAGAAGCTGGTGAGGCCGGCCAGGCTGGATTTCAGGCTGCTGTTCATGACGTTGCTGGAGGCTACCAGCGGGTCGCCGATGGCGTTGTACTGCGCGCCTTGCGCGATCGCTACCGGAAAGCCGAGGGCGGCGGCGTCGGCCGTCACGTCGGCCACTTCGCGGCCGCCGGTATACCACTTCCAGGCGACGTTTTTCTTGGCCAGGCCTTCGGCGATGGTCGGCACGGTTTGCGGCGGATAGTTGTAGTTGTTGGGGCCGATGGGCTGGACGTTGCCGTTCATGTCGTAGCCCGGATTGTAGTTATTCACCAGATAGTATTTGCCGCTGTCGCAATTGCTCTTGACCTTTTTGCCGCTGAGGAAATTCAGGATCGCGCCGACGCCCGGCTGGCCGGCGTCCGAGCAGTTGACGTAGGAGCCGCCCTGATAGCCGTCCTGCGAATAGAAGTTCGGCGTCTGCGCCAGCGGATTCGGATTCTCGATCTGGTTCGCCGGCGGCGTGCCGACTGCGCCGCCGTTATTGAAGTAAGGCAGGTCGCCGGTGGCGATGGTGAAGAAATTGGCGCCGGTGCCGCCCATGATGCCCTGGTGATAGTTGTCGCTCAGCGCATATTGCTGCGCCAGCGATTTGAAGTAAGGCGCATCGCCGCTGGCCATGTTGAGGAAACCCATCAGCTCGCCGCCCTGCCCTGGATTGCTTGGCGTGATGCCCTTGGTGTCGCCGCCCTGGCCGACGGTCGCCGCTACCCAGGTAAACAAGTCGAGCCTGGCATTGTCGCCGCCGGTCTGCTGCCACATCTGGAAGAAGCGATGCACCGGATCGCCGGTCTGGGCGCTGGCGGCAGTGCCGTAAGGGACGTATTTGGTCAGCTGGAACGGTCCGCTGGGCAGATTGCCCGGGAAGCGCGTATCCGGCACGCCGCCGGGATCCTGGAAGGTCGGCGGTTTCAATTCGCCGATCGCGGTCGGTTGCGGCAGCGTGGCGTAGGCGCCGGCGCGCGTTGGGCTGATCGTATAAGCGGTCTGGGTCGCGCCCTGGTTCTGCATGGCCAGGCTGAAGTTCGGGCCTGGCGTGCCGTCGGCGTTGATGATGCCTTGCGACAGCAGGTTTTTGACGGTCTGGCCGCTCGGTGGCTGGTAGGCGCCGAAGACGGCGTCGAAGGTCTGGTTTTCGCCGACGATCACGATCACGTTCTGGATCGGCGTGGTGGTCGGGCCGTTGTTCAGCGCCAGCAGTGACTGGATCGCGGTTGCCGGCAGGGAGCCGCCGATGTTGCCGCTAGGCGGGATGGTCAGCACCGTGCGATTGGCGTCGGCGCCTACCGCGATCTGGCCGCTGTGCACATTAAAGCGGGCCAGTTCGAACAGGTTGTCGAGCGGATCGCCGGCGACGGCCTGGTAGACGGTGCTGCCGATAGGGTCGGCGGTTTCGCTGGCGGGCACGCCCAGTGCGGTAAACAAGGGCTGCAGCGGCAGGGTGACGTCGCTGACCGCCTGCGCAATGCTGGCCGAGCTGATTTTCGCCGCGCTGATCTGCGCCGCGGTCGGGCTGCCGTTAGGGACCATGCCCAGCACGCGCTGGGTCACCAGCGAGGTCAGCGGCGTCAGGTTGGCTTGTACCGCATTGCCGGCGCCGGGATTGATCACCGAGGACAAGGTGGCGGCGCTGCCGTCGGCATCGTTGAACGGTGCGGTGAGGACGAAAGGAGCCGTGCCTTTCAAGGGCAGCGTGAACTTGCCGCTGCCGTCGGTCAGCGCGGTCTGCACATTCTGGCCGCTGCTGTCGGTGATGGTGACAGTCACGCCCGCCAGCGCCTTGCCGCTGGCGGCGACGCCGCTCACCGTGGCGCCGCCGGACGTGATGCTGTTGCCGCCGCCGCTGCAGCCGGATAGATAAACCAGCGTTGCGCATGCCAGCGCCAGAGAATGAGGTTTCATGAATTTATCCTGTGATGGATGGTTGAATAGTCAGGCCGGACAGCAGGCGCGGCGGACGCGCACAGCATGCACCTGGTTAGCTTTCCATTGTCGCGAGCATATGTGACTGCCTGATGTCAGAACACGTTAGGGTTTGCGAAAAACAACAAACCGTTTAGAGTGAGTCGTCCATTGCGCCGAATTCATTATTGTGTTTCTCGATGGAAACAGATGGAGGGTTTTATGAAAATGTCTTTGCTGTCCCTGCTGTTGCTGGCCCTGGTTGCCGACAAGGCGCAGGCAGACGATATGCCGATGTCGATGCCCGACATGCTGGCCGACAAAGATGTGATGCAAGCCGCCAATGCCTGTCTGGCCAGGCACCCGCAAGGCGGCAATATTTTTGTCGAAAACGTCTATCCGATGAACCGCGGGCTGGTCGGCGTCGTCACCGCCGACAGTTCCGGCCGCCGCTACGATTGCTACGCCGAGCTGGAAAGCGGCAAGGTGCGCAACAGCGCGCCCATCATCGAACCGCGCGGACCCCTGTTCGTCTCGGTGCGGCAGATGTCGACGCCGCCCAAGGGCGAATGCTTCAACAGCAGCCCGCTGGTGATCGGCCGCCAGCTGCAAGGCTGGCTGCTGACGCAGACCGGCAAATGCAGCGGGGCTTCCTGGAACGGCATCGAGGCGGCGCCGAAAAATCCTTGAACGCAAGTCTCGCAACGCACCCGCCAGGTCCTAGGGCCTGGCGCCGCTTTTAGGTAGAATCCAAGGGTCATATAAATCACTGAAGCCGCCGCAGGATAGTCCGCGCCAGCACGGAGCCGACGGCTGATCGCTGCCGGCGGCGATAATGCGGTATTTCAGCCACTCAAAATTGGGAGATAAAATGCAGATCAATGCCAAAACCACGTTGCTGTCCGCCGCTATTGCCTTGACGCTGGCGGGCACCGTGCAGGCACAGGAACAGGTCGTCAAGATTGCCCACGTCGGCCCGATCACCGGCCCGGTGGCGCACGTCGGCAAGGACAATGAAAACGGCGCACGCATGGCGATCGAGGATCTCAACGCCAAGCACCTGGTCATCGGCGGCAAGCAGATCAAATTTGTGCTGCAGGCCGAGGACGACGGCAGCGATCCGAAGCAGGCCACCAGCGTCGCCCAGAAACTGGTGGACGCCAAGGTGGCGGGCGTGGTCGGCCACCTGCAGTCGGGCACCTCGATTCCGGCTTCCAAGATTTACTTCGATGCCGGCATCCCGCAGATTTCACCGTCGGCCACCAGCGCCAAATATACCGAGCAAGGCTTCAACACGACCTTCCGCGTGGTGGCCAACGACGCTCAGCTTGGCGCCGCGATGGGACGCTATGCGGCCAAGACGCTGCATGCCAAAAAGGTCGCCGTGATCGACGACCGCACCGCCTACGGCCAGGGCCTGGCTACCGAGTTCCTGAAGGACGCCAAGGCTAACGGCGTCGATATCGTCGCCACCCAGTACACCAATGACCGCGCCACCGATTTCAGCGCCATCCTGACCGCTGTCAAGGCCAGGCAGCCTGACCTGATTTTCTTCGGCGGCATCGATGCCAGCGCCGGCACCATGCTGCGGCAGATGCGCCAGCTCGGCATTACCGCCAAGTTCATGGGCGGCGACGCCATCTGCACCGGCGCCTTGCCGCGCCTGGCGGGTGAAGGCTTGCAGGATGACCAGGTGTATTGCGCGATCGCCGGCGGCGTTGAAAACCAGGCGCCGCTGGATGCCTTCAAGGCTGCCTACAAGCAGAAATACCAGGCCGATATCGTGCAGTACGCGCCGTATACCTATGACGCCGTGATGCTCATGGCCAAAGCCATGCAAGAGGCCGATTCGGTCGATCCCAAGAAATACCTGCCGAAGCTGAGCAAGATCCGGTACACCGGCGTCACCGGCAAGATCGCCTTCGACGACAAGGGCGACATCAGGAACGGCACGCTGTCGATCTATACCTTCCGCAACGGCCAGCAGACCTTGCTGTCGCTGACCAGGTAAGACACGGGCAAGGCTTGAGTCTTTAGCAAGAGAGCGCGGCGGCCATCCGGCCGCCGCATTGCAATCCGCGCACGGCGCGGCAGGTAGCACAAGGAGAGAATGTTGGCACAGGCGGCAAGCCGCACCGGGCGTTTATTCATGCTGATGGATGCATTGCGCGGCCACCGGCGGCCGGTCACGGCGGCGCGGCTGGCCGAGGACCTGAAGGTTTCGGTGCGCACCATCTACCGCGACGTCCAGACCCTGATGGAACTGGGCGCGCCGCTGGAGGGCGAAGCGGGGCTGGGCTACATGCTGCGCTCCGGCTTTTTCCTGCCGCCGCTGATGTTCAGCGAAGATGAACTGGAAGCCCTGGTGCTGGGCGCGCGCTGGGTGCAGCGGCAGGGAGACGCCGGCCTGACGCAGGCCGCCGCCAACGCCCTCAGCAAGATCGCCACGGCCTCGCCGGCCGACCTGCGCGACAGCATGGCGAACATGGGCCTGTGGGCCGCCAGCTACCCGCGGCAGCCGGCCAACGACATTGCGCTGGGTCCGATCCGCGAAGCGATCCGGCGCCAGCACAAGATCAGC
Organism: Collimonas sp. GW821-FHT02H07; assembly: GCF_059421505.1. NCBI lineage: Bacteria > Pseudomonadati > Pseudomonadota > Betaproteobacteria > Burkholderiales > Oxalobacteraceae > Collimonas > Collimonas sp. GW821-FHT02H07. Next base: position 91,604 of record NZ_JBWKVC010000005.1, read on the forward strand.
ATCTGTTATCGCGATGAACACGGCAGCGCCACCGAGCGCCTGATCTGGCCGATCGCGCTCGCCTTCTTCGAGGGCAAGCGGCTGGTGATCGGCTGGTGCGAGCTGCGCAGCGGCTTTCGCCACTTCCGCTGCGACCGCATCGATCAGCTGACCCTCACCAAGCTGCGCTACCCGCAGCATCGCAGCGCGCTGCTGCAGACCTGGCGGCGCGAAAACGGGTTCGCCGCAGAGCAGTAGCTATTGCTTGTCAAAACGCTACTGACACAGACTGTCAGCAGCCCGGGACTAAGATGGCTGCATCGCCTCAACCACCCCGGGAGATTTCCATCATGCGCCTCTATCATCATCCAATTTCATCGAACGCCCGCCGCGCCGTCATGACCGCCCATCATCTGCGCCAGCCGGTAGAACTGGTGCTGCTGGACCTCTCCAGCAGCGAGCAGCGCAAGCACCTGCTCAGCCTCAATCCCAACGAAAAAATCCCGGTGCTGGTGGATGGCGACTTCATCCTCTGGGAATCCTGCGCCATCATGCAATACCTGGCAGACAAGACGCCGGGCCAGACCGTGTATCCGGCCGAGTTGCAGGCGCGCGCCGACGTCAATCGCTGGATGTTCTGGTCGGCCCAGCACCTGACGCCGGCGATCAGCATCTTTTACTGGGAAAATTTCATCAAGGGCCTGATCGGCGCCGGCCAGCCCGATCCGCTCGAACTCAAGCGCGGCGCGGTCGACCTGGAAGCGGTCGCCACTGTGCTCGATGGCCACCTGGCGCGGCGCCAATGGGTCTGCGGCGACGGCCTGACGCTGGCCGACCTTGCCATCGCCGCGCCGCTGATGGCGACCGGGCCAGGGCGGGCGCCGCTGGCGCCCTACCGCCATCTGCAAGCCTGGTTCAGCCGCATGCAGGAACTGGAGGCCTGGCGCCAGACCGAACTCGACGAAGAGCTGATGGTGGCCTGAGGCGAGAGCAAATTCAATAGCAAATTCAACAGCCGATCCGATGGCAAATTCGCAAGGTCCGGCGCCGGCAAGGCTATAATCCGGCGATGGACCTTCCGCCGATTTTCAGCACCCTGCCGCAGCACCAGATTCTCAGCCGCCTGATATGGATGCGCTGGATCGCCATCGTGGCGCAGCTGCTGGTGATTGCGGTGGTGCACCTCACCCTCGATGTCGGCCTCTCGGCCGGCGCCCTGAAGTCGCTGTTCAGCGTGATCGCCCTGCTCGGCATCTTCAACCTGCTGAGCTGGTGGCGCACGCGCCATGCGCGGCCGGCCGGCGATTCCGAGCTGTTCATGCAGTTGCTGGTGGATGTCAGCAGCCTGTCGCTGCTGCTGTATTTTTCCGGTGGCGCCACCAATCCCTTCGTCTCGTTTTACCTGCCGGCGCTGGCGGTCGCCGCCGCCATCCTGCCGTGGCGGCTGGCGTTTGTGCTGGCGCTGTATGCGTTTGCCAGTTATTCCTTGCTGACTTATGTCTACCAGCCCTTGCATATCCATGACAGCAGCCGCGGCATGGCTTATCACCTGGCCGGGATGTGGGTCAATTTTGCCGTCTCGGCGGCGCTCATCACTTGGTTCGTGACGCGCATTTCCGCCAACCTGCGGCAGCGCGAGGCGCAGCTGGCGCAGGCCCGCGAGCGCCAGCTGCAAGGCGAGCGCATGGTCGCGCTGGGCGCCCAGGCTGCCAGCGCGGCGCACGAAATGGGCACGCCGCTGGCGACCATCGCGCTCATCGCCGGCGAGTTGCGCAATGAAGCCCGGCAAAGTCCGGCATTGCTGGCGTATGGCGCTGACCTGGCTCTCATCGAACAGCAGATCGCGGTGTGCAAGAATGCGCTCGAACGCATGCGCGTCGATGCCGATCCGCAGGCGGCGTCGGGGCCGCATGGGTTGAAAGAATGGCTGGGGAAATTCATCGACGCCTGGCGCTTGCGTCATCCGGCGGTCAAGCTGTCTCTGTCGTTGCCGGAGCAGGATGGCATGAGCAACGACATCCAGGTGCTGGGCCAGATTCTGCTGACCTTGCTCGACAATGCCGCGCGCGCGGTGGCAGCCGATGGCGGTCGGGTGCAGGTCACGCTGACGATGGCCGCTGCCGGCGCGCTGATCCGGGTGCAGGACGACGGCGCCGGCATCGATGCCGAACTGTTGCCGCGGCTCGGTTACCAGCCGGTCGCTGGCAGCGCTGACGGCAAGGGCATAGGCCTGCTGCTGGCGTTCGAGAGCGCGCGCCAGATCGGCGGCGAAATCAGGCTGAGCTCGCCGCCGGCGGGCGCAGGCCACGGCGCTGTCGCCGACTTCACGCTGGCGCTGGCATGAGCACTTTCCTGATACTTGACGATAACCTGGTGTTCGCCGAAACGCTGGCGCGTTCGCTGGGCCGGCGCGGTTTCAGCGTGACGGTCGCCCATGACGGCCGGCAAGCGCTGGCGGCAGCCGGCCAGACGGCCTTCGAACTGGTGACGATCGACCTGCAGCTGGCCCAGGATTCCGGCCTGCAGTGGATCGCGCCTTTGCGCCAGGCCTTGCCGCAGGCGCGGCTGCTGGTGCTGACGGCCTATGCCAGCATCGCCACCACGGTGCAGGCGATCAAGCTGGGCGCCGACAATTACCTGGCCAAGCCGGCCAATCTCGATTCCATCCTGCTGGCGCTGCAGCTCGACAGCGCCGCCCAGCCGCCGACGGCAGCCGCGGCGCCGGCGCCTTTATCGGTGGGCCGTTTGCAATGGGAGCACATCCAGTACGTGCTGGCCCAGCACCAGGGCAATGTGTCGTCGACCGCGCGCGCCCTCAACATGCATCGCCGCACCCTCCAGCGGCGCCTGGCGAAGAAGCCGGCGGCGAAGTAGCCGCCTGAGGCCGGCCCTTGGCGGATTGCCGATGCGGCTTGCGATGGACAGACGATTTTTTCGGAAATAGCAATTCTGCTATGATGAAAAATGCCTTTTGGAAATTTATAAAAATACAATTTTTATTGCCCAAACTTGTCATGGAAGGATGTTCGCTATGGAATGGTTGCATGACCTATTCAAGAGATCCCCCGAGATAGCGCTGTTTTTGTCGCTGGCAGTCGGTTATTACGTCGGCAAGATCAAGTTCGGCAAATTCCAGCTTGGCGGCGTCGCCGGATCGTTGCTGGTGGCGGTGCTGGTCAGCCAGGTGGGGGTGCAGGTCGATCCGGGCGTCAAGGCAGTCCTGTTTGCGCTGTTCATTTATGCGGTCGGCTATGAAAGCGGCCCGCAATTCTTCAACTCTCTGGGCCGGCAGTCGGTCCGCGAAATTTTCCTGGCGGCGATCCTGGCGATCACCGGCCTGGCGACGGTGGTGCTCATGGCCCGGCTGTTCGGTCTCGACAAGGGACTGGCGGCGGGCATTGCGGCCGGCGGCCTGACGCAGTCGGCCATCATCGGCACCGCCGGCGACGCCATCACCAAGCTCGGGCTGGATGCGGCCGAAGTGGCGCGCCTGCAAGGCAATGTCGCGGTGGGCTATGCGGTGACCTACGTTTTCGGTTCCTTTGGCGCCATCATCGTCTGCGTCAACATCCTGCCCAAGCTGATGGGACGCAGCATCCGCGAAGATGCGGTCAAGGCTGAGACCGCCATGCAGGCCGGGGTCAAGGTGCTGGGACCGGAGCAGCATGCGGCCTTGCCGGAACTGGTCGGGCGCCTGTATGAAGTCACCCTGGGCAAGATCACGGTCGAGGAAGTGGAAACCCTCGATCCGGCCACCGCCATCACGATTGAAAGGGTCAAGCGGGCGGGCCAGGTGATCGAAGTCAATCCGCAGCTGCTGTTGCTGCCACAGGATATCGTGCTGGTGGTGGGCCGCCGCGAAGCGGTGGTCAGCACCTCCGGTTTCCTCGGCAAGGAAGTGTATGCGGTGGAAGACATGGAGCTGACCATGCAGCATCGGGAGGTGGTGCTGACCAACAAGGAATTCCATAACAAGAGCGTGGCGGCAATCCGGGAGCAAACCGCGGGCGATGTGCGCCATGGCATCTACGTGGTGCAGATCAGCCGCATGGGACAGGTGCTGCCGATCCTGCCTGACACCATCGTCCAGGTGGGCGACGTGGTGTCCATCTATGGCGCCGAACAGGACGTCAAGCGGGTGGCCGATATCGTCGGCTACGTGATCGTGCCCACAGCCAAAACCGATTTCGTCTATCTGGGCGCCGGCCTGGTGGTGGGCTTGCTGGCCGGCCTGCTGGTGGCCAAGGTCGGCGCGATTCCGCTGACCCTGGGCAGCGGCGGCGGCGCCCTGCTCTCCGGCCTGCTGTTCGGCTGGTTCCGTTCCAAGCACCAGTCCTTCGGCGCCATGCCGGTGGCGGCGGTGCAGATCCTGAAAGACCTCGGCCTGGCCGGCTTCGTGGTGGTGGTCGGCCTGTCTTCCGGTCTGCAGGCGGTGCAGACGGTGCGCCAGCAAGGCTTCACCATCTTCGGCGTCGGCGTGGTGGTCACCATCCTGCCGATGATCCTGACCATGCTGATCGGCCGCTACATTCTGCGCTACGACAATACGGCGGTGTTCGCCGGCGCCCTGAGCGGTTCGCGCAGCGCCAATCCGGCTTTCGGCGAAGTGCTCGACAAGGCCGAAAACGCCATCCCGACCGTGCCTTTCGCCATCACCTATGCGCTCGCCAACGTGTTCCTGACCTTGCTCGGGCCGCTGGTGGTGGCGCTGGTCTGATCCGTCTCATCCGTTTGTGTCTCATCCCGGGTCCGCTGCGGCGGATCCACACCATTCAATAAGGAGTACCGGAAATGGATTTCAGCAACCCAGATAAACTCGCCCTGCTCAGCCCGTTTGAATTGAAAGATGCCTTGATCCAGGTGGCCTCGAAAAGCGACCGCTCAATGCTGAACGCCGGCCGCGGCAATCCGAATTTCCTGGCGACCACGCCGCGTCACGGCTTCTTCCAGTTCGGCCTGTTTGCCATGAGCGAAGCCGAGCGTTCTTATATTTACATGGACGGCGTCGGCGGTTTTCCGAAGCCCGACGGCATCGAAGCGCGTTTCGAAATTTTCGCCAAGGCTCACGCCGGCGTCGAGGGCATCCGCTTCATCGAAGCGGCCGTATCGTATGTGCGCGACCAGCTGGGCTTGTCGGCCGCCGATTTCCTCTACGAGATGTGCGTGGCCATCCTCGGCTGCAACTATCCGGTGCCGGACCGCATGCTGAACCTGAGCGAGAAGATCGTCGGCCAGTACATCCGCCGCGAGATGATAGGAGAGCATCCGTTCATCGGCAACTTCGACATGTACGCGGTGGAAGGCGGCACCGCCGCCATGACCTACATCTTCAACAGTCTGCGCGAAAACCATGTCCTCAAGGCCGGCGACACCATCGCGCTCGGCATGCCGATCTTCACGCCGTACATCGAGATCCCGCACCTCAACGATTACCAGCTGGTCGAACTGCTGGTCGATGCGCCGTCCGAGCACAACTGGCAGTTCACCAGGAAGGAACTCGACAAGCTGCTCGATCCCAAGGTCAAGGCCTTCTTCCTGGTCAATCCGAGCAATCCGCCCTCGGTCAGGATCAACGACGAGACGTTGGCGTATATCGCCGAGATCGTCAAGAAACGCCCCGACCTGATCATCCTCACCGACGACGTCTACGGCACCTTCGCCGACGACTTCGTCTCGCTGTTTGCGATCTGTCCCTACAACACCATCCTGGTCTATTCGTTCTCGAAATACTTCGGCGCCACCGGCTGGCGCATGGGCGTGGTCGCCACCCACGAAAAGAATATCCTGGACGACAAGATCGCCGCCCTGCCGGAAGCCCGCCGCAAGGAACTGGACCAGCGCTACAACTCGATCACCACCGAGCCGCGCGCGCTGAAATTCATCGACCGCCTGGTGGCCGACAGCCGCACCGTGGCGCTCAACCATACCGCCGGCCTGTCGACCCCGGTGCAGGCGCAGATGACGCTGTTCTCCCTGTATTCGCTGATGGATGAACCGCAGGAATACAAGAAATCGATGAAGCGCATCGTCCTGCGCCGCAAGGAAGCACTGTACCGGGCGCTGGCGTTGCCGATGCCGGTAGACGCCGATTCGGTCCACTACTACCATCTGCTCGACCTGGAAACGCTGGCCACGCAAATGTATAGCGCCGATTTCGCCAAATGGATGGTGAAGCGTTTGAAGCCGAACGAAGCGCTGTTCCGGCTGGCGGAAGAAACCGGCGTGATCCTGCTGCCGGGGCGCGGCTTCGGCACAGCGCATGCGTCGGCGCGGGTTTCCCTGGCCAACCTGAACGAATACGACTACGCCAACATCGGCACAGCGATCCGCAAGCTGGCGCTGGAATTCCATGCGCAGTTTGAGAAAAATGCAGGCAGCGAAAAAGGCGCCAAGAGCGCGGGCGGCGGCAAGGCGGCAGGCGCAAAAGCCAAGGCTGCGAAGAAGGCGAAGAAATAAGTAAAGATGGCGGAAGACGATAAAAATCCCATGGCATGCCATGGGATTTTTTTAATGCTCGCGTTACGGCTTATAGCCGTCGTTCAGGGTTTTCAGGAAAGCGATCACATCCTTGATTTCGCTGTCCGTCAGCGCCGGCCGATCGCCCGGCTTGCGGTCGAACGGCGCTTCCACATTGACGTTGCCGTGATAGGCCGGCGGCAGGTCGTCGTATTTCATGACGCTGCCATCTTTCGCTTTCGGATACCATTTCTGCGGCTGGGTATCGCGCTCCACGTAAAACTTCATCACCTGTTCCAGGCTGGTGAAGCTGCCGTTGTGGAAGAACACCTTGCGCGTCGCCACATTGCGCAGCGACGGCGTCTTGAACATGCCGCAGTATTCGGTCTTGTCCTTCAGGTCGGTGCGGTCGGGGCCGCACAGGCCCATGTCGTAATATTTCGGGTCGGCGTTGGCCGGGATATGCTTGTTGCGCGGCACGCCGATGGCGATCAGGCCGTAATCGGTAAACTGCGGGAAGGCGCCGCTGGGGCTGATTTCGCTGATGTGGCAAGAGGCGCAATTGCCTTTGGCCGGATTGTTGAACAGCTGCAGGCCGCGCAGCTCCTGCTTGCTGAGCCGGGTTTGCTGACGCAGGAAGGCGTCGTATTTGCTGTTGTAGGGATAGAACTCGGTCGGGCTCTCCTGGAACACCTCGAGCGCCATCAGCGCCCATTTGAAGGCTTGTTCCTGATTGTCGAAAATAGTTTCGCCGAAAGTCTGGCGGAACTGTGCCGCATAGCTGGCCCGCTTCAGTTTTTCCACCACCTCGGCCGGACTGGCGTTGCCCATCTCGTGCGCCGACAACAAGGGAATGCGCGCCTGGTCGTGCGTCGACGGCGCGCGGCCGTCCCAGTTGTGGCCGCCGGTAGGGCCGGCATCGATGCTGTCGTCGCCGTCGTCATCGAAGAAGTGTTCCGTAAACGCCGGCACGTTCTGGATATAGCGCAGCGACGGCGCCGCGCGTGTTCCCAGGGTCTTCATCTCCTTGCCGCCGAGCTGGACCGCCAGGTTGTTGGGCGGGCCGAAGGCGTGTTCCGGACTATGGCAGGTGGCGCAGGACATCTTGCCCGAGGCCGACAACGAGGGATCTGAAAACATGATGCGTCCCAGCGCCGTCATCGCAGCTACCGACGGCTGCTGCTTCAGCGTGGGCGCGTAGGTGGCGCCGACATAGGCCGGCTTCGCCGGCTCGGCCGCCGCTACCGGGCCGGCGTCGGCGTGCTGCTGGCCGCAGCCGTTCAGGAAGAGCGCGGCGATGCCGCTCAGGAATGCAAGGACCGCTGGTTTCATGATGATGGAAAGTGGAAAGCCGAAGTGGTGAGCGAACTGCCGCAAGTGTTGCTATTTTGTGCGCAAGACTAGTGTAGTGTTTCACACATAATGACACTTAATAAGCGGCGTCTTTGCGCGCCATGCGTCGTTGCAAATCCTCGCGATAGCCCACTATCGCTCCGGTTTGCGCGGGGCGGCCATCCGCCTAGCCTGGCGCGCAAATACACCATTTCTTAAGCGCCATTATGTGTGAAACACTACACTAGCAGCCCTGCATGACAGAACGATGACACGCTCCTTTGCAAAAAAATAAATACCGGCCGGAGACCGGCATTTCACACAGTTGAAATATTCGGGGCATAGGATTGCGCTTTTTATCGCCCAGGGAGGGGTTATGAAGCGGACCATGGATTGGCTGCCGGTTACGGTAGCCGCGGTGACGTTATCGGCGGGATTGAGTGCATGCGGCGGCGGTGGCGGCGGTTCGGTCGGCGGCGATACAGGCGCGGTGACCAGCGGCCAGGTGACCGGCAGCTACTACGAAAATGCGCAAGTATGTTTTGAGGACAAGGTCAAGAAAGCCACCTGCGACGCGGCATCGCCGGTAGTCAAGACCGGCGCCGACGGTTCCTACTCCTTGCGAGGCCAGGGCCCGGTGCTGGCGACCATCGACACCAGCGCCATCCATCACGAAGTCCTGGGCGACAAAGGCACGGCCGTCGCGCAAAAGCTGCTGTTCCGCGCGCCTGCGGGCCGCAGCGCCTTCGTCAGCGCGATTTCCACCGAACTGGCTGCGGCCATGGACGCCAACGGCGGCGATTTCGCTGATGCCAGCAAGAAGCTGGCGGCAAAAATCGGCACCGCCGAAGCCAACCTGCTGGCCGACATCAACAAGCTCGGCGGCCAGGACCTGGCTGCCTTGAAGGCAGAAGCCGCGGCAATCAATGCCGCCATCGCTGCTGCCGTGGCGCAGGGCGGCGACGTCGATCTGGGCCAGGCGCTGGGGCGCGCGCTGGCCATGAACAACATCCAGAACGTGGTGGTGATCTTTGCCGAAAACCGCGGCTTCGACAATCTGTACGGCCTGTACCCGGGCGCTAACGGCATTCCCGGCGTCAATCCGACTTCAACCTCGGCCTACGTGCCGCAGAAAGACTTCGACGGCAGCACCCTGCCCGTCCTGCCGCCGACCTGGGGCGGCATGACCCTGGCCGGCCAGAGCACGGTCATCACCCAGGCGCAGTCGGCCAACCTGCCGAACAAGCCGTTCCAGATCGATGACAGCAACAGCCCGATCTACATGTCCTCGGCCGTGATCACGCGCGACCTGGTGCATCGTTTCTACAACAACCAGATGCAGATCAACGGCGGCAAGAACGACAAGTTCACCGCCTACTCCGATGCAGGTGGCCTCAGCATGGGCTACTACGACGGCAGCAAGATGAAGTTGTGGAACATCGCCAAGCAGTACACGCTGGCCGACAACTTCTTCATGGGCGCCTTCGGCGGTTCCTTCCTGACCCATCAATACCTGATCTGCGCCTGCGCCCCGACCTACCCGAATGCCGACGCCGCCACTTCGCCGGCCAAGAACAACATTTCGGCGGTCAACCTGGACGCCAACGGCAACCTGATCGGCCTGGCGCCGGGTACCGGCAATCCGACCTCGGTATTGAATGGCGCGCCGGTCTACCAGAAAGACAGCACCATCACGCCGAAAGACGCTTCCGGCATGTTCTACGCGGTCAACACCATGCAGCCGCCATATCAGCCTAGCGGCAATAATGCTGCGGCCGTGGCTGCCTATGCGGATCCAAGCAAGGCAACTACCTTGCCGACGCAATCGCAGACCACGATCGGCGACCAGCTCAGCGCCAAGGGCATCAACTGGGCCTGGTATGCCGGCGCCTGGAACGCGGCGCTGGCGGACGCGCCGAACGCCAGCCGCAGCGTGATCTATAGCGGCAAGGTGCAGTTCCAGCCGCATCACCAGCCGTTCAACTACTACAGCCGTTTCGATCCGGCCACGGCTGCCGGCGCCGCCGAACGCGCCAGCCACCTGAAGGATTTCGACGCCTCGTTCCTGCAGGACGCGGCGGCGGGCAAACTGCCGGCGGTAGCGTTCTACAAGCCGCAGGGCAACCTGAACCAGCACCCTGGTTACGCCAACGTCGTCGACGGCGATGCGCACATCGCCGACGTGATCGCCAAGCTGCAGGCCAGCCCGCAGTGGAAGCACATGCTGATCGTCGTGACCTACGATGAAAACGGCGGCTTCTGGGACCACGTCGCGCCGCCCAAGGGCGACCGCTGGGGTCCGGGCATGCGTCTGCCGACCTTGCTGGTTTCGCCGTATGCGAAAAAGGGCTTTGTCGACCACACTCAGTACGATACCGCTTCGATCCTGCGCTTCATCACGAACCGCTATTCGCTGCCGGTGCTGCCCGGCATCACGGCGCGCGACAAGGCGCTGGTGGCCAACGGCGGCAAGCCGATGGGCGATCTGACCGGCGCCCTGACGCCAGTGCCGCAGGAGTAGATTGCAGGAAGGTCGCTGCTGCAGATCCGGGCAGCGGTTGATGGGCGACATCGCGCCGGCTGCCTTGAAAAAGGCAGCCGGTTTTTTTACGCCGGCCAGGCGCCCATGGGCGCCAGCGCAGGGGAGAATTCCGCCGCGCTCCAGCGCAGCGGCAACGATGCCTCGACACGTATCGCCTGTTCCACATGGAAGCGCAGCAAGCGCTGCGCGCCGGCGAACGATGCGACTTCGGGGCCGTCCCAGATCAGCTCGGCTGTTACCGCCAGGTAGATCAGGTCGCCGCTGGCGAAATCGATGAACAGCAAGCCGGCGCGCGGATGCACGACCAGGTTGCCGATGGTGTTGAAGAAAAAATTGCCGACGAAGTCCGGCACGGTCAGCGTCCTGGCGTCGTCGATGCGGACAAAGCCGGGCTTGCCGCCGCGATGCGAAACGTCGGCGCCGTAGCCGCCCTCCCCGGCCTCGCCATCTGCGGATTGCTCCTGCAGAAAAGCGGTGGCGATGAAGAAGGTGTCGGCGCTGCCGATCAGCTGCTGCATGGCGCCGTCCAGCGCGCTGGCGCGATGCACCTGCGGCGCCGCGGTGCTGGCGCTGTCGACGGCGCTCGGGCGGCGGGCCTGGATGTATTTGGGACAATTGCCGAAGCTCTGCTCGACTTTCAGGGTCCAGCCATCCGCATCCAGCTGCTCGACCCTGCCGTTCATGCGATTGCGGCGGCGCGTGTGCGGCTCGATGCCGAGCAAGCCGATGGCGGCGTTGGCCGTCAGGGTTTGCTGCAGCGGATCGGCCGCCAGCGCATGGGCGTGGATGCGCAGATGCTCGGCATCCGGCGAGGTGACGAAACCGGGGGCGCCGGTCACGATCGAGGCCCATGGCTGTTGCTGGCGGTCGACGCTGCCGACGATCATGAACGGCAGCTGGCTGAAGAATTCGCGGTGCTGGTCAGGCATCGCGGCGCGGATCACCTGGCTGCGCGCCGCCATTTTTTCCAGTACGCCGGCGCGCTGCTGCACTGCCCGCTCGCCGCGATGGAACACCGATTTTCCAGCGTTGGCGCTGGCTGTTTCCGGATGGTTCATGATTGCTTGCCTCGTCAATGATTGAGCGCAGTATTACCCACGGCGCATCCACGGCGCCTTCACAGCAGATCGCGCCGGCTCAGGCCGCCAGCGGCTGGTTGGCGCGCATGGCGACAAAGCCCGGCAGCGCTTCGATGCGGCGCAGCCAGCTGCGCATCTGCGGATAAGCGTCGAGCGCGATCCCGCCTTCCGGAGCATGCGCGATATAGCTGTAGGCGGCAACATCGGCAATGGTCGGATGGCCGCCGGTCAGGTAATCCTGGCCGGTCAGATGCGGCTCTAGGACTGCAAATAGCTGCAAGGCGGTAGCGCGGGCGGCTTCGCGGTCGAGCGGCGCGCCGAACAAGGCCGCCATGCGGGCGCTGGCCGGCCCTCTGAAAATCTCGCCGGCCGCCAGCGACAGGAAACGTTGCACGCCGGCGGCGCCGAGCGGGTCGCGCGGCAGCCAGGCGGCATCGCCATATTTGCTGGCCAGGTAGACCAGAATGGCATTTGAATCGGCTAGCGTGACTGCGCCGTCTTCAATCACCGGCACCTGGCCGAACGGGTTCTTTGCCAGGAATGCCGGCTTTTTTTGCTCGCCGGCGCGCAGGTCGACTTCGATCATTTCAAACGGTAAATCCAGCAGCGACAAAAACAGTTCTACCCGGTGGGCATGGCCGGAAAAGGGCGAACGGTAGAGGCGGATCGGCTGGGCTGGGCGGACGACTGGCATGGCAAGACTCCTGGAGAATTTGAATAAGACGCTGACAAAATGCGGCGCGGACGCCGCCGCTGCAAAGCGATGACCCTGTACCGAACAATCGGTACAATACAAAGTCAAAACAGTCCTGTCAAGTAAAAATCAGCTGAATCGGCGCCAGATTTTCTAGGCGGCCGGCGCGCCCAGCAAGATGTTTGGGAAGTTTTCGACCATGCGCATGAACGGCCCGTTGCTGCCCAGGGCGCGCGACACCACCAGCGAGCCCTGGATCGCGATCACGGCATTTTCGGCGCGCACCGCGGCTTCGACCTTGTCGATGCCGGCGTCTTCCGCCACCGCCGCCAGCAAGGCCATCAGGCTGCGCATGCGGCTGCCCAGGTGCTGCTGGAACAAGGAGCCGGCCTCGCCGATGGTGAACACATCGGTCAGGCAAGGCGCCATGCCATTGGAATAAAACTCTGACAATTTTCCGGCAAACTCGCGCGCGCGCTGCTCGGGCGGCTGCTTGCTGGTCAGCGTCGGCAGCACATACTGGGTGAACCAGCCGCCGACCGCGGCCATCGCCGCGCTGGCCATGTCTTCCTTGCCGTTCGGAAAGTAATGATACAGGCTGGAGCGGCCCAGGCCGGTGGCGTCCGACAGGCGCGACAGGCTGCTGCCCTCATAGCCGAAGCGGCGGAAGGCGGCCAGGATGCGTTCGATGACTTCGTCTCGGGTAAGGGCGGCGGTGGGCATGATGTGTGTACCGAATGTTCGTTGTTATCAATGTAGAGGCGAAATGGCAAAACAGCAAGCACTTAACGCGTAAAAAAGACAGAAACAAGAGAACATCGTGGCAAATAATGATTGCCTAGCTAATCATATTTATCTACACTGGCCCTATGTTCGATCACTGCCTTTATTTCAATACCACCGCACTGGCGCGCATCGTCGAGCGCGAGTGGAATGCTGCCTACCAGCCTTTCGACCTGACCGCGCCGCAAGGCTTTGTCTTGCGCACCGTGCTGCGGCGGCCCGGTCTGCTGAGTAGCGAAGTGGCGGATGTCTTCGGCATCGCCAGGCCGACCGCGACCCGTTTGCTGGACGCCTTGCTGGCCAAGCAGCTGATCGAGCGCCGGCCGTCGGCGGCAGATGGCCGCGAATGGAATATTTTCCCGACCGTCGCCGGGCTGGCGCTGGACGGACCGATCAACGCCGTCAGCGCCGAGGTAGCGCAGCGGCTGCGGCAGCAGATCGGCGGCGACCGTTTCGACGGCTCGATTGCGGCCTTGCGCGGGATTCGCGAAAGCATCGGCTGATACAGCAGTAAGCACAGTGAGCACAGTGAGCACAGTGAGCACAGTGAGCACAGTGAGCACAGTGAGCACAGTGCGCCGCCCGGGCGCATTATTTTCCATCAATTAGTTGTTTAGCTAACTTCTTTTTCGCAAGGAGCCGCCATGCCTGTCATTTCACAAAATCCGCAGCAAGTCGCACGCCGTTTCACCTTGATCGTCAGCGCAATCGCTATTGCGATCGCGCTGTTGCTGGTCATCGCCTATCTTGCAATTGCCGAGCCGGAGACGGGCCAGGCCGCGTGCATCGCGGCGCACGCGGCCGAACGCGGCATCAGCAGCCAGCAACTGGCCGGCGACAGGCGTTATCAGCAAGACCTGGTGGCGATCCTGTCTGCCTGCAGCGGCATGGCGCCATAAAATTGCAACAAGAAATTTCAGCAGCTGTACGCGTGGCAAGCCCATGTTTTAATTCCTGGGTAGCCTGGCATTGCCCGGGCCAGATCGCCTGTTAACCTGTTTCCGTACACCTTTTGAGGGAGCCGCATGCCGCGTCGACTATTCCTGCTTATCCTGCCGCTTTGCCTGTTCGGCGGCAGCGCCTTCGCCGCCTGTGCCGACGCGCCCGCCGGCCTGCGCGATATCGAGGCCAACGGCTATTACTCGGATGCGCATTACTCCATCGTCGATCCGGTCCTGAAAGCCCGCAACGAAGCTGCGGTCAAGCCGTTCAGCGACTACCTGGCGACAGTCAGCGCCAATGCCGACCGCTACATCGCCAGCGGCGATACCGCAGCCGCCGCGTGCGCCTTGCGCTGGCTGGACCGCTGGGCGGCGGATGGCGCGATGCTGGGCAAGGTCGGCAGCAGCCAGGCGCAGTACGAGCGCAAATGAACGCTGGCCGGCGTGGCGCTTGCGTATATCAAATTGCGGCCGCTGGCCGAGCCGGCGCAACGTCTGCATATCGAAAGCTGGCTGCCGCGGCTGGCGGACGCCGCGCTGGCGTATGCCGGCGACGCCAAGCGGGCGCGCAATAATCACTATTACTGGGTCGGCCTGGCGGTGATGGCGACCGGCGTCGCAACCGGCGATGCGCGCTATATCGACGCCGCCAGCAAGATCTACGACAGCGCGCTGAACGACATCGGCGACGACGGCAGCCTGCCGCTTGAGCTGAATCGCGCAGGCCGCGCACTGGCTTATCACAACTATGCGCTGGCGCCGCTGGTCATGATGGCTGAGCTGTCGCGCATGAATCATGACGACTGGTACCAGCGCCGCCACGGCCGCCTGAAAAAGCTGGCGCAACTGGTGTTGGAGGGTATCGCCGATCCGGCCTGGTTCGTGCAGAAAACCGGCGCCCCGCAGGAAATGCCGAAAGGCGGCATCCTGGGCTGGATCGTGTTCTATCGTGAAATCGCGCCGGAACTGACGGCGCCGTCGCAGGCATTGATGGAGCAGGCGCCATTCCGCTACGCGCAGCTGGGCGGCAATCTCAGCGTGCTGGCCGAAAAACATTTCTTCGAGCAGCCCTGAGCTGCGGGGGCAAGCCGGAAAACGCAGCTTCCTACCGGGCCGGCTGCTTCAGCTTGCAGCGGGAAACAGTCGATGGCGGGGCCGTCAATGCGGAATGCCGGTACGCGCTTGCTAGTTGAAAATCAAATCAATTATTGGGTTTGATGATGCCCATCATGACCGCGCGGCTGATGGCGTGGCGGGTGCTGTAGACGCCCAGCTTCATCGCCACGTTCTTCATATGGAAATACACGGTGCGCTGGGAAATGCCCAGGATCAGGCCGATCTCGCTGCTGGTCTTGCCGTCGGCGCTCCAGCGCAGGCATTCCAGTTCACGCGCCGACAGCAGCGATTCCTGGTTCGGGGTGGATTTGCGCCACAGCGTTTCGGCGGCTTCCTGCAGATACAGGCCGAGCAGCAGGGTATCGGCCTGGCTGCCCGCCGGCAGCGCCGCCGCCGATGCGTTGCTGTAAAAATCGAGGCGGTTGGCCGACTGCTTGGTATGCAGCGCCAGGCTTATGCCCTGGGTGATGCCCATGGTTTTCAAGAGCGGATAGATCTGGCCGCCATGCAGCAGGCACAGCTGCTCGACCTGCCAGCTGAGCGGCAGGCAGGAGCGCGCCAGGTGCTGCTGGACCGGATCGGTCTTGTCGTCCGTGGGCTGGGTGAACAGCTGCAGGGTGGCGCCGGGCAGGGTGCCGAACATCTGCACCTGCGAGGCGCCGTTGGCGCCGGTGACATCCATCTTCAGCATGAAGTCGCAGATGCCGATCTGCGCCAGCAGGCGCTGGCTGCGCGCCCGCAACTGATCCCAGTCGGGAGCTTGCGCGATCAGCAGTAGATCGGGGGCGGATAATCGAGGAGCGGTTTCGCTTCGCAGCATGGATTTATCTTCGGTTAGGATTTAACGTCAGCGGATTGATCACGTAAAAATTCCGCGAATGAATAAAGCGATTCACGGAGGTAGTGCGCCGGGAAATCAAACAAGGCCCAATAATAGTCTTGTGCGCCAAAACAAATTTGTGCCGGCAGGCAATATGATATCCAATCATGGCGCAAGGCGTCGGTATACATGCCGCCGGTGTCGGAAAAGAAGGGCACCAGCCGCATTTCGCGCAAGCCGGTCAGCAGTTCCAGCGGCGCGCCATAGTCTTGCGCCACCTCCAGCTGCGACATCAGGCTGGCTTCGGTTTCCACCACCATCAGCGTCGCCTTGCCCTGGATGTCGAAGAACAGGATGCCGGTCGGATTAGGGAACAGATAATATTCGACAAAGCCGTGCCGCTTGCAAAGTTGTTCCACCAGCGCCTCCAGCGCCGGATCCGACAGGAAGGTGTAGGAATGGCGCGACAGCAGGTCTTTCAGCGTCAGCGACTGGGCGTGGAAGAATTCCTTCTGCAGGGCGCGGATTTCCATTTCCAGATGATCGAGGGCGTCGTGGTCGCTTTTCTTGATGAAGCGGTCGATCAGGCCCCGATTGAACGCCTCGATGGCGATTTTTTCGTCGGCCTGGCCGGTAAACAGGATCTTTTTGCAGGGCAGGTCCTGCACCGCCTGGCAGAACGCCAGGCCGTTCATCTGCGGCATTGCATAATCGATCACCAGCACCGACGGCAGCATGAAGCGGCGGCGGTTCATCGACTGCCGGTAGATCTGGTCGATATCGACCGCGACCGTGCGGCGGTCGAAAGAATAGGTCTGCTCGTCATAGTTGACGCGGATCGACTGGCTTTTGCCGGGCGCATGGCGATAGGAGTCGCGCAGCCATTCGAGGGCGGCCTGGGTGTCGTGAAAGACCTTGCGCGCCATTTGCGGCGGCAACTGGAAAGCCAGGCTGTCCAGGAAGCTCTGGCTGTCGTCGATCAGGATCGTCAGCGTCGGATGTTGATAAACAGGTAATGAAATATTCATGGTGGCGCGTTGCAGGCGCAATTACGGCATATGCGCTTGATTAGATAAGACTGCTAATTTAACAGAGAGCGCACATCTGCTGCTTTTTGTTGCAATACCGGCGGAAATTCCAACACAAAAACGGTGTAGGCCAGCGGCCGCGAAATCACTCGTATGCGGGCGCCCCAGGCAGTGAGCACATCGCGGCAAAAAGCCAGTCCGATGCCGGTGCCGTTGTGCTCCGGATAGGCGTAGAAACGTTCGAATATCTGCGACACGCGGCCGGCTTCGATGCCGCTGCCGGTATCGATGAACAGCAGCCTGGGCTTTGCCCGCGCGCCGTCCAGCACGATCCGTATGCGCCCCTTGCCGACGCGCTGGATCGAAGTCAGCGCGTTGCGCAGCAGGTTGACCAGGACCATCGAGCACAGCTCGCTCTGGCCCAGCAAACGGAAATCGGAGCGGATCGTGATGGCAACCAGGTCGCGCTGTTCCTGATTGACGAAAGGATAGCGCTGCATCATCAGGTCGACCGCCGCCGCCATCGACACGATATCCTTCGGAACCAGATTCTCCTTGCCGGTGGAAGCGCTCAGCAGGAACAGGTCGATCACATTGTTCATGTGCCGCACTTCAAACTCGATGCGCGCCAGCGCCTTTTCTATCGGCACCCCGCTGGCTGCCAGCGGCACGGCGTTTTCCTGCAGCAGCCGGCTCAGGCCGCGGGCATTGGCGTTGATGCTGCGCAAAGGCGTGCGCAATTCGTGCGATACCGTAGCCAGGGCGGTTGCCATGCCGGCCAGCTTTTCCTGGGCCAGCACCTTTCTGCCGACCTTGGCCAGCGATACCGTGAAGATGGCAAAGACCTGGATCGGCAATTGTTCCAGCACCTGGGCGCTCAGCGGCATGATGCTACCGTGTAGCATTGCATAAACGACATAGGCCACCAGGGTGCCGACAAGATAGGAAAGGAAAGCCAGCGTAGTATCGAAGTGGAACAGGAGAATCAGCGCGATCAGCAATGACTGGCCCCAGACCGCTGAACCGTCATTCATGAGAAACATGAAGGTGAAAAAAAACGGCAGCCCGTAGGTCAGGCAAACGAAAAAATACACCGCCAGCCATTTTCTCTGGCGCAGATGGCGGATGAAAATAATCGGCGCGCACAGGGCGACGCAAAACAGGCGCAGGCCGAGGTTTTCATACAGCTGCGGAAACCAGTAAGACCAGATCACGTAATACAGCGGCATGCCGATCACGGCAACCCAGGCAAGGATCGCCACGCGATTGGCCATATCGTTGAACTGGGTGTTGATGCTCAGCCACCAGTGGCTTGCAGCACGTTCCCAGGCGCGCCAGCGCTTGCTTTTCCAGCTGCTAATGTTTTCAATCATGTTGTATCAGATATGTGGCTGATTGGATTTGGTATGACGCTGTCGCAAGACGGCGATAAGTTGCCGATGTTCTAAGTCCAATTGCATAACCTGATTCCGCGTTCCAGACAGGGACATGGCGGCTCTGTTTGGTATTTCATCTGAAAGTATAGGGAGAAAATCATGCCATTAACAGAAAGCTACCACGAACCTTCAGTTTTGGCTGCAGAGCAGCGCTTGCCAGCCTTCGTATCGACCCGGCTGGATGAGTATTACATAGATCGCATGGAAAAATTGTGGGGCGGCGAACACATACTGCACTGGAGTCCGCCCGGGCCGAACGCGATTTACTTATCCAGCAACGATTATTTATGCATCGCCGCGGAAGCGCAGCTGATCAAGGCGCAGGTCGCCTGCCTCATGCGCGGCGAAGCGGACCTGCTGATGTCGACGGTATTCATACGCGAGGGCAGCGCCCAGCCGCGCCTGGAAAAGAAGCTGGCGGCGTTCATGGGAGCGGAAGACGGCTTGATCACGCAGTCCGGCTGGAGCGCTAATGTCGGCCTGCTGCAAACCATTGCCGCGCCTGGCGTTGCGGTCTACCTGGACATGCAGGCGCACGCCTCCCTATGGGAAGGGGTGCATGCCGCGCAAGCGCGGCCGGTGCCGTTCCTGCACAACGATATCGAACATCTGCGGCGGCAGGTGCTCAAGCACGGCGCCGGCGTGATCGTGGTCGACGCCGTCTACAGCACCTCGGGCAGCGTCTGTCCGTTGGCGGAAGTGCTGGCTATCGCCGAAGACAGCGGCAGCATCCTGGTGGTGGATGAGTCGCATTCGCTTGGCACCCATGGGCCTGAAGGAGCCGGCCTGGTCATGCAGATGGGCTTGTCCGAACGGGTCCACTTTCGCACGGCCTCGCTGGCCAAGGCGTTTGGCGGGCGCGCCGGATTCATCACCTGCTCCAGCAAATTCAAAGGCTATTTCTTGTCCACCTCGCGTCCGGCGATTTTCAGTTCCTGCATGCTGGGGCATGAACTGGCCTGGTTCGACGCCGCGCTGGATTTCATCCGCCATGCGGACGACCGCCGCCTGGCCTTGCATCGCAATGCGCGCCTGGTGCGCGACGGCTTGAGCGCATTGGGTTACAACGTCAGCGACGGCAGCGAGCAGATTATTGCGCTGGAAGCCGGAACCGAGCCGAAGACGCAGATCTTGCGCAAGGCGCTGGAGGCGGAGGGGATTTTCGGCGCGGTGTTTTGCGCTCCGGCGACGCCTAAAAACCGCTCGCTGGTCAGGCTGACGCTCAACTCCGGCCTGACCGAAGTGGAAATCAGGCAGATCCTGCAGGCCTGTGCGGCGATTCGTGAAAAAGTGGACCTGGCCGGCTGGTCTTCCAGCCGCCGCATGGCTGCGGCCGCGATCAGCCGTTAGCTGAATTGGCGGCGCCGGCGTTATCGTATTGCCGGCGTGCGCCGCGAATCACCGGCTGATGGCTGCCGGCCCAGTCTGCCAGCACCTTGAGCGGCAGGCAAAGCGAGCGCCCCATATCGGTCAGCGCATATTCCACCTGCGGCGGCGTGCTCGGAATCACCGTGCGCGATACCAGCCCGTCGCGCTCCAGATGACGCAAAGTCACTGTCAGCATCCGCTGCGAAATTCCTTCCACTTGGCGCCGCAATTGATTAAAGCGCTCCGGGCCCGGTTCCAGCGTAGTGAGCACCAGCACACTCCAGGCATCGCCGATACGGTCCAGCACGTCGCGGATCGGGCAGGGCAGGTCTTCGCGTGCGCTCGGCCGGCCGCGGCCGCGCGCCGGAGCGGAGGCGAGGGCGGTTACCTGCGTGTTCCTATCGTTCATCAAAGTGCCTTCTTGCGCATAAGTTTCAAATAATTATACTGGTTACTTTAAATAACTACCACGGCCGCGCAGCGCAGTCGCGACTTTGCGGTCACAACTTACATAAAGGAAATCATCATGAAGATTGCCATCATTGGCGCTACCGGCAACGCCGGCTCCCGTATCGCCGCCGAAGCGCTGCGCCGCGGCCACAGCGTGACCGGCATCGCCCGCTCCGCCGATCAGAGCAAAGCGCCGGCCGGCGTCGCGCTGCGCCAGGGCGACGCTGCCCAGCCGGCACAGCTGGCGGAACTGATCCGCGGCCATGACGTGGTGGTCAGCTCGGCCAAGTTCAGTTCGCTGGACGCGGCAACCCTGCTGCAAGGGGTCAAGAGCGGCGGCGTCAAGCGTCTGCTGGTGGTGGGCGGCGCCGCCAGCCTGGAAACGGCGCCCGGCGTGATCTTGCTGGACAGCCCCGACTTCCCGGCCCAGTACAAGGTGGAAGCGGTGCCAGGCAAGAAATTCCTGGATGACCTGCGGGCGGAAACCGAGGTGGAATGGACCTTCATGTCGCCGCCGGCCATGTTCGCGCCGGGCGAACGCACCGGTAAATTCCGTGTCGGCCAGAACCAGCTGATGGCGGACGGGCAGGGCAAGAGCCACATTTCGATGGAAGACTATGCCATCGCCATGCTCGATGAAATCGAGCAGCCCAAGCATCTGCGCCAGCGTTTTACCGTGGCTTACTGATTTTACCGATTGCCGGCGTGTGCGGCGCCGACGCTGTCCGCTTTCGACAGGAAGGCATCGGCAAAAAACTGCGCAGCCGGCAAGCCGCAGCCGGCGGCAAAATCGCGCCGCGCCGCCTCCACCACCACCGGCGCGCCGCAGGCATACACCTGGTGCTCCGACAGGTCGGGATAGTCCTGCATCACCGCCAGGTGGACGAAGCCGGTGCGGCCCGGCCAGTTGCCGGCGGCTTCGGGTTCGGACAAGACCGGTATATAGCGGAACCAGGGCAGGTTTTCGGCCCAGTTGCGGCACAACTCGTCCATGTACAAGTCGGCCTGTTTGCGGCCGCCCCAGTACAGGCACATGCTGCGCGTGCTGCCGCTGCGGATCGCATCTTCCACCAAGGCCTTGATCGGCGCAAAGCCGGTGCCGCTGGCCAGCAGGATCACAGGCTGGCCGCCGTCGCGCAGGAAGAAGCTGCCGCACGGGCCTTCGATCTGCAAGCGCTCGCCGACCTGCAGGCCGGCAAATACACGGTCGCTGAACAAGCCTCCGGGCAAATGCCGCACATGCAGTTCCAGCATATCGGCGCCGGCCGGCGTCGCCATCGAGTAGCTGCGGCGCTGGCCGTCGGCCAGCAATACATCGAGATACTGGCCGGCGACATAGTCCAGCGGCGCGCCGCTGCCGTTGCGCAGCCGGATGATCGCGACGTCCGCGGCCGCCCGTTCGAGCGTCTCGACCACCATATCCCTATGCTGAATCGCTGCCTCGTGCGGAAGCGTCTTTGTGTCGCGCACTTCAACTTCCACCCGTCCCGCCACGACCCGCACCGGAAAGCTACGCACCGCTTCGGTCACCGGCAGGCAGCGCGGCGCGCCGCTCCGGATGTCGAACAGGCCCTGGTGCAGCGGACATTCGATGCAGCCATCCTCGATGTAGCCGTCGGACAGCCGAGCATTGCCGTGCGTGCATAAATCCCGTAGCGCAAACAAATCCTCGCCGAGGCGGAACACCGCCACCGGCTGGCCGCCGGCGATCACCGCCAGCGCCTCGCCTTCGTTGAAATCGTCGGCCGTGCCGATATCGTGCCAGTCGCTCATGGCCGCCTCAGATCGGGGTTGCCAGCAAGGTCGCCACGCGCAGCGTGTCGTATACCACGCGCTTTTTGGCATAGCGCCAGCCGGCGGCGGTCCTGACCACGCGGTCGATATAGCGGCCGGCCTGGTACACGGTCGATTCTCCGTCCTGCAGGGTTTGTATCACCAGGTAGCTGGATTCGGTCTCGGCGGTGTCGGCATCGATGGCCTTGATCATCAAGCCGGAAGTCATGTGGCGGTAGCTGTGCGCTTCGTAGATGTTGGCATGGCGCAAAGACAGGACGCGATCGCGCAGCATGCGCTTGCTGTCGCAATAGATGATGCCGATCGGCAGGCCGGCATCGGCATTCTCGCGCGGGATGATTTCGTACAGGCAGTCGTCGGTGAAGAATTCCGGCCACTCTTCCAGGCGGTCGTTGTCGAGCGCATGCACATACGCTTCCTGCAGCTGGTGCAGCGCGAACCACAATGTCATATCGGTCATATTGGTCATCCCTTAAGCCTCTGCAAAACCCATCAGTTTTTGATAGCCGATCCAGAACCGGCGGATCAGGCCTTCGGTGATCAGCGTGTCTTCCTGCTCGGGATTGTCCTTCGCCATTTCCATCACCGAGCAGTCGTCCGGATCGCGCACCGTGCCGCGCTGCACCAGCTCGGTGGCCTCGGTGTCTTCCATCGAAATGTAGCCGGCCGGGCCGACCAGGTTGGCCTGCTTGATGCGCAAGGCGCGCAGTTCCGGGGTGTCGTCGGCATAGCCGAAGAAGTGGAAGATCAGCTCGAAATTTTTCGGTCCTTTCGGCAGCAGCTGGCGCGCTACCAGCGTGTTGTGGATCTGCTGCACCACCAGCTGCGGAAAGATCGGCTGGATATGATTGGTGGTCATTTCCTCGTATTCCTTGATCTGCCCGAGAATGGAATCGTCTTCCAGCGTGAAGCCTTCGTCGAAAGAGCGGATCGCCTGCTGCTTGTAGGCGTCGGACGTTTCGACTTCATTTTTTGTGGCGGTGATGATGCTGTGCAAGCCATGCCGCTTGTCCGCCAGCGAACGCGCCTTCATGCCGACCCGGAAAATATTGAAGGTGGTATGGAACAGATGCAGCAGGCTGGCGTGATAAGGATCCTTCACATTTTCCAGGTACAGTTTCCAGTTGGATTTCGAATACTGGCGGGTGCAGCCCAGGTAGACGATGGGTTTGTGGAAAATGCGGTCCAGCCACGGCCGCATTTCGGCGCCGATATAGTCGGCCAGCGGCTCCACGGTGTCGCTGAAGGTGGCGAACACCAGGCCGCGGTAGCTGTCCACGCGCAGCTGGCGCAAGCCATGGCATTTCGGATCGAAATCCTTGGGCATGCCGCTCATGCCTTTCTGGCCGCGGCGGAACGGCACCCCCAGCAGGTTGCCGCGGCTGTCGAAACTCCACTGGTGATAGGCGCAGCTGTGCGAACTGGCATTGCCGCGCGGCGTGCGGCACACCATGGCGCCGCGGTGCGCGCACTTGTTGACCCAGGCCGCCAGCGTGCCGTCCTCGGTGCGGGTGACCACCACCGGGGTGTCGCCGACGAAAGTGCTCTTGAAGTCGCCGTTGTTGGCGATTTCCGCTTCGAGCGCCAGAAAGCTCCAGACTGGCCCGCGGAAAATCCGCTCCTGTTCCAGGTCGTAGACTTCCTGCGAACTGAATACCTTGTAAGGGGTGCGCGAGCCGTCCTTGCGCGGAAACCGTACCAGCGGGGCGTAGCCGGATTGTGTCGTTGTTTCGTTCATCAGAGGTTCCTTCCGTATTTTCACGACGCTAATGGCGCCTGTCTCTCTCCATGCTCTCTCTTCATGGTAGGCAAGTGCCGGGCCGGAAAATATCCGTTGCTTGCAAGATTGCGGATTGCCGCTATCCGTTTCTTGCAAAGCTGGGCAACTGCCTGTCGCTGCGGCATTGCCTGCTTTTGCGCGATATACCGGAAAGGTATGGCGCCTGCCAAAAACGGTCTTGGACATCGCCTGCGCCTGCTCCCTAAGATAGGGCAAACAACTTGAGATATCGAAGATGGATGCCGTGATTGAAAACATCGAAGTCCTGCTGCTTGACGTACCGACCATCAGGCCGCACCGCCTGTCGGTCGCCACCATGCATCGCCAGACCCTGGTGCTGCTGCGGCTGGAAAGCAGCGACGGCATCGTCGGCTGGGGCGAGGCAACCACTATCGGCGGCCTGGCCTATGGCGGCGAGAGCCCGGAAAGCATCAAGATCAATATCGACACCTATGTCGCGCCCCTGCTGCTAGGCCGCGACGCCAGCCAGGTTGCCTCGCTGATGGCGCTGGTGGCGAAGAACGTGCAAGGCAACCGTTTCGCCAAATGCGCGCTTGAAACGGCGCTCTGCGATGCCCAGGCGCAGCGGCTGGGCGTGCCGCTCAGCGCGCTGTTCGGCGGCCGCGTCCGCGATTCCCTGCCGGTGGCATGGACGCTCGCCAGCGGCGATACCGCCAGGGATATCGCGGAAGCGGAAAAGATGCTGGACCTGCGCCGCCACAATATTTTCAAGCTGAAGATCGGCTTGCGCCCGGTGCGCGAAGATGCCGCCCATGTGGCAGCCATCAAGCGCGCGCTCGGCGAGCGCGCCAGCGTCCGCGTCGATGTCAACCAGGCATGGAGCGAGACCGATGCGCTATTGGGCATGGCGCTGCTGCACGATGCCGGAGTCGATCTGGTGGAGCAGCCGATAGCGGCCAGGAATCACGCAGGCCTGCGCCAGCTGCGGGCAAAGTGCAGCATGCCCTTGATGGCGGACGAGGCCTTGCACGGTCCGCTGGACGCGATGGCGCTGGCGCGGCTGCATGCGGTCGACGTCTTCGCGGTCAAGATCACCCAGTCGGGCGGCCTCACCGGCGCTCAGCAGGTGGCGGCGATCGCGGCGGCGGCGCATATCGGCTTGTATGGCGGCACCATGCTGGAAGGCGCCATCGGCACCATGGCGTCGGCTCAGCTGTTCGCCGGCTTTCCGGAGCTGGCATGGGGCACCGAGCTGTTCGGCCCTCTGCTGCTGACCGAAGAAATCCTGCAGGCGCCGCTGGTCTACCAGGATTTCTGCCTGCAATTGCCGACGGCGCCAGGCCTGGGCATCGCGCTGGATGAAGAGCGCCTGGGCTTTTTGCGGCGCGACAAGAAGGCCGCTGCGGTATTTGCAATGCGATGATGTGATCACAGGAGAAGATATGCTATTCAAGGTCAGGATGACTGTTCAGCTGCCGCCGGACATGCCGAAGGCGGCAGCCGACGAGTTGAAAAAAACGGAACGCGAGCTGGCGCAGGAACTGCAGCGTTCTGGCAAGTGGCGGCATTTGTGGCGCGTCGTCGGCCAGTATGCAAACATCAGCATCTTCGATGTCGACAGCGCGACCGAGCTGCATGATCTACTGACATCCTTGCCGCTGTTCCCATACATGCAGATCGAAGTGGAAGCGCTGTGCCGCCATCCGTCGGCGATCCGCGCGGACGACCGCTAACCTAATAGACTAAGCCAAACCATCGAGGAGACCCCATGGACAAGAACACCATAGACGCCGTACTGAAAAGAATCCAAGGTACGGAAACTGCTGCCGGCAACCCCCGCACCAAGGCGATCGTGAATCGCATCGTGCAGGATCTGTTTTATACGATGGAGGATCTGGACGTGCAGCCGGAAGAATTCTGGGCCGCAGTCAATTACCTGACCGAAGCCGGCCGGTCCGGCGAATACGGCCTGATCGCCGCCGGCCTCGGCTTCGAACATTTTCTCGATCTGCGCATGGATGAGGCGGAAGCTCGCGCCGGCATCGTCGGCGGTACGCCGCGCACCATCGAAGGCCCCTTGTATGTCGCCGGGGCGCCGGAGACGCTGGGCGAGGCCAGGCTCGACCATGACGGCGAGCCGGGCGAAGTGCTGTTCATGCAAGGCCAGGTGCTGGCGGACGACGGCAAGCCGCTGGCCGGCGCGCTGGTGGAGGTGTGGCATGCGAATCACCTGGGTCATTATTCGTATTTCGACAAGAGCCAGCAGGACTTCAACCTGCGCCGCAGCATCCGCACCGATGCCCAGGGCCGCTATCGCTTCCGCAGCGTGCTGCCGATCGGCTATAGCGTGCCGCCGAACGGCGCCACCGACCAGATCCTCAAGCAACTGGGACGCCACGGCACGCGGCCGGCGCATATCCATTTCTTCGTGTCTGCGCCGGGTCACCGCAAGCTGACCACGCAAATCAATATCGACGGCGATCCTTATCTGTGGGACGACTTCGCCTTTGCCACCCGCGAAGGCCTGGTGCCGAAACTGGTGCGTGTCACCGATCCGGCGGCGCTGGATGCGCATCAGGTGAACACGCCGTTTGCCTCGATCGATTTCAATTTCACTTTGCATGCGGAGCGGCAGGCATTGCCGCATGCCGATATTGCGCGGCCGCGCGCCAGTGCTTGAAGCCACGTAGTTGGCGTGCCATGAGAGGGGCTACAGCAGGTTGGCGGCCAATCTCGTTTTCAGGAACCGTTTGAAAGAAGCTTTCCGATGCCGATACTGAGGCTTGATGCAGAAGCGTTTTTCTATTCGCTGGATGGCCCGGTAGATGCGCCAGTCCTGGTGCTGTCGAATTCGCTGGGCACCACGATGGCAATGTGGGACGGCCAGGCAGAGGTCTTGCGGCAGCACTACCGCGTCCTGCGCTACGACACCCGTGGCCATGGCCGTTCGCCGGCGTCTGCCGCATCCTGCACGCTGCAAACGCTGGGGCAGGATGTGCTGCATCTGCTGGACGCGCTGAAGATAGAAAAATTCCATTTCTGCGGCATATCGATGGGCGGCCTGACCGGTTTGTGGCTGGCGCTCCATGCCAGTGACCGCTTGCAAAAGCTGGTGGTGGCCGACAGCGCTGCCCGCATAGGCACGGCCGACGGCTGGCGCGCCCGCGCGCAACTGGTGCAGGACAGCGGCATGGATGCGGTCGCCGACGGCGCCGCCGGCCGCTGGTTTACGCCCGCTTTCATCGAGCGCGCCCCCGATCAGGTGGAACGATATGTCACTGCCTTGCGCGCCTGCAGTCCGGCAGGCTATGCCGGCTGCTGCCTGGCGCTGGCCGATGCCGACCTGCGCAGCCAGCTTGCCGCGATCACGGCGCCAACGCTGCTGATCGCCGGCCTGCACGATCCGGTGACAACCCCCACCGATGCCCGCTTCATGCAAAACGCCATCAACGGTGCGCAATATGCGGAGCTGGATGCCTCGCATCTGTCGAACATCGAAGCCAGCACGGACTTCAACAAGGTGCTGTTGCAGTTCCTGGCTTGAGCTTGAGCGCAGGATTCAGCTCAGGCTGACAGCTGTCAGCGGCGGCACGACGCTTGCCACCAGCGCACGGAAATTCTGCAAGGCCTGCGAATGGTCATTGGCGCGGAAATTCATGATCACCGGCGAAAACACCCCCTTGTTCGAAAGCGGACGATAGACCACATCGGTACGGTGCAATCCCTGCACCGATTGCGGCACCAGCGCCACGCCGACGCCGGCCGCCACCAGGCCGATGGCGGTCTGCATTTCATTGGCTTCCTTGACGATGGCCGGCTTCAAGCCTTTGTCGGCGAAGATCTTCAATACCTGGTCGGCGTAGCTGGGGCGCGGCTTGGCGGGATACAGGATGAAGTCTTCCGCGGCCAGCTGGACCAGCGTAACCTTGTTTTTTTTCAACAGCGGATGGCCGACCGGAAAAACCGCAACCAGCGGTTCTTCGATAATGGTCTGGCAAACAATGTCGGGATCGTCGATCAGCAAGCGGCCGAAGCCGACATCGATGCGCCCCGATTTCAGCGCTTCGGCCTGCTCCATGGTGATCAGCTCCGAAAAACCGACTTCGACGCCGGCATTTTCCTGACGGAAGCGCTTGATCAGCTCCGGCAGCACGCCGTACAGGGTGGACGGCACGAAGCCGATGCTGAACCAGTCCTGCCGGCCGCTGGCGATGCGCCGGGTGGCTTCCTGGATTTCGTCCATGCGCGACAGCACTTGCACCGTCTGCTCGTAAAAGAACTTGCCGGCCTTGGTCAGCGCGATCGGACGCGAATCGCGGTTGAGCAGCTCGACTCCGAGAATCTCCTCCAGCTGCCGGATCTGCCGGCTCAGCGGCGGTTGCGCAATATGCAACAACTCGGCCGCGCGGCTGAAATTCAGTTCGCTGGCGACGGCGTTGAAATACCTGAGATGACGAAGTTCCACCATACCTCCCGCGCATACTTCGATGCAGAAACGATATTGTACGTTTTCCACGGTTGGGCTTACTATGCTTAAGGCCCCGTTAGAAAATAAGTTGAACATTTGTGCTGGCCGTAGCTGGCGTGCTGCTGCCGCTGTTACATTCGCCACCGCTTGCAGTGCTCGCACTGCGGCGCGTTGGGCGCCTTGCATCGCATCCAGCTACGGCCGCCCAAATGCCCAACTTATTTCCTAACGGGCCCTTAGCGTGCCAATGTAGGCATATCGATGCGAGGTTGCGATGCATAGCCAGTCAACGAGCCTGGCGCCCTTATACCGGCGCCGCGTATTCCAGTCCAGCGAGAAGGTCGATTGCCACGCCCAGGTCGCCCGCGAGCTGGCGATGCACGACCTGTACTGGAAAGGCGACGCCGTCGATACCGTCCTGTGCAAGGCGGCCATCAGGCAGCTGCAGGTATTCATGCTGAAATACGGCGCCGAGGTGGTGGTCAGGCCGAAACTGTTCGAAGGTTTCGTGCTGGTCCACATGACGCTGAGCGGCATCGCGGAAATCGAGGCAGACGGGCAAAAAGTACGGATTCCCCAGGGGCGCACCGCGATCATCGCGCCGAGGCGGAATGTGCGGCTGTGGTGGCAGGCCGGCTCGGAACAACTGATATTGAAGGTGCCGCTGGCCTTGTTCGCGGAAATCGGCGCCTGTGGCGACAGCGGCGCCGCCATGCCGTCCTTGCTGCTGCTGCAGCCACGGCTGGCAGCTCACTGGGAGCTCCTGATGCAATCGCTGCTTGGGGTGCTGGAGCTGTCCGAAATCAGTGGCAGTCACGCTGTATGGATAGATCATTTCGAACGCGGCGCCGCGCAGTTCCTCTGGTCGCAGCAAGCGGCAACCCCGGTCGCAGCAATGCTTGAGCCTGCGGCAGGGAGTTCCGGCGCGGCGGCATGCGGCTCCGGCAAGTTCAACCGCCTGGAAGCGCTGGAACAATATATCCAGGAACGCCTGTGCGCGCCGCTGACGCTGGCCGACCTGGCGCGCGCCGCCGGAGTCAGCGTGCGCGGGCTGAACGCCCTGTGCCATCAGCACCATGGCGTCGCTCCCATGGACCTGCTGCGCAACATCCGCCTGGATGCGGCGCGCCGGCGTTTGCTGGCGCAAGCGGAGGCGAATATCACCGACACAGCCTTTGAATTCGGCTTCGCCCACCTGGGCCGTTTCTCGGCGTATTACAAGCAGCGTTTCGGCGAGCTGCCCAAGCAGACCCGGGCCGCGCATCATTAGGCTTGAAGCCGCCAGGGCTATTTTTGCGCCCGCACCAGCAGGTTGATTTTGGCGGCAGCGGCCAGCAGCATCGGCAGGCAATGTTCCAGCAGATGCGCCGGCGTCGGATTGTTCACCTGGCCGCTGATGTTGATGGCGGCCACCACGCGACCGTTGCGGTCGAAAATGGGCGCGGCCAGCGATACCAGCCCCGGCTCCAGTTCTTCGTTGACCAGGCACCAGCCCTGCAGCCGCACTTGCCGGACGATTTCATGCAGGCGCTGCGGATCGGTCACCGTGTGCGCGGTATGCGCAGGCAGTGCGGCGGTGGCCAGCCGTTGCCTGACGGCTTCGTCGGGCAGTCCCGCCAGCAGCACGCGTCCCAGTGAAGTCGCATATGCCGGCAGGCGGCTGCCGACGCCCAGGTTGATCGACATGATCTTGTGCGCCGGCACCCGCAGCACATACACGATCTCGTCGCCGTCCAGCACCGCGGCGGAGCATGATTGCCGCAAGCTTTGCACCAGCTCTTCCATCACCGGCTGCGCCTGGGTCCAGACCGGCAGCGACGACAGGTAGGCGAAGCCTAGCTCCAGCACCTTGGGCGTCAGGCGGAACAGGCGCCCATCCATTTCGACATAGCCCAGGTGCAGCAAGGTCAGCAGGATGCGGCGCGCGCCGGCGCGGGTCAGCTCGGCGGCGGCGGCGACTTCGGTCAGCGTCTGCGCCGACGCGTGGGCGCCGAAGCTGCGCAGCACTGCGAGGCCGCGCGCGAACGACTGCACATAGCTGTCGCCGGGCTTGGGATCGGAATTGTCTGGAGCATTTGACATGGCGATACTTTCATTTAATGCGGGCGCAAGGAAAAACATGTGGCAACGGTTGACATTGGCCTGCCAGCTGACTATTCTTTTCGAATAAGTTCTTTATACGAATATTTGTTCATTATAAGAACTTTATTGTGATTTTCAACTGAAATGTTCGTAAAGAGCCATGATCAACAAAATTGTCCCCACGGTGGAGCTAGCGCTCGCCAACATCCATGACGGCGCCACGGTAATGATCGGCGGTTTCGGCGGCGCCGGCCAGCCAGCCGAACTGATAGCCGCCCTGATTGCGCAAGGCGCGCGCGATCTGGTGATCGTCAACAATAATGCCGGCAACGGCGAAACCGGCCTGGCCGCGCTGCTCAAGGCCAGGCGGGTGCGCAAGATCATCTGCTCTTTCCCGCGTCAGGCCGATTCGCAGGTGTTCGACGGCTTGTACCGCGCCGGCGAGCTGGAACTGGAGCTGGTCCCGCAAGGCAACCTGGCCGAACGCATCCGCGCAGCCGGCGCCGGCATCGGCGCTTTCTTCACGCCCACCGGCTATGGCACGGAGCTGGCCAAGGGCAAGGAAACGCGTGAAATCAACGGCCAAATGTACGTGCTGGAACATCCCATCCATGCCGATTTCGCCCTGATCAAGGCTGAATGCGGCGACCGTTGGGGCAACCTGACCTACCGCAAGACCGCGCGCAATTTCGGCCCGGTCATGGCCAGCGCCGCCAGCACCACGATCGCCTCGGTGCATGAAATCGTCGAACTGGGCAGCCTCGACCCCGAGAGCGTCGTCACGCCGGGGCTGTATGTACAGCGCGTGGTGCAAGTGCCGCGCAGCGCCACCGGCCCCGCCGGCTTGAAGCAAGGATAAGAGGGAATATCATGAATAAATGGAGCAGAGAACAGATGGCGGCGCGGGTGGCGCAAGACATACCCGACGGCGCCGTGGTCAACCTTGGCATAGGCTTGCCGACGCTGGTGGCGAACCAGTTGCCGAGCGACCGGGAAGTCATTTTGCATAGCGAAAACGGCGTGATCGGCATGGGCCCGGCGCCGGCTGAAGGCGAGGAAGACTACGACCTGATCAACGCCGGCAAGCAAGCCGTGACCTTGCTGCCGGGCGGCTGTTATTTCCACCATGCCGACAGCTTCGCCATGATGCGCGGCGGCCATCTGGATGTCTGCGTGCTGGGCGCGTTCCAGGTATCGGCCGGCGGCGACCTGGCCAACTGGCACACCGGCGCGGCGGATGCGATTCCGGCCGTCGGCGGCGCCATGGACCTGGCCATAGGCGCCAAGAAAACCTATGTGATGATGGAGCATCTCACCAAAGCGGGGGAAAGCAAGCTGGTGCCGGCCTGCACCTATCCGCTCACCGGCTTAAGCTGCGTCAGCCGCATCTATACCGACCTGGCGGTGATCGACCTGGCGGCGGACGGCGCCAGGGTGACGGCGATGGTCGACGGCCTGTCGTTCGGCGAATTGCAGAAATTGACTGCGGTGCCGCTCATCAACGCTTGCTGAAGCGCCTGCGCGCAACCCACTGATCCAGGAGAACCCATGTCCCAAGCCTTTATCTGCGACGCCCAGCGCACACCCTTCGGCCGCTATGGCGGTGCGCTGTCCAGCGTGCGCGCCGACGATCTCGGCGCCATCCCCATCCGCGCGCTGATGGCGCGCAATCCCCAGGTCGACTGGCAGGCAGTGGCCGACGTCATCTACGGCTGCGCCAACCAGGCCGGCGAAGACAATCGCAACGTGGCGCGCATGTCGGCCTTGCTGGCGGGCCTGCCGCAGGAAGTGCCAGGGGCGACCCTAAACCGCCTGTGCGGCTCGGGCCTGGACGCGCTCGGCACGGCGGCGCGCGCCATCAAGAGCGGCGAGGCCGGCTTGCTGATCGCCGGCGGCGTCGAAAGCATGAGCCGCGCGCCCTTTGTCATGGGCAAGGCCGATACGGCGTTTGCGCGCGGCGCCAGGCTGGAAGACACCACGCTCGGCTGGCGCTTCATCAATGCGCTGATGCGGCAGCAATACGGCGTCGACACCATGCCGGAGACGGCGGAAAATGTCGCCGCCGAGTTCAACATCAGCCGCGCCGACCAGGACCGCATGGCGCTCGCCAGCCAGATGAAAACCGTTGCTGCCCAGGACGCCGGTTTTTTCGAGAACGAAATCACGGCGGTGACGATTCCGCAGAAAAAAGGCGAAGCGATTGTGGTCAGCAAGGACGAGCACCCGCGCGCCACCAGCCTGGAAGCGCTGGCCAGGTTGAAACCGGTGGTCAGGCCCGAAGGCAGCGTCACCGCCGGCAACGCCTCCGGCCTCAACGACGGCGCCTGCGCCTTGCTGCTGGCCGACGAGGCCAATGCGGTCCGCTACGGCCTGACGCCCAGGGCCAGGATAGTGGCCATGGCGACCGCCGGCGTGGCGCCGCGCATCATGGGCATCGGCCCTGTGCCCGCCACGCTGAAAGTGCTGGCGCTGGCCGGCCTGAAGCTGGAGCAGTTCGACGTGATCGAATTGAATGAAGCGTTTGCGGCGCAGGGACTGGCCGTGCTGCGCCAGCTCGGCTTGCGCGACGACGATCCGCGCGTTAATCCGAACGGCGGCGCGATTGCGCTCGGCCATCCGCTCGGCGCTTCCGGCGCCAGGCTGGCGACCACGGCGGCCAGTC
This sequence comes from Collimonas sp. GW821-FHT02H07, assembly GCF_059421505.1. Taxonomy (NCBI): domain Bacteria; kingdom Pseudomonadati; phylum Pseudomonadota; class Betaproteobacteria; order Burkholderiales; family Oxalobacteraceae; genus Collimonas; species Collimonas sp. GW821-FHT02H07. The sequence goes on from NZ_JBWKVC010000005.1 coordinate 124,375, forward strand.
AGCTGCAGCGCTCGGGAGGACGCTACGCGCTGTGCACCATGTGCATAGGCGTCGGCCAGGGAATTGCGCTGGTGCTGGAACGGGTCTGAATTGAGGCGGGGGCGGGTCGCAATGGCGCGCGGCATGGTATAAAACAAGTTGTGCATGAATCCATTTGTCGGTCCGCCTATGCCTTATCTCAGTGACGCCTCCCGTTCCACGCTGCTGATCATCGATCTGCAGGAAAAACTGATGCCGGTCATCGGCGATGGCCAGCAGGTCCTGCGGCGTGCCGTGCTGCTGGCGCAGGCGGCCCGCTTGCTGTCGATACCGGTGATCGGCACGGTGCAGCAGCCTTTGCGGCTGGGACGCACGGTCGCTGCCATTGACGGACTGCTGGACCAGACCATAGAAAAATCCTGTTTCGACGCCTGCGTCCAGCCGGAATTCATCGCGGCAACAGAGAGCGGCCGCGACGAGCTGGTGGTGCTGGGCTGCGAAGCCCACGTCTGCGTCCTGCAGACAGTACTCGGCCTGCTGCACCGGCAGCGCCGGGTCAAGCTGGTGAGCGACGCCATCGGCTCGCGCCAGGCCGGCGACAAGGCCGCGGCCATCGAGCGCGCGCGTGCCGCCGGCGCCGAAATAGTCACCAGCGAAATGCTCATGTTCGAATGGATGCGCGACAGCGAACATCCCAAATTCCGCGAAATACTCAAGCTGATCAAATAGCAGGCAGTCCTGCAAACGCTTGTCCGCGCATCGGAAACAGCTGCGCGACAAGCGCCTGTTCCTGCAGGCGATTCTGTTGGCAACGAGCAGGAGCGCCAAGCGGACGGCCTTGCCGCCCGTTGTCGGCCGCTGGCAAACTTATTATGTGCGCTTCATGCGCTGGAACCAGGCCGACGTCTGGCGCAGATGGCAAACCAGATGAGCGAAGATGAGGAACTCCGGGAAATGCTGAACGCCATTGTTGCCCTTGGCGACGGCTACACTCGATGTGCGGCGCAAAGGCGCATCAATAAGCAAAACAAGATTGCCTACAAGGCCTCGCTCAGCGGAGCGGCTTCATCCTGGCGTTGTATTCCAGGCGAGGAAAAAGCGGATGCGGATGGCAACTGGATTTGGCAGCTGACGCATAAATGATTCTGCGTTTTTCCTGCCAGCGCAAAGACCCGAGGAATAGCGCGCGTCATTGCATCAGCCTGTTACCGTTATCATCGTTTGAGGTGGCTGCCCAGGTCAGGCATATCGCTGACCATGTCGCGCCGGCCGGACTGGCTTGTGCAAGCCAGCACCGGCTGCCGCTGTGTCAGCGGTTGCGGGAGAACTTTGCAGTAAGCTGGTTGAGCTTTTCCGCATGCTGCGCCGCTGCTTTTTCAGCAGCCTGCTGGGCCGCTTCAGCGGCGCGCTGCAGCTTGCGCTGCTCAGCATTTTTCTTGAAACGCTCGCGCAGGGTTTCGGTAGCGTGGGTGCGATGCACCTCGGTTACCTCGTCCGTGCTGTTGCTTTCCAGATCGAAGCGGTGCGTCGCCTTCTCCATGCCCTTGAGATAGCGCAGCGAGTTGGTGTGCATGCCAAGCGCGATGCGCAAGGTCTTGCGGTTGATTTCAGGCGACAGCGCGATGAGTTGCTTGTCGATGCCGATCGCTAACGGCAGGTAATCGCGGAATACTGCGTATTTTTCCTGGAGTTCCTTGAGCAGGACGCGGGCGGTTTGAACAGGGTTGGGAGTAGCAGCAGCAACAGGTGTATTCATTGACAACAAATGCGGTGTGTTTTAGAACGCTCAGGATATCACGTAGATGTCCCCAAACTCGTGTAACAGCGGTGTTTTAAGGCCTCAAACGATGTTTTTTCCTCATCCTTGTTGTTCTGTGGAGAAACGTAAAGCGGAGAATCGCTATAACGATCAGTCTACTGCGCCGCGCCGTGCAGGAATACTGTCAGTATTGGCAGGCGTCGGCGTGAGCTCGGTTTATTTTTTTACCAGCGACAATAATCTCTGCGCGCAAAGTCTGACGGCGTCGCGCAGCGCCGGCGGCTGATGGATTTCAAACGCGAATGGCAAGCGCGCCAGCTGCCGTGCAAACCAGTCGAGATCGTCGGACTGGTTATGCAAGAGTACGCCTTCCTCGGTTTGTTCAAAAATGCCGATGGCATCGAACAGGTGCTCGCGCGCTGATATCAGGTCGGTCTTGAGCAGCACCTCGATGGCAAAGGCGCGCGGAATGGTGGCGACCGAAAATGACAGATGGGCCAGGGCGTCGAAGGCCGCCGGCCGCGTAAACTGCTGCGCCAGCAGCTGCACCTGCCCCACCCGGTCCAGCCGGAACGAACGCACATCCTTGCGCAGATGGCACATGCCCGCCACATACCAGCGCCCGCCGCGATACGCCAGCCCGTAAGCATCGAAGTCGCGTTCGCTGTCGTCGCCCTGGGCGCTGCGGTAGTGCAGATGCACCCGCTGGCGGTTTTGCGCGGCGGCGCTGAGGGTAATCAGCGCGGCATTATTATCGGGCGAGGTCGCTTGCGACAGATCGAGCTTGACCGTTTCATCGACGGCGCTGACGCGCCGTTTCAGGTTGGCCGGCATGATCCGTTCCAGCTTGGCCTGGGCGCTGGCCACCGCCGGCGCCGCCTCGGCCAGTCCGAGGCCGCGCGCGGCCAGCAAGCCGATCGCCAAGGCCAGTGCTTCGTCATCGGTAAACATCATGGGCGGCAGCTTGAAGCCGGCCATCAGCGCATAGCCGCCGTGGCGGCCGCGCTCGGTGGTGATCGGAATCCCCATTTCTTCCAGCGTCACGATATAGCGGCGCAGGGTGCGGCCGTCGATTTCCAGGCGCGCAGCCATCTCGGCCCCGCTCATGCGGCCATGGGTTTGCAGCAGTTCCAGCACTGCCAGCACGCGTGTGGTCGGGTGGTACATGTTTCACAGGATAATTTAAATATAGGGCGAATTTTGTCCTAAATCTAATTTATCTTCGATTTCAGCAACAAAAACCCACCCAGCCGGAGGAACAGCATGCGAAGACTTATCGTCGGATTAATCCTTGGTCTGGCAATCAACGTTGCGCCATCGGCGCAAATATCGACAAGCACTGAGCCCATCGCCATGAAAAACATCAGCCATCCCAACGATTTCCAGGTAATCGAATTGCGCCGCTATCAGATCAAGCCGGGCCGCCGGGCGGATTTCGCCGCTTACTTTGAAAGCTATTTTCCGGAAGCTTTCCAGCAGCTGGGGGCGATCGCTTTCGGTCAGTTTTTCGAACGCAAGAATGCGGAGGCCTTTACCTGGCTGCGCGGCTTCAAGAACATGGATGCCAGGGCTGTCGCCAATGCAGCGTTCTATTACGGGGCGGTGTGGAAAGAACATAGGACCACGTTGAACGACTTGATCGTCGACAGCGACAATGTGCTGCTGCTGCGTCCCCTGGATCCGGACAGCGGCGTGACCGTGCTGCCGGCGGTCGATCCGGTACGGGAGTTAGACGGAGCTGGCGGCGTCGTCGTTGCGCAGATATTTGCGCTCAAGCCAGGCAGCGTGGAGCGCTTTGCGCAGCAGGCGGCTGCCAGCTTTGCCGGCTACCGGGAAGCCGGCATGCGCCAGGCCGGCGTGCTGGCGACGCTGGACGCCAGCAATAATTTCCCGCAGCTGCCGGTCAGGACTGACGGACCCTATGTGGTGTGGTTGGGCCTGGTCAAGGATACTCAGCTGCTGGAAAGCAAATTCAATCCGCTTGCCGAGCGTGCCGCCAAAGAATTGGCGGTCAGCGGTTTGCTCAGGGCAGAGCCGGAAACCGTCATCCTTGATCCCACCCGGCGCTCGCGCTTGCGCTGGCTGCCGCAATAGCGCAGGCCCGATTCCGCTCATGCGCAGCCAATCCCAAAGACAATTCACTCAATCTGATCAGGTGGCTTCAGCCGTCGATCGTCAGGAGCTTTCAAAATGAACCAATCCGTCAATCTCTGGCTATATTTCATGATCGTATTCGGCGTCATCGTCCTGCCCGGGCTGGACATGGCCTTCGTGATGGCGAGCGCGCTGGTGGGCGGACGCCGCTCCGGCCTGGCGGCGGTGGCCGGGATCATCGCCGGCGGCGTTTGCCACGTCGTCATGGCGATGCTGGGCATCGCCGTCATCCTGAAACTGTGGCCGGCGCTGTTCAATCTGGTGCTGCTGGCCGGCGCCTGCTATATCGCCTGGATCGGCTGGTCGCTGCTGCGCAGCGAGAACGCCTTCCGCATCGCATCCACCACACAGCAGCTGGGCGCCAAGGCGCCTGCCATGACCTTCTTCCAGGCCATGATGACCAGCTTGCTGAATCCGAAAGCCTACGTCTTCATGCTGGCGATCTTTCCGCAGTTCCTGAAAATCGGCGCCGGTCCGATCTGGAGTCAGGCGCTGGTGCTGGGCGTCATCACCTGGCTGACCCAGGCCGCGGTGTACGGCGGCCTGGCGCTGCTCTCCAGCAAAGCCAGCGGCTGGTTCGACGCCAATCCGCGCGGCGGCGCGATTGCCGGCCGCCTGATCGGCCTGCTGCTGATCGGTGCGGGGATCTTTACCGGTATCGAAGGGTGGCAGGCAATTTAAATTCCAGGGGGGCGGCGCTGCTGCCAAGGCTGCGCCTGCTCCAGTTGCGCAGCCAGCCGCAGCAAGCTGGCTTCATCGCCGAAGCGGGCGACAAATTGCACGCCATAGGGCAGCGGCTCTGCCGAGCCTGCGGTGGCGGCCCAATGCAAGGGTACTGACATGCTGGGCGTGCCGGTCAGGTTGGAGAGCTGGGTGAACGGCACCGCTTGCAGGCTGGTCTGGACCAGATCTTCGACCATGCCGCTCTTGATCAGCAGGCTGCCGGCGCCAAGGGCCAGCACCAGCTTGGCTGCGGCGCGCTGCAAAGGCGGCGTATCCTGTTCGCCGATGCGGCAGGGCGGCTGCGCGGTGGTCGGCGTCAGATACAGATCGTAGCGCTGATGGAAGCGTCCCAGCGCCCGCGCGTAGTCATTCCAGCGCTCGCGTTCGCGCACATAATCGCCGGCGCTGATGGTGCGGCCGATCAGCGCCAGTATGCGCGACTCCAGTTCAAAGCCACTGTTGCCGGCGCCGGTGATCTGCTTGATATGGGCGATGCCGGCGGCGGTCTGGCCGAAATACATGGTGATGAAACTGCGCGCCAGCGCGTGGCCGTCGACCTCCGGCTGGGCCGGTTCCACTTCATGTCCGAGGTCGGTCAGCAGCCTGGCGGCTTGCATGACGGCCTGCACGCACTCCGGGTGCACCGGCGTGCCCAGTGGCGACTGCGTGCAATAGCCGATCCGCAGCCGACTCGGCGGCCGCATTATTTCTTCTGCATAGGGACGTTCCGGCGCAGTGATGGCAAAGGCGGCGCCAACGTCAGCGCCGCTGATCGCATCCAGCAGGCGCGCCGAGTCGCGTACGCTGCGTGTCAGCACATGGTCGCTGGAGGCGCCGTCCCAGAATTCTGCATGACTCGGCCCCGCCGGCACCCGGCCGCGCGAGGGCCGCAGACCGAACAGGCCGCAGTAAGACGCGGGAATCCGGATCGAACCGCCGCCATCCGCCGCTCCCGCCGCCGGCACGATGCCGGCCGCTACCGCCGCGGCAGCGCCGCCGGACGAACCGCCGGGCGTGCGCTGCAGATCCCAGGGATTGCGGGTGGCGCCCCACAGCAGCGGCTCGGTGACGCCTTTCAGCGCGAATTCAGGGGTGGCGGTCTTGCCGAAGATGACCAGGCCGGCATCGAGGAAGCGCTGGACGATGGTGGCATGTTGCTGCGGCACATACTGGCGCAGGGCGCGGCAGCCGCCGGTGGTGGGTACGCCGGCATAGTCCTGGACGATGTCCTTGATCAGGAACGGCACGCCGGCGAACGGTCCGCGCAGTTCCTGGCTGGCGCGCTGGCGGCCGATCTCTTCCATCGGGATGCAGATGGCGTTGATGGCCGGATTGACCGCGGCGGCGCGCGCCAGCGCCGCTTCCAGCAGTTCGCCGGCGGCAACCTCGCGGCTGGCGACCAGGGCGGCCAGGCCGCTGGCGTCGTAATCGGCGTATTCCTTGAACATCGGCACTACCTCGCATGTGGAGATGGGACAGGATGAAAGCGTCGCCAAGTATAGGGGAAGTGTTTCCATTAATTCTAGGGCCTGTTAACATTTGATTTGGGAGATGCGTTCCAACCAAAACGTGTGCTGGCAAGGCGCGTGGCGTAGCTGGGGCTGGTGCCCCAGCAAGCCATGCAACGCGGTCAGCGCACGTTTTGGCTGGAACCCTCCGGGAACGGCTGCAGGTGTCACATGCCGTTGTTGCAACTCCTTGCCGCGCAGTTGGCAAATAAGCCGCTACGTCGCGTCGTCGCGCCTAGGCCTGTAACGCCTGCCGCGCGTTCGCACTCCCAAATCAAATGTTAACAGGCCCTAGGCAAGCCGCACTAGAAAAGTGTGCGCCGCACCAATTGCAGGCGCGCCGCACCTTCGCGGAGCGTGTTTTGTTGGCCTGTCTGGCAAGCTTTTCGGTATATCCCCCTGAACCCGCGGGTAGCGGCCGGTGGCACGGGCTTTGCTCATCACTAGTCAGGATCAATGGCGATCCGAAAAAATTCTTACGCAGGTCCAACGATGGATCTGCCGGACAAAGGCGTCCTCCTGGCTTGACTGCAATCGCGGTCGGGCCGGGAGGACGCCTTTTTGTTTTTCAAGACAAAACGGTGACCAACATGACCAGCAAAGCGACCAGCATCCAGCTCTTCAGTCTGCGCACGCCGCAGATGCGCGCCTTCCATCTGACCTGGATGGCCTTCTTCGTCTGTTTCTTCGCCTGGTTCGCCTGCGCGCCGCTGATGCCGCTGATCAAGGGCCAGCTCGGCTTGAGCATGGAACAGATCGCCAACATCAATATCGCCGCGGTGGCGGTGACGATACTGGTGCGGCTGCTGGTCGGGCCGCTGTGCGACCGCTACGGCCCGCGCAAGACCTATACCGGCCTGCTGCTGATCGGCGCTTTGCCGGTGTTCGGCGTCGCCATGGTGCAAAGCTATGAGAGCTTCCTGTTCTTCCGCCTGTGCATAGGCGCGGTAGGCGCCAGCTTCGTCATCACCCAGTATCACACCTCGGTCATGTTCGCCCCCAATGTGGTCGGCACCGCCAATGCCGCCTCGGCCGGCTGGGGCAACAGCGGCGGCGGTGCGGCCCAGGGCCTGATGCCCTTGCTGGTGGCCGCCATGCTGATGCTGGGCGTGAGCAACGCCATGGGCTGGCGCCTGGCCTTGCTGGTGCCGGGCGTGTTCATGCTGATCATGGCCGCGCTCTACTGGCGCTACACCCAGGATTGCCCCGAGGGCAATTATGCCGAGATGCGCGCCCGCGGCATCGCGCCGGAGGGCGGCAAGAAGGGCGGCTGGGCCAGCTTCCGCGCCGCCAGCGCCAACTACAGGGTGTGGCTGCTGTTCGTGACTTACGGCGCCTGTTTCGGCGTCGAGATTTTCATCCATAACATTGCGGCGATCTATTACGTCGATCATTTCGGCCTGTCGCTGAAAAGCGCCGGCATGGCGGCCGCCAGCTTCGGCTTGCTGGCGTTGTTTGCGCGGGCGCTGGGCGGCTGGCTGTCGGACAAGATGGCTAACCGCAAATCAGGCGGCAGCCTCAACAGCCGCGCCACCCTGCTGTTTGTCCTGATGCTGGGCGAAGGCCTGGGTCTGCTCTGGTTCGCCCACGCCGGCACGGCGCTGCTGGCGGTGATCGCCATGCTCAGCTTCGGCCTCTTCACCCACATGGCTTGCGGCGCCACGTATGCGCTGGTGCCATTCATCGACCGCAAGGCGCTCGGCGGCGTGGCCGGCATCATCGGCGCCGGCGGCAATGTCGGCGCGGTTGCCGCCGGTTTCCTGATGAAGGGCCTGGGCGATACCCAGCAGACCTTGAGCGTGCTGGGCGTGCTGGTGGCCCTGTCCGCCCTGTGCGCGATTGCAGTGCGCTTCAGCGCAAGCCACAAAGCACAGGAACAGGAATTGCATGACAGCGCATTGGCCAGCCGCAGCGCCGCCGCATAATGGAAAACAACCTCGGGACAGCAGCATGAAAATCATCGTCATCGGCCACGGCATGGTTGGCCACAAATTCCTCGAATGCCTGGCGGAAGGAAATCTGCCCGGCATGGAAGTCACGGTACTGTGCGAAGAGCCGCGTCCGGCCTACGACCGCGTCCATCTGTCGGAATTCTTTGCCGGCAAAACGGCGCAGGACCTGTCACTGGTCGAGCCGGGATTTTTCGAACGCACGGCGATCCGCCTCAAGCTCAACGCCAAGGCGCAGCTGATTGACTGCGCCGCCAAGATCGTTACCTTCAATCTCGACGGCGTCAGCGAAACGCTGTCTTACGACAAGCTGGTGATCGCTACCGGCTCCTATCCTTTCGTGCCGACCCTGGCCGGCAACCAGCGCAAGGATTGCTTCGTCTACCGCACCATCGAAGACCTGGAAGCGATGCTGGAATGCGGCAAGCGCTCCCGGAGCGGCGTGGTGATCGGCGGCGGCCTGCTCGGGCTGGAATGCGCCAAGGCCCTGCGCGACATGCAGCTGGAAACGCACGTGGTGGAATTCGCCGCGCGCCTGATGGCGGTGCAGGTGGATGAAAGCGGCGGCCGCATCCTGCGCCAGAAGATCGAAGAACTGGGCGTCACCGCGCATACGCAAAAGAACACGCTGGAAATCGTCGACGGCAAGAACGGCACGCATCGCATGAATTTCGACGACGGCAGCCACCTGGATACCGACATGATCGTGTTCTCGGCTGGCATCCGGCCGCGCGACGAACTGGCGCGCGACAGCGGCCTGAAGGTGGGCGAGCGCGGCGGCATCGTGATCGACAACAGTTGCCGCAGTTCCGATCCGGATATTTACGCGATCGGCGAATGTGCGTTGTGGAACGGCCGCATATTCGGCCTGGTGGCGCCCGGCTACGACATGGCGCGCATCGCCGCCAAACAGGTGCTGGCCGCATTCTCCGACGATGGCAGCGCCGGCGCCGCGGCGCCGCAATTTACCGGCGCCGACATGAGCACCAAGCTCAAGCTGATGGGCGTGGATGTCGCCAGCATCGGCGATCCGCACGGCAAGGAAGCCGGCAGCCGCTCTTATCAGTTCACCGACGAGCGCAAGCAGATCTACAAGAAAATCGTGGTGTCCGAATGCGGCAAGTATCTGCTGGGCGGTGTGATGGTGGGCGACGCCAGCGAATATGGCAGCTTGCTGCAGATGATGCTCAACCGCATCGAGCTGCCGGCGGCGCCGGAATTCCTGATCCTGCCGCAGGCCGACGGCCAGGCGAAGGTCGGGCTGGGGGTCGACGCCTTGCCGGAATCGGCGCAGATCTGTTCCTGCAACGACGTTTCCAAAGGGGCGTTGTGCGCGGCAGTGAGCAGCGGCGCTACCAGCATCGGTGCGCTGAAAAGCTGCACCAAGGCCGGCACTTCCTGCGGCGGCTGCGTGCCGCTGGTGACGCAGATCATGAAGGCCGAGATGAAGAAGCAGGGCATGGCGGTCAACAACCATGTCTGCGAACATTTTCCCTATTCGCGCCAGGAGTTGTTCCACCTGGTGAAGGTGGGGCAGATCAAGACTTTTCCAGCCTTGCTGGAACAGCACGGCAAGGGCCTCGGCTGCGATGTCTGCAAACCGGTGGCGGCCAGCATCCTGGCGTCCTGCTGGAACGACTTCGTGCTGAAGAAGGAACACGCCAGCCTGCAGGATTCCAACGACTACTTCCTCGGCAATATCCAGAAGGACGGCAGCTACTCGGTGGTGCCGCGCATGGCCGGCGGCGAAGTCACGCCGGACGGCCTGATCGCGGTCGGCCAGGTCGCCAAGAAATACGGCTTGTACACCAAGATCACCGGCGGCCAGCGGGTCGATCTGTTCGGCGCTCGGGTCGAGCAATTGCCGCTGATCTGGGAAGAGTTAATTGCAGCCGGCTTCGAGTCCGGCCACGCTTACGGCAAATCGCTGCGCACTGTGAAATCCTGCGTCGGCTCGACCTGGTGCCGCTACGGCCTGGACGATAGCGTCGGCCTGGCGATTGCATTGGAAAACCGCTACAAGGGCTTGCGCGCGCCGCACAAGATCAAGTTCGGCGTTTCCGGCTGCACCCGCGAATGCGCGGAAGCGCAGAGCAAGGATGTCGGCATCATCGCCACCGAGAAGGGCTGGAACCTGTATGTCTGCGGCAATGGCGGCATGAAGCCGCGCCATGCGGAACTGCTGGCGGCCGATCTCGACAAGGCGACCCTGGTCAAGCTGATCGACCGCTTCCTGATGTTTTACATCCGCACCGCCGACCGCCTGCAGCGCACCAGCGTCTGGCGCGACAACCTGGAAGGCGGCCTGGATTACCTGAAACAGGTGGTGGTGGTAGACAAGCTGAACATCGGCGCCGAGCTGGAAGCAGACATGCAGCATGTGGTCGACACCTATCAATGCGAATGGAAGACGGCCGTGACGGACCAGGAAACCCGCCAGCGCTTCCAGCATTTCGTCAACAGCGGCCAGGCCGACGACAACGTGGTGTTCATGCCGGAACGCGGCCAGATCCGTCCCGCCACCGTGGAAGAGCGCAAGCGCGTCGCCATCCCGGTGGTGGTTGAAACTGTATAAAGGAAGCGAGATGCACAAGGACCAGCTGGGCCAGCACTGGATTGAAGTCTGCGCAATCGAACAGATCGTGCCGAACACCGGCGTCTGCGCGCTGATCAATGGCGAACAGGTGGCGGTGTTCCACGTCATCGATGACGAGCCGCGCGTGTTCGCCATCGGCAATTACGACCCGAACGCGCAGGCAGCGGTGCTGTCGCGCGGACTGGTCGGCAGCCTGGGAGAGCGCATCGTGGTCGCTTCGCCGATCTACAAGCAGCACTTCGACCTGCAGACCGGCGAGTGCCTGGAAGCGCCGGAGAATTCTGTGCCTGCCTATCCGGCCCGCATCGCCGGCGGCAAGGTCTGGGTCGGCGCATGAGCATGAATGAGACAACTGCCGCGCCAACCGCTGCGCCATCGGCCAGCAAGCCGTCGCTGGTGGTGATCGGCAATGGCATGGCCGGCATGCGCACGGTCGAGGAATTGCTCAAGCTGGCGCCGGAGCTGTACGACATCACCGTGTTCGGCGCCGAGCCGCACGGCAATTACAACCGCATCCTGCTGTCGCCGCTGCTGGCGGGCGACAAGAGCATGGACGACATCATGCTCAATCCGCGCGAATGGTATGCCGAGAACGGCATCACCCTGCATGCCGGCGATCCGGTGACGGGCATAGACCGCCGGCGCCGCATCGTGCGTTCGCGCGCCGGCGTCGAGCTGCGTTACGACCGCCTGCTGCTGGCGACCGGTTCCAAGCCTTTCATCATCCCGGTGCCGGGCCACCAGCTGCCGGGCGTGATCGCCTTCCGCGATATCCAGGATGTCGAAACCATGCTGGCGGCGGCGCGCAATCATCGCCATGCGGTAGTGATCGGCGGCGGCCTGCTCGGGCTGGAAGCAGCCAACGGTTTGCTGCGGCAGGGCATGGACGTGACCGTGGTGCATGTCATGGACAGCCTGATGGAACGGCAGCTGGACAAGTCCGCGGCCGTCCTGCTGAAGAAAGCGCTGGAGCAGAAAGGATTGCGTTTTTTATTGAACGCTCAAACAGCCGAGATCCTTGGCGAGCAGCAGGTCACTGCCGTGCGCTTCAAGGACGGCAGCGAGATCCCCGCTGACCTGGTGGTGATGACCGCCGGCGTCCGCCCGAATATCGAACTGGCGCGGCAAGCCGGCTTGCATTGCGATCGCGCGATCGTGGTCGACGATACCTTGCAGACTTACGATCCGCGCATCTATGCAGTGGGCGAGTGCGTGCAGCACCGCATGGCGACTTTCGGCCTGGTGGCGCCGATCTGGGATCAGGCGCGCGTGTGCGGCGCCCATCTGGCCGGCGCCGGCCACAGGCGCTACGTGCAGCAGGCCACCGCCACCAAGCTCAAGGTCACCGGCGTCGACCTGTATTCCGCCGGCGACTTCATCGGCAGCGAGGGCAGCGAAGACCTGGTGCTGCGCGATCCGCGCCGCGGCATCTACAAGCGGCTGGTGATCAGCGGCCCGCATATCGTCGGCGCGGTGCTGTATGGCGACGTCAAGGACGGCCCCTGGTATTTCGAGATGATCCAGAACAAGACCGATATTTCTGCCCTGCGCAGCCAGCTGTTGTTCGGCCAGGCGCTGTGCGCCCAGGCGGCCTGAAGCGGAGCCGGCATGAATCAAGTTTCGATCTTTCTGTTGCAGCCGGCCGCCAAGCTGGCCGGTACGCTGACCACTTGTCCGTATTGCGGCGTCGGCTGCGGGGTACGTGCTACGGTCAACAGCGATGGCCAGGTCGACATCGCCGGCGATGAAACGCATGCCTCTAACTTGGGCCGGCTATGCGTCAAGGGCTCGGCGCTGGGAGAGACGGTGGCGCTGGACGGGCGCTTGCTGTATCCGCAAATGCGCAGCGACGACCAGCAATCCATGCAGCGGGTCTCCTGGGATGCCGCACTGGACAAGGTGGCGCATGGCTTCCGGCAGATCATCGATCAGCACGGTCCGGATTCGGTGGCGCTGTATGTCTCGGGCCAATTGCTGACGGAAGACTACTACGTCGCCAACAAGCTGATGAAGGGCTATATCGGCAGCGCCAATATCGATACCAATTCGCGGCTGTGCATGTCGTCCGCGGTCGCCGGCCACAAGCGCGCTTTCGGCGCCGATCTGGTGCCGGTGTGCTACGAAGACCTGGAACTGGCCGACCTGGTGGTGCTGGTCGGATCCAACACCGCCTGGTGCCATCCGATCCTATTCCAGCGCATCGCCAAGATCAGGGAAACGCGGCCGCAGATGAAGCTGGTGGTGATCGATCCGCGCCGCACCGCCACCTGCGAACTGGCCGACCTGCATCTGCCGCTGAAAGCCGGCAGCGATGTCTGGCTGTTCAACGGCCTGCTCAGTTTCCTCGCGCGTAACGGGGCTATGGATCAAGGCTTCGTTGCGGAGCACACCAATGGCATGGCCGCCGCGCTGGAAGCGGCGGAGGCCGATTGTGCCGACCTGGCTGCGGTGGCGAAAATCTGCAAGCTCGATCCGCAAGACCTGCTGACCTTCTATCAATGGTTTGCCGATAATGAAAAGGTCGTCAGCGCCTTCTCGCAAGGGGTCAATCAATCCTCCTCCGGCACCGACAAGGTCAACAGCATCATCAACTGCCATCTGCTGACAGGGCAGATAGGCAAGCCCGGCATGGGGCCGTTCTCGATCACCGGCCAGCCCAACGCCATGGGTGGGCGCGAAGTCGGCGGCCTGGCCAATATGCTGGCGGCGCACATGGAGCTGGACAACCCGCAGCATCGCGAAACCGTGCAGACCTACTGGCAATCGCCGCAGATGGCCGAGCGGCCCGGCCTGAAAGCGGTGGACTTGTTCCAGGCCATCGAAGCCGGACGCGTCAAGGCGGTCTGGATCATGGCGACCAATCCGGTGGTCAGCTTGCCGGACGCCGACCAGGTCCAGCGCGCCCTGAAAAAATGCGAACTGGTGGTAATCTCCGACATCATTGAAAAGACCGACACCAATGCCTTTGCCCACGTCTTGCTGCCGGCCCTCGGCTGGGGCGAAAAGGATGGCACGGTGACCAGCTCGGAACGCCGCATCTCACGCCAGCGCGCCTTCCTGCCGGCGCCGGGCGAAGCGCGCGCCGACTGGCGCATCATTTGCCAGGTGGCGCAACGCATGGGCTATGACGGTTTCGATTTCAGTTCGGCGCATCAGGTATTCGATGAGCACGTCGGCCTCAGTGCCTATCGTAACGGCGGTAATGGCGATGACGGCGGCAGCGGCGATGGCCCGCATCGCGTGTTCAACCTGGGCGGCCTGCGCGGCATGGACCAGGCGCGGTTCGACGCCATGCAGCCGGTGCAATGGCCGCTGCCGGCCGATGCCGCTGGAGAAAAACGAGGCACGGCGCGCTTGTTTGCCGACGGCCGCTTCGCCCACGCCGACGGCAAGGCGCGCTTCGTCGCCACCCCGCCCCGCACGCCGCAACACGCCACCAGCAGCGACTATCCGCTTAGCCTCAACACCGGCCGCGTGCGCGACCAGTGGCACACCATGACGCGCACCGGCAAGTCGCCCAGGCTGGCCGACCACGTGCCGGAATCGTTCATCGACATGCATCCGCAGGATGCCCTGCTGTACGGCGTGCGCGAAGGCATGCTGGCGCGCGTGAGCAGCCAGTGGGGCGAGATGGTGGCCAGGGTGCAGCACGGCGGCGGCATCGCCCGCGGCAGCCTGTTCGTGCCTATCCATTGGAACCGGCAGTCGGCTTCGGATGCGCGGGTGGGAGCGCTGGTCAATCCGGTGGTCGATCCGGTTTCCGGCGAGCCGGAATTCAAGCACACGCCGGTGCGGGTCGAGGAGTTTGCGGTGGCCTGGTACGGCTTCGCGCTGAGCCGCGCACAGCCGGCGCTGGACGATGTCACGCACTGGACGCGGATCCAGGGGCGCAGCTTTCATCGTTACGAGCTGGCCGGGCGCAGCCCGATCGCCGATCATGGCGCCTGGGCCGCCAGGCTGCTGGGAGTCGATGCCGCCGACGCCGACTGGCTGGAGTACCAGGACGGCAGCGCCGGCATGTATCGCGCCGTGCATGTGGTGGACGATCGCATCGACGCTTGCGTGTTCCTGTCGCCGCGCCCGGACCTGCCATCGCGCGCCTGGCTGGCCAGCTTGTTCCTCAAGGAGCGGCTGGAAGACGCCGACCGCGTCGGCCTGCTGATCGGCCAGCCTATCGCCAAGGGCGCCGATACCGGGCCGACCGTGTGTTCCTGTTTTTCGGTTGGCCGCAACACCATCTGCGATGCGGTGCGCAAGCAGGGCCTGACGACCGTGGCGCAGGTCGCCGGCTGTCTGAAGGCCGGCGGCAATTGCGGTTCCTGCGTTCCTGAAATCAAGAAGCTGCTGACGGCAATGCTGCAGGACGAAGCTTCATGAGCTACGCGGCTTAACGCGTCTTGCGGCTTTCCGCATATAACCAGACGACCAGGCCGAGCGCGCTTAATCCCGCGCCCGTCATCGATACGCCCAGCCAGCCAGAGTGGCCGTACATCGCGGTCGACAGTAGCGAGCCGCAGGCGCCGCCGATGAAGTAGCAGGTCATGTAGCCGGCGGTCAGGCGGTTGCGGGAATCCGGATGCAGGTGGTTGATCACGCTCAGGTTGGTGACGTGGATCGCCTGCACCATCAGGTCCAGCAGCAGGATGCCGAACAGCAGTCCGATCAGCGAGCTCTTGGCGAACACCAGCGGCAGCCAGGACAGCAGCAGAAGCGCCAGTCCGATGGTGGTGGAACGGCCGGCATGGCCGCGGTCGGCCAGCCGCCCGGCATGCGAAGCGGCCATGGCGCCGGCGGCGCCGACCAGGCCGAACAAGCCGATGGTGCCGTCGGAATAGTGGAAAGGTTCGGCCGCCAGCAGGAAGGAAATCGACGTCCACAGCACGCTGAAGACGGCGAAGATGATCGCCCCGAGCAATGCGCGGATGCGCAGCACCGGCTCCGCCGCGAACAAGGTCAGGATCGACGCCAGCAGCTGCGGATAGCTCAGGCTCTGGGTCGAATGATGGCGCGGCAGCGCGCGGCCAAGCGCGATGGCGGTGAGGATCATGAGCGCGGCGCCGAACCAGTACACGGTTTGCCAGCCGCCCCAGGCCGACAGATAGCCGGCCACGGTGCGCGCCAGCAGGATGCCCAGCAGCAGGCCGGTCATGACATGGCCGACCACCTTGCCGCGTTCATGCGGCGCAGCCAGGGTCGCGGCAAACGGCACCAGCACCTGCGACACTACCGAAAACAAGCCGGTCAGGGCGGTGCCGATGAGGACGAACGCCAGGCTTTGCGCGGTGGCCGTGATCAGCAGCCCGCAGGCCGACAGCAGGCTCATGACGACGATCAGTTTCTTGCGTTCCAGCATGTCGGCCAGCGGCACCAGCAGCATCAGGCCGAGCGCATAGCCGAGCTGGGCCACGGTGACGATCAGGCCGGCGCTGCCGTTGGAAATGCCGAAACGGGCGGCGATGGTGTGCAGCAGCGGCTGCGCGTAATAGTTGCTGGCCACCGCGACGCCGGTGGCGACCGACATCATGATCACCAGGCTGGCGCTGAGTTTGGTGGATTGGGCTTGGGACATGTTTGAACTGCCTTAAAAATTGCAAGCCGACACTGTAGCCCTTATCGGCATCGGCTGCTGCGCTGCAGCGATTTCCGGTCTTAGGCCCCGTTAGCGCAGCGCCTTGTTGCTGCGCAGGCTCTCCACCAGCAGATCGACGAAGCGCCTGACCTTGGCCGAGGCCAGCCGCCCTTCGCGGTGCAGCACGTGGATAGGCACGCAGGCCGGCTGGTGCTCGGCCAGCACGATCTGCAGCTGGCCGGAATCGAGATAGGGTGCGATCTGGTAGGACAGCAGGCGCGTCACGCCGAAGCCGCGCAAGGCCGCTTCGATGGCCGCGTCGTTGCTGCTGACTGTCATGCGCGGCCGGATTTTCACGTTGCTGATCTTGCCGCCGCCGCTTTTGTGCCGGCTCATGAAGCGCCAATCGCTGTCGGCGGCGACGCCGGTCGAAGCGATCACCGCATGCCCGGCCAATTCCTCCGGCGTGGCCGGCGCGCCATGCGCCGCCAGATAGGCCGGCGCGGCGCATACCACGCGCCTGACCTGTCCGACCTGGATTGCTTTCATGCTCGAATCGGCCAGTTCGCCGATGCGGACGCCGACGTCTATGCCTTCTTCCAGCAGGTTCACCACGCGGTCGACGAACAAGGCCGACACCGCCATCGCCGGAAAGCGCTGCAGGTAGTCGACCATGCTGGGCATCACGAACATGCGTCCGAACAGCACCGGCGCCGTCACCGTCAGCTGGCCGCGCGGCTCGGCATTGACGCCGGCCGCCGCCTCATCGGCTTCGTCGGCCTCGGCCATGATGCGGCGCGCGTCTTCCAGGTAACGCAGGCCGGCATCGGTGCTGCGCACGTAGCGCGTGGTGCGGTTCAGCAGCTTGACTCCGAGCCGTTCCTCCAGCGCCAGCACGGCGCGCGTGACCGCCGGCGGCGACATCTGCAGACGGCGCGCGGCGGCGGCGAAGCTCTGTTCCTCGGCTACCGCCACGAATACGCTCATCAGATGAAACCGGTCCATGCGTGAATTCCATTTAAAGGAAGAATGAATTGCATTCTATGATTATTCTTTAATTCAGTGGAATTTTGTAAAGTGTGGCAACAGCCTTTTTTCCACCGTTCCAGGAGTACTGCCATGAGTCAAGCCAGCAAAGCCCGTCCCCCATTTCCGCCATTCACCCGCGAAACCGCGATCCAGAAAGTGAGGATGGCGGAAGACGGCTGGAACAGCCGCGATCCGCAGCGTGTGTCGCTGGCGTATACCGTCGACACCATCTGGCGCAACCGTTCCGAATTTCCCGAGGGGCGCGAGCAGATCGTGCAATTCCTGGCACGCAAGTGGGAGCGCGAGCTGGATTACCGCCTGATCAAGGAGCTATGGGCGTTCGACGGCAACCGGATTGCGGTGCGCTTTGCCTATGAATGCCATGATGCCGCCGGCAACTGGTTCCGCTCCTACGGCAATGAGAACTGGGAGTTCGATGAGCACGGCCTGATGCACCGGCGCTACGCCAGCATCAACGACTTGCCGATCAAGGAATCGGAGCGCAAGTACCATTGGCCTTTGGGGCGCCGTCCGGACGATCATCCGGGCTTGAGCGAGCTCGGTCTATAAGCCGCTAGTGCGACCTTCTGAATTCCCGGTAGATCAGGGATAGCGCGATCGGCAGCGTGGTAGCGTTGCCGAAATTGACCAGGTCGTCGGTGCGCGGATAAGCCGTGGGGTAGGCGCGCAGCGTGTTGAGGTGGCCCAGGTCGAAGTTGCCGGACTGCTCCATGGCGCGCATCGCTTCGTTTTCAATCCGGTGCATCAGCGACCAGGTCAAGTCCGCCCCGGCGCTGCGATGAACGAGCACAATGCGGGCGATGGTCGCTTTCAATCCTTCAGTAATGGCGTCAAGTTCCGATCTTCTGACCACTTGCATAAGATTCCTCCTGCACAAATTAACTGTATATACGTACAGTATAATTCAAAACAAGAAGAGTCTTAATTATTGTGTAAATACACATTCCCAATGAATCTTTGGATGTGCATAAAATATCTTGTACACACATGTATTTGCATTTCCTCGGGAGGCGACCCGCGAGCGCAGGAAAGAGCATCTCGACAAACTGATCGCAGCGCATGCGGTAGCGCCGGATGTGGTGCTGGTGACCAATAACGAACGGGATTTCGCCGTCTATCCGGGCGTGAAAATCGAAAACTGGATCGCTTCCGGCGCCGGCTGATACGGCTGCATGGCGCAGCGGAAGCATCGAAAATATCCCCGCGCTGAAAAAAACCACCCGGCATACAATAGCTCCCTCACCATTAGCCAGGATGCTATTCGCCATGTCAGACATTCACGCCGCCAATCCGCTGTTGCAAGACTGGAATACCCCTTACGGCTTACCGCCTTTCGATCAGGTCAAGGCCGAACATTTCGTCCCCGCTTTTGAAGTTGCATTGCCGGCCCACCTGGCCGAGATCGATGCCATCGCCGCGCAAACGGCGGCTCCAACTTTTGCCAACACGCTGGCCGCTTTCGATGAATCAGGCCGGCTCAACAGCCGCATCAGCCTGCTGTTCGAGAACCTGACCGCGAGCGAAACCTCGCCCGCCTTGCAGGCAGCCGAGATCGAACTGGCGCCTAGGCTGGCCGCGCACAAGAATGCGATTTATCTGCATGCCGGCCTGTTTGCACGCATCGACGCCTTGTACGCCGAACGCGCCCGGCTTGACCTGGATCCGGTGCAGCTGCGCCTGCTGGAGCGGGTGCACCTGGACTTTGTGCGCGCCGGCGCCAACTTGCCGCCGCAATCGCGCGCTCGCTACAGCGCGGTGACGGAAAGGCTGGCGGCGCTGAGCACGCAGTTTACGCAAAACGTCCTGGCCGATGAATCCGGCTTTGTGCTGGCGCTGGAAGACGAAGCGGCGCTGGCCGGACTGCCGCCGTTCCTGCGCGCTTCGGCGCAGGCGGCGGCGCAGCAGCGCGGCCTGCCAGAAGGCAGCCATGTCATGACCCTGTCGCCCTCGCTGGCCGAACCCTTCCTCACTTTCTCCGACCGCCGCGATTTGCGCGAAGCGGTCTGGCGCGGCCGCGTCGCTCGCGGCGCCCACGCCGGCGGCCATGACAATCGCCCGGTCGCCGCCGAGATCATGGCCTTGCGCCAGGAGCAGGCGCAATTGCACGGCTACGCCACCTATGCCGATTACCAGCTGATCGACCGCATGGCCGGCAAGCCGGAAGCGGTGTCCGCCTTGCTGGGCAAGGTGTGGGAGCCGGCCAAGGCCAAGGCGCAAGAGGACCGCGCCGCCCTGACCGAGATGGCGCGCAGCCTGGGCCAGCCGACGCCGATCGCGGCCTGGGACTGGCGCTACCTGGCCGAGAAAGTGCGGCAGGCGCGCTACGACCTGGACGACGCCGAACTGAAACCCTACTTCGCGCTGGACAACATGATAGGCGCCATGTTCGACTGCGCCCATCGCCTGTTCGGCATCCGCTTTGTCGAGCAGCACGGCGTCGCCCTGCATCATGCGGATGCCCGCCTGTGGGAGGTGCGCAATCGCGAGGACGCCCTGATCGGCCTGTTCATCGGCGACAATTTCGCCCGCGCCAGCAAGCGTAGCGGCGCCTGGATGCATGTTTTTCGCAACCAGTCCGGCCATGCCGGCGGCACGCTGCCGATCGTCATCAATAACAACAATTTCGCCAAGGCAGCCAAGGGCGATACAGCGCTGCTGAGTTTCGACGACGTGCGCACCCTGTTCCATGAATTCGGCCACGGCTTGCACGGCCTGCTGTCGCAAGTGAAGTACGAACGCCTGGCCGGCACCCAGGTATTGCAGGATTACGTCGAGCTGCCGTCGCAGATCTTCGAGAACTGGGCAGAAGAGGAAGTGGTGCTCAAGCAGCACGCGCGGAACTACCAGACTGGCGCAGTGATGCCGTCAGCACTGCTGGAAAAGCTCAAGTGTGCGCGCCAGTTCGACCAGGCCTGGGCCACCATCATGTATGCCGGCCCGGCGCTGATCGACATGGCGCTGCATTCGCTGCCGAACGGCAGCGCGGTTGACCTGGCGGCTTTCGAAGCGCAGCAATGCGAACTGCTGGGCATCCCGCAGGATATCGGCCAGCGCCATTACCTGAGCCACTTCCAGCATCTGTTCGCCGGTTCCGACTATGCAGCCGGCTATTACGTCTACATGTGGGCCGAAGTGCTGGACGCCGACGCCTACGATGCCTTCACCGAAGCCGGCGATCCGTTCCAGCCGGCGATTGCCGAGCGCTTGCAAAAGCATATCTACAGCTCCGGCAACAAGCAGGACCCGGCGCAGGCGTTCCGCGCCTTCCGCGGCCGCGATCCGAAGGTCGAGCCGATGCTGGCGAAGCGCGGATTGATCTAGTGCAGTGCTTCGCAAAACTAGCAGCGTAAGCCCTGAATCCTGAGCGCCGGCGAGACCAGACGCTCAGGGTTGAACAACAACGACAGCTTATTTTTTCTCGCCAAATGGCGAGACGAATATCGATGCGCCGGAAACGGCATTGCCGCCCAAGGCATCATTCAAAATTTTCGCCAGACGCACGCCGGCACGGCTCAGCTGCAAGGCAACCACGCTGGTGGCGTTGCTGACATAGCTGGCCGGCAGCTTGTACTTGCCGGTGGATCCAGGCGTCGGCAGCTTGCCGTATGCGTCGGTGCGGGCCAGGTCGAAGGCTTCCAGCGACCAGTCGCGCGGCGTCTGCTGCTGCCATTGCGCGATCTGGGCCTTGCTGATCTTGGCGATCAGCGCCGACGCCACCTTGTTCTGATCGGTGCCCAGCTTGTTCACGAATGCGGTATCCCAGTAAGCGTGCAGCTTGCCGGCGGCGATGCCGGTGGCGGACACCGTTTCGTCATTGCCGCCGCGGTCATGGGAGTCGCTGGAGTGCAGCGGCTGATGCATGTCGCCGACGAAATGCAGCAAGAACTGCAGCGCCAGCAGGCGTTCGGCAGGATCGGTGTTCGGATCGCGCAATTCGAGCGCGAACTGATCGACCTTGTCGACCACGCAATCCTGCGCCACGCCGCCCGATGCCGGGGTGTTGGCAGGCAGGCTCGGATGGCCGAAGCAGGCGGCGTCGATGTCGCCGTCGCTGATCTCGGTATCGACAAAATGCCAGGCAGCGGTTTCGCGATGCGAATTGCGGTACTTGTCGGCCCAGGTCGCTTCCGAGGCGATGTCGCCCGCGGTCAGGCCGCTGCTGTCGTTGGCCAGGATGGCGTCGACCTGCGAACGGACGTTGTCGGTCAGGTAATTGCTGGCGATCAGGCCGACCACCATATGCCCTTCATCACCCCAGGCCAGTGCGCTTTGGCTGGCCACCATCAAAGGCGCGGCGCATGCCACGCCGCTTATAAACGTGAGAAACAGCTGACGATTCAGTTTCATGGAGACTCCATTCAGGAAGGTAAAGATAGAAAGTTTCTTTATTGCACTATTTGCCGCCCGAATATATGCCGCATTTATGACCGCAGCATGTCATTTGCAGCGCGACCTGCCAGTACTGACAGGTGGCTGTTACAGTCCACTGGGGCTGCATGAATTCCGCTCATGCAAACTTGAGAGTTTGTCGCTTGACGCAGCCGGTCTTAAACAAGAGACTGAGCGATTAGCGCCGCGGTCCGAGTGTTACCTCTCGCCGGCGCACTTCTTCAGGTATCTCTCTCATGACCCAACGCCAGAAGCTCGTCCTGCCGGGCGGCCACAATAAATTGCTATTGCATTCCTGCTGCGCCCCTTGTTCGGGCGAGGTGATGGAAGCCTTGCTGGCCAGCGAAATCGATTTTTCCATCTATTTCTACAATCCCAATATCCATCCGCAGCGCGAGTACGAGCTGCGCAAGAATGAAAACATCCGTTTCGCCGAACAGCACGGCGTGCCCTTCATCGATGCCGACTACGATCTGGACAACTGGTTCGCCCGCGCCCAAGGCATGGAAGACGAGCCGGAACGCGGCAAGCGCTGCACCATGTGTTTCGACATGCGCTTTGAACGCAGCGCGCTGTACGCGCATGAGCACGGCTTTCCGGTGATCAGCAGTTCGCTGGGAATTTCACGCTGGAAGAACATGGCGCAGATCAACGATTGCGGCGCCCGTGCGGCGGCGCATTATCCCGGCATCACCTACTGGGATTACAACTGGCGCAAGCAGGGCGGCTCGGTGCGCATGATCGACATCTCCAAGCGCGAGAATTTCTACCAGCAGGAGTATTGCGGCTGCGTCTACTCGCTGCGCGACAGCAACCGCTGGCGCAAGGACCAGGGGCGCGAGCGCATCAAGATTTGCGAGAAATT
Source organism: Collimonas sp. GW821-FHT02H07 (assembly GCF_059421505.1). Lineage (NCBI taxonomy): Bacteria > Pseudomonadati > Pseudomonadota > Betaproteobacteria > Burkholderiales > Oxalobacteraceae > Collimonas > Collimonas sp. GW821-FHT02H07. The sequence continues at coordinate 146,916 of NZ_JBWKVC010000005.1, forward strand.
TTACGGCCAGCCGGAAGAACAGAAATGACGACCAAACACTCCGTCCGCCACTGGCTTGCTGCCGATAGCGATGACAAGCCGGTCCAGCCGCAGGCCAGGGCCGATCTGCTGGCCGGCATGGAAAAGCAGCTGGCCGAATTCATGCGCAGCGTGCCGCAGGATGAAGAAGCCTCGCCGCCGCATCTGATGAGCGGACACCATGGTTGCCCGTGCTGCAGCGAGCGCGGCGAATAAAGCCCTCGCGGTAATTGGCCAACCTCGGGTTTGGATTGCATGATTCCATGGTCAGCGAGGGCCTGTTAACATTGTGTTGGGAGTGCTAGCAGGCCCTGGGAAATCTGACCTCCACCAGCAAGCCCTGTTCGCCGCCGGCCGCATGCAGCTGGATCTGGCCGCCGTGCTGGAGCACCACCGACCTGGCAATCGCCAGGCCCAGCCCGCTGCCGCTCTGGGTCTGGTCGGGATTGCGGAAAAAACGGTCGAATACGCGCTCGCGCAGAGCCGGCGCGATTCCGGGCCCCTGATCCGCCACGCTGAATACCACCTCGTCCCGGTCATGGTGCAGGCCGACCGTCACGATGCCGCCCGGCGGACTGTATTTGATGGCGTTGTCGACCAGATTGTCGATCAGCGACACCAGGCTTTCGCGATGTCCCAGGATGAAGAACTCACCTTCCGACGCCAGTTCCAGCTCGATGTGCCGCACCATGGCCAGCGCCGACAGGATCGCCAGCCGGTCCTGCACCAGCGTATCCATCGCCAGCCGGTCCAGCGCGACGCTGGCGGTAGCGTCGCTGCGCACCAGCAGCAGCAGCTGGCTGACCAGTCGGGTGGCGCGGTTGCTGCTGCTCAGTATGCCGGCCAGGAGCTGCTGTTGCTGGCCGTCGCCGGCCTGGCTTTGCAGCGCTTCCGCGTTGACGCGCATCGCGGCCAGCGGCGTGCGCAGCTCATGGGCGGCGTCGGCGATGAAATTGCGTTCGCGCGCCACGCTTTCGCTGATGCGCAACAGCAGGCCGTTGATGCGGTCGACCATCGAACTCAGCTCCAGATGCTTGGGCTTGAAGCCCAAAGGCGCCAGATTGTGCGGGCCGCGGGCGGCCACCTCGCGCGCAATCCGGCTCCAGGGGCGCAGCGCCACGCGTATCGACAGCCACGCCGGCAGCAGCAGGAACGGCAGGCTGATCAGCAAGGGCAGGGAATAATAGCCGCGCGAATTCATGTCGACCAGCATGTCCATGGCGTCTGCCGGCACGATGATGGTGACGCGCGTATCCGAGTGCGGCGATTGCAAAGTACGGGCGCGCCAGCGCACGCCGTTGGCGTAGATGGTTTCCGCATCGTCGAGGCGGCTGTTATGAATGCCGCCCGGGATATCCTCGGACTGGTAGAGCAGCCGCTCTCCCTGCCGTACCCGGATGCTGGGCGACAGTTTCGGCGTATCGCCGCCGATGCCATAGCCTTCGCGCACCGCCAGGTCGATCATGTGCAGCACCTTGAACTGGCGCTCCGGATTATCCGCCAGGTTTTCGGCGACGCCGAAGATGGCCTCGTAGGTGCGGTCCAGGTTGATCGGGCCGGGCGCCCGGCTGGTCTCGAATATGGCGTAGCCGATGAACAGGCTCCACAGCACCGTCAGCAGCAGCATCTGGGCCAGCAGCAGGCGCCGCACCAGGGTCGGCCGCAGCAGCCAGCTCCACCAGTGCAGCATCATTTGCGGATGCTGCGGGCCGGCGCCTGCAGGTCTATCACAAAGCCGACGCCGCGCACGGTGCGGATATAGCCGTCGCCTATCTTGCGGCGCAGATTAGCCATGTGCACGTCCAGGGTATTGCTGGCGTTGCCATGGCCGCCGGGCAGCGCCAGTTCTTCCAGGATGGGGCGCGTCACCACGCGGTCGGCGCGGATCAGCAGGGTGCTGAGCAAGGCGTATTCGCTGGCGGTCAGTTCCACCGGCCGCTCCTGCACGGTGACGCGGCGGGTCGGCGCATGCAGCGACAGGCCGCGCAAATCCAGGGTTTCGCCGTCGAAGCCGTAGCTGCGCCGGGCCAGGGCGCGCACCCGCGATAGCAGTTCGACCAGCACGAAAGGCTTGACCAGATAATCGTCGGCGCCGGTGTCTAGGCCCAGCAGGCGGTCGTTGATGGCGTCGCGGGCGCTCAGGATAATCACCGGCAGGGCGTTCTTTTCGCGCCGCAGGCGCGTCAGCAGGCTCAGGCCGTCGCCGTCCGGCAGGCCGAGATCCAGCAGCACCAGGTCGCAGGTGTCGGATTCCAGGGCGCGCACCGCATCCGCCAGCTGGCGCACCCAGACCACGTCCATGCCCTGGTCGGAGAGGGCAATGCGCACGCCGTTGCCCAGGTCCAGGTCATCTTCAATCAGCAATATTTTCATAGCTTGGTATTTAAGCACCTTAACGTGAAGAAAAGCTGAAGAGCCCGCGTCTTCAGGAAACGTTCATGAATGACTCATGTTTTCTTCATTCCGCTCAAGGATACTGCTGGTTTGACCATTCTCATATGGCTGAGAAGTGCGCCATATCAATTTGACCAGAAAGCCGATCATGAAAAAACGCTATATCCGACCAGCCCGGTCCCGCAATACCTACGTCATTACCAATACCCTGCTGTCCATCGGCGTGCTGCTGGCGTTGCTGGTTGTCGGCCTGCTGGCGGCTAAAAACGCCCATGCGGATGAAGTCAAGGCCGGCGCCAAAGACAAGTTGCCGCTGGCGGCGACAGCAAATGCATGCAGGCCTGTTACGCTGTCACCCGCCAGCGGCGCCAGAGCTCCGGCCAGCCGAAGCGGGGTTTGTGCGCAGCCGCGCCGGCTGCATCTCTTTCGCTGAGGGAATGAAAGGCGTTCTCAAACAGATGCTTGTCGATCTTAAGACCCGCTAAACCAGTTATATCCCTGGTCTTCCCAATAGCCGCCGGGATTTTCATTGGTGACGAAGATCGCCGCGATGTGCTTGGGATTCTTGAAGCCGAGCTTGGTCGGCACCCGCAGTTTCAGCGGGTAGCCGTATTCGGTCGGCAGCGGCTCCTGGCCGAAGTCCAGCGCCAGTATGGTCTGCGGATGCAGGGCGGTGGCCATGTCGATGCTGGAGTAATAGCGGTCGGCGCATTTGAAGCCGACATATTTTGCCGTCGTGTCCGCGCCGATATGGGCGAGAAATGTACGGAACGGCACACCGCTCCACTGGCCGATGGCGCTCCAGCCTTCGATGCAGATATGCCGCGTGATCTGCGATGCCTGCGGCAGCGCCCGCAGCTGCGCCAGGTTCCAGCTGCGCTTGTCGCGCACCAGGCCGGAGACTTCCAGCTTATAGGCGTCGCCATCGATTTCCGGCGCCGAATCGGCGTCATAGAAAGCGTTGAACGGGAACGGCCTGGTGATCATGCTGGCCGGATAGGTCGGCGCCAGGTGGTCAGGGCGGAACAGCATGCTCTGCACGCGGTCGTTCCAGCGCGACATCGCCCACAATACCTTGTCGACCTGGTCGCCATCCTGCAGGTTGCAGCCGGACAGCAGCGACAGCGCGCCCAGCGACAGGCCGGAGCGCAGGAACAGGCGGCGCTGCAGCTGCACCAGTTCAGGCTGCAGTTCGCTGTTTTTCGGGAGATTTTTTTTCTTGTCGTTCATGCTTGCTGCTCCTGCTCCTGCTTCGGCAGATTTTTTCCGGAGTGGCGCGGCGCCCGTCCGCTCAGCATCGGCAGCAGCGTGCTCGGCACGATCAGCACCAGCGCCAGATGCACTGCCACAAATGCCACGATGCCGGCCATCGCCGCAAAGTGCACGCGCCGCGCAATATCGTAACCGCCGAACAGGTCGACCAGGCTATCGAGCTGCACCGGCTTCCAGATCGACAGGCCGGACGCCACCACCAGCACGCCGAGCAGCAGCACGGCGATGTACATCAGGCGTTGCACGGTGTTGTAGACGCCCGGCTGATGCGCCAGCTTGAAGGTCAGCGCATCTTTCACGTCGCGCAGCAGGTCGCGCGTCCGCAGCGGCAGGAAGTGGCGGCGGAAATGGCCGGCCAGCAGGCCGTAGCCCAGATAGACCAGGCCATTCGTCACCAGCAGCCACATCGCCGCCAGGTGCCAGGCAATCGCGCCGCCCAGCCAGCCGCCGAGGGTGGCCCAGCGCGGGAAATCGAAGCCGAACAGCGGCGAGGCGTTATAGATCGCCCAGCCGCTCATCACCATGCAGACCATGGCGAAGGCGTTGATCCAGTGCGCCACCCGCACCAGCAGCGGATGAATGATGCGGCGCGGTTTGTCAGCGGTAGTCATGGGCTTGCCCTGTCAAGAAGAGATGCGGGCAGCCGCGCCGCCCGCAAGATCGCATTGCAAAACTGCATTACATCGGCGGCACTACGCCGTTGACGCCGACCGTGGCGCGGCCGACGACATCGCTGCCATCGGCTGCCTTGCTGACAAAGAACACGCCATGCGCGCCAGGCGCCAGCAGGCTGCGGTCACCCTTGTTGAGGCTGACGATAGGGACGTCGGCCGGCACCACGATTTTCTTTTCGCCATCCGGATACTTGACCGTGATGGTGCGGCCGCTGGTCACCACCACATCGCCCACGGTGCCGTTGGTCATGCTGCTCTTCTTGCCCAGGTCCCAGGCGTAATGGCCTTCGCCGACCTTCATGCCGGCCGGGAAGACGTGTACTTCCAGCGCCTTCAGGCTGCCGTCGGGCAGCGGCACGGCGGCGCTGCCGATGAAGCTGTCGGACTTGATGTCGGTAATGGCGGCATGGCTGACCGAGAACAGCATCAGGTCCGGCGCCAGTTTCAAGGTCAGTTTCTTGCCGGCCTTGGTGCTGACTTCAAGATTATCAGCGTTCACTTTTTCAATCGTAGCGCGCACCCGGACCGGGGGCGCCGTGGCGGCGGGCTGGGCGACGGCGACGCTGCCATAGGCGAGCAAAGTCGATGCGGCCAGGGCCGGAACAAGCCGGCGCAAGAATTGTGCAGTTGTCATGGGATCAGTCTCGGTGGTTGCTGGGAAGCCCAGTCTAGGCGCGCCGGAGTGTCTTATCGGTGACATGTGAATGACAATATTGTCATTCTTCTCGACAAGCGAATTGATAGAATGGGGCCATCTATATCAAGGACTCAGCATGGCTATCCTCGTCATCGAAGACGACCCGAAGACCGGCGCCTACCTCAAGAAAGGCCTGCGCGAATCAGGCTATGCGGTCGACCTGGTGCGCAACGGCAGCGACGGCTTGCACATGGCGCTGGAGAATTCCTATGACCTGGTGGTGCTGGACGTCATGCTGCCCGGCACCGACGGCTGGAAGATCATGGCTGCGATCCGCGCCCGCCGCGATCTGCCGGTCATCTTCCTGACCGCGCGCGATCACGTGAACGACCGCATACACGGGCTGGAACTGGGCGCCGACGATTACCTGGTCAAGCCGTTTTCGTTTACCGAACTGCTGCTGCGCATCCGCACCCTGCTGCGGCGCGGCGTGGTGCGCGAGGCGCATGAGCTGGATTTTTTCCAGGTGGCCGATCTGCAGCTCGATCTCTTGCGCCGCAAGGTCACGCGCCAGGGCATAGACATCGTCCTCACCAACAAGGAATTCCTGCTGCTGCACCTGCTGGTCAAGCGCCAGGATGAAGCCTTGTCGCGCACCGTCATCGCTTCCGAGGTGTGGGACATGAATTTCGACAGCGACACCAATGTGGTCGATGTCGCCATCAAGCGTCTGCGCGCCAAGATCGACAATCCTTTCGAACGCAAGCTGATCCACACGGTGCGCAGCATCGGCTACATGTTCTCGGAAAATCCATGACGTCCTGGCGCAAGCTTTCGCTGACGGTGCGCGTGAGCTTCCTGTTCGCGCTGATTGCCTGCGCCATCGTCGCCAGCCTCGGCATGTACCTGTATTCGTCGACGCGGCAGGCGCTGGAGACCCGCGCCGACTACTCCCTGATCGGCAAGGTCGAGCATTTCCGCCATCTCCTGCACGACCTGTACAACGTCAAGCAAATGGAAGACCGGCCAGCGCTGTTTGAGACCATGCTGGGCAACGAACAGGATGTGCTGATGTTCGCTTATCCAGGACAGGCGCCGTTCGTACGCGTCAATCCCGACAACATGACGCCGCCGCCAATGACGCCGCAAAGCCTGGGCGAGCCGCTGGCGCTTGCGCAGCTGCACGCGGGCGTACGCGCCGACGGCGTGCGGGTGCGCTGGGTATCGGCGCTGGCAGAGGTCGGCAGCGACGGCGCCGTGGTGGTGATTACCGGCGCTCATGTGATGACCCAGGAGTCGCATATCCTGGCGCGCTATTACTGGCAAGTGATCGCAGCGGCGGCAATAGCGGTGCTGCTGGCGGCGCTGCTGGGGTTCCTGGTGCTCAAGCGCGGTTTCCTGCCGTTGACGGCGATGGCCGGGCGCGCCGCCGAAGTCAGCCCGACCAATATCGCGATACGCCTGCGGGAAGAAGACGCGCCGCAGGAGCTGCGGCGGCTGGCGGCGTCATTCAATGCGATGCTGGATCGGCTGGCCGACGGCTACGAGCACCTGTCGCAGTTTTCCGCCGACCTGGCGCACGAGATACGCACCCCGATCGGGGCAATGATGGGACAGACCCAGGTCACGCTCGGGCAGGTGCGCAGCGCCGCCGACTACCAGCAGGTGCTGGAATCCAACCTGGAAGAACTGCAGCGCCTGAGCCGCATCGTGGAAAACATCCTGTTCCTGGCGCATGCCGACCACGCCGGGCTGGCGGTGGAAAAGACGCCGCTGATGCTGGCCGATGAACTGCACAAGATTGCCGACTATTTTGAAGGCGTGGCCGAAGAACGCGATATCAAACTGGTAGTCGACGCCAGCGGCGAGCTGGAGGCCAGCCCGGTGATGTGGCGCCGCGCCGTCAGCAACCTGGTAGTGAATGCGGTGCGCTATGCGCTGCCGGGCAGCACCATACGCCTAAGCGGCAGGCCGCAGGCGCAAGGCATCTGCGTTGAGGTGGAAAACCGGGGAGAGCCGATCCCGCAAGAACAGCTGGACCGCTTGTTCGACCGTTTCTACCGCGGCGACAAATCGCGCAGCGAGTTCACGGAATCGAACGGTCTGGGGCTGGCGATTGTGCGCGCCATCATGCTGGTGCACGGCGGCAGCGCCGAGGTGGCTTGTACGGCCGCGGGGGTGATCCGTTTCAGCCTGTATTTCCCGCAGCAGCTGCAGGAGCGTGTACAAGAACAGAAAGCGCGAGCCTGAGACAGCGGCTCGCGCAGGTGTTGCCGGGGTGGATTGATTAACGCAGACGCGCCATCTCCAGCGCCATGCTCAGCTTGCCGAAGCGGGCGGTGATGTCTTCAAAGGCTTTCTGCTTTTGCACGGTGCTCAGCTTGGTGTCGTACATGTTGTTGCGCAGCAGGCCGAACATGGTGAGGTCGGCGATCGGCTTGAGCTGGGCATCGGTGGAATGCTGGAAGCCCGACAGATCGAGGATTTTCTGCAGCACGTCAGGCTGGCTGGCCGGATTCTTCGGCTTGCCGTAGGTGACGAAAAACTCTTCGATGCGGGCCTTGCTGGCGGCCGGCAAGTCCTTGCGGTACAGCAGCGGATCGTTAGGGATCAGCGGCGACGACCAGATCACGCGCACTTTGCTGAACTGCTCCGGCGATTCCTTTTGCAGGCGGTCCAGCTCTTCGGTATTGTTGGTGGCGACATCGACCTGGCCGTTGATCACGGCCTGCAGGTTCTTCTTGTGATTGCCGACCACGATGGTCTTGAACAGCCGTTCCGGCTCCACCTTGTTCTTGGCGAAGGCGTAATAGGCCGGCACCAGGTAGCCCGAAGTCGAACTCTTGTCGCCATCGTAGAAGCTGTACACGCCCTTGTTGCTCAGGATGTCCTCGAACGATTTGATCGGGCTTTTGGCCGGTGTGATCAGCACTGAGTTGTAGCCGTGCGAACCGTCTTTCTTGACCATCTGCGCGAACACGGTCGACTGGTTGTCTTCCACCGCTTCCAGCGCGCTCTTGCTGCTCAGCCAAGCCACCTGGATGGTGTTCGTTTTCAGGCCTGCCAGGATGTCGCTGTAGTTGGTGGAAACCACCGTGCGCACTTCCATCTTGGTGTATTTGGCGAAGTCGTCGATCACCGGCTGCCAGCGCTTTTGCGTATCTTCGATGGTGGTGGTGGCGATCAGGCCGATGGTGATCTTGCGCGGGCCGTCATCGTCCTTGGCGATCGCGCGCGGCACGATGCAATACATGGCGATGGAGCTCAGCAAGAGCGCGGTTTTCAGTAATTTCTTCATTATTGCCTATCTGACTATTTCAAGGTGATGGAAAACATGGCGCACCGGCCGCACTGGGCGGCCGGGGTATTCAAATGGCATTGAATCCGAGGAACGTGAGCCGGTGCCGATATGGGAACCGGCTGCCTCAAGCCAGAAACCTGAGGCGAGGCGGAATCAGCCCAGCAGCGCTTCGCTGCTCTTGCCGTACTTGATGCTGGCTTCCGACGGCATCCAGTTGCCGGTCTGCTCGTTGCGGCCTTGCAGCAGGAAGCGCGGCGCAGCTGCCGGGATCTGTTCGGCGGCCAGTTTCGAGAGATCGCCGATCTTGCCCTTCTTCATGCGGTTGACGATCATGCCTAGCTGGGTATCGGCGAAATCGCGCAGCATGTCGTAATCGCCATCGCTGTCGCCGGCCACGAAGACCGGACCGTAGCCTTTGCTGGCGACCAGTTCCTTCTTGATCACTTCAGTCTTGCCCGGGCCCCAGTTGAGCGGCCAGCCGGCCTTGTACTGGTTGACGAAGACGCCGTTGGCGCTTTCCAGGCGCAGGCCCAGCACGTGTTCGCGCTTGACGTTGTAGCCGTACTTCGGCGTGGTGGCGAACACCGCCACCACATCTTCCAGCGAGGCCGAGCTGACGTAGACGTCGATGCCGCTCTGCTGCAAGGCGTCCATCAAGGTGGCGATCTCGGTGCACAGGCGGATCCCGTGGAAATGCGTGACGCTGACGATGCCGGCCTTGCCCGGCTGCGCCGCCGGACTGGTGTACTTGGTCTTGACCAGGCCGAGGCCGAGGTTGTGGTCGTTGGAGGCTTCCGCCAGCTTCTGCACTTCCGCCACCGACATGTTGGTGAAGAAGTAGATCACCCATGGATAGCCGACATTGACGCCGTAGGTTTCGTTGACCGCTTCGTACAAGTAGTACAGCTTGGCGCGGAAGTCCTGGAACTGCACGGTTTCGCGGATGTCTTCCAGCTTCTTGTCGCCCTTGAATTTGTCGCAGTTGTCGTACAGGTATTGATAGTCGCTGTCGATATCGCTGCAGATCGCTTCCAGTTCGACGCGCTCGCCGGCGGCGTTCTTGTAGTCGGCGGCAAACGGGCCGGCCGGTACGTTCTGGCGGATGATCGCGGCCATTTCCTGCGGCGTCAGCTTGTAGGAGAGGGTGTTGATCTGGTACATCAGCAACGCCTCTTCGGTGTCGTTCATGATGCTGGTGTTGTCCCAATCGAACACGGCGTAAGGACGGCGCTGGGGATTGTAGCCGGCGCTGCTGTTGCCGTTGCGCGCGATCAGGGCTTGCAGCTGCTGGTGATTGCGGCTGCCCCATTTGGCGCGGTCCAGCTTCAGGCCGACGGCCTTGGCTTCTTTCGCCAGCAGTTCCGCCGGCGCCAGCGCGGCGGCGGCCAGTCCCGCTACCAGGCCGCCGGTGAGCAGTGTGCGGCGTTTTTGTAAAGTGACTGTGTCTTCCGGTTTTTTCACGTTTTTCATGATTGCGGCCTCCCTGTGCCAGTCGAAATGCATTTCAAATTATTGCCTTCTGGAATCTTTTGTGCTTGCCAGTAGGACAGCCGATTACACTAGCATATTTCTATTTAGAAACGTAGCTGAAAGGCAAATAAAGCTGCAAAAGAAACGCGTCGATCGTCACCCGCAAGCGCTGTGCCGATGCCAGCTTGTCCGGCGATTTTCAGCTATGCTCATGGTTCCGCCGGGCAATGCATGTGCCGCGGCCAGACCTTTGCGAGGTGCTGCTGATGAAGTCGTGGGGAAATCCGGATCGAAGCTGCTTTCTGGCCTGCCGCTGTGGCGCGGGCTGCCTTTCACTGGCATCGGCGGCGCGCCATGGCAATTGACGACAGCGCTGTCAGCGATGTGCTGATCGTCGGCGCCGGCCCGGCCGGCTCGCACCTGGCTTATCTGCTGGCGCAGCAGGGTTTGCGGGTGACCATCATCGACAAGCAGGCCTTCCCGCGCGCCAAAGTCTGCGGCGGCGGCCTGTCGCGCAAAGCCATGGACCTGCTCGGCCTCGAGCTCGGCGCCGCCATGCACCAGCCGATAGCGGGCGCCATTCTTACCTACGGCAACCGCGACGCCGTGCTCAAGGAAATGCAGCCGATGGCGGCCTGCACCGTGGTGCGCAGCGAATTCGACAAGATGCTGCTGGATCGCGCCTGCGCCGAAGGAGTGCGCTTCCAGCCCGAAACGGCGTTTGTCGATGCTGTCGAATCGACGGACGGCATCAGGGTGACGACCAGCCGCGGGGTGCTGCGCAGCCGCTTGCTGCTGGCTGCCGACGGCGCCGCCAGCGCGGTGCGCAACCGCCTGTTCGGCAAGGACCTGGTGGCGTATGTGCCGGCGCTGGAGGCCATGGTCTGGCCCGAGGACGGTGCGCTGGAGCGCTTCGGCCAGCGCGCGCTGTTCGACTTCGACGGCATGCCGCACGGTTACGGCTGGATCTTCCCGAAGCGCGACCATTTCAATATAGGTGTGTACTCACCTTTCGGCGGCGCCGCATTGCGCCAGCATCTGGATCGCTTTAGCGCGGCTTATGCCAGCCTGCAGCGGCCGCAAAAAATCGAATATCAAGGCTATATCATTCCCTTGGCCAATCGCCGCCGGCAGTTCCAGCGCGGCCGCGTGTGGCTGCTGGGCGATGCCGCCGGGCTGGCGGAAGCCTTGTTCGGCGAAGGGATTTATTTTGCGCTGAAGAGCGCCACGCTCGCCGCCCGGGCGATCGCCGCGGACGGCTTGCGCGCCGATTCCATGGCCTATAGCAGGTTGCTGCGGCGCGAACTGCTGCCCGAACTGCGCGCCGCCAACTGGATGGCGCAGCTGGTCTACCGTTTTCCGAAGTTGACGTTTTCCCATCTGGTGCTGAACCAGCGCATCAACCAGGATTTCGCCGGCCTGATCAGCGGGCAGATGGGCTACCGCCGTTGCCTGCTCAAGACCATGTTCGGATTTCCGCGCTGGCTGATGCCGAGCAAGGCGCCCGACCCGGACAGCCTGCTGGCGTGAGCGGCAGCTGCCGCTTGTTCATCCGATTTTCACCCAAGCACCTTATGCATCATTTCCTACACCGGCCCTATGGATAACTCAATGATCGCGCAACGCAAGACACCCCACAAAATCCTGGTAAAAAAATCCGCCGTCTATCACTCCCTCCTGACGCTGTCGCTGCTGACCGGCGCAGCGCTGGCCTGCGGCCATGCCTCGGCTGCGCCTGCAGTGCCGGCGACTGCAAAAGCTGCCGATACCCGGGTCGATACCGATTCCATCATCAGCACCATCAATGCGTCGGAGCGCACGCGGCCGTTTCCGGTCGGTGAAAAACTGGCTTATTTTGTCAACATCAAGGACGGCGACCAGGTGCGCTCGCCGTTCCGGGTCGCTTTCGCGGTCACCGGCATGGGCGTGTCGCCGGTGGCGGCCGGCGATATGCACGGCACCGGCCATCATCACATCCTGATCGATATGCCGATGCCGGCCGATATCAAGGCGCCGATCCCGTTCGACAAGCCGAACGAGTACCAGCACCAGCACTACAAGCATTTCGGCAATGGCGAAACCGAAACCCTGCTGGACCTGCCGGCCGGCAAGCACACGCTGCGGCTGCTGTTCGCCGATCATAATCACGTGCCTTACTATATTTCCAGCAAGGAGATTACGGTGGTGGTGCTGGACAAGACGCACTGAAGCAAGATGCGCCAGGGCCAGTCGCCGGGCCTCAGAAACCCGGCAGGCGCATGCTCTCCGGATCGCCGACTTCGGCTCGCTCGTGGCCCAGCAGCCAGGCCTTGCGCTCCAGGCCGCCTGCAAAGCCTGTCAGCTTGCCGTCGGCCCCCACCACCCGATGGCATGGCACGATGATGGCGATCGGATTGGTGGCGTTGGCGCTGCCGACCGCGCGCGCGCCGTTGTGTTCGCCCATCTGCAGCGCCAGCTTGCCGTAGGTGGTCATGCGCGCCGGCGGAATCTGGCGCAGCGCCGCCCACACGCGCTGCTGGAATTCGGTGCCGTTGGTGGCGACGGCGATATCTTTCAGCGCATCCAGCTGGCCGCTGAAATAGCGCTGCAGTGCCGGCTCGGCGCTGGACGGCGCGCTGGCGTCGCTCAGGGTGTAATGGCCGTAATGGGTGTGCAGCAGGTTGCGCATGCGCGGCTCATAGTCCTCGAAGTCGAGCGCGCGCACGCGATCCTGGCTGTCGGTGACCAGCAGGATGACGCCGATGGGCGAGGCGACGCGGTGTAGGAAGAGATTCATGTTGGTGCTCCTGTCAGATCAAATAGCAGTGCTTAGGGCCTGTTAACATTTGATTTGGGAGATGCGTTCCCACCAAAACGTGTGCTGGCAAGCCACGCAACGCCGCCAGCGCACGTTTTGGTGGGAACCCTCCGGGAACGGCTGCAGGCGTCACATGCCGTCGTTACGACTCCTTGCCGTAGCACCGCTACGTCGCGTCGTCGCGCCTAGGCCTGTAACGCCTGCCGCGCGTTCGCACCCCTAAATCAAATGTTAACAGGCCCTAGCTTATGACGACAGTTTACAGATACATAGCCTTCTGTACACCCTGAGTCTTGCGGTCGAATTCAATGCCCGGCAAACCGCTAACGGCATGCGTTGCCGGCAGAATGCAGAATGCACGGATAAAAATAGGGTGAAAACCGTGACGTCTTCCACCCTATCTAGCTTTCCTTATTTTTTGAAGCGGGCTTCAGCCAGCTTGTCGGCCACGACGCTGGTCGGCAAGCCTTCCGAGTCGGCGCGCTTGAAGATTTCCGACAAGGTGACGCCGATTTCGCGCACGTGCGCTTCGACGTCGGCTTCCGGCTTTTCGTAGTACTCGTAGCACACCTTGATGATGCCGCCGGCGTTGATCACGAAGTCCGGCACGTAGAGGATTTCCTTGCGGCGCAGCAGTTCGCCGACTTCAGCGGTCGCCAGCTGGTTGTTGGCGGCGCCGGCGACGATCTTGGCCTTCAGGCGGGTCAGGGTAGCCGGGTTGAGCGTGGCGCCCAGTGCGCATGGCGCGTAGATGTCGGCCTGCACATCGTAAATGGCGTCGGTGGCGACGACTTCGGCGCCGAACTCGGCGCGCGCGCGTTCCAGCGCGGCCTGGTCGATGTCGGTGACGATCAGCTTGGCGCCGGCTTCATGCAAACGGCGCGCATAGTCGTAGCCGACGTTGCCCAGGCCTTGCACGGCAACGGTCAGGCCCTGCAGCGAATCGCGGCCCAGGTAGTGCTTGACGGCCGCTTGCGCGCCGACGAAGCAGCCCAGCGCGGTGAACGGCGACGGATCGCCGCTGGCGCCCAGGCCTGCAACATATTTTGTCTTGGTGGCGATATGCGCCATGTCGGCCGGGCTGGTGCCGACGTCTTCCGCCGTGATGTAGCGGCCGCCCAGGCGTTCCAGGGCTTCGCCCATGGCTTCGAACAATGCTGGTGTCTTGGCAGTCTTGGGATTGCCGATGATGACGCTCTTGCCGCCGCCGATAGGCAGGCCGGCAACCGCGTTCTTGTATGTCATGCCGCGCGACAGGCGCAGGACGTCGTTGACGGCCACTGCTTCGCTGGCGTAGTCCCACATGCGGCAACCGCCCATGGCCGGGCCGAGGTTGGTGTTGTGGACTGCGATGATGCCTCTGAGGCCGGATTTTTCTTCGGAAACGAAGACCACTTGTTCGTGGTTGTCGAAATTCAATTCATTGAAAATGAAGGTACTCATGCTTTTGGCTCCGTACGGATAGCATTCGCGCGTCCGGGTAGGGCGGGCTATGGTTTTCCGATGTTCTCTAGGGTTAAGGTCGGTAATACGGGTGTCTGCGGCAGGTTGGCGCCGGCAAACGGGTAAGGCCGTGATTGTGTCACGCAGGCGTGAGTGTAATTTATCGCTATGTGAAACTCAATTGGGTTCGTGATGCGATCTAAGATAATACGTAAGTAGTTATAAAAAAATAATTATATCTTGGTGCATTGGCAATATGGGTACCAGGAATGCAGCTTTTATAATTTGAACTATAATGAACTAGTTCAATGAACTAGATTAATGGAGGAATGCCATGTTTCAGGAAATCGGCGCTTTCGACGCCAAAGCCAAATTGTCTGAACTGTTGCGGGGGGTAGGGCATGGGCAGTGCTATACGATTACTGTCAGGGGAAAGCCAGTCGCCGATCTGGTGCCTAGCGAAACATCTGCGCACACCGAGGCCCAAGCCGCGGTAGCCGCCATGCAAGCTTTCAAGAAAATACAGGGGGTCAGCAATGCGGACGTCAGCGAAATGATTTCTGAAGGCCGCCGATGACTTTGGTACTGGATGCCTCTGCGGCGCTTGCATGGATATATGCGCGTGAGAAAGCGGACGAAGCGGCATGTGCCGAGCGGATATTGGAAGAGATGGCCGAGACGGCGATTATCGTGCCCGCGCTGTGGCATATCGAAATTGCAAATGCGCTGCTGACAGGCGAGCGACGCAAGATCATCACGGAAGCACAGGCGTTTGATTATCTGGCGCGATTGGCGAGGCTGCCAATCGCAGTCGACAACGTATTGCTGGCTACGCGTCACGAACAGATAATGGCTTTGGCGCGGGCATATAAGTTGAGCGCCTATGACGCTACTTACCTGGAGTTGGCGTTGCGGACGGGAGCGGCTTTGGCAACGTTTGATGGCAAGCTTGCGGCAGCGATGCAAGGTGCCGGCGGTAGGGTGTTCGAATGAGCGGGCATTTCTCTGCTAGCCGTATCAATTAAGTTGGCGCTCACCAAGCGCGCACTTGCCGCGCGCTTCGGCGTATCCCCCGCGGCTTTCCTATAAACGCGAGTTACTCGTTTTCACCGCGCGCAGCCGCTTCCCGCAGCTTGTCTTTCTTGCTCTTGCGTTTACCCTTGACGCCGCCATTGGCGGCATCGGCCGGTGCTGCCGGCGTCGTGGCGACGTCGACCGGCTCAAAACCGGTAATCTGCTCGCGTTCGCACTTCAGGTGATGGCGTTTTTCGATCAGATGGAAATGCGCCTCGGTATCGGCGCTGACGAAGCTGATGGCGATACCGCTCTTGCCGGCGCGGCCGGTGCGGCCGATGCGATGGGTGTAGTCCACCGCCGAGCGCGGCAGGTCGTAGTTCAGCACCACCGGCAGCTGCGCGATGTCGATGCCGCGCGCGGCGACGTCGGTGGCGACCAGCACCTGCAGCTTGCTGGCCTTGAAATCGGCCAGCACTTCATCGCGCGCGCCCTGGCTGAACTCGCCATGGAAGGCGGCGGCCTTGATGCCGGCGCGATGCAGTTTATCGGCGATATGCTCCGCAGAATACTTGGTGGCGACAAACACCAGCACCCGGCCCCACTGATTTTCCTTCAACAGATGGCGCAGCAATTGTGTGCGACGGCCGGCGTCGACCATGATCGCGCGCTGTTCGATATCCGGCTGGTTTTGTGCCAGCGCCGGCACCGCGATGCGCACCGGCTGGTGCAGCATGCGGCCGGCCAGCGCATGCACCGCGGTCGGGAAGGTGGCTGAGAAAAACAGGCTTTGGCGCTGCGCCGGCAACAGCGTCAGGATGCGGTTGATCTCGTCGCTGAAACCCATGTCCAGCAGACGGTCAGCCTCGTCCAGCACCAGCGAGGCCACGTCCGACAGCTTCAAGGCGTTATGTTCGATCAGGTCGAGCAGGCGGCCCGGCGTCGCCACCACCAGGTCGGCGCCGCCGCGCAGGTCCATCATTTGCGGATTGATCGAGACGCCGCCGAACAAGGCGGCGATCTTTAGGGATTGCGGACAGGCTAGCGCCAGCGCGCGGACGGATTCCGCGGTCTGCTGCGCCAGCTCGCGGGTCGGCACCAGAATCAGTACGCGCAGCTTGCGCGGCTTGTCAGTGCGGCCGTCTTGCAGGAACTGCAGCAGCGGCAGCGCAAACGCCGCGGTCTTGCCGGAACCGGTCTGCGCCGCGGCCAGCACATCGGCGCCGCCCAATATTGCCGGAATGGCGGCGACCTGAACCGGAGTCGGAGTGACATACCCGCGCTCGGCAACGGCGTGCAAGATGGCAGGGGACAGGCCCAGAGAAGAAAATGACATGGCAACGGGCCGTAAAGCGTGTAGGGTCGTCATCTTACCATTTGCGCCAAACGAACAATCCACCGCATTTAATTGGGGTCAGAGTCGAATTAAATAATTCGACTCTGACCCCAATTATTGAGTTGCTGTCGGCTTTCAAGCCAGCGGCGCCAGCAACAGCTGCAGATCTTCGCTGCTGAACTTGGTCTCCAGCGCCGTATCGCTGCCCAGCACGCCTTCGGCCAAGGCGCTCTTGCGCGCCTGCAGGTCGATGATGCGTTCTTCGATGCTGCCTTCCACCACGATCTTGTAAACAAACACCGTCTGCTCCTGGCCGATGCGGTGGGCGCGCGCCGTGGCTTGCTCCTGCACCGCCGGATTCCACCAGGGATCCATGTGGATCACGGTATCGGCTGCTGTCAGGTTGAGGCCGACGCCGCCGGCCTTCAGGCTGATCAGCAGCAGCGGCACGGTCTTGCTCTGGAATTCTGCGACCAGCGCGCCGCGCTGCGCCGGCGGCGTCTTGCCGGTCAGGGCCAGCCAGGGCAGTTGCAGCTGTTCGAGCTCGACGGCGATCAGGTCCAGCATTTCGGTGAACTGGGAAAACACCAGGATGCGGCGGCCTTCCGCCACCAGCGCCGGCAGCATGTCGCGCAGCAGTTCCAGCTTGGCGCGCTCCATGCCGGCTTCATGCCGCATGTGTTTCAGCAGGAAGGGATCGCAGCAGACCTGCCGCAGCTTGAGCAAGGCATCGAGGATGGTGATCTGGCCGCCGGCAAAACCCTTGCGCTTGAGCACGCCGCGTATCTGCTCGTCGGCCGCTACCCGTACGCTTTCGTAGAGGTCGCGCTGCTGTCCCTGCAATTGCACGTGCTTGACGGTTTCGCTGAGCGGCGGCAGTTCGCTCGCCACGTCATCCTTGCGGCGGCGCAGGATGAAGGGCCGCACGCGCTGTGCCAGCAATTGCGCGCGCAAGGTCTGGCCGCCGATCTCGATCGGCTTGCGCCACAGGCGTGTGAAGCTGCGCATGTCGCCGAGGAAGCCGGGCATCAGGAAATCGAACTGGGTCCACAGCTCGCCCAGGTGGTTTTCCAGCGGCGTGCCGGTGATGCACAGGCGGTGCCGCGCGCGCAGGCGGCGCACGGCGCCGGCGCTGCGGGCGGTGGCGTTCTTGACGGTTTGCGCTTCGTCCAGGATCAGCAAATGAAAAGCTTGGGCTTCCAGCGCCGCGCGGTCGCGCCACAGCAGCGGATAGGTGGTGAGGATCAGGTCGTATTCGGCCATGCGGGCGAAATCGCGATGGCGTTCCGGTCCTTGCAGGGCCAGCACGCGCAGGCCGGGCGCCATGCGCCGCGCTTCCGCCTGCCAGTTGAAGATCAGCGAGGTCGGCAGCACCGCCAGCGCCGGCAGGTCGAGGCGGCCGGCCTGCTTTTCGATCAGCAGATGGGCCAGCGCCTGCGCGGTTTTTCCCAGCCCCATGTCGTCGGCCAGGATGCCGGCCAGATGTTGTTCACGCAGGTATTGCAACCAGGCGACCCCGTGCAGCTGGTAGGGGCGCAGGGTGACGCCCAGTCCTGCCGGCGCTGCCACCGGCTGCGGCGTGCCGGCGCCGCGCAGCCGTTGCGCCAGCGCGCGCAGGCCGGCGTCGCCCTGCAGCTGCCAGCCGCCATGGACGCCGGCGCGCTGCGCCTGGGTGTCGAGCAGGCTTTGGCGCATGGCCTCCAGCCGGTAGGCATCCCAGGATGAGAGCAGCAGCGGACCCTCCTTGCGCAGCGGATCGCTCAGCAATTCCAGCATGCTGCCGACGATCGCCTTGAGCGGCGCCGCCAGCGCGTCGATCCGTTTGCCGCCGGGTGCGCGCAGCGTGATCAGGGCGTGGTCGTCGATCAGGGCCATTTTGGCAGCGTCCAGCCAGCGGCCGTCGCGCTGCAGCAGATGCGCCAGCAGCGGCGCCAGGTCGACCATTTCGCCGTCGATTTCAATGCCCAGGGTCAGCAGCCAGGAACCTTCGCCAGCCGGCAGGCCAAGGGCGGTCACGGTTTGTTCGCGGCCGCGCATGCGGGTGGCGACTTCCTTGCTTAGAATTTCGCCGGTGGCGGGGCTGATCGTGAGATGCCAGGCGTCGACCGGCACGCTCTCGTGCGCAAAGCCGGGAAGCACGACAATCGACCAGCCTTTGGCCTGCAGATCCGGCAACTGCTCGGCCCAGAAATCGCCGAAGAAATCTTCCTGCACCAGCGTCCACAGCGAGGCCAGCCGCACGGCGGCATCCTGCTCCGCTTTCTCGTTGCGCCACTGCAGCGTGTCGCTCGGAAGCGGATGCAGGCCCAGGTCCCAGACCAGGTCGAGTGCATCGGCTTCGGCGCCGAGGTCGCGCACCAGCAGGCGCTGGCCTTTGTCGTTTTCAACGGTCTGCGACGAAGCCGGCCGGCGGTTCAGCAGCGTGGTGGGCGCTGCGGTTTCCCAGTAGAAGCCGTCGTCGGTGGCGTAGGTCCAGGTGATTTGCGCCACGGTCACATGCGGACCGCGCGGCCCGAACGGGCCGGAAGGGCGCATGCCCAGCAAGCCGTCGCCGCGGCCCAGGGTTTGCAAGCTCAGGCGCGGGCGGAAGCGGCCGACTGCGCTCATCGCGCCTCGAAGGACAGCTGCAGCCGGCCGAGTTCTCCGTATTGAATGACGATGTCCTGCGCGACAGGCAACTCGAAGCTGCCGGCGTACGATCCGGTGATCACCGCTTGGCCGGCCTGCAGGCCTTGTCCGCGGCTGCGCAGGAATTCGGCCAGCCAGTACAGCGGCGCGCGCGGATCGACAGCGGGATGGCGGCCATGCAGCAGCATGGTTTCTTCTACGCCGGCGCCGTTGTTTGTGCCGATGCTGATCGCCAGTTCGCCGGCGTTGCGCGCCTGCTCCATATCGACTTGCGGGCCGAGGTACAGTCCCTGGTTGAGCAAGCCGTCAGCCAGGTTCTCGATAAAGCTCGCTTGCGCGGGATCGGTGTAGCGGCTGTCTATTAATTCCAAGGCCAGATGGGTGGCGCCGATGGCGGCGTCGACATCTGCTGGCCGATAGGGTGTGGCACGCGCCGGCAGGTCGCGGCCGAGCACAAAAGCCAGTTCCGGTTCGACCCGCACCTGGCCGCCGCGCGCCCATGCCGGGCAGGGGCTGCCGTGTTGGACGGTGGCGGCATGGATGGGCGCCAGCACCGGCTGGCCGTGGGCCGGCAAGCCGCACTTCCAGGCGGCGACGCTTTCGCCCAGCTGTTGCATGACGAGCGCCTGCAGCGCCAGCGCAGCATCGGCATCTTGCGGCCGCAAATGCGGCGGCAGACGGTCGCCCGGCTGGCCGCTGCGGCGGCGTTCGGCCAGGATGGCGGCGGCAAGGGCTGCTTGAGACATCATGGTTTAAGCCAGTAATGATATTGGTATTGCGTGGCAAATCCGAGCTTGCGATAGAGCGCGCTAGCCGCCTGGTTGCCGACGTGCACCTGGAGGTAGGCGCTGCTGGCGCCCTGGGCCTGGCCCCAGTTCAGCAAGGCTGCCACCAGCCGGGTGGCGACGCCGCCGCGGCGCGCTGCCGGGGCGACCACGATGTCGAACAGGCCGACCACGCCATGCTCCGCCACCGCCAGGCCATAGGCGACAGCCTGGCCTTGCACCGTCAGCGTGGCGAACGCGGTCGGCATGGCAATCGCCGCGAGAATGCGCTCGTGGGCGAGCTGCTCAGCCGCCGGCAGACCGTTCGCCTGAGCAAAGCCCGCGCTCCATGCCTGACTGGCGCTTGCCTCGATCAAGACATCGTGCGCGGGCCAGCCGCTTGCCGCCAGCGGCACGGTCATGACCTGGGTCGGGTCAACCATCCGGTAGCCGGCTTGTTCCAGCAATTGTGCGCTGTCGGCAGGCGCCAGCGGCGTGATGCGGAAGATCGCCGGCAAGTTGTGGCGGGCATAGAAATTTTCAGTTTCCCGCAG
This sequence comes from Collimonas sp. GW821-FHT02H07, assembly GCF_059421505.1. NCBI lineage: Bacteria > Pseudomonadati > Pseudomonadota > Betaproteobacteria > Burkholderiales > Oxalobacteraceae > Collimonas > Collimonas sp. GW821-FHT02H07. Next base: position 167,218 of record NZ_JBWKVC010000005.1, read on the forward strand.
CGTTTCAGCGAACGCCACGCTCGGGCGCAAGGGATTGGCCGAATTGGAGCGCTTGGTGTAGCCGTCCGCCAGGCGCAGCTGCCAGCCGCCGCACAGCGCTGTTTTGAGCGCCGGCCAGGCATTCAGCGCGCGTTCTTCCAGCGAGCGTACAAGATCCAGGTCGGGCGGCGAAATAGTCATCTGGCTGAGCGGGGGAGAGTGGCGGAAAACTATTCTACCTGCCCCGGCCGGTACGGTCGAATCGGCCGATGCCCGGCCGCGGCGATATGTTGCCGCGCATATTGTTTTTTTGAAAAATTGCAGGTAACTTAGCAATCTGCAACAGAGTTGCATATGATGTCCGACGCTCGCGCATACCCGGGCGCGCAGTCTATCCACACAAGGATCTGTACACTATGTTCTTTCTTCAGCAACGCGCTCCTGCCCTGGGCGTTTTTATATTGGCTCTGATGACCACTACTTCCACTTCCGCCGCATCTCCACCGACACCGCCAGTCGCCGCGAAACAAGCCTGGCAGGAAAGCCGCCATGGCGAGATCGTCACCGACGACTATCACTGGCTGCGCGAAAAGACCAATCCCAAGGTGATCGCCTACCTGAAGGCGGAGAATGCCTATACCCAGGCCATGACCAAGGACCTGGCGCCGCTGTCGAAGACGCTGTACGGCGAAATGAAGGGCCGCATGAAAGAAACCGACCTGTCGGTGCCGACCCGGCGCGGCAGGTTCTACTATTACAGCCGCACTGAAGCCGGCCAGCAGTATCCGATCATCTGCCGCCGCCTGGCCAAGGCCGACGCCGATTTTTCCTACGACGCCGCAGCGCCGGAAGAAGTGCTGCTGGATGAAAACCAGCTGGCCAAGGGCAAGAAATTTTTCGAGGTCGAAAGCTTCGCCGTCAGTCCCGACGACCGCTACCTGGCTTACTCGACCGACACCACCGGCTATCGCCAGTACCGGCTGCACGTTAAGGACCTGAGCAACGGCAAGCTGCTGGCCGATACGGTCGAACGCGTCACCAGCGTGGCCTGGGCGGCCGACAGCCAGACCTTGTTCCTGGTGCAGGAAGACGCCACCACCAAGCGCTCCGACCTGCTGCTGCGCCTCAAGCTGGGCAGCAAGCCGGCCGAGGTCTATCGCGAGACGGTGGAACAATTCAATATCGACGTCGGCAACAGCAGCGACCGCAAGTTCATCGAACTTGAAGCGCAAAGCACCGACACCACCGAAGTCAGCCTGCTGGCGGCGGACCAGCCGCAAGGCAGCTTCCGTTCGGTGCTGGGACGCGAAACCGGCCATCGCTACCATGTCGATCACCGCGACGGCGAGCTGTTCATCCTGACCAACAAGGACGCCAAGAATTTCCGCCTGGTGACGGCGCCGCTGGCGACGCCGGACCAGGCCCACTGGAAGGAACTGATCGCGCACGATCCCCAGGTCTTGCTGGAAGCTATCGAACTGTTCCGCGATTTCCTGGTGGTCAGCGAGAAGTCCGATGCGCAGGAACGCTCGCGCATCTACGATTTCGCCAGCCGCAGCTGGAAGACAGTGCAGTTCGATGAGGCGGTCTACACTTCGCATGCGGGCGGCACGCCGGAATTCACTTCGCACCAGTATCGCCTGATGTACGAGTCGCCGGTGACGCCGCCGACGGTGTTCGATGTCGACATGGCGAGCGGCAAGCGGCTGCTGCTGAAGCAGCAGGAAGTGCCGGGCTACGATCCGGCGCTGTACGAAACCAGGCGGCTGTGGGCGACGGCGCGCGATGGCGTCAAGCTGCCGCTTTGGACCGTCGCTAAAAAGGATATCAAGCTGGATGGCGCGGCGCCCTTGCTGCTGTATGCCTACGGTTCCTACGGCATTCCGGCCGAGGCGACTTTCTCCAACAGCCGCGTCAGCCTGCTCGACCGCGGCGTGGTGTTCGCCGAGGCGCATATCCGCGGCGGCAACGACATGGGCGAGCACTGGCATGACGACGGCATGCTGATGAACAAGAAGAATACCTTCAACGATTTCATCGACAGCGCCGAATACCTGATAGGGCAGGGCTGGACCAGCCCGCAGAAGCTGATCATCGAGGGCGGCAGCGCCGGCGGCCTGCTGATGGGCGCGGTCGCCAACATGCGTCCCGAGCTGTTCCATGCAGTGCACGCGGCGGTGCCGTTCGTCGACGTCATGAACACCATGATGGACGCCAGCCTGCCGCTGACCACCGGCGAATACCTGGAGTGGGGCAATCCCAACGAGAAAGCCGCCTACGACTACATGCGCAGCTATTCGCCCTACGACAATATCGCGCGCAAGGATTACCCGGCGATGCTGGTCACTACCGGGCTCAACGACAGCCAGGTCATGTACTGGGAACCGGCCAAGTACACCGCCAAGCTGCGCGCCATGAAAACCGATCGCAACCCCCTGCTGCTGAAAGTGAACATGGGCGCCGGCCACGGCGGCGCCTCGGGACGTTATGACGCCATCAAGGAGAGATCCTTCGAGATGGCGTGGATGTTGTCGCAATGGGGCATCACCCCGGGCGGCAAGAAATAGGTTTTTTTTTACAAGAAGAAGCTCTACCTTGACGCTGTTTTGATTAACTCACGCAGGACTTTCCATGCCATTGATTAAACGTTCCCTCAAACTCCCTCTGCTGTCAGCGACTGCGCTGCTGATGGCCGCTGCAACTCTGGCCGTTCCCGGCGCCGCGCACGCCGTCACCGCTGCGCCGGTACAGGACGTCAGCGACGTCTTGCATGGCGTCACGGTGAAAGATCCGTACCGCTATTTCGAAAATGTCAAAGATCCCAAGGTCCAGTCCTGGCTGAAAGAGCAGGGCGACAGCGCTCGCAAGGAACTCGACCGCATCGGCCTGCGCAGCCTGATGGAACAGCGCATCGCCGAGATTTCGGCCGCCACCGGCGACGATATCCGCTCGGTGACGCGCATGCCCGGCGATCACATCTACTACCTCAAGCGCGGCCGCGGCGAAAAGCAGTTCAAGCTGATGACGCGCGACGGCCTGCAGGGCGCGGAACGGGTGCTGGTCGATCCTGAACTGGAAGCCCAGCGCACCGGCGTGCCGCATGCGATCAACTACTTCGTGCCGGCCTGGGACGGCAAGCATGTCGCCTACGGCGTGTCCGCCGGCGGTTCGGAAGACGCTTCGCTGTACATCCTCGACGTGCAGAGCGGGAAAACGGTGGGCGAGCCGATTCCGCGCGTGCACGAAGCCTTGATCGGCTGGCTGCCGGACAGCAAGTCGTTCACCTACAACCAGCTCAAGACGCTGAAGCCGGGCGACGCCGAATCCGAGACTTATCTCGACAGCAAGGTCATGTGGCTGAAAGTCGGCGATGCGGAAGCGCAAGCCAAGCCGGTATTCGGCCCGACCGTTACCAGCGGTCTCGGCCTGGCTCGTCTCGACGTCGGCACCATCATCTTCAATCCGGGCAGCCGCTGGATGATTGCGCGCACCACCGACACCACCCTGCCTGAGGGCTACCTGTTCGTCGCCGATGTCGCCGACCTCAGCAAGCCGACGGTAGCGTGGAAAAAAATCTCCAGCTTCGACGACAAGATCACCGACGTCGACCTCAAGGGCAACGACTTATACCTGCTGACCCACGCCGGCGCGCCGCGCAACCGCGTGCTCAAGCTGGACCTGCGTCATCCCGAGCTGAAGCTGGCGCGCGAAGTCGCCGCCGCACCGGCCGACGCCGTGCTGGAGAAATTTTCGCTGACGCGCGACGCCCTGATCGCGGAAATCCGCGAAGGCACCGCTATCGTGCTGCGCCGCTACGCCGCCGGCGACATCAAGGGCCAGAGCATTCCGGCGCCGTTCAAGGGCGCCGCCAGCTTGCAGAACGATCCGGCCCATGCCTACAGCGATGTGCTGTACACCCTGAACGGCTGGACCGAATTGCCGCGTACCCTGCTGTTGAAGGGCAAGGTTTCCAGCGACCCGGGCCTGCGCGTCAATCCGCCCATGCCTAGCCTGCCGCAAGTGGAAGTGGTCGACGTCAAGGTGCCTGGCTACGACGGCGCCATGATCCCGATGACCCTGCTTTACAAGAAAGGCCTGAAGCGCGACGGCAGCAATCCGACCCTGCTGGACGGCTATGCCGCCTACGGCTTTTCGCAGACCGCCTACTTCTCGCCCGCCAGCATGGCCTGGATCGAGCGCGGCGGCGTGCTGGCGTATGCCAATGTGCGCGGCAGCGGCGTCTACGGCGACGACTGGTACCGGGCCGGCTTCAAGGCCACCAAGCCGAATACCTGGAAAGACGGCATCGCCTGCGCCAAGTACCTGATCGCAGAAGGCTACGCCACGCCCAAGACGCTGGGCGTGATGGGCACCAGCGCCGGCGGCATCTTTGTCGGCCGCACCGTGACCAGCGCGCCGGAGCTGTTTGCGGCCGCCATTTTCAATGTCGGGATCATGGATACCGTGCGCGCCGAAGACAGCGCCAACGGCATCACCAATATTTCCGAATTCGGCAGCGCCCGCAACCCGGCGGAATTTCCAGCCTTGCTGGAAATGAGTACTTATCATAATATCAAGGACAATACCGCTTATCCCGCAGTCATGCTGGTGCACGGGATGAACGATCCGCGGGTCGATGTCTGGCACAGCGCCAAGACCGCGGCGCGCCTGCAGGCCGCCACCAGCAGCGGCAAACCGGTCCTGCTGCGGCTCGACATGCAGGCCGGCCATGGCATAGGCAGCACGGCCACCCAGCGTTACGCGCTGTCCGCGGATATCTACAGTTTCCTGTTGTGGCAGATGGGAAAGGCGAAACAGAACGATAGCTGAGTTGCGCTATCGGCAATGGAGGAAATTTGACCAGCGGGGATAGTAGAACCAATATGCGCCCCCGCGGGCGCTGCAGGCGGCTTGCGGTCTTCTTGCTGACGGCGCTGCTGACGGCGCTGCTGTCCCCTCCAGCGCTTGCTGCCGTCGAGCAAGCGCTGGATCGCTTTACCGCATCGCTCGAACACACTGCCCCTAGCAGCCAGCTGGCATTCCTTGAGTTGCAGCAGCTGAATGTGGCCCTGATCCAGCCAGCCTCGCTGTATCCTGCCTTCGGCCGCTTTGCGCTGCCGGTCTTGTCCCGGATCTACCGTTTTCGCCGGCAATGCAGCGGCACGCTCGAAGGCGTGCCGGCAACAACGCGCGAATTCGAACAAGCGCTGTGCGACCAGGCTGCCCTGCCGGAGAGCTGGTTCGCCGGCCACGCGCCTATCCATCCGCTGGGCGGCAGCTACGCCTGGCATTACCTGACGCGCCATCCGCAAGCGGCGCCCATGTTGCAACGCTATTTGCACGTGCGCGAACGCCTCGACGCCTTTGCCGGCCTCGGCCGCTTGTCGGACGACAACCTCGATGCGATAGTCGGCGGCCAGCGCTGGCTGTTGCAACGCAATGTGCTGTGGCGGGAGCACGATCAGGTATGGCGGCGCTATGACGCCCAGGTATGGCAGCCGCTGGCGCGCCAGGCTGATCTGCAGCTGCAGGCGGCCGGCCAGCGTTGCGATCTGATGCTGGGAACCATTTGCGCCAATAGCGTTTCCGCGATCGACAAATGGCGGGTCTGGATCTTGATGGCGGCCGCGGCGATGATCGTTCTCGCGCCTGGCAATATGTGGTGGCAACGCCGTCGGCGGCGCCAGCGCGAGCAATTCATCCTGCAGATGCTGACCCACGAATTGCGCACGCCGATAGCCAACCTGGGCAATATCGTCGAAGCATTCCGCCACGATTTCGATGCCCTGCCGGAGCGTGCGCAAACCGGCTTCGGCCGGCTTGCCGACGGTGTGCAGCGCATGCGCCAGCTGGCCAACGCCAGCCGCCATTATCTCAATGCCGACGACGAGCATGAGATGCTGGAGGCGCCCACCTGGGTGTCGCTGAGCGAATGGCTGGACGCGGTCGCCGGGCAGCGCCAGGGCTTGCAGTTCTGCATGGGACAGGATCGCCAGCTGGCGCTGCCGCTGTACTGGATCAACCTGTGCCTGGATAACGTGCTGGACAATGCCTATCGTCACGGCGCGGCGCCGGTGCGTCTCTGCGCCAGCTGGAGCAAAGGCTGCCTGCGCCTGAGCGTGAGCGACGGCGGCGTGCTGGCGGAATACCGGCTGGCGCGCATGCGGCGCAGCGACCTGTCCGGTCCCGGCATGGGGCTCGGCCTGGCCATCGTCCGCCGCGTAATGAAGCGCCTCAAAGGAAAAATCCGCCTGAGCGGCCCGCCCACCACATTTACTTTGGAGTTGCCGTGTGAGTCACAATCCTAACGCATCGCTGCTGCTGGTCGAAGATGACCCCGCCCTGGGCGCAGGTTTGCAGCAATTTCTGCAGCAACAGGGTTTCGCCTGCGTCTGGCTGAGCGATGCCGCCACCGTTGCCGCCCGCTGGCGCCAGGCTGACCTGGTGATCCTGGACCGTCAGCTGACCGATGGCGACAGCCTGCGTTTCCTGCCGCAATGGCTGGCGCAGAAGGCCTTGCCGGTCATTGTCCTGACGGCGCGGATTGCCGTCAGCGACCGTGTCGCCGGACTGGAAGCCGGCGCCCGCGATTACCTCAGCAAGCCGTTTTCCCATGTCGAATTGCTGGCGCGGATCCGGGCCCAGCTGCGGCCGCTGGGCGAGGGCCTGCTGGAATCGGGCGCCTTGCAATTGTTCCCGGCGCGCCATGCCGTTCTGTGGCAGCAGCGGGAAGTCAGCCTGACCCACACCGAGTTCGCGCTGCTGGCGATGCTGGTGCGCATGGCCGGCCGCGTCTTTACGCGCGACGAACTGCTCAACCAGGTCTGGGGCTACCAGCACTTCCCATCGACCCGCACGGTCGATACCCATATCTTGCAGCTGCGCCAGAAACTCCCCGGCGTTCCTATCGAAACCGTGCGCGGCGTCGGCTATCGCCTGGAAAGGCCGGCATGAGGATAGGCCTGGCCGTACTGAACCTGCTGCTATGTTGCAGCGCCGGCGCGGCGCGCGCCGAGCTGCCGGACACGCTGCTGGAACCGGTCTATCACGCTTTGCTGAGCGACAATGCGCCGGCCGCATGGCAGCAGTTGATAGCGCGCTGGCCGAGGCTCGCCAGCGAGACCCAGCGCGCCGCCTGGAAAGCAGGCCTGGGCGCGCTGATTTCGCGCCAGTGCGGCAACGATATCCCGGTCGTCGTGCCGGCCTGGCTGGATAGTCCGATCCTGGCGCTGGTCCAGCGCGACATCCCCCTCAATCGCATCTATCGGATCCAGCTGAGCGGCAAGAGCAGCCGCCGCGACTTGCGCGTCTCCTTGCTCATGCCTGACGGCGAAGCGCTGCTGACGGAAGCGCCGGCCGACTATCAGGCCGACGACGAGTTCAGGCTGGAAAGCAAGGAACTGGGCGAGCCCTTGCCGCCTGGCGTGTATCAGCTCAGCATCAGCTCGGGCGGCGCAACCTGGCGCCAGCGGCTGGCGCTGCAGGGCAGCAGCGCGCTCAACTGGATCGGCCGCGAGAGCGGCGTCGTCAAGCTGCGCTTGCCGGAACATGAGGCTGCCTGTCCGATACCGTGGGTGGAACAGATGCTGCTGCACCGGCCGGATTTCAACATGGTGTGGTGGCAGCGCGCCAGCAAGCCGGAGCAGCTGCAATGGCCGCACCGAAGCGATGCCGAATCCTTGTGGACAGACATTTCCGTGATCCGCGCCGAAGCGCGCGGTGGCCTGACGGTACGGCTAATACATCGGCTGGGAGGTCCGCTGCAGGACAAAGGAAATTAAATCTTCGGCATGGCCGCTGCATTCTTACATTATTTTGACAATCAAATAATGTAATGTATTGATACTCAGTTTCCCCAACTGACATGATTTGACCTTGATGAAAAATCCCTCGTTGCATCGGCGCCTGCCGTTTCCCCAGTCCTTGCCTTGCTTGCTGGCGGCCATATGCCTTTTCCTGGCCCCATCCATTGCCCTCTCGGCCGAACGGCAGGCGATCTCGCTGGCTGCGCCGTTTGGCCGCTTCATCGTCGATCCGGCCACGCTGGCGATATCAATTGAGCCGCATGGCGCGGCAGCGACGCCGCTGGCCGCCGCGGCATTTTCCGCAGGCAAGGTCAGCATGCAGACTGGCCATCGCTGGCGCATCGATTCCGCTGGCCATCGCCTGACGGTGGCTGCCGATATCGACAACGGCGCGCTGCGCCTGTCGCTCACCTCCGAGCAGCCGGCCATCCTGGATTGGCCGCAGACGGCTGCGCCGCAGGAGATCGAGGCTTATGCCTTTCCTTTCGGCGAAGGCAGCTATGTGCCGTCGGGCGATCCGGGCTGGATGGCCTGGCTGCTACGGCGTTACGAAACCAAGGGCGAGGTGAATGAACTTCTGTCCATGCCGTTCTGGACCGAATTGCGCGCCGGCCGCTCCGTCACCTGGATGGCCGAAACCCCGTTCAACACGCAGTTCGGCATGCGCCAGGCGCAGAGCCGGGCACTACCCGGCTTCTCGCACGAGTTCACGCGGCTGGCCCCGGGCGCCGCCTATACGGTGCGCTTTGTGGTCGGCCCGGACGATCCTCTGGCCGGCGCCCGCGCTTATCGCAGCTGGTTGCAGGCGAGCGGCAAGTTCCTGTCGCTGACCGGCAAGATCGCGGCATTGCCGAATACCGCCAAGCTGGCGGGCGCGCCGCATATCTATCTGTGGGGAGCAGGGCCCCTGAAAGCCGGGGATATTCAGCAGTGGCCGGCTTTCATCCGCCTGTTCCAGCAGCACAAGGATGACCAGGCCCATCTTGCCGGACGGCTGTGGCGCAGCTTCGATGGCGACATCCGCGGCAGCTTCAATGCGGCCTTCCAGAGCGCCGCCGGCGCTGGCGGCCATATCGAGAAATGGCTGCAGACCGTGCTGATCCGCGCCCTCAACGACGGCTTGCAGAAAGTGCTGGCGGCAACCCCGGCAGCGCCTTTGCCGGGCAAGCATGATCCGGCCGCCGACGCCGCCTGGGCGCAGTCGGTACGCAGCGCGCTGGCTGCTGCATTCGGCGGCATGCTGGCGCCGCCCGCGCGCTGGGGTGGCGGCATGTCGCTCGACACTATCGACGCCCTGCGGCAAGCCGGCCTTGAGCGCGCCTGGCTCGGCGCCGACGACTGGCGCGACGCCTTGTGGCATCCCGAAGCGGTGCGCGCTGCTGAAGCAGCTGGCTACCTGGTCGGGGTGTATGACAGTTACGGCAGCGCCCATCGTTCCGACCAGCCCAACACCTGGGCCACCGCGCAAATGGGGGATGCGCTGGCGGCAGCCGGATATCGCGACCGTGACGGCAAGCTGGTAACCGGCTTTGCCGGGCGCGGCGTGTACGTCAGCGCGCGCGCGGTGGAATCCTACGCGCGGCAGCGCATGACAGCCGTGGCGCGAACGGCCGGACTGAACAGTTACTTCCTCGATGTCGATGCGGCCGGCCCCGATTATGACGACTACACGCCCGGCCGTGAAACCAGCCAGGAACAGGACGCCGAAGCGCGCCGGCGGCGCCTGTCGTATGCCGCCAAAGACCTGGGCCTGGTAACCGGCAGCGAAGGCGGACTCTCCGAGTACGCGCCGCAGATCGCCTTCGCCCACGGCATGCTGACGCAGCCGTTTGCCTGGATGGATCCGTCCATGAAGGACAAGTCTTCGCCCTACTATCGCGGCAGCTACTGGCCGCCCGAAGCGCCCGACATGTACTTCAAGCCGGTGCCGCTGAAGGCGGAAATCGCACGCTATGTCCGGACGCCGGAATTTCGCCTGCCGCTCTACCAGATCGCGCTGCACGACAGCGTGGTGGCTACCCACCACTGGGAATACGGCACGCTGAAGTTTTCCGGCCGGAGCGAAGCCAGCGCCCTGCAGCAGCTGTTATACATGGTGCCGCCGCTGTACCACCTGAGCGATGCGGTGCTGGCGCGCGACCTGCCGTTCATCGCCGCCTACGACAAAGTATTCAGGCCCTTGCACCAGCGGCTGATGACGCAGCCGATGACTGATTTCAAGGTGCTGTCGCCGGACCGGGCGCTGCAGCGTTCGAGTTTCGGCGACGGCACTGCCATCACCGTCAATTTCGATCTTAAGCAGCGTCACCTGGCGGATGGCCTGCGCCTGCCGGGACAATCCGCCTACGTCACGACGCCGGGGCAGGCGCCGCAGCTGATCGATATCAAGGCCATGTTCACACAAGCTGCGGCTACCGGGCGCAAGTGATGCCGGCTGCCGGGCTGGTTGTTTATTGCTTCGCCAGCCAGCCCAGCAAGGCCTTGTGAAATTCGTCCGGCTTTTCCATTTGCGGCGCGTGGCCCAGGCCGGCGAATTCGATCAGGGTGGATTGCGGAATCAGCTTGGCGGCCTGCTTGCCGAGCACGCTGTATTTTCCGATTCTTGCCTTGACGTCCGGCGGCGCGATATCGCTGCCGATCGCAGTCGTATCGGCATCGCCTATCAGCAGCAGGGTAGGCACCTTGAGATCCTTGAATTCATAGACCACCGGCTGGGTAAAGATCATGTCATAGATCAATGCCGAGTTCCACGCCACCAGCCTGTGGCCGGGGCCCTGGTAGAGGCCGGCCAGCATGGTTATCCAGCGCTCGTACTCCGGCTTCCAGCGGCCGGCGTAATAGGTGTTGAGTTCATACTTGCGCAGATCGTCCGCCTTGAAATTCAATTCCCGCTGGTACCACTGGTCCACCGAGCGGTGCGGCACCCCCAGCGCTTTCCAGTCTTCCAGGCCGATCGGATTGACCATCGCCAGCTGCATTACCTGGTCCGGATACAGCAAGGCGTAGCGCGTGGCCAGCATGCCGCCGGTGGAGTGGCCGACGACGGCCGCCTTGTGGATATCCAGGTGTTCCAGCAGGGCATGGGTGTTGATGGCCAGCTGCTGGAAAGTGTATTGATAGTGCTCGGGTTTGCTGGAAGCGCAAAAGCCGATCTGGTCCGGCGCGATGACGCGGTAGCCGGCCGTGCTCAAGGCGGTGATGGTCTGGTCCCAGGTCGCGCCGCAAAAATTCTTCCCGTGCAGCAGCACCACGGTGCGGCCGTTGGCGGCGCCTGCCGCGGCCACATCCATATACGCCATCTGCAGGTGCTCGCCTTGCGATTCGAAGGCGAAATGCTTGATTTCGTGGGGATAGGCGAAGCCTTGCAGTTCCTGGCCGTAGGCCGCTGCGGCCGTTGCCGCAGTCGACGCTGCAACGGGCGCTGCCGGCGCGGCAGAAGCGGCAAGAGACGCGCTCAGCAGCACGCCGGCGAGGCACAAGGAAAATGCATTAGTCATGTTGTTTTTTTTTAATCATGAGCCTGCGATATTACTCCCGGATCTCGGTCGGCGCCACGCCGGTCCAGCGCTTGAACGCGCGGCGGAAATTGCGTACGTCCTTGAAGCCGGTCTCGGCGGCGACATCCGCCACCGAGAATTTCGAGTGCGACAGCAGTTCCAGCGCCCGCGATTTGCGCACCGATTCCAGCAGGCTTTGATAGGAGAAGCCCGCGTCGTTCAAGCGCCGGCGCAAAGTCCGTTCGCCGATATTCAGGGTGGAGGCGATGCTTTGCAAGGTCGGCAAATCCTTCAGGTTGTCGCGGATCGCGCGTTCGATGGTGGTCGACAGATCGACCTTTTCCTGTTCCACCGCCAGGTTCTCTTCGATCAGTTTAATGGCCGTCTTGGCTACCAGCGCATCATAAGTCGGCAGTGGATAATTCATCCAGTTGACGTCGGTGATCAGGCGGTTGCGCGAGCAGCCGAAGCGTACCGGGCAGCGGAAAATCGTATCGTAGATGGCGGCATGCGGCGGCGCCTGGTACACCAGTTCGATCGCGCTCGGCGTGAACTGCGGGCCGGCCAGGTGGCGCACGATGTTGACCATGCTGGAAAACGCTTCTTCGATCAGGAACATTTCGATATCCGGATCGTAGAACTGCGGATCGGCCAGGATCGCCACCTGCTGACCCTGCAGCTCCATGGCGATATGGATCAGCGAACCGGCGCCTTTCTGATAATGGATGCCCATCTCGCTGGCTTCGCCCAAGGTGGCGCAGGTCATCATGCCGAAGCCCACCAGCCCCCACGACACCAGCGTCTGCCGGCTGCCCACCGCCAGCCCCAGCCCGGTATCGCCGATCAGCTTCTGGCCGCGGCGTATCATCATGCTGCCCTGGCGATAGGAAATCTTGAAGTTGGGCTGGTTCAGGTCGTCGACGCTGAAGCCGAGGCCGCGGCACAGCGAGTCGCTGTCGTAGCCGCGTTCGTGCGCCACGATCGACAGGTAGCGCGGCGTCAGCGGATTGATCGATGCGGTCGAATAGCGCGGGTCGAGGCGTTCCGGTTTGGCGGTCGGTTTCATGCTTTTCATTGTGATCACAAGAACACAGCCTGTCCAGAGGAGATGCACATGCCGGACATTATTCTGTCCGTTTAAGACCCTCCCGCCGTCCGTTTCGGCCCTCACTCCGCGCCCGGGACTTGGATACATTTGAGGCACGCAAAAGAATTCAAACACTAGCTTGTATCCAGGAGAGAGTCTATGAGTGCTTCATCCGTTTCCGGCAATAACGCGACAGTGTGCATCATCGGCGGCGGCCCCGGCGGGCTCAGCGCCGCCCGCGCGCTGAAGCGGCAGGGCGTCAGCTACGAGCAGTTCGAGCGCCACAGCGATGTCGGCGGCATCTGGGACATGAACAACCCGGGCAGTCCGATGTACGAGTCGGCCCATTTCATTTCATCGCGCGACCAGTCCGGCTACGCCGACTTCCCGATGCCAAAAGACTATCCCGACTACCCGACCAACCAGCAGATTGTCAGCTATGTAAGATCGTTCGCGCGCGCCTTCGGCCTGTACGACAATATCCGCTTCGGCGTTTCAGTGCGCAGCATAGACAAGCTGGCCGACGGCCGCTGGCAAGTGACGCTGGAGAACGGCGAGCAGCGCCGCTATGGCGCGGTGATCTGCGCCACCGGCTGCAACTGGGATCCCAGCCTGCCGGAAATCAAGGGCCAGTTCAACGGCGAGATCCGCCATTCCGTCACCTACAAGCGCGGCGAGGAATTCAAGGGCAAGCGCGTGATGGTGGTCGGCGCCGGCAATTCGGGCGCCGACATTTCCTGCGATGCCGCCACCTATGCCGATACCGCATTCATCAGCATGCGGCGCGGCTACCACTTCATCCCCAAGCACCTGTTCGGCGTGCCGTCCGACGAGTTTGCCGAAAAGGGGCCGCAGCTGCCGATGTGGATGGAGCGCCCGGTATTCAGCGGCATCCTCAAGATGATCACCGGCGACCTCACCCGCTTCGGCCTGCCGAAGCCGGACCACAAGCTGTTTGAAAGCCATCCGCTGATGAATACCCAGCTGCTGCATCATCTGCAGCATGGCAATATCGCCGTGCGGCCGGATGTCGAACGCTACGATGGCGACGAGGCGGTGTTCAAGGATGGCAGCCGCGAGCAGCTGGATCTGGTGCTGTACGCCACCGGCTATAAATGGAGCGCGCCTTACGCCGGCAGCTATTTCGAATGGCAGGGCGGGCGGCCGCAGATGTATCTGTCGGTGTTCAACCGCGTGCACCGCAACCTGTTCGGCATCGGCTACATCGAAACCAACTCCAGCGCCTTCAAGTTGTTCGATGCACAAGCCCATCTGATCGCCAGCTATCTGCGTGAACAGAGCGCCGGGCCGGAACGGGTGCGCGCCTTCGATGAACTGATCGCGCATGACGACCCCGATCTTTCCGGCGGCATCAAGTTCATCAAGTCGCAGCGCCATACCGTCTACCTGGAAGTGCATGCGCTCAAGCGCTACCTGAAGAAGCTGCACAAGCGCATCGGCTGGCCGGCATTGCGGGATGGCGACTACGCGCAGATGCTCAAGCCGCAGCGGGAACAAGCGCTGCAGCGCCAGAAAAATGCACTGAAGGAGGCGGCATGAAGCTCGGTCCGGAATTTGCCGGACGGGTCGCCCTGCTGACCGGCGCCGCCGGCGGCATCGGCCGCGAGATCGCCAAGCGCCTGGATGAGGCCGGCCTGCGGCTGGTCCTGTGCGATCTGAACCAGGCCGGCCTCGACGAGCTGGCCGCCGGCCTCAAGGGCAAGCCGCTGCTGATCGCTGGCGACCTCTGCCGGCGCGACTTGCTGGAACAGATCCGCCGGCAGGTCGAGCAACAGTTCGGCCACCTGGATATCCTGCTCAACAACGCCGCCGTGGTGCGCACCGACCGTTTCGACGAGTATGCGCTGGACCATATCGAAAGCGATTTGCAGATCAACCTGATCACGCCGCTGCTGCTGTCGCGCATCATGGTGCCGCTGCTGAAGCTGTCGCCCGATCCGCGCATCATCAACACGATTTCGCTGGGCGGCGTCTTGCCGATGCCGGAGAGTCCGTTGTACAGTGCCAGCAAGTTCGGATTGCGCGGCGCCACCTTGTCGATTGCGGTGGATTTTGAAAAGAAGGGCATCAAGGTCGGCGGCATCCTGCCATCTTCGGTGGATACCGCGCAGCTGCGGCATGAAGCCTTGACCGGCGGCAGCGCGCTCAACTTCATCGATCCGCCGCAAAGCCCCTCGCACGTGGCGGACGAGATGCTGCGGATGCTGCAGGATCCGCGCTATGAGCGTTATCCGAAAATGTCCGACGCCATGCTGGTCAGGCTGGCGATGCTGTTTCCGAACCGGATCGGCAAGATCATCAACTGGTTTGAAAAGAAGGGCCAGGCCGGCCGCAAGCGCTATCTGGAAGAGCGCGGCCTGACCAGCCAGGTGGTGCGCTGGTAGCAGTCAAAAGGTAGCACCAGAAAACCAAGGAGGCCGAATTCCGCGACAGACGGATGGCCGCCGGCGCAGGATGCGCGATCCCGCTGTACCAATATAAAACACCCGTCCAAGGGAGATGACGACATGGCTTCAAGCGCAGCGCCCGCTTCTGTTCAGGCCCCATCCATGCATGCCGCCGCCGGCAAGCCGCTGTCGCCGGCAGCGCCGGGGCGGCGCGAAATGCTGCGCCTGGCGATCGTCTATGCGGTAGCCATCAACGGTACTATCCTGACGCCCTTCATCGTTGCCACCCTGATGCTGCGCTTCGGCCTGGACGAAGGCCAGGCCACCATGATGACCGGCTTTGAAATGCTGGGCATGGCGCTCAGCTGCATGCTGCTGCCGCACCTGGTCGCACGCCATGCCAGCCGCTTTGCCTGGCTCGGCATGCTGGGGACGGTGGCGATGCAGGCCGCCAGCGCGCTGCTGGCGACGGCGCAGGCAGTCGGCATGGCGCGCGGCATGGCTGGCGTGTTTGAAGGCATGCTGTTCATGCTGGTGGCGGCCAGGGTCGCCAACCAGCCATCCGCCGAACGCATCTGGGGCGTGATCGTACTGGTGGCCGGGCTGGTCAACGGCGCGCTGCTGATCGGCATTTCCTACCTGCCGGAGCGCTGGGCGGCGCAGTGGCTGTTCCTGGCGCTGGCCGTGCTGGCGCTGTGCGCCGCGCCGGTGCTGCTGCAAGCCGGCCGCGCCATCGTCCATGACGGCCAGGCCGTAAAAAAGACATCCGCCGGCGCCTTGCCGTGGCTGCGCATAGGCGCCGTCTGGCTGCTCACCATCCTGATCTATGGCGTGCAGGCCGGCCAGTGGGCGGTGACCGAGCTGGCCGGGCAGCATGCCGGACTGGCAACCTCGACCATCGGCATCCTGTTGTCGATTTCTTCCTTTCTCGGTTTCCTCGGCTGCATCGCGTCTTCCTGGCGCGGCAGCCACCAGCATCGGCGCGTGATTATCGTAGCGGCGCTGCTGCTGATGACGATGTCGGTGACGTGGTTCTTCTCGGCCCGCAGCGGCGTCGCTTATTTCAGCGCCCAGCTGCTGCTGAATATCGGCTTCTACGCGCTGACTCCCTTCCTTACCGGCCTGCTGTCCGAGATCGACAGCGACGGCTCGCTGGTGTCGCGCACCGTGGTGGTGACGCTGGCCGGCGTGGCGGTCGGCACCACCGCGGCCGGCTGGCTGCTGAGCGCCCTCGGCGCCGAGCGCTTCGGCATGGTGCTGGGAGCCGTGGTGCTGCTGGGCATTCCGCTGGCGGCGATCGCCTTTGCCCCAGCCACGCGTCGCGCCGTCGCCAAGTGAAACGCGACCTCTACATTTTTGTGCTTTGACCTGAGAGGAGATATAAAAATGAAAATGCACCCGATCAAACCGAAAGCTTCGCTGCTGATGCTGTCCATCGCCTGCCTGCTGGCGCCGCTGGTATGGGCGCAGCAGGCTTCGAAACTGGGCGCCGAGCTGACGCCGGTAGGCGCCGAAAAAGCCGGCAGCAAGGATGGCGTGATCCCGGCCTGGAGCGGCGGCGACGTCAATCCACAGGGCGGCTACAAAGCCGGCCAGCCGCGGCCCGATCCGTATGCGGCCGACAAGGCGCTGTATTCGATCAATGCCGCCAACGTCGATAAATATGCCGCCAAGCTGTCGCCCGGCCAGGTGCAGCTGATCAAGAGCATCAAGGGCTATCGCGTGGATGTCTATCCGACGCACCGTTCCTGCGGCTATCCGGAAGTGGTCTACCAGCGCAGCAAGGAAAATATCGGCTTCGCCAAGCTGGCCGCCAACGGCTACGAACTGGCGGAAGCCAAGACCGCCGGCTATCCGTTCCCGATGCCGGCCAGCGGCGTCGAAGCCATGTGGAATTTCAAGATGCGCTACCAGGGCGAGGGCCTGACCTGGGCTTATTCCACGGTGGTGCCGCCGAAAGGCGGCAGCGACATCGGCCAGCCGCTGGTGCAGGAAGACTACATCATGTTCCCGCTGTCGGAACCGAAGAACAACAATATCGCTGGCGCCAAGGGGGTCGAGTCGCTCTACCTGAGTCCGTATATCGCACCGGCCCAGTTTGCCGGCGACGTCACTTTGTCGCACGCCTATATCGGCAAGCCGAACGACATCTGGCTGTACTTCGCCAGCCAGCGCCGGGTGCGGCGCGCGCCGACCTATTCCTATGACGCCCCCATCCTCAACGACGAGAACCTGGAAACCATCGACCAGTACACCATGTACAACGGCCCGCTCGACCGCTACGACTACAAGCTGGTCGGCAAGAAGGAAATGATCGTTCCCTACAACTGGAACAAGCTCAATTCTGTGCAGGCCAAGATCGGCGACGTGGTGCAGCCGGCTTTCCTCAGCCGCGACCTGGCGCGCTACGAAACCCATCGCGTGTGGGAAATCGAAGCCACCGTCAAGCAGGGCGCGCGCCATACC
This sequence comes from Collimonas sp. GW821-FHT02H07, assembly GCF_059421505.1. Lineage (NCBI taxonomy): Bacteria > Pseudomonadati > Pseudomonadota > Betaproteobacteria > Burkholderiales > Oxalobacteraceae > Collimonas > Collimonas sp. GW821-FHT02H07. Next base: position 184,460 of record NZ_JBWKVC010000005.1, read on the forward strand.
TTCCCCAAGCGAACCTTTTACCTGGATGAGGATTCCTGGCAAATCCTGGTGCAGGACCTGTACGACGGCCAGGGCAAGGTCCAGCGCGTGATGGAAAGCGGGGTGGTGATGGCGACCGAGCTGCCGGCTTGCGTGCAGGAAGCGTATGCCAGCCATGACCTGGCGCTGGGACGCTACATCGCCGAACGGATTCCGGCCGGGCAAAAGCAGTCCGACTGGCTGGCCGGCCGCGATGGCCGGGTCAAGGAATCGATGTTCGAGCCTGACGGCCTGCGCCGTTTCGCCACTCGCTGACAGCCATGGCGGCAGCCGCACGGCTGGCCGCCGCCAATAAGAATCGCGCAGTTTATTCGGATCCCGGGGAGAGACAGGAATGAAGAAGATGGCGAACAGGAAGAAGGGCCGCTTGTGCAGTTTCCGGCCTGGCATGGCAGTGGCGTTGGTTTGGGGCAGTTCGACAGTGTTCAGCCATGCGGCCAGGGCGGAGCAGTTCGATCTCGGCAACGGCTTGAGCGGCAGTTTCGATTCTTCGGTTTCCTTCGGCGTCGGGGTACGCACGTCCAGCCCCAACTGCAGCTTCATCGGCCAGGACAACGGCGGCTGCGCCAGCAGCGGCCAGGTCGACATCGCGCGCCGCGATCCGCTCAATTTCAACCAGTCCTACGACCTGACCCGGCTCAACCAGGACAACGGCAACCTCAATTATAAAAGCGGGCAGGTATTTTCGGCCGCCCTGCGCGGCGTGCACGATCTGTACCTGAAGGCGCCGGACGGCTGGAGCGGCCTGATGCGCGCCGCCTGGTCCTACGACTTCGCCGCCGACCGCACCAGCTACGCCGACCTGCAGCCCGACGCCCGCAGCCATGCGGTGCACGACATCCGCCTGCTGGATGCCTATGTCAACAAGGAATTCGAAATCGACCGGCATCCGGTGCGGGTGCGGGTCGGCAACCAGGTGATCAGCTGGGGCGAGGACATTTTCATCCCGGGCGGGATCAATTCGATCAACTCCATCGACGTCCGGCGCGCACACAGTCCGGGCGTGCAGCTCAAGGAAATATTCCGGCCGGCGCCGATACTCTCGCTCAACGCCGAAGTGGCGAAAGGCTTGAGCGTGGAGGGCTATTACCAGACCCGCTGGAACGGCTATGAATTCGATCCGGTCGGCACCTTCTTCTCCACCAGCGACATCGTCGGACGCGGCTCCAGCGGCGCCTTCCTGCCGACCTCGCTGGTCAATTCCGTCACCGGTCCGCTCGGCTTGCCGCCGGCGCCGCCGGGGACGGTCGGCGATACCGGCACCCGCATCATCGGCATCAATCCCAGCACCGGCCTGCCGTTCAACCGCCAGCTGACTGCGGGCGAGCTGGCCGATCCCAATCTCAATCCGCTGTTTGGCCCGCTGGTCCACAGCGGCAGCGTGATCCCGCGCGGCATCGATCATAATCCCAGGAACAGCGGGCAGTTCGGCCTGTCCACGCGCTACACTTTTCCCGACAGCGGCGACGAACTGGCCTTGTACTACGTGCGCTATCACGACAAGATCCCGTTCGCCAGCATCCGCGTCAACCAGGGCGCCACCGCCAATCCCTTCGGCTGGCAGGATATCTACCTGGACTACGCTGAAGACCGCAACCTGTTCGGCGTCTCCTACAACACCCGCGCCGGCGACTGGGCCTTCGGCACGGAACTGTCGTTCCGGCCGAAGGAAAGCATCCCGATCGATCCGACCATCGTCGCCAATCCGGCCAATCCGTATTACTGCAACGCCGACCTCAATCCGGCCAACTACCGCCCCACCGGCTATGTCTGCCGCGGCGCGGTCGACCAGAAGAAATACCAGTTCCACCTGACCGCCCTGAATATCTTCACCCCGGGCGGCAGCTTCGGCGGCCTGCTGCGGGCGCTGGGCGCGACCGAGGGCTCGTTCACTTCCGAGCTGGCGGCGGCCTACTATCCGGATCTCGATCTCAATCGGGGAATTCCGTATTCGGTCACTTCCGATTACAGGGTGCCGACCAAGCTGTCCAGCGGCCTGGTGGCGCAGATCGCGGTCAACTATCCGGCCGCGTTCGGCGGCCAGGCATCCTATGCGCCGGACCTGTCGCTGTCGTATGGCATGTCCGGTGTGTCCGCCAGCGCCTTGCCAGGTTTCATCGAGGGTGCGGGTGCGGTGGTGGTCGGCCTTACCGTCGATTTCAAGACCAAGCCGGCCACCAAGATGCGGGTCGACTACACCCACAACTACGGCGGCGGCCAGTCCAACCTGATGCGCGACCGCGACTTCGCCACTTTCAGTTTCACGACTTCGTTCTGACCAGGGATTGGATGCAAGCATGAGCGGTTCAACGCAACATCTTCCGCAGGACGGCCGGCTGCTGCGCATGGTGGCCCGGCTGGAATCTGTCCTCTTCAGGCGCCGCCTGCCGGTGCTGCTGGCCTTTGCCGCGTTCACCGCATGCATGGCGGTGCTGGCGCTGGGTCTGCGCATGTCGGCCGGGTTTGAAAAGACCCTGCCGCAGCAGCATGAATACATCAAGACCTTCAACCAGTACCGCGAGGCGCTGTTCGGCGCCAACCGCCTGATCGTGGTGGTGCATGCGCGCCACGGCACGATCTGGAATCCGCCGGTGCTGCGCCAGCTGCTGGGCGTGACCGAGGCCGTGAATTACCTGCAGGGAGTGGATCGCAGCAGCGTCATGTCGCTCTGGACTCCCAACGTCTTCTTCACCGAGATCACGGAAGAGGGCTTCAAGGCGCTGCCGATCACCGGCGGCGAGATCATTCCGGACAAGCTCAATCCGCAGGTGATTGCCGATATCCGCGAGCGCGTCGCCGCCGGCGGCTATCTCGGCAACCTGGTGTCGCGCGACCAGACCAGCGCCATGGTGCTGGCCGAGCTGCAGGACAGCGATCCGCAAAGCGGCCAGCCGCTCGACTACCGCGCTTTCAACCAGCTGCTGGAAAACAAGGTGCGCCAGCAGTTTGAAAACGCCGATGTGGAAATCCAGATCATCGGCTTCGCCAAGGCCATCGGCGATATCGGCGAGGAAGCCAGCAAGGTCATGGTGTTCTTCGGCATCGCCTTGCTGCTGACCGGCCTGTCGGTGTACTGGTATTGCCGTTCGCTGCGACTGACCTTGCTGCCGCTGGCGTGCTCGCTCAGTTCGCTGGTGTGGCAGTTCGGCACGCTGCGCCTGCTTGGCTTCGGCCTCGATCCGCTGGCTATCCTGGTGCCCTTCCTGGTGTTCGCCATCGGCGTGTCGCATGGCGTGCAGCAGATCAATTTCATCGTCCGCGAAATCGCCGACGGCAAGAGCACCGAGCTGGCGGCGCGCCACAGCTTCACCGGCCTGCTGATACCCGGCACGCTGGCGCTGGTGACGGCCTTCATCAGCTTCATCACGCTGACCCTGATTCCGATTCCGATGATACGTGAGCTTGCGATTGCGGCATCGATAGGGGTGGGCTACAAGATCGTCACCAACCTGGTGATGCTGCCGCTTGCCGCTTCCTATTTCAGTTTTTCGCGCGAATACGCGCAGCGCGCCATCGGCCGCCGCGAGCAGCACAGCCGCTGGCTCAGCGGCCTGGCGCTGGTGGCGCGGCCGTGCAACGCCTGGATCGTGGTGGGGCTGGGCACGGCGCTGTTCGGCGTCGCGGTCTGGCAAAGCCAGGGCCGCCATGTCGGCAGCCTGCAGGCCGGCGCCGCCGAGCTGCGGCCGGAGGCGCGCTTCAACCGCGACGCTGCCGATATCACGGCGCGTTTCGATGTCGGTCTCGACTGGCTGACGGTGGTGTTTGAAGTAGCGCCGGCAGGCCAGCTGGAGGCTTGCGCCCGTCCCGATGCCCAGCTGTTCATGGATGACTTTGCGCAGCAGATGAGCGGCGTGCCCGGCGTGCTGTCGGTGCGCTCGGTGGCCGATGTGCTGAAGGGCGTGAATGCCGGCCTCAACGAAGGCAATCCAAAGATGAATACGATCACCCGCGACGCCCGCGGCCTCGGCTCGCAGTTCGGCAGCGCCAACAACCAGCTGCACGGCTTCTCTTCGTCCGATTGCCGGGCCCAGGGCGTCAACCTGTACCTGAGCGATCACAAGGCCGTCACCATCAAGGGCGTGGTCGCCGCGGTCGAGGAATTCCGCCGCGCCGATCAGTTGAGCGGGGTGAAGATCCGCCTGGCCAGCGGCAACGCCGGCGTCCAGGCCGCCACCAACGAGGTGCTGGAGCGCAGCGAACTGCCGATGATGCTGTATGTCTACGGCGCCATCCTGCTGCTGGTGCTGCTGGCTTACCGCGACTGGCGCGCGATGCTGGCTTGCTGCCTGCCGCTGACAGTCGCCACCTGGCTCGGCTACTGGTTCATGAAGGACCTGAATATCGGCCTGACGGTAGCGACCTTGCCGGTGATGGTGCTGGCCACCGGCATCGGCGTCGACTATGCCTTCTATATCTACAACCGCCTGCAGCTGCATCTGGGCGCCGGCCTCGATATCAGCAGCGCGCTCGAACGCACCTTGCACGAGACCGGCGTGGCGACAGTGTTTACCGCGCTGACGCTATCGATCGGGGTCGCCACCTGGTCGTTCTCGCCGCTGCAGTTCCAGGCCGACATGGGCAAGCTGCTGACCTTCATGTTCCTGGTCAACATGGTGATGGCGGTGACCTTGCTGCCGGCTTTCGCCGTGGTGCTGGAGAGCCTGTTCCCGCGGCGCGCCGGCATGTTGCGCACCCCGTCTTATGCGGCTCATTGAGGATATCCATGCTTCCAGCATCAATCGTTTCATATCAACAGACAGCCCGTTTCGGCGGCTTCCTGCTGGCCGGCTTATTGACACTGGCGATGCTCAGTCCGAGTACGCGCGCCGCTGGCCAGGCCGCATCCGACTGGCCTGCCAGGCGGCCCGCCCTAATCCGTCCGCAGGCAAGCAACAGCCCATTGCTGGCTGCCGCCGCCGGCGCAGGAGCGGGCAGCAGGATTGTTGCGGTGGGCGAGCACGGCGTCATCCTGCTGTCCGACGACGGCAGCACATACCGCCAGGCACGCAGCGTGCCGACCCGCACCATGCTGACCACGGTGTGCTTCATCGACCGCAACACCGGCTGGGCCGCCGGCCATGACGGCGTGGTCCTGAAAACCACCGACGGCGGCGAAAACTGGCAACTGCTGCGGCAGCAGTACGGCCAGGAACAGCCGATCCTGTCGATCTGGTTCGGCGATGCCAGCAACGGCATCGCGGTGGGTTTGTTCGGCATGGCCTTGCGCACCAGCGACGGCGGCGCCAGCTGGAGCGAACTGAAACTGGCCAGCGGCGATGCCGCCGACCGCCACCTGTACCGCATCCTCGCCACGCCGAGCGGCACGCTATTGATCATGGCGGAAGCCGGCACGGTATTCCGTTCGGAAGACGGCGGCAAGCATTGGGACGTGATCGACAGCGGCGCCAAGGGCTCGCTGTGGAGCGCGCTGGCGTTTTCCGACAATGGCCAGAGCAGCGTGGTGGCGGTGGGCATGCGCGGCCACATCGTGCGCAGCAATGACGACGGCAAGAGCTGGCAGGCGGTGGCTTCCGGCACCACGCAGTCGCTGACCGATGTCGCCCTGCTGCCCGCGCAGGAGCTGATGGTGGGCGGCATGGGCGGCGCGCTGTTGTTCAGCAGCGATGGCGGCCGCCGTTTCACGGCGCGGCAAGGCGCCGGCGATGCGCCCCTCACCGCGCTGCTGAAGACGCCCGGCCCGGGGCCGGCGCAACTGGCGCTGTTTTCCATGGCGGGCGTCATGAAGCCATTGGCTGCCGCGGCGCTGACTGCGCCCTAGCTGCGACATTTCTTGGTTTGATTACCTGGGAGGTAATCGACCGTGCTCCCTGGCGGGCGGAGAATGTTTCTGTCGACAACGACAACGCATTCTTCCCAAACCACTGAAACCTTGAAGGAGCACGATCATGACTGACATCAACCACACCGCCACCATCGCCGATCAAGCCAATGCCATCGCCAGCCGCTACATCGCGGCCTGGAGCGAAAGCGACGCGGTACGCCGCCGCGCCCTGATCGCCAATGTGTTTACGCCAGATGCGGTGTATCTCGATCCGATGGCGCACAGCGCCGGCCACGACGGCCTGGATGCCATGATAGGCGCGGTGCAGCAGCAGTTCGCCGGCCTGCGCTTCCGCTTGCACGGCAAGCAGGACGGCCACAACGATGTCGTGCGCTTTTCCTGGACCCTGGGCGCGGACGGCGCCGAGCCGGTGGCCTATGGCACCGACATCGCGGTGGTGGCGGCCGACGGCCGCATCCGCAGCGTCACCGGTTTCCTGGATGCGATGACGGTGCCGGCATAGCCGCGGATAGCGCGCTACACTGCGCATAATTCTTCGGAGGCAGCTCATGGGTGCATCACAAATGGTGGCGGAGCCGGAAGTCGGCGCGGGTATGGAGCAGGGCGCGCGGCACCGCTACTTCAACGACTTTGCAGCAGCCTTGCGCTACTGGCGCGACAAGCGCGGCTACAGCCAGCTGCGCCTGTCTGCCGAAAGCCATATCTCGCAGCGTCACATCAGCTTCCTGGAGAGCGGCCGCTCGCAGCCGAGCCGGGAGCTGATCCTGAAGCTGGGCACGGCGCTCGACATCCCGCTGCGCCAGCGCAACGTGATGCTGCTGGCGGCGGGTTTCGCGCCGGCCTACCAGGAGCGAAAATTGTCCGATCCCGAACTGGCCGCGGTCAAGCAGGCGCTGGATTTCATGCTGGCGCAGCAGGCGCCGTATCCGGCGCTGGTGGTGGACCGGCTGTGGAACCTGGTGATGAGCAACGGCCCGGCCGCCATGATGATCCGCTGGCTGTTGGACCTGCCGGAAACGCAGCCGCTGCCGCGCGAAGGCGTCAACGTCCTCAAGCTGATGCTGGACCCGCAGGCGATCCGCAAGCACCTGCTCAACTGGCAGGATGTCAGCGCCGACCTGCTGCACTGGATCCAGCGCGAAGCCATGAGCGACGGCCCCGGCAGCGAAGCCACCGCGTTGCTGGAGCAGCTGGTAGCGCTACCTGGCATCAAAGCGGCGACGCAGATGCCCAACCTCGATACGCGGGTGTTGCCTTTCCTGCCGATGACGATCCGCAAGGACGGCGTCGAGCTCAACCTGTTCACCTCGATCGCCACCATGGGCACGCCGCATGACGTCACCGTGCATGAGTTGCGGATCGAATCTTTTTTTCCGGCCGATGCGGCTACTGCGGCATGGTTCAAGGCCAGGGCTCCGGCCGCGCCAGCGGAGTAAGGCCCCAGCGCTTACAATGCGGATGCTTTCAGGCAATCATGTGCCTGTGCCAACCTTATTGCGGAGAAAACAACATGTTGAAAAAAGTATTGAGTGCTGCAGTGCTGGCAGGCTGCGCGCCGTTTCTTGCCGGCTGCGCGAGCACCCCGGCGCTGGCGCCGATCGCGGTGCCGGACAACCTGCAGGTCGCATCGACCCAGGTGCTGACGCTGGAGGCAAAGGCCACCGGCGTGCAAATTTACCAATGTGCGGCGACCGCGGACGCATCGAAGTTCGAATGGCATTTCGTGGCGCCGCAAGCCGAGCTGTACGACCAGCACGACAACAAGATCGGCAAGCACTACGCCGGCCCGACCTGGGAATCGAATGACGGCAGCAAGGTGGTCGGCGCCGTCCAGGCCCAGAGCAAGGCGCCGGATGCGGACGCCATCGCGTGGCTGCTGCTGAGCGCAAAATCGACTTCCGGCAGCGGCATCTTCAGCCAGACGCAAAGCATCCAGCGCCTGCAGACCCTGGGCGGCGCGGCGCCGGCGGACGGCTGCGACCAAGCCCGGCTGGGCCAGCAGACGCGTGTGCCTTACCAGGCAATCTATCGTTTCTATTCCGCCAAGTCGTAAGGCGCGGCAGCACAAGCGGCGGCCGCAATTGGCGCTTTGATCACATGTAAAAATCGCATGTAAAATCATGTATCCAATTTGTAACAGCCGCCGCAAGCGCATCAAGTACTGCTATATTGTCGCGAGGAAATGAATCCCCTCAAACAATTGTTCGGCCGCCGCCGGTCACGCCGGCGGCGGCCGTTTGCTACCTATTGCGACTTATCGGAGTTTTCTGTATGCGTGGTGTGATCAAGCATGGTTTGACCTTCTTATGTATTCTGACACCACTAGCCGCCAGCGCCGGCGACACCCTTGGCAAGATCCGCGACAGCCAGACCATCACCTTCGCCTATCGCGAAACCGCACCGTTTTCCTATACCGATGAAAACAAGCAGATCGTCGGTTATTCGATCGACATGTGCCTGAAGATCGCCGATGCGGTGAAGCGCGAACTGAAGCTGCCGAACCTCAAGGTGGCCTATGTGCCGGTCGATTCGACCACCCGCTTTTCCAGCATCATCGACGGCAAGGCCGACATGGAATGCGGCTCCACCACCAATAACGCCGAACGCCGCACCCGCGTCGGCTTCACCGTGCCGAACTTCTTTTCCAGCGTGCGCATGATCGTCAGGAAGGGCAGCGACATCAAGAACTGGTCCGACCTGCGCGGCAAGACTATCGTCATCACCAAGAGCACCACCACCATCGACCTGGTCAACGACCGCAGCAATGTGCGCTCGCTCAATATCAAGGTGGTGGAAGCCAAGGACGATGCCGAATCGTTCAGCTTCGTCGAGCAGGGCAAGGCCGATGCCTACGCCATGGACGACGTGCTGCTGTACAGCCTGCGTGCTACCGCCAAGACGCCGTCCGACTTCACCGTACTGGGCGATCCGCTCTCGATCGAGCAGTATTCCCTGATGTTCCGCAAGGACGATCCGGCCTTCAAGCAGCTGGTCGACAAGGAGATGGTGCGGATGATCAACGAGGGCGATTTCCAGAAGATCTACAGTTTCTGGTTCACCCAGCCGCATGGATCGAAGAAGATCAACATGGGCATGCCTATGGGTTACCTGCTGCGCGACTCCCTGCTTTATCCTTCCGACAAGACCTCGCAATAAACAGCGGATCAGCTTGCCGGGTGCGGTCTGCGCCCGGCAGGCTGCATGCGTTCAGGATTCAGGGTTTAGGCTGCGGTGCCGGCGGCGTCGGCAGGTTCATCAGCCTGATCATCATCTTTTCAAATGCCGCTACATTGACTTCGCGCACCACCGTGCTCACCTGCGCAATCAGGCCGGGCGGCGCGTACGCTGCCGGCCAGGACAAGGTATTGCCGTAGCCGGCGCCGAAGTCGGTATCGATGCTGACATACAGCTGGTCGGACTTGCTGATCAGCGTCGGATCCAGCCAGACCGCGGTGGCCAGTTCATCCCAAAGCGGGAAGCCGGTCTCGGTGACCTTCTTCACCATTTGCGCCAGCGGCGTGCCGGACCTGGTCATGTCGTTCAGCAGCCTGGCGCTCAGCTCGGTCGCGGTCGACGGATCGGCCGGCACCATCACGATATGCTTCCATGGCGCGCGCAAGGCGATCTTGGCGGCTTCCGGATCCCAGCGGAAATTGAATTCCAGGCGCGGCGTATTGATGTATTCGCGCGCAAACTGTTCGGCGGACTTGGATGGCAGCATCTGGTGCGGATTCAGGCTGCCGCCCATGTAGACGATTTCCTTGGCGGTGGCGGCAAAGCTGGGATCGAGGCTGATCGCCAGCGCCACATTGGTCATCGGTCCGGTCGCCAGGATCGTCACTTCACCCGGAAATTCATGGACTTTCCTGATCATGAAATTGGCGGCGATTTCAGCCGACGGCTTGGTATGCGGCATGCCTTCCGGCAGCTGCGGCACGAAGTCGTGGGCGTGGTAGTTGGGCTGGCTCTGGATGGTGCCGTCCGGCCATTTCTCATCCATCCAGGCGCCTTTGTACACCAGCTTGCCGTACAGCGATTCCCAGCGGCGCGTGGTTTCCTGCGTGTTCAGCAATGGAAAAGCCGAGCCCGGAATCACCGGGATATCGCTGCGGCCGATGACTTCCAGGGTGCGCAGCGCATGCGCGATATTTTCATCGCGCCAGGTCGAGCCGCTGACAATCGTGATGCCCAGCACTTCCACATCCGGCGACTGGATCGCCATCAGCTGCGCCGCGCGCGGGCCGCCGATGTCGTCGTCGATGATCACCTTGCGCTTGCCTTCGGCCTGCGCCGTCACGGCAACGCCCAGCATGAACAGGGCCGACAGCAGCTGGCGCTGCATGAACTTCGCTTTCATAATTCGCCTTGAAAAAAATCAGAACAAAGAAGACGCAGCCGGCAGGGCAGGCACAGGCGCCCGCCCTGCGTGCAGGTGCTTAGAAGTTGGAGCGGAACTGCACGCCGAACATGCGCGGTTCGTTGATGAACGCGGTCCGGTTGTCGAAATCGATGCCGCCGACCGCCACGATCTTGTTGGTGATATTGCGGGCGAACGCAGCGACCTCATATTTGTCGCCATCCCACTTGTAGCCCACGCGCAAGCCGCCTTCCAGCAACGGTTTGCCGGTGAACTCGGTCGAGTTGTACAGGAAGAAATTGATCTTGCTGCGGTAGGCCCAGTCGGTATAGAAGAACAGTTCGTCGTTGTTGCCCATCGGGATGCCGTAGCGCGCCGTCACGTTGGCGATCCACTTCGGCGCTTGCGGCAAGGGATTGCCGTCGATCGAATACAAGCCCGGCCGCACCTGGGTGTTGAGCACGGTGCAGGAAGCGCAGCCGGCCACCAGCAGGTTCGGGTCGCGGATCTGCGTGTAGTTGTAGCTGCCGCCTACGGTAACGCGCAGGCGCTCGCTCAGGTTCGCCTCCAGGTCCAGCTCGGCGCCGCGCCCCACTGTTTTTGCCGCATTCACCAGCATGATCGAGTTGGAATTGCCGCCGACCGCCGTCAGCTGCTGGTTCTTGACGTCGAAACTGTAGATGCTGAAGTTGGCGCGGGCGCGGCGGTTGAAGAGGTCGGCCTTGATCCCCGCTTCATAGGAAGTGATGGTCTCTGCGTTGGCTACCGTGATCGGCACCGAGGAGGACGGCGCTGCGATACTCGGCGCGCGGAAGCCGGTGGCTACCCGCGCATAAGTGCTGACGTCCTTGGTCAAGGCATAGTTGGCGCTGAGATCCCAGCTCACCTTCGATTTGCTTTCGCTGATCGAGCCTGGACCGGTAAACGTCACGTTGTTGGCGACTTCATTGGAAAAATCCTTCTTGTCTTCGGTATAGCGCAAGCCGCCGCGCAGCTTCAACCTGTCGTTGACGTCATAGGTGAGCGAGCCGAACGCGGCGTACGCGGTGTTTTTCTGGCGGTTTTGCAGATAGCTGGTTTGCAGCTGGGTGGTGCTGTCGAAGTTGGAACTGTTGCCCGCTACATCTTCGTAGAAGTAGTACAAGCCGCTCTGCCAGTTGAGCGGCCCTTCGTTTTTCGACTCGACCCGGAATTCCTGCGAAAACTGTTTGTGATCAGCCACGCCGCCGCCGGTCTGCACCTGGAAGGGAATGAAGCCGGGGCCGGTCGGCGTGCCGCCGTCGATGTCGCCGCGGCTGAAATAGCTGGAAATGGTTTCATAACCGGTGATCGAATACAGCTTGACCTGGTCCAGGTTCCAGCTCAGCCGGGCGCTGCCGCCGGCGGTATGCAGGTACTGGTTGTTCAAGCCGTTGAAGGTGACCTGCGAAGGACTGAAGCCGGCGACGAAGCCGTCTGAGCCTTTCTCCAGGATATTGGCGCGGAACAAGCGGGCGCTGCCGGTGGTGGCGCGCGCGTGGATGTTGAACAGGGCGTTGAAAGTGCCGTCCGGCTTGTACAGGAATTGCAGGCGGCCGGCGCGTTCGTCGTAGCCTTCCAGGTTGGGCGTGCCGCCGCCGTCATTCTTAACCCAGTTGTCGCGATGCTCGACCAGCGTCGAGAAGCGCATCGCCCATTGGTCGCTCAATGGCACGTTGACCGCCGCTTCGACATTGGCGGTATTGTGGGTGCCGTCGGAGACGCTGTAGTAGCCGGAGACCTTGTCCAGGCTAGGCTTGGCCGAATCGAACTTGACCACGCCGGCCGGCGTGTTGCGGCCGAACAGCGTGCCCTGCGGACCGCGCAGCACTTCCACGCCAGCCAGGTCGAACATGGGGAAGCCTTTGAGGGCGGCGTTTTCCTGCACCACGTCATCGAATATCAGGGACACCGGCTGCGAGGCGAAGGTAGAGAAATCGGTATTGCCGTAGCCGCGGATATAGAAGCGCGGAAAGGTGCGGCCGTTCGACGATTCGATATTCAGGCTCGGCACCTTGGCCGCCAGCACGCGGATATCCTGGCCGCCGGAGTTGAGCACGTCGAGGGTCTCGCCCTTGAGCAGGGTCACCGAGATCGGCACGTCCTTGATTTTTTCGACCTTGCGCTGCGCGGTCACAGTCATGGTTTCCAGCTGTAGTGAAGAGCCGTCCTGCGTCGCCGGGCTGGCGGCTGCGGGAGCCGCGGCGCCTGCCGTCTGCGCCAGCGCCGCGCCGAGCGGCAAGGCGACTCCCAATGTCAGCACCATCTTTCCTGCGCAACGCAGGCGGGCGCGTGCCCTCGCTTTTTTTCCCATTTTCCATCCCTCAGTGATCGACGTTGATAAACCGGATTTGCTTGTTTTAGTTATGTCTGCCGCGTGCAGGCCGGCGTTTGAAAATGCGCGTGCCGGACCAGAACGGATTCACTCAACGCAAAGACCGTGCCAGAATTTTTCCCGGCAGGAAGATTGGAGAAATCGGTATTACGATTTGTATCGAAAATATATTGTATACATATGGAAAAGTCCGATTCGGGCGCGGATAGCTTGCAGGAGTGATAAGGCCGGCTGCCGTGCAAGCTGCCGCATCCGGCAAAAAATAACGCCTTCTAATGGGGAGGGGCGCGCCAAAACAGGGCTGGCGAGAATGTTGCAAGAACCGGATTAGTGCGCGCCGGCGCGCCAAAATGGCGACATTTTGAAATAACTTGTATACACTTTATGACAGCTGGCCGAGGCGCGAATGTGCCCTAAGATAGCCCTGGCGTCCCGGCAAGCGCGCTCGCATTCATGCAAGATCGAGTATTTCAGCCAGGTTGACTTCGTGTTCGTCGTCGCTCAGGCGCAGGGCCTGTTCGATGTCGAGCAGATGCTGGTCCATCATGCGGATCGCCGCTTCGATCTCGCCGGCGGCAATGGCGTCGATCAGGTGTTCATGTTCGTGGTTGGGGCAGGCAGTCTTGTTGGGCGCCTGGTACAGGGCGATGATGAGCGAGCAGCGCGAGACCAGTTCGCGCAGGAAGCGGGTCAGTACCGGATTGCCGGCTGTCTCGGATAACAGGATGTGGAATTCGCCGCCGAGGCGTATCCACCTGGCGTGGTCGCCGCTATGAAAGGACGCATGTTCTTCTTTGACGATTTGGCGCAGCCGGGCGATCTGGGCGCGCGTTGCATGCTGCGCCGCCAGCGGCACGATGATGGCTTCGATGGCGCGCCGCGCCGCGAAGATCTCGCGCGTTTCCTGCGGCGTCGGCTGCGCGATGATGGCGCCGCGGTTCGGCCGCAATTCCAGGATATGGTCGTGCGCCAGGCGCTGGATGGCCTTGCGCACGATGGTGCGGCTGACCGCGAACAGTTCGCACAGGCTGGCTTCGGTCAGCTTGGTGCCCGGCGGCAGGCGCTGGCTCATGACCGCCTTCAGCACCGAATCGTAGATTTTCTGATCGACCACGCCGCTGCCCCGCGTCGAAGCGGGCCTGGTTGCAGTGACGCCGGATTTTTTTTTCATGCGCTCTGTTTTCATTTTGTGGTTACCAGTCTGCCGTCATGCTACCGCAAATCGGCGCCGCCAGGCACGGGGCGGGCCCGGCTGGCTTACGCAGGAATCGCGCCAGACGCGCCTGAAGCGGGAGGCGGCAGACTGGCATGCAGTTTGCTTTTGCAGTAGCTTCATGTCGGTAAAAGATTGCAATGCAATCCGCCGATAAGCAGCTGAGTGATGTAGCATGTTGCTTGCTTCGCGGTCCGGTGCGCCGGGACCGGCAAGCGCCATCGTGCTGGATTCATTTTGCAACGGTCTTTCATTGACACAGGCAGAAGAAGTGACTTCAACCATACCGCGTCTGCAGATCGCCCATATCCGCAAAGCCTATCCGGGCGTGCTGGCCAACGACGATATCAATCTCTCGGTCGCGCCCGGCGAAATCCATGCCGTGCTGGGAGAGAACGGCGCCGGCAAGTCGACCCTGATGAAAATCATTTTCGGCACGGTCAAGCCGGATGCCGGCGAGATCTTCTGGAACGGCGCGCTGGCGCACATCGCCAATCCGCACGTCGCGCGCCAGCTCGGCATCGCCATGGTGTTCCAGCATTTCTCCCTGTTCGATACCCTCACCGTCGCGGAAAACATCGCGCTCGGCCTGGCTTCCGATGTCAGCATGCCGGAGCTGGTGGCGCAGATCCGCCAGACCGGCGACAAGTACGGGCTGGAGCTGGAGCCGCACCGCCATGTGCATACCCTTTCGGTGGGCGAGCGCCAGCGCGTGGAAATCGTCCGCGCGCTGCTGACCAATCCGCAACTGCTGATCCTGGATGAGCCGACCTCGGTGCTGACGCCGCAAGCGGTCGACAAGCTGTTCGTCACCCTGCGCAAGCTGGCCGCCGAAGGCTGCAGCATCCTCTACATCAGCCACAAGCTGGATGAAATCCGCGCCCTCTGCCACAGCGCCACCGTGATGCGCGGCGGCCGGGTCACCGGCATCTGCGATCCGCGCCAGGAAACCAGCGCCGGCCTGTCGCGCATGATGATCGGCGACGAGCTGGTGCGCTTGCAGCGCGAACGCAATCCCGACTCCATGCGCAGCGAGCGCAAGCTGCACGTCAACCGCCTGTGCCTGCCGAAGGCGCATCTGTTCGCCACCGAACTCAAGGATATCGAATGCGAGGTGCGCGCCGGGGAAATCGTCGGCATCGCCGGCGTCTCCGGCAACGGCCAGCAAGAATTGCTGGCGGCGCTCTCCGGCGAAGACCAGCGCGCCGCGCCGAATATGGTGATGCTGGCCGGCCGCGCAGCCGGCCAGCTGGCGCCCAATCCGCGCCGTGCGCTCGGACTCGGACTGGTGCCGGAAGAGCGGCTCGGGCGCGGCGCCGTGCCGACCCTGGACCTGGCGGCCAACATGCTGCTGTCGCACCAGAAGCCGCCCTACGTCAAGCGCGGCATGATCGATTTCGCCTATGCGCGCAAGAGCGCGGCATCCATCATCGAACGCTTCAAGGTCAAGGCCAGCGGCCCGGGCGCGCTGGCCAAGAGCCTGTCCGGCGGCAACCTGCAAAAATTCATCGTCGGCCGCGAGCTGGAGCGCAAGCCGGGCGTCTTCATCGTCGCCCAGCCGACCTGGGGCGTGGACGTCGGCGCTGCCGCCCAGATCCACGCCGAAATTCTCGCTTTGAAACAGGAAGGCTGCGCAGTGCTGATCATTTCAGAAGAACTCGACGAGCTGTTTGCGCTGTGCGATCGCCTGCACGTGATCGCCAAGGGCCGGCTGTCGCCCTCTATCGCTATCGAACAAGCCACGCGCGAGCAGGTCGGCCTGTGGATGAGCGGCCTATGGCAGGATGCAGCGGAGGCCGCCCATGCATAATCTGTGGCCCTGGAAGCTGGAACTGCGCGGCACGCCCTCGCGCGCCATGACCTACTGCTCGCCGCTGATCGCGATCGTGCTGACCATGCTGCTGGGCGCGCTATTGTTCATCGCGCTGGGCAAGGATCCGCTCGCTGGCCTCAAAGTATTCCTGATCGATCCCTTCAACGGCAAGCGCGCCATCAGCGAGCTGCTGCTGAAATCGGTGCCGCTGATACTCTGCGCACTGGGCCTGGCGGTGTGCTTCCGCGCCAATATCTGGAACATCGGCGCCGAAGGCCAGTTCACCGTCGGCGCGCTGTTTTCCGGCGCCATGCTGGTGTTCCTCGATGCGCCGGACCATGCGATCCCGGGCAGCCTCGGCCTGTTGCTGATGGTCCTCGCCGGCGTCGTCGGCGGCGCCTTCTGGGCCAGCATCACGGCGCTGCTGCGGGATCGTTTCAACGCCAATGAAATCCTGGTGTCGCTGATGCTGACCTATGTCGCCCAGCTGCTGCTGATGTATGCGGTGAACGGTCCGCTGAAAGACCCCAACGGCATGAACTTCCCGCAATCGAAAGTGTTTTCCAGCGAATTCATGCTGCCGATGCTGTTAAGCGGCACGCGCCTGCATATCGGCTTTGCCGTGACGCTGGTGCTGGCGGTGCTGATGACGGTGTTCATGACGCGCAGCTTCCGCGGCTTTTCGCTGATGGTCGGCGGCGTTGCGCCGCACGCGGCGCGCTATGCCGGCTTTTCCAGCCGCAGCGCCCTGTGGGTCTCGCTGCTGATCTCCGGCGGTTTTGCCGGGCTAGCCGGCGCCTTTGAAATCGCCGGGCCGATCGGCCAGCTGCTGCCTTCGGTGTCGCCGGGCTACGGCTTCGCCGCCATCATCGTCGCTTTCATCGGCCGTTTGCATCCGGTCGGCGCGGTGCTGGGCGGGCTGGTGATGTCGCTGCTCTACCTGGGCGGCGAGCTGGCGCAATCGCGGCTGGGCCTGCCGTCGGCCATCACCGGCGTGTTCCAGGGCATGCTGCTGTTTCTGCTGCTGGCCAGCGATACCCTGATCAATTACCGCCTGCGCCGGAAAGCGAGGATCTGACATGGAACAATTCGCCTCACTGATCGCCGCTTCGATCAACGCTGGTACGCCGCTGCTGCTGGCGGCGCTCGGCCTGCTGATCAACGAGCGCGCCGGCGTCCTCAACCTCGGCGCGGAAGGCATGATGCTGGTGGCCGCCATCGCCGGCTTCGCGGTCGGCTACACCACCCATAACCCGATGCTCGGCTTCCTCGCGGGCGCCCTCAGCGGCGTCCTCATGGCAGCGCTGTTTTCCTGGCTGGCGCTGGTGCTGGCCACCAACCAGGTGGCGACTGGGCTGGCCTTGTCGATCTTCGGCGCCGGATTGTCGGCGTTCCTCGGCCAGAGCCTAGTCGGGCTGGGCTTGCCGGCGCAGGCGCGCGGCATTCCATTTCTGAAGGATATTCCCTTCCTCGGCCCGGCCCTGTTCCAGCAGCACTGGATGAGTTACCTGGCGCTGCTGCTGTGCGGCGTCATCGCCTGGTTCATCTATCGCACCCGCGCCGGCCTGATCCTGCGCGCCATCGGCGAATCGCCGGAATCGGCGCATGCGCTGGGCTACCCGGTGCGCTGGATACGCTTCGCCGCCTTGTTGTTCGGCGGCGCCTGCTGCGGCCTGGCCGGCGCTTATTTATCGTTGGTGTATACGCCGATGTGGGTCGAGGGCCTGGTGTCCGGGCGCGGCTGGATCGCGCTGGCGCTGACCGCCTTCGCCACCTGGCGGCCGCTGCGGGTGCTGCTCGGCGCGCTGCTGTTCGGCGGCGTCACGATTTTGCAGTTTTATCTGCAAGGCATGGGAGTGAATATTCCGTCGCAGGTATTGTCGATGGCGCCGTATGTAGCGACCATCGTGGTGCTGGCGCTGATCTCGCGCAACCCCGACTGGATCCGGCTCAACATGCCGGCGTCGCTGGGCAAACCGTTCAAGCCGGACGCCAGCTGAGCAAAGCAAATCAGATAGCAGGCCGACCAACCATCAACACAGAGGGAGATAAGTAATGAAGATATCACGCAGGGCATCGCTGGCCATGCTGGCCGCACTGACCGCCGCCGCGCTCATCGGCTGCGGCAAGAAGGAGGAAGCGGCGGCGCCTGCCGCCGCACCGGCATCCGCGCCGGCGCCGGCCAAGGCTGAACCGCTGAAAGTGGCGTTCGTGTATATCGGCCCGGTCGGCGACGCCGGCTGGACCTTTGCCCATGACAAGGGCCGCAAGGCGGTCGACGAGAAATTCGGCGACAAGGTGAAGACCAGCTTCGTCGAGAACGTGCCGGAATCGGCTGCCGATGCCGAGCGCGTATTCCGCCAGCTGGCGGTCGACGGCAACAAGCTGATCTTCGGCACCAGCTTCGGCTACATGGAAGCGATGCTGAAGGTGGCCAAGGAATTCCCCGATGTCAAATTCGAGCACGCCACCGGCTTCAAGACCGCCGACAACCTGGCGCAATACGATGTCCGCACCTACGAGGGCGCTTATCTCGCGGGTGTCGTCGCCGGCAAGATCAGCAAGTCGGGCAAGCTGGGCGTGGTCGCTTCGGTGCCGATTCCTGAAGTGATCCGCAACATCGACGCTTTCACCCTCGGCGCCCGTTCGGTCAATCCGAAAGCCACCACCCGCGTGGTATGGGTCAACAAATGGTTCGATCCGGGCAAGGAACGTGAAGCCGCCACCACGCTGATCGGCCAGGGCGTCGACGTCCTGATGCAGAACACCGACTCCGCCGCCGTGGTCCAGACCGCCCAGGAAAAAGGCGTGGCCGCCTTCGGCTGGGATAGCGACATGACCAGCTTCGGCCCGAAAGCGCACCAGGCGGCATCGATGATCAACTGGGGCGTGTACTACACCAAGCGCGTCGGCGAAGTGCTGGACGGCAGCTGGAAGAGCAGCACCAGCTGGATCGGCCTGAAAGACGACGGCATCGACCTGGGCGCCTTCAATGCCGACCTGCCAGCCGACGTCAAGGCGCTGGTGGCCGAGCGCAAGAAAGCCATCGTCGACGGCAGCGCGCCGATCTGGAAAGGCCCTGTGGTCGACAATACCGGCAAGGAGCAGGTCGCCAAGGATGCTGTCGCCGACGATGGCTTCCTGCATGGCATCAAGTTCTACGTGCAGGGCGTGGAAGGCAAAGTACCGGGCTGATCGTCCGCAGCCGGATCGGCCTGTGACCGGGCCGATCCGGCTTTCCGCATGAGCCGGCATGCGCCGCATCAGATTCCTTCCGCTATCCATCCGCCAAGGCAGGCGCGATATTTATCCCGGCTGTTGTGATTTGGCAACTGACAACCTCAGGGCCGTTGCTATACTCCTTCTTCTTTCCATTTTCATATCGAGACGCACATGCCAGAGCAGGATCCGACGTCGAGCCCCGCGGCGCGCGCCAAGTCTACAAAAATCGGCAGCCTGACCAGCGCCATGGTGGAGGACACCGCCAGCATCCTGCAGCAGAGCGGCGAGCTGCAGCCCGGCACTGGCCTCATCACCAGCGTGATTGCGCTCAGCCTCGGCTTCCTCAGCCTGCTCGGCGTGCTGGCTTTCCATTACCCGCAATACCTGACCACGCCCGAGCTGCGCCATGTGTATTCGGTCAGCCTGATGCGCCAGATCCTGTTCGGCGCGCTGCTGGTCGCCGGCGTGCTGTCGCTGGCTAACATCCTGTTCGGCCGCCAGCGCTCGCTGAATTTTTCCGCGCTGCTGATGGTGTTGGCGGCAGTGGCCTGGGGCGGCTCCAAGGTCGCGGTCGGCGATTTCCCCGATCACACGCCGTATATCGGCCTCGACTGGTTCATCATCGACCTGCTCGGCTCAACCCTGATCTTCGTGCTGATCGAAAAGATGTTCCCGCTATACCGCAAGCAAGCTATCTTCCGCTTTGAATGGCAGACCGACCTGGTGCATTTCGCGGTCAACCATTTCATCATCGGCCTGGCGCTGCTGGTGGTCAACGTCATGATCCACCGCGTGTTCGGCTGGATGGTGCACGCCGATTTCCAGAACACCGTGGCCGCCATCAGCTTCATCCCGCAGCTGCTGCTGTGCATGCTGGTGGCCGACCTGATGGAGTACGGCGCCCACCGCGCCTATCATGAAGTGCCTTTGCTGTGGCGCTTCCACTCGGTCCATCACAGCGTCAAGACCATGGACTGGCTGGCCGGCTCGCGCCAGCACATCCTGGAACTGATCTGCACCCGCGTGCTGGTGCTTGGCCCGCTGTTCGTGCTCGGCTTCGACAAGTCGGTGGTCAACGCCTACATCATCATCGTCGGCTTCCAGGCCGTGTTCAACCACTCCAACGTGCACCTGCCATGGGGCCCGCTGCGCTACATCTTCGTCACCCCGGATTTCCACCACTGGCACCATTCATCGGAAGACGAAGCGATCGACAAGAACTATGCGGCGCACTTTGCCTTCATCGATTATTTCCTCGGCACTGCGGTCAAGGCCAAGAAGGCCTTCCCGGAGAAATACGGCGTGGTGGGGGATTACATGCCGGACGGGTTTATCAGGCAGCAGGCGTTTCCGTTTCGCGGTACGAAGATAGACTAATGAGAGTTTCATTAGTCATGACATTGTCAAAGAAAATGGACAGAGTCATCTGAGTCAGGAGTCATCTGGGGTCGGAGTGAACTTTCGCGGCGCTTTATCGTGAAACCTCACTCTGACCCCACATGACGGATTCGGAGAAAGACAGAGCGCATCTCATGGCTTGGTTGTTAGCTGCGTGTGTTAAGCGCGACGAAAAACAGATTGCGGTTTTGTCGCGCTTTATGAAATGCTCAATAGATCGTTGATAGCGTGGAAAACATGGACAGCAAGAACGCGAAACTGCAGCGCTATCTTTACCGCGCCAGCGTGCTGGTCTTGCTGGCCGGCTTGCTGAGCGCCGGCCTGGTCTACTACTATGCGGCCGACGGCGGCAACCACGGACTCGGCTATCAAGTGGTGGACGGGGTCGCTTATGCTGTAGGCGAATCGAAGGCCTATGTGCGCGACATGGAAATGTATGGCGGCACCTCGGGCAGGCTGATCGCCGGTTTCAATCAATGGCTGGGGAGCCTCTGGCATGGCAAGCGGCTGGCTTATGTGATTGCCATTGGCGCTGCGTTGATTTCCTATGCCTGTTTCTGGTTTGCGCGGGAGCTGGAATTGTTTGCAACGGATGAGCCGGAAGTCTGAGCGGCGCATCACTCGCCGCTAAAAATTTACTATTCTCATTCGACCTATGTGATGACTCCTGTCAGACGGATTTTTCGGAATGGAAGCAGATAAAGCGGAAGCAGCTACCCATTGGAATGTCCGATTTCAGGAAACAGCTGTGACCGTTTTGAATCGGCTGTGGCCCGACTTGAAAGGCCGCTTCCGGCGGCAATAGCGGTCATCTAAATTTGACGTATTTTAAACAGCAAGCGAGTGTCTAGCAGATTCGTGGCGATTCACTCTGACCCGCCTGCCGATGCTGCCCAATAGCCGCATCGGGGAATTGCTGCCGCATCACTGGATATCGGCCGACTATTCTTTGCCATCATGGAAAGGTCAAGTCCAAACCGAGCATCCTGGCAAGGACGAAGGTGACGAGCCCCAGGCCCAGGAGCGATAGCACGAAGACTGCGGCCACCTTGCCGCCCGCGCGTAGCACCGCGCGCTTCTCCTTCTCCTTCTCCTTTTTCCCTTGATCGTAATGCCACTTGATGGCGAAGAACATGCCCGTGCCGAGCACGAGAACCTTGAACGTAACTAAGACTATAGGGATCCAATCCATCATTTTGCGTATTTCCAGGCTATTACTTGACACTATCTATCGTGAGGAGCACTACCTCAAAACGCTGCTTCAACACTTCATTTTTTGTTCAAGCCATCCCCTCAGGCATCCTGCTTGAATCTTTCATTACATCTACCTATGAAATAACAACGGCATCCAGCGAAGTGATTTGCCGAATGCTGATGAGAGAGGAGAAAACGTCAACGACTGCCATGCAAGGATGGTGTTGCTGCATGTCCTGATGCATACTACTTGAAAACAATTTCCATACATTGAGACAAAATGTCCCAGCCGAAAACCATACAAGATGAAAATTTGCCAATCTGGTTGCCGCGATTGGCCGGGAACAAAGGGCCACGTTTTTTGCAGATTGCGGATGCGTTGCAGGCGGCGGTGGTAGAAGGATCGCTGAAACCGGGTGACCGTCTACCTCCGCAGCGCCAGTTGGCAGCACAGCTGGACGTCGACCTGACGACGATCACGCGCGCATACGACGAAGCCAGACGCCGCAACTTGTTGGAGGGCCGCGGCGCTCGAGGCACCTATGTCGCGGCGCCGAAAGTCGAATTGACCTCGATCCTCGACCTGAGCATGAATACCCCACCACCGCCGGATGGCGTGGACTTCGACGACATGTTGAAACAAGGTTTGTCTCAGGTACTGATGAGGGCAGATAATGAATTGCTGATGACTTACCACTTGGCCGGGGGAAGCGACTCCGACCGTAAGGCTGGAGCCAAATGGCTAGCACCGATGTTTGGACATCTGGATTCTCGACAGGTTGTTGTCTGTCCGGGTGCGCAAGCGGCGATCGCGGCATTGATCCTTGCGCTGACGGAGCCTGGCGATGTCATCCTGGCAGAACCAACGAGTTATCCCGGCTTGCGTGCCGCGGCGACCCAATTCGGCCGGCATATCATTGCGGTGGAAGCGGACAAGCACGGGATGGTGCCTGAGATGCTTGAGGAAGCGTGCCGCCAGCACAAGCCTGGGCTGGTCTACCTCAATCCGACATTACAGAACCCGACCGCCATCACCATTCCGGAACGCCGGCGCAAGGAGCTCGCCAGCATCGCGAAGCGCTGCCATGTACGCATCGTCGAGGACGATCCCTACTGGCTCCTTGCCGATGCTCCGCCACCACCTATTGCCACGTTTGCCCTGGAACAGGTGTACTACATCTCAACCCTGTCGAAATGCCTGACGCCCGGCTTGCGTGTCGCCTTCGTGCTCATACGCGACCCGCACGAACGCGAACGTTTCCTGGTCGCGCTAAGATCATTTGCGCTGATGGTTGCTCCTCTGACGGCCGCACTGGCCACGCAGTGGATCCTCGACGGTTCGGCTGACAGATTGATGGAAGGCGTGCGCAACGAGGCGCGCCTGCGCCACTGGATGGCTCGGGATATTCTGGCGGGGCGGTACAGCGGCTTTGGTGACGGCCTGCATGTATGGCTCGAGTTGCCGGCGTATTGGAACGCCTCACAGCTTGCGCGTGCAGCCGACAGCGAGGGCATCGCAGTCACGCCGGCGGAGGCATTCGCAACTGGCAGCGGATCAGTGAATGCAATTCGGATCTCTTTGGGTAGCATCAAAGACCGTGGACGCTTGCAGGCGGGTCTTCAACGGCTGTCTCATCTGCTTGCGCGGCGGCCCGAATCGTTCAGCGCTGCTGTGGTTTAACCGTCCAGGAAACACGGTGCTTCATCCGGGAGTTCTCTCAAGCCGGCTCAAAACGGCCGAGGCTGTGTAAAAACGCGTAAAAATTCGGCGCACATAAAAACCGGCCTCTCAAAACGACCGCTACGCGATTTTCTCGATATCGGCAATGATCATCCTACCCGCGAAAATTTCATGTTTTTGCGTTTTTACACAGCCTCGGCCAGCAGCGGACGCCAAGCATTCGCATTTATCAAACTCAGCTTAGTTCCGAGACGGCTGCAATTGTATGAGATAGCCCCTCAATAAAGCCACTCGTTTAGGTCGGAATGATTCTTCGGTATCATCCATTTATATGCGAAGGTAAGCGCCACACCGCCAAAATGGAGGTTCATAGATCGCGCGTTATGCAACATAATGAGCCATCTATGGATAATTAATTTATATATATGGTTGATAGATTGCGTGTTATGCGACATAATGAGCTATCTATAGATAATTAATTTATCTAGATGATAGTTTATTGAGGGTTTAACGCCCCTGATTGACTTTACGAAAAACGGGGAAACTATGCCACGCAAACTTCTAACTGCCGAGGTTTTGCCATCGCTTGTCGAAGAGAGACTAAACACTTGGGGCAAAGCTATTCGCGCTCAGCGCATGCAGCAACGCATTACAGCTGAAGACCTGTGCACTCGCCTTGGAGTATCGCGAGGTACCCTTCGCCGACTCGAGGCAGGCGACCCGGGCGCGGGTGCAGGCATATACTTAACAGCTCTTCTGACACTGGGACTTGAACCTGTAGCTACACCTGCTTTGTCAAGCGACTACTGGCGCGTACCAGGGCAACGAGTAAAGCATACTCAGCACGAGAGAGCAGATGCGAAGCTCGCCTATTTCTAAGCCGATTTTCGTCTACCTGCAGCGACCCGACGACGGGGCGTGGGTGACGGTGGGGCGCTATCGCCGGAACGAGGCGGGCGAAGGTTTGTTCTTGTACGCCCCGTCATATGCTGACGCAGGATTAATCTGGTCAATTGACCCAGTGAACCTTCCCTTTATGCCAGGGCAAGAGTTTCATGCAGCCCGGTACTCCGGGCTGCATGATGCTCTGCGCGACGTGTGCCCTGATGCCTGGGGGCAGGCGTTGCTACGACGCGAACACAACTTGAGGGAGGACACTCCCCCTCTCCACTATCTTCTTAAAGCCAGCAACGCAGATAGATGGGGGGCTTTGGCAATTGGCCCCTCACCTAAACCTCCCCAGGCGCTGTTAAGCACCCCGGTACTACCACTGTTGTCACACGTAGTAGAAGAGCTCGCCGCTTTAGCAGAGCACAGGCCCCCTGTCCGACCAAAAGTTAGAGCGAGGCTGGTCCAGACTGCAAGTCTGGGCGGAGCCCGGCCCAAAGCGACAGTTCAGGGAGAGAACGGCCAGTCCTGGATGGTCAAGCCGGCCATCTCATCCGATGTCGCCAACATCCCCCTTCTTGAACACTTTGGGCAGCGATGGGGAGCTTTAAGCGGACTCCGGTTTGCTGAGACAGCCTATCACCCTGCCGTTAGCGGCCGAAGCGCCGTCCAGGTCATGCGATTTGACAGAATGGGCATGAAGCGCCACATGTGCATCAGCGCTGCCTCGCTGCTTCAGACAGAATACCCCGGTCGACTAGAAACGGATTTGTGGAGCTACCCTCGCTTAGCCGGCGAGCTACGCCGAATCGGGGCGCCGATTGAGGACTGGCACGAGCTTTTTGGCCGAATGGTATTCAATGCAATGTGCGGCAACGACGACGACCACGCCCGCAACCACGCGGCGGTCTACTCAGCGGAGGACGGTTGTTGGCGGCTATCCCCCGCGTTCGATGTTGTGCCAAACTCCCTAGAAACGCCGGTACAGCTTCAGATGCAATTGTCGACGGGGCGCTTCGATATCTCACGAGAAGCCCTTTTGGGAGACAGTCACAGATTCGGGTTCTCAACGCACGAGGAAGTGAACGCCTACCTTAACGCCTTGCTCCAACGCATAACAACGAGTTTCAGCACAGCAGCTGATTGCCTTGATGAAGCGACACGGCAGATGATGCAAGAGCGCCTCGAACACAACATCAAGTTACTCACTAATTAACATCGATTAGTACGCAAGTTATTAATTAGTAAAGCGACTGAAAATGCTTTAAGCATCAATGTCGGCTTTGGGGCGCCAGCTACCTATCACCGGGGGGGGGCTGCTATCGACCCCAAGCGGTTTCCTACATTTCTCGGAAGCGGACGCTTAACGGTGATATGCATTGGGATCGTGGTCGTACGAATTAAAAATCTTCACCAATTCCAGGTTTGTTGTTCCGTACCGGCTGCCGCAGCGGTAAGCGGCTGGCCTATGTATTGGCCGTCGGCGCCGCGGTGATGTCCTACGCTTGCCCGGGTTTGCGCACGAGCTGGAATTGTTCGCGATGGATGAAGCGGAATTCTGACGGCGCCTCACTTGCTGACGGCGTCGGCCAGCAGGTATTCGCAGATATCCGCCACCATGTCCGAACGCGGCTGGCCCGCGACCCGCGATAGCCACCAGGTGGCGCCGGGCAAGCGCGGATAGCCGGGCAGGATGTTGATTTGTCCGTGCGTCAGGCTATCCTGCGCCAGCAGGCGGGGCAGGCAGGCGATGCCGCGTTTGCGCAGCACGGCGTCCAGCAGCAGGCGCAGGTCGTCGTAGATCGCCTGTTTCCGGAACGCTGCCAGCTGATGGCGGAAAATCCCTGCAGTCGCATCGTCGGTCAGGCTATCCTCCAGACACACCAGGCCGGTATGCAGATGATGCTGCTCCAGCGGAATGCCGTTGAGTTTGGCCGCCAGTTCGGCGTTGCCCACCACCACCCATTCATCCTGCAACAAAGGGACTTCCAATAAGCCTGGCTGCTGTATCGGGCGGTTGCCGATGGTGATGTCGACATCGATTTCATCGATGAAGCGGGCGCTTTCATCGGTCGAGAGCAAGGGGAACAGTCCTGGAATCCGGTCTTGCAGAAGCTCTATCCGCGGCTGCAGCCAGCCATGCAGCAATGGCGCCGGGCACACCAGCACCACCAGCCCCGGGTCGAGATAGGTGGCGATGCGCGTCAAGCCGCTGCGCAAGGTGCCGAACGAGCGCTGCACGCTCTGCAGCAAGACTTCGCCGGCAACATTCAATTCCACGCCGCGTCCGACCCGATGGAACAGCGGCTGGCCGATCTGCTCTTCCAGCAGCTGTATCTGATGGCTGATGGCGGATTGCGATACGCACAATTCATCGGCAGCGCGCGAAAAATTGCCGAGGCGGGCAGCCGCTTCAAAGCCGCCCAGAAGCTTCAACGATGGAATACGATTGATGGACATATGAGAAAAACTAATTAATTTATCGAATAAACATCAATATTCCTCAAGTGTAGCACGCTCCATAATGGCTCTGTATTCCATTGCCCATGTTGGTCCTGGCCCGCGATCGCTGCCTTGGCGCTGCCGATCCGTCAATAGGCATCGCCTTGAACCAATCTTTAAAGGAGAAAATAGTCGTGAGCTCTCGTCGTGGTTTTTTGCAGAAATGCGGTGCCGGTGGCGGCGCCTTTGTATTCGGAGGTTTGCTGACAGCCTGCGGTGGCGGAGGCGACGGCGGCGCGACCGCGCCACGCCAGCCGGTGGGCGTCAATGATGCAGGCCGGCCGGCGGGCAGCAGCGGACAAGCCCTGGCGTCCGGTTGGGCCATGCGCGACGAGGCTGAGCCGCACAAAGCGACCTGGATGGCATTTGTCGCATCCGACGCCATCTGGGAAACCTGGCAAGTCGTCCCGGTGCAAGATGCCCTGGCGCGCATCGCCAATGCTATCGTGCAGTTCGAGCCGGTCAACGTGCTGGTCAATCAACGCGACCTGGCGACTGCCAGGCAGAAGCTTGATCCGCGGGTGAAGCTGCTGGTGACCGGCATCGACGACCTATGGCTGCGCGACACTGGGCCAGTATTTGTCATGAACCAGAATGGCGAAAGAGCGGGCGTCAATTTCAATTTCAATGGCTGGGGCAGAAAGCAGGCCTATGCCAACGATGGCAAGGTGGCGGGATTAGTGATGCAGCAGGCAGGCGTGCGGACGCTGCCGAGCAGGCTGGTGCTGGAAGGGGGCGGCATCGAAGTTGACGGCAAGGGCACTGCCATCATTACCGAAAGCTGCGTGCTGAATCCGAATCGCAATCCCGGTCTGAGCAAGGCGGATTGCGAAGCCGAGCTGAACGCGCTGCTAGGGATACGTAAAGTCATCTGGCTGCCGGGCATCGCCGGCAAGGACATTACAGATGGACATACCGATTTCTATGCGCGCTTCACGCGGCCTGGAGTGGTGGTGGCGGGTTTCGATCCTGATCCCGCTTCTTATGACAATGCGGTGACTATGCGCCATCTGCAAATATTGCGCGCCGCCACAGATGTCAGCGGCAAGCCTTTGCAAGTCGTCACGATAGAGGCGCCTGGCCGTATCCGGCCAGAGTTTGCCAGCAAGACCTTTGCGTCAGGCTATATCAATTTCTACCTTGTCAATGGGGCGCTGATCATGCCGGAATTTGGCGACGCGGCAGCCGATGCCAATGCCAAGGCTCGTTATATGGAATTGTTCCCCGGACGTGCCATAGTGCAGCTGAATATCGATCCGATTGCTGCCGGCGGGGGCGGGATCCATTGCACTACGCAGCAAGAACCCCTCGCCTGAGTGCACGCAATCGGGCAGCACCGGCGACAAGGAGAGAACTTAAATGACGACGCGACGCGAGGTATTGAAACAAGGGCTGCGCAAGTCTGGCGCTGTGCTGTTGGCGAGCCTGTTCGACGGGATCAACGGCTCAGTCCTGGCTGCGTCCGGGAACGGCTGGCGCATGCCCGACGAGGGCGAGCCGCATGCTGCCACCTGGATGGCTTTTGGGCCTGATGAAGAAATCTGGGGCAAGCGCCTGCAGGCCGGCGCGCAGGACAACCTGGCGGCCATCGCCCGCGCGATTTCAGCTTTTGAGCCGGTCAACATGCTGGTGCGCGAAGAAGACCATGAGCTCGCCCTGCGCAAATGCGGCGCCGCGGTCAAACTGATTGACCATCCCATTGATGACTTGTGGATGCGCGATACCGGACCCGTATTCGTTAAAAATGGCCAAGGAAACACGGCGGCCGTCGATTTCAATTTCAACGGCTGGGGAGAAAAGCAGGACTACGACCGCGACGCCGAAGTCGCCGGCTTCATCAGCGCACACACAGGCGTTCGGCCATTGAGCAGCAAGCTGGTGCTAGAGGGCGGCGGCATCGAGGTCGATGGCGAGGGCACTGCCATCATCACCGAGAGCTGCGTCCTCAACCGCAACCGCAATCCTGGCGTCAGCAAGGCTCAATGCGAAGTGGAACTGATGCGCTTGCTCGGCCTGGACAAGATCATATGGCTGCCCGGGATCGCCGGCCGCGACATCACCGACGGCCATACCGACTTTTACGCGCGCTTCGCCGGCCCGGGCGTGGTACTTGCGGGCTATGAAGCCGACTCTTCCTCGCCGGAGCATGCCATCACCAAACGCCATCTGGAGATATTGCGTAAAGCCGTCGACGGCAAGGGGCGCAAATTGCGTGTCGTGGCGCTGCCAGGGCCTGCCAGCGTGCGCAGCAAGTATGAAAACAAGGAATTCGCCGCCGGCTACATTAATTTTTATGTGTGCAACCGCGCCGTCATCGTGCCTGAGTTTGGCGACGCCAAATCCGACCGGAATACCTGCGACATCTTGCGCGATCTGTTTCCCGCGCGTGAAGTGCTGCAATTGAATATCGATGCCATCGCTGCCGGCGGCGGCGGGATTCATTGCACCACCCAGCAACAGCCGGCCTGAGTTGGCGCGCTGGCGTGGGCGTCATGAATTCAGCTTGCATTGCATCTGTCACGACCGCCGCGAACGGCCGGTCGTGGCCGTTCGAGCAAGCGCTCTCATGCGCTGAACCGCACCGCCTGCCGCGCCAGCAAGCGCCAATGACCGTCGTGCTTCTTCCAGACCATCAGGATTTTCAACGACACGTTGCCGGGCTTGCCCGAGTCGTTGGTGACGGCAACGAAAGTATGCCGCACCACGGCGGTATCCTGCACGATCCTGATGCTCTGGTCGGACAGGGCGATGCTGACGAAGTTTGATGCGCCGCTGACCAGCGCCTCGATGAATTCGGCCTTGTCCTGCACCTTGCCGTTCGAGTGGCCGTAGCTCAGCTCATCCATCACCAGCGGCTTCAGCGCCGCGCCATCGCCCGGATGGTTCATCGCTGCCCGCAGCTGTTCGACGACGTCCGCCACCACCTGCTCATCGTTCGCCGGAGCAGCGGCCGCTCCCTGCGCGATCGCGATAGAGCAAATCATCGCACTGCATAAGAGCATCAGTTTCTTGAACATCTAAGTCTCCTGTTTGTTGGTATTTGGGATTCAATCATCAATCATCAATCATCAGTTATCATACAACATATATTTAAATGGCTGGTATGGCAGATCGGGATTTTATTCTTATAAATCTGGAGTTTGACAAGGGAGCGCGGCCGGATCCATAATCGCTAAAGTTGTAGGACAACGTATAACTGTAACGTAGGGCACAATAACAACTCTTGCGAGAGAATGGGGCGGTCATCGGCGCATCCTTCGCAATGACATCGACAGGGGACATCGGCAATATGAGCGATACAGGACACAGGACAGGAGGCGGCGTGAAATACGGTCGCTTGTTACTCACGGGCGCGGGAGGCGGCCTGGGCCGGGTGTTGCGGCCGCGCATGGCGGCGTTTGCCGGCATCGTCCGGGTTTCCGACCTAGCCGCGGTGCTGGAGGATAGCGCCATCGCACATGAAGAAGTCCGGCCTTGCAACCTGGCCGACCGCGCTGCCGTCGATGCGCTGGTGGCGGGCTGCGACGCCCTCGTCCATTTCGGCGGCGTGTCGGTGGAGCGGCCCTTCGAAGAAATCCTGGAAGCCAACATCAAGGGCGTATTCCATGTCTACGAAGCGGCGCGCCGCCATGGCGTCAAGCGCGTTGTTTTCGCCAGCTCGAATCATGTCACCGGCTTCTACCGCCAGGACCAGGTCATCGATGCCCACGACCTGCGGCGCCCTGACGGTTATTACGGCTTGTCCAAATCCTACGGCGAAGACATGGCGCAGCTGCACTTCGACCGCTACGGCATTGAAACCGTCAGCATCCGCATCGGCTATTCCTTCCCGCAAGCCAAGGAACGCCGTTCGCTCGCCAGCTGGCTGAGCTACGACGACCTGACCGAACTGCTGCGCTGCGCCTTGTTCACGCCGGATGTCGGCCACACCGTGGTCTACGGCGTTTCCGACAATGCCGGCAGCTGGTGGAATAACCGCTACGCCGCGCATCTGGGCTTTGTCGCGCGCGACAGTTCAGAGCAGTTCCGCGCCGCCATCGAAGCGCAGCCGATGCCGGCGGCGGACGATCCGATACGGAAATTTCAGGGTGGCCTGTTTACCGTAACCGGGCCGTTTGATCCGCAGTGAGCTGAGCGGGCACGCGGCAGCGGGTTACTGTGGACGATATTTGCTGCCGGGTTGGAATCAGATTTGAAATCAGATGGCAATCAAGGGCGCAAACCCTTGATTGCCATTTTCTTTAGGCGCCAAGCAAGGCGCCGTCCACCAGCCGCGTCAAGCCAAGCGGATTGCTGTCCTGCAGCGCCGCAGGCAGCAAGGCGCCCGGCAAGTCCTGGTAGCACACCGGCCGCAGGAAGCGCTCGATGGCGCTGGCGCCGACCGAGGTGCTGCGGCTGTCGGAGGTGGCCGGGAACGGGCCGCCGTGCACCATCGCATACGCTACTTCAACACCGGTCGGAAAGCCGTTGACCAGGATGCGGCCAGCCTTGCGTTCCAGCGTCGGCAGCAGCGTTTTGGCCAGCGCGTGGTCGGCGGCGTCGAGCTGCAGGGTGGCGGTCAGCTGGCCGGCCAAATGTTCCGCTACTGCGCGCATCTCGTCTTCATCCTTGCAGGCGACGATCAGCGAACTGGGACCGAAAATTTCATCTTCCAGCTGTTCGCTGGCGAGGAAGGTGGCGGCGTCGGTGGCGAACAAGGCTGCTTGCGCGGCGCAGGGGGCGGTTGCGGCCATGCCGAGTCCGACGGCGTCGACGCCGTCGGCTGCTTGCATGCGTTCAACGCCGGCGACGTAGGCGCCATGGATGCCAGGGGTCAGCATGGTGCCGGCGGCCTTGGCCTTCAGCGCATTGCTTGCGGCTTCCTGGAACTGCGCCAGATGCTCGCCCGCCAGGCCGATCACCAGGCCTGGGTTGGTGCAGAACTGGCCGACGCCCATGGTCAGGGAGTCGACGAAGGCGCTGCCGATGTGGCTTGCGCGCGCGGCGAGTGCATGCGGCAGCAGGAACATGGGATTGATGCTGCTCATTTCAGCGTAGACCGGGATCGGTTCGCGCCGCTGGGCGGCGGCGCGCATCAGCGCCAGGCCGCCCTGGCGCGAGCCGGTAAAGCCGACGGCCTTGATGGCGGCATGGCTGACCAGGGCCTGGCCGACTTCGTTGCCGCTGCCGATGATCAGGGAGAACACGCCTTCTGGCAGCTTGCAGGCGGCGACGGCTTGCTGGATGACGCGGCCGACCAGTTCGGAGGTGCCGGGATGGGCGTTGTGGGTCTTGACCACGACCGGGCAGCCGGCGGCGAGTGCTGCGGCGGTGTCGCCGCCGGCGACCGAGAACGCGAGCGGGAAGTTGCTGGCGCCGAACACGGCGACGGGGCCGATGGCGATCTTGCGCAGGCGCAGGTCGGCGCGTGGGGGTGTGCGTTCGGGGAGTGCTGTATCCAGGGTGGCGCTGAGGTAGTGGCCGTCGCGGATGACTTTGGCGAACAGGCGCAGCTGGCCTACGGTGCGGCCGCGTTCGCCTTCGAGGCGGGCGGTGGGGAGGCCGGATTCTTGGCTGGCGCGTTCGATCAGTTGCGGGCCGAGGGCGAGGATGCCGGTGGCGACTTCTTCGAGGAATTGGGCGCGTTGTTCGGGGGTGGTTTCGCGGTAGGCGTCGAAGGCTTGCTGGGCCAGTTTGCAGGCGCGGTCTACTTCTGCTGTGCTGCCGGTGCCGAAGTCGGGGGCGATTTTTTCGTTGGTGGCTGGGTTGATGGCGCGCAGGCTGCCTTCTGTGCCGCGTACCGCAGTTTGGCCGATGAGCATTTCACCAGTGATATTCATTCATTTTCCTCAATTCGATTATGTGCGCCACCAACAGCGTAGTTAAATGGGGTCAGAGTTTTTTTTCGCGGCCTTTTGCGAAAATTACTCTGACCCCATTTAACGGCCTACGGAGTGAGAGCGGTGGCATGCTAAGAACGGTCGGTGCGTTGCTGAAACGGTTGCTACTCCGTGGAAGCTTGCCGGGAGTGGCCCGGCAGCCAGTCACTTTTTCTTGCTTCGCCAAGAAAAAGTAACCAAAAAGAAGGCGACCGCACAGCCGTTGCCCGCCTTCGGCGGGTCCCCAAATGAGGCGCGTGCCAGTCGGATGGGACACAAACTCGCTTCGCTCAAACATGTGTCCCATAATTCCCGACTGGCCCCCGCCCCATTTGGCAACGTCCGCATGCGGGGTACGTCAAAAGCAACGGCAACTTCAAAAGCAACGGTAACAGCTCCGCATTTTTACGGCATCGATTTCCAGCGATCCGCGCCGTTGCTAATCCGGATATTTACTGCGGCCCTTGCGCCAGGATCAGCGCTTTCAGCTGTTCGCGTTCTTCTGCGTTGAGGTCGATCAGCGGGGTGCGTACCGGGCCGCCGTCGTGGCCTACTAGGGTGGCGCCGGCTTTTACTATGCTGACTGCGTAGCCGGCTTTCTTGTTGCGGATCGCCAGGTAGGGCAGGAAGAAGTTGTCGAGCAGGCGGCCGGTGGTGGCGTGGTCGTCGTTCTTGACGGCGGTGTAGAAGTCGATCGCCAGCTTGGGCATGAAGTTGAATACCGCCGATGAATAGACCGGCACGCCCAGCGCCTTGTAGGGCGCGGCAAACAGTTCCGCGGTTGGCAGGCCGCCCAGGTAGGTCAGGCGGTCGCCCAGGCGGCGGCGGATCGAGACCATCAGTTCGATGTCGCCGATGCCGTCCTTGAAGCCGATCAGGTTCGGGCAGCGCGCGGCCAGCAGCTCCATCGAATCGGCGTTGAGGCGGCAGATGCCGCGGTTGTAGATCACCACACCGAACTTGACCGATTTACAGACCGCTTCCGCATGCGCCAGCAAGCCATCCTGCGACGCTTCGGTCAGGTAGTGCGGCATCAGCAGGATGCCTTGCGCGCCGAGGCGTTCGGCTTCTTGCGCGAAGGCGATGGCGGTGCGGGTCGGGCCGCCGGCGCCGGCCAGGATGGGTACTTTGCCGCGGCAGGTTTCCACTGCCAGCCGCACTACATCGGAGTACTCGGAGGTCGTCAGCGAAAAGAATTCGCCGGTGCCGCCCGCCACGAACAAGGCGCTCGCGCCGTAGGGCGCCAGCCATTCCAGCCGCTCGGCATAGGTGCTCGGACGGAAGTCGCCTTGCGCATCGAAGTCGGTGATCGGGAAGGACAGCAGGCCGGAGGAAAGTATTTGCTTGAGTTCTTGAGGAGTCATGGTCTTGGTGATGTGTAGTGCTGCGGTTGATAACGGAATGCCTGACGATAGCAACGATGTCGGCATTTCGACCTAAGTTATCAGTCATCGTACAACAAAGAATTGCGGCGCGCAAGTCCGAATTGTTGCTGGTTTGATCGGGAAGGAGGGTTTTGACGACGCCAGGGTAGGGGATGGCTGGGTGGGCAGTGCGCGCGCCGCGCCGGCGCGGTCAGCGCGGGCGATGTGCGCCTGCCGACGGATTGCCCGGCGACAGGCTGCTGGTATTACGGCACGGATCCCATGCTGTCCTGCACCTTGCGCAAGCGCTCGCGGCTGTTGCTCAGGTGGGTGCGCATGGCGGCGCGGGCGCTCTCGGCGTCCTGGCGTACGATGGCGTTGTAGATGTCTTCGTGCTCGCGGTGCACGCGGTCAAGATAGGCGGCCGGATCGTCATGCGCCAGCCGCGCCGAGTTGATGCGGGTGCGTGGAATGATGGTGGTGCCGAGGTGGCTCAGGATATCGACGAAGTAACGGTTGCCGGTGGCTTGCGCGATATGCAGGTGGAACTGGACATCGGCTGCGACCGAGTCGCCGCGCTCATGGGCGCTCTTCTGGAAGGCGTCCAGCGCCAGCCGCATCTGCGCCAGCTGCTCTTCATTGCGCCGCGCCGCCGCCAGTCCCGCCGCTTCCGCTTCGAGGCTGATGCGCAGTTCCAGGATCGCCAGGATATCGCGCATGGTGATCACGGTTTCCGGGTCGATGTCGAAATTGCTGGCGTTGCTGGCGGCCAATACGAAAGTGCCGATACCGTGCCGCGTCTCTACCAGTCCAGACGCTTGCAGGTGCGAAATCGCCTCGCGGATGACCGTGCGGCTGACGCCCTGGGTGCGCATCAATTCCGATTCGGTCGGCAATTTGTCCCCCGGCTTGCTGCTGCCGTCGCGAATGCTGTCGGCAATGCTGGCGACCACGCTCTGCGCCAGGTTGCGATGCTTCTTGCGCGGTGCGCCGGGGGCGGGCTGGGGATTGAGCGGTGTATTCATGGGTAAGTGGCCGCGGGTTGGTAATTCCGGTTGCTAAATCGATTTGCGCTGATTATACTACGAAACTAGTTGTAGGATGACTGATAACACAACATCGGTTTAGGATAAATAACAATAAAAATAGTGCTTGGCAGCTATTCCACCGCCAGCGCAGGCGCTGGCAGCAACAGGAGACGTTTTGAATATCGATAAAGCGGGTGCCTCGGCACCGGTGCAGGGCCGGCGCGGCAATGTGCGCTACATGATCTTGTTCATGTTGTTTGCTGTAACCACTTTCAACTACGCCGACCGCGCAATCCTGTCGATTGCCGGCACGGCCATGAAGAGCGAGCTGGGTTTCGACGCAGTCACCATGGGTTTCATTTTCTCAGCCTTCAGCTGGGCCTACGTGCTGGGACAGTTGCCGGGCGGCTGGCTGCTGGATCGCTACGGTTCCAAGCGGGTGTATGCCGCCAGCATCTTTATCTGGTCGCTGTTCACCTTGCTGCAAGGCGGCGTGCATTTTCTCGGCGCCATGTGGGCGGTGCCGGCATTGTTCATGCTGCGCTTCATGGTGGGGCTGGCGGAAGCGCCTTCTTTCCCCGCCAACGGCCGCATTGTCGCCGCCTGGTTTCCCACCACCGAGCGCGGCACCGCGTCGGCGATTTTCAACTCTGCCCAATATTTCGCCACGGTGCTGTTCGCACCCTTGATGGCATGGATCACCCACGCTTACGGCTGGTCGGAAACCTTCGTCGTCATGGGCGTCGGCGGCATGCTGCTGAGCATGATCTGGATGCGCGCCATGCATAGTCCGAAAGGCCATCCGCGCATGACCCAGTCCGAATTGGCGCACATCCGCGACGGCGGCGGCCTGGTCGATATGGACCAGGGCCTGGAGGCAGGCAAGGGCGGCCAGGTCAATCGCGGCGTCAAGCTGGGTCATCTCAAGCAGCTGCTGAGCAACCGCATGCTGGCCGGCGTCTACCTGGGCCAGTACTGCATCAATACCATCACCTATTTTTTCCTGACCTGGTTCCCGATCTATCTGGTGCAGGAGCGCGGCATGTCGATCCTGAAAGCGGGCATGGTGGCTTCGCTGCCGGCGATCTGCGGATTCCTTGGCGGCGTGCTGGGCGGCGTCATCTCGGACCGCCTGATCAAGCGCGGCTTTTCGCTGACCTGGGCGCGCAAGATTCCTATCGTCGCCGGCCTGCTGCTGTCGACCACCATGGTCTTGTGCAACTACGTCGATACCCAGTGGATGGTGGTCGGCATCATGGCCCTGGCATTCTTCGGCAAGGGTGTCGGCGCGCTGGGCTGGGCGGTGGTGGCCGATACCTCGCCGAAAGAGATCATCGGCCTGACCGGCAGCCTGTTCAATACATTCGGCAATATCGCCGGCATCACGGCGCCTATCGTGATCGGCTATATCATCAAGGAAACCGGCAACTTCGAATGGGCGCTGGTGTACGTCGGCGCCAACGCCTTGCTGGCGGTGATCAGCTACCTGGTGATCGTCAAGGATATCAAGCGGGTGGTGCTCAAGCCGCTCGACGATGCGGAACCGCCTTACAAGAGATTATCTGGAGTGGAAACACGATGAGCGCCACAGGCAGCACTACAGCCGCAAGCGTAGCCGCCGTCGGCGCGCCTTTATATATCCGCATGCAGGACGAGGACAACGTCGCCATCGTGGCGAACGACGGCGGCCTGCCGGCGGGGACTGCATTTCCCTGCGGCCTGGTGCTGCGCGACAAGGTGCCGCAAGGGCACAAGCTGGCGTTGCGCGACCTGGCCGAGGGCGAGGCCATCATCCGTTATGGCGTCGCCATCGGCTATGCGCAGCGCGCCATTCCCCAAGGCAGCTGGATAGAAGAATCGCTGGTGCGGATGCCGCCGGCGCGCGGCTTGAGCAACCTGCCGATCTCTACCAGGGTGCCGGCCGCGGCCGCGCCGCTGGATGGCTATACCTTCGAAGGCTACCGCAACGCCGACGGCACGGTCGGCACCCGCAACATCCTGGCGATCAGCACCACGGTGCAATGCGTGTCCGGCGTAGTGGAGCACGCGGTCAAGCGCATCAAGGCCGAGCTGCTGCCCAGGTATCCCAATGTGGACGACGTCATCGGCCTTGAACATACCTACGGCTGCGGCGTGGCGATCGATGCGCCGGGCGCGGAAATTCCGATCCGCACCTTGCGCAACATCAGCATGAATCCGAACTTCGGCGGCCAGGCCATGGTGGTCAGCCTGGGCTGCGAAAAGCTGCAACCGGGCCGCTTGTTCCCGCAAGGCGCGATCCCGATCCAGAACACCGGCGGCAAGGAAGACGGCTTGCGCGTGGTCTGCCTGCAGGATGCCGAGCATGTCGGCTTCGAGTCGATGATCGTCTCCATCATGGCGACCGCTGAAGAACAACTGATCGAACTGAACCGGCGCCGCCGCGAAACCTGCCCGGCATCGGAACTGACGGTGGGCGTGCAGTGCGGCGGCAGCGATGCCTTTTCCGGCGTCACCGCCAATCCGGCGGTAGGCTATGCCACCGACCTGCTGGTGCGAGCCGGCGCCACCGTGATGTTTTCTGAAACCACCGAAGTGCGCGACGGCATCGACCAGCTCACCGCGCGTGCCGCAACCCCGGAGATTGCCGCGGCGATGATCCGCGAGATGGCCTGGTACGACGATTACCTGACCCGCGGCGGCGTCGACCGCAGCGCCAACACCACGCCCGGCAATAAAAAAGGCGGCCTCGCCAATATCGTCGAAAAAGCCATGGGCTCCATCGTCAAGTCCGGCAGCAGCGCCATTTCCGGCGTGCTGTCACCCGGCGACAAGGTCAGGCAAAAAGGCTTGATCTACGCTGCCACCCCGGCCAGCGATTTCGTCTGCGGCACCTTGCAGCTGGCCGCCGGCATGAACCTGCACGTGTTTACCACCGGGCGCGGCACGCCCTACGGCCTGGCGGCTGTGCCGGTGATCAAGGTGGCGACGCGCAACGACCTGGCGCGGCGCTGGCACGACCTGATGGATGTCAACGCCGGCCGCATCGCCAGCGGCGAAGCCAGCATCGAAGAGGTCGGCTGGGAATTGTTCCGCCTGATGCTGGACGTCGCCAGCGGCCGCAAGCAGACCTGGGCCGAACATCACAAGCTGCACAATGCCCTGACCCTGTTCAATCCGGCGCCGATCACCTGAGGTTCAACCTGAAGTTGCGCCTCAGGCAGCGAGCGTTTCCGCCCGATGGAACAGCTTGGCGACGACGGTCCACCTGCCGTCTACTTTGAGCAGGTTGAGATAGTCGACCATGATGTTGTCGAACAGCCGCAGGCGCACCTTGACCATCGCCATTTCCGGCGACATCACATCCACCATCATGATTTCGTCCAGGCGCGCAAAGCCGCGCGCCTGCGGCGATTCACGGCCCTGCACCATCTTGCGGTATTCCTGGAAGGGACGCACGGTGACGGCGCCGTCCTGCGCCGAGTACAAGACGCAGCCAGGATGGAACACCTGGTCGAACTTGCCCAGGTCCTGGGTTTGCAGCACATCGAAATAATCTTTCAGCATGGTTTGGATTTCATTGAGTATCATGGGGTTTCTCATTCCTGGTGGTTGATGGAAGTGCCGCGACCGGTCCTTGTCGGGCAGGCAATGCATTATCAAATCCGCACCGGCGGATGTATAGCGCTTCTTTTTCACACTTTTTGCGAAAGAAATTCACGGTGAAATTGCCGCCCCTGCCCGCATTGCGCGCATTTGAAGCCCTGGCCCGCCTGGGGAAAGTGGTCGACGCCGCCGAGGAGCTGCACGTCACGCACAGCGCCGTCAGCCATCAGGTCAAAGCGCTGGAGGATTACATCGGCCTGGCGCTGGTGACGCGCGCAGGCCGCTCCCTGATGCTGACGGAGGAAGGGCGCGTCTATGCCTACCAGGTGCGCCAGGCGCTGGCCGAGATCGCCGGCGCCACCGAAAAAATCCAGCGCCGGCCGCGCGACAGCCAGCTGACGATTTCGGTCGTGCCGTCCTTCGGCACTTTCTGGCTGCTGCCGCGTCTGCATGACTTCATCGCCGCTCATCCGGAGCTGCAGATCAGCTTGACGGCGAGCATGGCGTTTGCCGATTTTGAAAACGAGCTGCCCGATTGCGCGATCCGCTTCGGCCACGGCCAGTGGCCGGACCTGCATTGCGAACCCTTGATGGACGACAGCCTGCTGATTGTCGCCGCGCCGGCTTTCAACGGCGGCGACCTGGCCGTCACGCCGGAACAGCTGATGTCGCTGCCGCTGCTGCATGCCAGCGAGAGCTGGCCGGTATGGCTGTCGGCGGCCGGCTGCGAGCACCTGCGTCCGCGTGCGGCGCTGGAGTTCACCGATTCCAGCATGATGCTGGAAGCCGCCAGGCTGGGTTACGGCGTTGCGCTCACGCGGCGCTCGATCGCCCACGCCATGATCGAGCGGCGGCAGCTGGTCCGGCTCACCGATATCGAAGCGCCGCATCCATCGCGCTATTTCCTGGTCTGGCCGGTGCGCAGCCATCAGTCGCCCAAGCTGTTGCTGCTGCTGGCCTGGCTGAAGCAGCAGGTGGCGGACTATCAAAACAGCCTGATGGCAGTGCGCAAGCAACGCGCGCGAAAAAAATAAATTATTTCGGCAACTCGCGCGATTGCAGGTCGAATGGCACATTCGTCGGGATCTCTTCCGGATGCTCCTTGTGCTGGAACAGCAGCCCGTACTTGGACTCGATGAAGTACACGCGGTTGCCGACGATGACTCCGGAGGAGGGATCGTTCAGTCCGCTGACGATGGTCTCCAGCGCCGCGCTGCCGCCGTCTATTTTAGCGATGCTGATCTGGCCGCCATAAGGGCCGGTCTTGCCGAAGGCATTGCTTTCGAAGATCGCCATGCGGCCGGGAGCGTAGATGCGGATGGCGTCGGCGTTCTTCAGCACGCGCGGCATTTCGATGCGGCTCACTGCGCCGGCTGTGCCGTCATCTTCAACATCGACCCGCAGCACATAAGGCACGGCGCTCACCAGGCTCACATACAGGCGGCGGTCGCCATCCAGCGCAATGCCGTTCAGATAAACGCCATCGCTGCCGGCGCCCATGCGCGGATCTTCCTTCCAGACCGTCAATTCGGCCGCTCCCGGCAGCAGGCGCAATACGCGCGGATGGAAGGAATCGGTGACGTACAGCGTGCCATGGCTGTCCTGCGCCAGGTCGTTGCAATAGCCTTGGTCCGGCATGGCATAGCTGGCGCGCGGCGCGCCGCTGGCGAGGTCGTAGCTTTTCAGGGCGCTTGGCGTAGACGGCACGCTGGTGTAGCCCCAGTTGCCGGAGCAGACCCACAGCAGCTGATGCGCCGCATCGACCAGCACGCCCTGGCCGTTGGTGAGGCCGTTGGAGCCGGGCGTCACCAGGATTTCCGGCGCGCCGCCGTCCGGCCGCAGCCGCGCCACCGCGCCCTGGCGCCAGCTGCCGACGTAAAACGCGCCGTCCGGCCCGGTCGCCAGGCTTTCCGGGTACCAGTCCGCCGGCAGGGTCAGGGTCGGCAGCGCCGCTGGTGTCGCTGCGGCACCCGCGGCGAGTGCTGGTTGTTGTCCGCAAATCAAGGCGCTCAATAAGGCGGCGGACCAGCCAAGGCTGCGAAAACAGATATTCGGCTTCATTTTTTCTCCATTTCGTGACTAATCCCGGCCATTCTCACTCCGGCGCCATGTTTGATAAACTAGGCAATACTTCCAACACTCAACACTCAGGCTTCCGAATGGATAGATTGACCAGCATGGCTGTATTCGTCCGCGTGGTGGAAAAAGGCAGCTTCGCCGCGGTGGCCGAAGAGTTTTCGCTGTCGACCACCATGGTCGCCAATCACGTGCGGGCGCTGGAGACGCATCTCGGCGCCCGCCTGCTGGACCGCACCACGCGTCGCCACAGCCTGACTGAGATCGGCAGCGTGTACGTGGAACGCTGCCGCGACGTGCTGAGCAGCGTGCAGGCCGCCGACTATGTCGCCGAAGCCTTGCGCGACGTCCCGCGCGGCAAGCTGCGCATGACTTCGCCGGTGACCTACGGCGCGCACCGGCTGGTGCCTTTGATCGGCGAATACATGACGCTGTATCCGGAAGTGCAGGTGGAACTGGTCTTGAACGACCGCGTGGTGGATATGGTGGAAGAGGGCTTTGAAGTGGCGCTGCGCTCCGGCGCGGTGGATGGCGCCAACTTGATCGCCCGTCCGCTGCGCTCGTCGCGCATGTTTGCGGTGGCCAGCCCGGCCTATTTGAAACGCCACGGCACGCCGCGGCATCCGGCCGAGCTGGCCGGGCACAATTGCCTTGGCTTCATGTCATGGGGGAAGGATCACTCCTGGCGCTTCACCCAGGGCGAGCAGCTTGAGGAGGTGCCGGTGCGCGGTTCCTTTGTCAGCAATAACGGCCAGGCGCTGTTGACCGCGGCGTTGAACGGCATCGGCGTGGTGGTGCAAGCCGATGTGCTGCTGGACGCTGCCATCGCTTCCGGCCAGCTGCTGCAGCTATTGCCGACGTGGAGCTTGCCGGCCCGGCCTATCCATCTGGTGCGCACCCGCGATTCGCGGCCGACCGCCAAGCTGCGCACCTTTGTCGATTTTCTGGTGGAGCGGCTCGGCTAGGCTGGGGCCTCGTTGTTACAGGCTGAGCCGGTAGAATTTGGTGTCCAGCGCCATGCGCGGGAATGCTGACGGCAGATCCGCCGGCGCAATCTCGATGAAGCCGTTCTTTTCATAGAAACGATGCGCCGCCAGGAAGGCTGCGGTCGTGCCGAGAAATACGTCCTGCAATCCCTGTTCCCGCGACCAGTCGACCAGCGTCTGCAGCAAGCGCTGCGCGACCTGATGCTCGCGGCCGCGGAACGGCGCCTGTACGAACATCTTGCGCAGCGCGCCCTGGCGGTTGCCGATGTCGCGCAGAGAGATGCTGCCCACCACCTCGTTCGCCGCCAGCGCCAGCCAGAAATTGCCATGGCCGCTTTGATAAAAATGTGGAATGTCGAGCAGGTCTGGCTGGTCCTGCAAGCTGATGGCGAGGCCGAATTCCTGTTGCTGGATCGGCAGGATCAGCTTGGCGACGCCGTCGCGATAAGTATTCGAGTAGCTGCTGATGGTGATCATTTTGTATTGCGCCTGAATGTGGATTCGTCGATGAGGATTGATCCTAGCACGCTTGCAGCAGTCCTCGCTGAGGCCGTCCAGGGCGATATTTTTAGCGGACGTTTATGCCGGGGCGCCGTTTTTTTACGACATCTTTATACGCCTCCAACTACACTGATTCTGTCACAGCGATCCATGCCCTTGCCGCTATGCGTAGCGCATCGCACTTCAAAATGCGCATAGGAGGAAATATGATCATCACTATTTTCAGCGAAGACGACAGCGCCAAACGCTCCATCCTGGCTGTCAACCTGGCGACCTTCTGCGCACAGCAGCATCGCAAGGTCCTGCTGATCGACGCCACTTCGCTCAAGTATTCCCTGCACTGGGGCGAGCGCCGCGCCGCCGCCGACGCCAGGGTCAAGCTGGCCGTGCGCGGCATGGAGGGCTTGCCGTCGGAATTGGAAAACCCGCTTTCCTATTATCGCAGCCACTTCCAGGACATCGTCATCGACACCGACGGCAGCGATTCCTGGAATGCCGATTCGGCGCTGGTGGCGAC
The DNA here is from genome assembly GCF_059421505.1 of Collimonas sp. GW821-FHT02H07. NCBI lineage: Bacteria > Pseudomonadati > Pseudomonadota > Betaproteobacteria > Burkholderiales > Oxalobacteraceae > Collimonas > Collimonas sp. GW821-FHT02H07. Next base: position 226,838 of record NZ_JBWKVC010000005.1, read on the forward strand.
CGATGTGCTGCTGGTGCCGGTCGGTTCGCGCAGCGGCGACCTCAGGCGCCGCGAGAACCTGATCCAGCGCATCGAAGCCCTGCGCCTGTTCAATCCGGCGTTGCGGGTGCTGGTGGTCGGGCTGCAAGCCATCAGTGCTTTTGGCGATGCAGCCGGGGCCGAAGGAAGCAGCGATGCCCGCGTCTTCTCCGACAAGGTCCTGACGGCGGCGCTGGCGCAGACCGTGATCCACGAATGGCTGGAAGACAACCGCCTGCTGCAGCAAGGGCAGTCGGTGTTCGACAGCGAGCCGCGCAACCGGCGCGCCGTCGCCGAGATCGAAGCGCTGTACCAGGAGATTGCCCACGCCAGGGATTTGCGGCTGGAAGCCGGCGCCTACAGCCTGGCGATCCTGAATGCGATACAACGACGCACCTTGTCATATGAAACCGCCGAGGCGGACCTGCTCAGCGGCGCTTCAGCGGGCGGCAACAGAAACTGAGATCCGCATCGTCCGGCTTGTTCCCAGACGAAAAAAAGACAGGCATCTGCCTGTCTTTCAGCGGCGCCGCGGACACCTGCTTCAGCGTCGCGGCGTTTCCGGATGCGTCATTTCGCCGGCACGGCTGCCACCGGCTGCACCGCGAATTTCGGATTGTTCTTCTGCAGATCCGACGCGTCGCTAAGGATATGCGCCGCTTCGTTCAACAACACGTCCTTCGCGCTCTTGGCTTTTTTCTCGGCCGCCAGTTCGGCGCTCAGGCTGCGCTCATTCGCTTGCAGGCCGTCGTCCTTGGTGTCGGCATCGACGACATCGGCGTCCTTGCCCTTGGCGGCATCGCTGGCGCTATCCTTGGCGCGGGCTTGCTGGCGGGCTTCCTGCTGCGTCATTTCAGCGCGGCGGTCGGCTTCATTGAGAGAGATGGAGCGTTTCTTGCGCTGCGTGTTGACCTCAGTCACGTCTTCCACGAAGCGTTGGTAATCCTTGTCTTTCTCGACCCGGGCGTCATGCCGGATCTTGAGCTGCGGCGCCAGGTCCTTGATGTCGCCCAGCTTGGCATAGTCTGCCGCCTTGACTTCCGACCATGGCAGCGCATTGTCGTAGCTCGACTCGCCGAAATTCTCGGTATCCGAGAAACCCGGCAGGCTGACGTCCGGCGTGACGCCGCGCAGCTGCGTGGTGCCGCCGTTGATGCGGAAGAACTGGGCGATGGTCATCTTCAGTTCGCCGAACTTTGGCTTGTCGTTGTGCGCCAGCTGGTCGAGGTTGACCATGGTTTGCACGGTGCCCTTGCCGAAGCTGCCTTCGCCGATGATGACGCCGCGCCCGTAGTCCTGGATCGCCGCCGCAAAAATTTCCGAGGCGGAGGCCGAACCGCGGTTGATCAGCACCGCCAGCGGGCCGCTCCACACCGGCGTGGTGCGGTCGTCGGCTTCGACATTGACTTCACCGCGGGCATTGCGCTGCTGCACGATCGGTCCCTTGCCGACAAACAGCCCGGTCAGGTCCACCGCTTCAGTCAGCGAGCCGCCGCCGTTGTTGCGCAGGTCGACCAGCACGCTGTCGACCTTTTCCTTCTTCAGCTCGTTCAGCAGCGCCGCCACATCGCGGCTGGCGCTGCGGTAATTCTTGTCGCCCTTGCCGCGCGCATCGAAATCTTCATAGAAGGCCGGCAGGGTGATCACGCCGACCTTGCGGGTGCTGTCGCCATTCTTTACCGAGAGGATGGTTTTCTTGGCGGCCTGCTGTTCCAGGCTGATCTTGTTGCGCACCAGGCTCAGCAGCTTGTGCTTGGCGTCCGGACCGGCATCGGCCGGCAGGATGTCGAGCTTGACCACGGTATCCTTGGCGCCGCGGATCAGCTTGACGACGTCGTCGATGCGCATGCCGACCACTTCGGTCATGGCGCCCTGGGCGCCTTGCGCCACGCCGACGATGCGGTCGCCGACGGCGATCTTGCCGGACAATTGCGCCGGACCGCCTGGCACCAGTTCGCGGATGGTGGTGTACTCATCGCGCTCCTGCAGCACGGCGCCGATGCCGACCAGCGACAGCTTCATGGCGATGTCGAAATCCGCCGCCGCGGTGGTGCCGAGATAATCGGTATGCGGTTCGATCGATGTCGCGTAAGCGTTCATGAAGATCTGGAACACGTCATCGCTCTTGTACTTGTAGGCACGCGCCAGCGAATTTTCGTAGCGCTTGCTGAGCGTGTCGCGGATCGCCGCATCCTTCTTGCCGGCCAGTTTCAGGCGCAGCCAGTCGTTCTTGACCCGCTTGCGCCACAGGTCGCGGCTCTCGGCTTCGGTTTTCGGCCATGGTTCCTTGTCGCGCACGAAGGCGTAGTCTTCCTTCTGGCTGAAATCGAAACCCTGCTTCAGCAATTCGCGCGCATAGGTCAGGCGATCGACGATGCGTTGCTGATACAGGTTGAAAATGCTGAAAGGGATGCTCAGATCCTCTTTGTAGATGGCATCGTCGAGCTTGCTGGTCTGGGCAGTGAACTGGTCGATGTCCGACTGGATGAAAAAGAATTTTTCCGGATCCAGCGATTTGACATAGCGGGTGATGATTTTTTCCGCCAGCGCGTCGTCCAGTTTCACCGGCTTATAGTGGAAGCGGGTCAGGAACTGCGCGCTCAGGTGGGCCGCCTGCGCTTGCTGCTGCAACGGCGTCAGGACCGGCGGCGGGCCCGACTCCAGCGCGTGGGCTGCGGTCGAGATTGCCAACAAGATACAAAGCAGACTATTTTTTAGGCGCATATAACCTTCAGTTCGATGTTCGTACTTACGTGAGCGGCGGGAAACAGTAGTAACAATAATATTCCTGCCCTTGCTATCAATAATGGCCGCCTGCGGGCCAGGGCCGGCTTGCCATGCAATTGGACTGGCATAGGAGGCAAGCGTTCATTTCGGGTAATTCTACTTGGCTTTGCTTAAGGCTTGCTTAAATCGGCGATTTCCCGACGCTGCTACAACCCTCGTGCAGCTACTTTGAGTTGCAGGGCAATCGGCGCTCAGGAGTGCGCTCCGCCCGCCGCTGCAGTTGCCCGGGTTTCCGCTTTTGCATCTTCACATCCGTTTTTGTTCGCGTATCCGTGATCCTGCAGGTGTAATACTGACAATGATGATTCAGGCTTTCTTCCACATTAATCGGGGCAGAATCATGAGTCAAGAAACAATCAAATTCACTTGATTGGGCGCGGAACGTCGGCAAGAGTCAGCAAGGGTCGGCAAGGGTCGGCAAGATCTGGCCGCGCACCGGCTGGCACATCGCGTACAACCGTAATCTGGCGCATTCATTATGGTTGCGCTAACACGCCGGCCGGAAAAATGAAACCGGCTTTCGCACCGCGAATGTCGCCCACGTCATGCATCGCGATGCCGCGATTTCCAGTGCACATCCAGGATTTTTTCTGCTTCATCAAGCGTCATCGACAGGTAACTTTGCGGTCATGCGCAGGTAATACAGCGGCTATAGAGTCGGGCTTTTCTTTCTATATGGAAATGACATGGCGCACTCAAGTCGTAGAAAATTTCTCAAAGGTTCTATGGCAGCGATGGGGGCGACCATGTTGCCGCCGGCTGTCCAGCAGGCGCTGGCGGCGCCCGCTGTCAGCGGCACGCTGGGTTCGATCGGACACGTCGTCATCTTTTGCCAGGAGAACCGCTCCTTCGATCATTACTTCGGCACCATCAAGGGCGCGCGCGGTTTCAACGACGATCACGCCGCCACCATCCAGGGCACGTCCCGCAACGTCTTCAGCCAGGCCGACAGCACCGGCGCCCTGTACACGCCGTGGCGCCTGAATTCCGGCACCTCCTCGGCGCAGTGGCTGTCGGATGTGCCGCATGACTTGAATACCGGCACCGCTGCCTGGAACAAGGGCCGCAGCGACAAGTGGATTCCCAACAAGGGCATGAATTCGCACACCTACATGACGCGCAGCGACCTGCCGTATCACTATGCGCTGGCCGATGCCTTCACCCTGTGCGACAACTATTTCTGCTCGGCGCGCACCTCGACCAATCCGAACCGCCTGTACCTGATGAGCGGCACCATCGATCCGCAGGGACTGAACGGCGGCCCGGCCACCACCAACGGTTTTACCTACGGATCGCTGACCTGGCAGACCTATCCGGAAGCGCTGCAGGCGGCCGGCATCAGCTGGCGCACCTACCAGGAGGTCGACAACTACGACGACAACGCGCTGGCCTGGTTCAAGCAGTTCCAGAACCTGCCGACCAATTCGCCCCTGTATATCAACGGCGTGCAGACCCGGGTGCTGGCGGACTTCCAGAACGATGTCGCCAACAACACCCTGCCGGCGGTGTCCTGGATCGTCGCCCCGGCGGCCAAGTCGGAACATCCGAGCGGCTCGCCGAATGTCGGCGTCGATTACGTCAACCAGTTCCTGCAGGCGCTCGCCTCGAATCCGGCAGTGTGGGCCAAGACCGCTTTCATCTACACCTATGATGAAAATGGCGGCTTCTACGATCACGTCACCACGCCAACGCCGCCAACCGGCACCGCCAACGAATTCGTCAGCGGCGTGCCGATCGGCCTCGGCTCGCGCGTGCCGACCATCGTCTGTTCGCCGTGGAGCCGCGGCGGCTGGGTCGCCAGCGAGGTATTCGATCACACCTCGACCATCCAGTTCCTGGAAAAATGGACCGGCGTCACTTGCCCTAACATCAGCCAGTGGCGGCGCGACATCTGCGGCGACCTGACTTCCTGTTTCGATTTCACCACCAGCAATGCCGCCTTCCCGGTGCTGCCGAATACCGCCGCGCTGGCAACCCAGGCCGCCAGCCAGCAAAGTCTGCCGAAACCGGTGCCGCCGGCAGCCAACACGGTCATGCCGCCGTATGAAGCCGGGCAAAAAGCCTTGCGCGTGCAGCCTTACCAGCTGAACGGCTGGCTGACGCAAGACCTGGCCAACAAGCAGATCTGGACCAACTGGAGCAACGGCGGCAGCAAGCCGGCGCCGTTGCAGATCAACCTGGACAACTATCGCACCGACAACCCGTGGATGTACACCATGGCGGCCAACGCCACTTCGCGCGACTACTGGCATGTGATCAGCTACGGCAATGGCTACTACGACCTGGAAATGCTGGCGCCGAACCAGTTCTACCGCCGCTTCAAGGGCTATCTCAGCGCCACCGCATGGCAGGGCCAGCCGCAACCGCAGGTGCAGCTGACCAACAACGGCGCCGGCCAGGCTGTCAGCATCCTGTTCGACAACAGCGGCACCAGCAACACCGCGGTGTTCACCCTGCTGGACCGGATCACCTCAGGCAGCGCCAGCAGCCAGACCGTCACGGTGGCGCCGAAGCAGAGCACGACTATCCAGTTCAGCACCACCAACGGCTGGTACGATCTGAAGATCACGCTGGGCGGCGACAGCAACTTCATGCAGTCGATGGTGGGCTACACTGAAGGCCAGCAAGGCCTGACGCGGCCGCCGGTGCTGCGTTGGTAAGGTAGGATCCCGGCCTGCCGTCAAGAACTATGGCGGCGGACTGGCGACTGGTAGCGGGCATCGGAATGAATGAAAAGAAATTCGCGCTAGGATTGGGTCTGGCCGGCTGTGTGTTCGTCGCACTGCTGGTGTGGCTGACCATGCCCGCTACATCTTCGCAAGCGCCCATCGCGTTGCTGCCGAGGAGTGGTGTGGTTGTCGCGGCAGAAACGACAGCTTCCGCCGCGGTTGCACCGGCAAGCATTGCGGTTCAGGCGGCAAGCGATTGTTCGATGCAGCGCCTGGATTCCTGGCGCCTGATCAGCGTCGAGATGGGCGGTTACCGGCAAGCCGGCATCGCCGTCTTCAACAATGACCGGCGCGGTTCGCTCACAGTCAGCGAAGCGCAAAGTTTCGACGGCGACCTGCTGCTGGAAAAAGTGAGCAGCAATTCGGTGACCCTGCGCTGCGGCCAGTTACGGCGGACGCAAGTGCTGGGTGAAAGCCGGGTCTCGGTGGAGGCGCCGGCCAACCCGGAAATGCGTACCGCGCTGCCGGCGCCGGCTGACGCCAATTGAAATAGGGTAGGGTGGGCACCTGTGCCCACGCAGTGCCGCTCATCCGCGTGGGCACGGGTGCCCACCCTACGAGACTTGCACATGGCCTGCCGTGTTTACTGCTATCCTTGATTTTTCAGGTCCAGCGGACGCCCTCATGAAATGCCATTTTCTTATCACGGTTGCAGCACTGATCCTGATGCCGGCGCTATCGAGCGCGGCGCCGGCCAGCCATGATTTCTCCAGCCGTTTCAAAGCCTGTTATGCCGCTGCCGGCAGCGACGAGTCGAAGTCGGCCTGCCTGGCTGAAGAACTGGACGTGCAGAACAAGGCCGTAGCCGATGCGCATCAGGCAGCCGCGCAGGTATTGGCCGGCGCCGAGAGGCAAAAGCTGGCGGACGATTTCGTGGAATGGAAAAAAGCGATACTGCTGGATTGTTCGCTGCAGGCCGACAGCCAGAAAGTGGCGATCGCAAGAGAAAACGCCAGGAAGCACTGCCTGATCGAGCGCAGCCTGGCGCACAGGAATGCCGATGAAGTCATCCGGCAAGGCAAAACCCTGAACCGCTAAAAAACAAGGCCGCCGGGTCTGGCCCGGCTTGCCGTATTCCTATGTCATCAGGCCTTGACGCCGACAATCACATGGGATGCCTTGAAAATCGCGACCACCGCCTTGCCAGCCGCCAGGCCCAGGTTTTGCGCGCTTTCCTGGGTGATGATGGCCGCCAGCGTCTGGCCGCCCTTGAGGCTGACTTCCACTTCGGTATTCACTGCGCCCGGCTTCACTGTCTTGACGACGCCTTCCAGCCGGTTGCGGGTGGAAAACTTGATGCCGGCGTCCGCTGCCGACAAGATGATCCAAGGCGCCTTGACCAGGGCCAGTGCGTCCGAACCGGTCTTCAAGTCCAGGTACTTGGTGCTTTCGCGGGTGATCACGGCCACGATGCGCTCGCCGCCGGCGAGCGTGATCTCGACTTCATCGTTCACCGCACCGGCGTGAATGGCTGTGACCTTGCCGGCGAATTCATTGCGTGCGCTTGTCAGCATTTCAAACTCCTTGTTTGTCTATCGGGTCCCAGGCCAGGCGCCTGGAAAAGGGGGAGTTTTATCATACTCCGATGCGCCGCGACGGCGTTCATGCGCTGCTGCTAATCGCTATGTCATTGGCGTGATAAGCAACTGACCATGGCGCTGATGTTGCGATCGGGCGCTACTCGAAGGGAAAGCGCAAGCCGGCATCCGCGCGCGCCATGTCCAGCGTCGCGATCATGGCGCGCGACAGTTCAAAGCTCATGATCTCGCTGCGTATCTTTTTATCTTGCAGCAGATGGGTGAAATGCTGGGCTTCATGGCACAGGCCATCGCCCTGATACTCGGCCGACAGTCTCTCGCTGGCGCCGGACTCGCGCACCAGCAGCGCCCTGGAAGGATTCCACCATTTGCCTTCGATCAGCAGATGTCCCTTGCTGCCGCCGATCAGCGCGCGGCCGTCGCTGGCGCTGCGCATGCCGGAAAACAGGCTGGCCATGCCGCGCGCATGGCGGGTGCTGAGCACCGCCGTTTCGTCGACGCCGCTGGCGCCGATATCCAGCAGCGCCTTGACCCGGGACGGCGGGCCGAGCAGGTCGCAGGCCAGGAAGGCCGGATAGATCGCCACGTCCAGCAGGCTGCCGCCGGCTTGGGCCGGATCGAACACCTTGTGCGCGCGGTCGTGGAACAGGTAAGAGAAACCGGCGTCGACAAAATTGACCTCGCCGATCGCGCCATCGCCGAGCAGGGCCTTGATCTGCCGGTAAAGCGGGTAGAAGGCCGGCTTCATCGCTTCCATGAACAGCACCTGCTGCCGCTCGGCCACCGCCAGCACCGATTCCAGCTGCTGCAGGTTGGGCGCGGCCGGTTTTTCCGACAGCACCGCCAACCCGGCTTGCAGGCAGGCGATCGCGTAAGAGGCATGCTCCATGTGCGGGGTGGCGATGTATACGGCGTCGAGATCCGCTGCCAGCAATTCATCCAGGCTGGCATAGCTGTGCGGCAGCTGGAAACGCGCGGCAAATTCCTGCGCCGATGCCAGCCGGCGCGAGAACACGCCGGCCAGCCTGGCGCCCTGTACGTATTGAAAATCAGCGGCGAAACGTTCGGCGATGCCGCCGCTGCCTATTATTGCCCATCGAATCATGTGCGTTCCGGGGAAAAATTCTCAGCAGGGTTCAACTCAGGATTCATTCAACAGCCCGGTCTTGAGCGCGCTTTCCTGGTTCCTGAATATCGCCATGGCGGTGCTCATGCGCTTGAATCCCAGTTTTTTGTAGAAGCCTTCCTTGCCGGGAACCGCGTACAGGATGATCTTCTTGTGGCCGGCGGAGAGATCGCGCAGCCGGGTGATGATGGCCTTGCCCAGGCCGGTTCCCTGGAAATCGGGATGCACCGCGACGTCGCAGATATAGGAACAGTCGACGCCGTCGGCCAGCGCCCGGCCGACGCCGACGAGCTGGCCATGCTCAAAGACAAAGCATTTGTAGCGGCTGTTGGAAAAGGCCAGCTGCAACTCGGCCGGGTCCTTGTCGCCCAGCGGCGCGATCCGGTAAAGCTGCGACAAGGCGCTCCAGTCGATCGCCGCCTGTTCGTAAATCCATTCCATCTTCAGTCCCTTTGCATACATGCCAAAACGCTACTTTAGTGGACTGTAACAGCCGAATCAAGAGCGCCTGTCACGTATCCGACGCGCAGATTTACAGCTGGTCGCGCAGGGTGATCTGCAATTCGCGCTTTTCCGTGCCGGACAAGACCGAGACCTTGACCGTGCTGCCGGCCGGCTCGGTGCGCAGGCGCTTGCGGAAGGTGGGCAGTTCGGCGGACGCTACCGCTGCGCCGTTGACCGCGACGATGCGGTCGCCGACCAGCAGGCCGGCCGCAGCCGCCGGCCCGCCCGGGGTGACGTCGACCACGTCGAAGGCCTGGTCGCCGGCATTGATCCACATGCCGGCACGGTCGAACACGCCGCTGTCTGCGACCGGGGCGGCGCGCGGCTTGAGGTACATGATCCGGTTGCCGTAGTCGAAGGTGACGACGAAACGCTTCATGAAGCCGCTGCCGACATTGCCATCGTAATTGGTGTCGGAAAATGCGCCCTTGTCCTGCAGCGCCAGGCTATTGATGACGTTTTCCTGCCGCACATCGCCCAGCGTCAGTTCGCTGCCGCGCACCACGTACGAGTGCGACGGTCCGCCCACGCCCCAGCCGTCTATCGCCAGCGCGCCGTGCGGATGGCTTTCGCGCCATTTGTTTTTATCGACAAAGGGCTTGGTCAGGGTGATTTCGGAACGCGAGCCGGTGTCGATATTGAAGCGGCCGGGGACGCCGTCGACCGTGCCCGTGACCTGCACGCTGTGGTCGTAAAACTTGAACGGCACCGGCCTGCCGGCCTCGGCCGGCGAGAAGCTGGCGGGATCGGTCAGGGTCAGGGTTTGCGCGCCGTAGTCGAAGGTGGTGACGAAGCGGCGGAACACTTCAAAGCCGATCATGCCGTCTTCGTCGAAGCCCTCGGTTTTGGCCGAACTGAAATTGAGCACGAAGGCCGGCGTGTCGCTCATGGTCATGGCGCCGACCTGTATCTTGTCGACCTTGACATAGCCGGTGCTGACCGTCTTCTCGCCGGCGCCGCCGGATTGTGCATCGCCCTTGGGCTTGAGGCCCAGCGCCGCGGCAGTCGCCGGCGTCAGGATATTGTGGCCGCCGGTGTCGAAGATGAAGCGGAACGGGCCCTTGCCGTTGATGAAGACCTTGGCGTAGACATGGTTGTTGAGAAGCTCGAACGGGATCGTGGTGCTGCCGCCCGGCAGGCTCAGGTTGCTGCGCGACCAGGACGGCGGCGCATAGGCGCTGGCCGGCCGCGCCGGCAGGAAACTGGCTTGCGTCAGCGTCTGCAGCTCGGGCGGGCCGCCGCTGTCGCTCTTGATGCTGCCGGCCAGCATGACGCCGTCGACCGTGCGATAGTCGGCATAGCGGATGGTGGTGGTGAGGAACAGCTGCGCTTCGACGACCTTGGCCAGCAGATGCGATTGCTGGTCGAACCATGCCTCGAACGGTTTGCCGCCCTTGGGAACGATCTTCAGCACGGTGTAATTGCGTTCGCCATCCTGCTTGCTGCCAAGGCTGCCGATGGCGGCGCCGCCGTGATCCGGCAGCCACCACTTGTTAGCGTTTCGATAAGCTTCGTTGACGGCCAGCTGGATGCGGTCGCCGCCTTGCTCCGGCGTCACCGCGCCGGACTGGTCGCGCATCCAGGGCAGCCGGCCGTCGTAGCCGTTGGCGCCGCTGGTCGGGTCGGTATCGAAGGCATCGATGAAAAAGCCGTGGCGGGCGTCGCTGACGGAAGTCACCGTGCCGCTGAGATCGTTGCCGCTATAGGCATAGACCGCCTGCAAGGTCGCCTTGCCGCGCCAGGCAGCGCCGCCGGCGGCGCTGCGGTAGGCTGCCAGCACCCTGGCGGCGTCTGCTGTCTGCTGCGCGCCGGAGGCGGCAGGCTGGGTGGCCGGATTCTCTGCGGCTTGCAGAGCGCTTGTGCAGGTCGCGGAAGCCACGGCGCAGGCCAGCATCAAGGCATTGATGCCGGCGTGGCGGCGGCGCGCCTGTCCCATCGGAGAAGTTTTTGGTTTCATGGCCAGATGATGTCGCAGCGGCGCAGAAACTGTCTTGAATCTATTTGACCTCGTTGCGCCAGGCGCCTGGCGAGCGGCCGGTGACGGCGCATACCGTGCGGGTCATGTGCGACTGGTCGGCAAAACCGCAGTCGATGGCGATGTCGGGCAGGGACTGTTCGCCGGCGACGATGCGGCGCCAGGCCAGCCGTCCGCGCAACTGGGCGCGATAGGCGGAAGGGCTGACGCCGAATACCTTGCGGAAGCCGCGCGAAACGGTGGCGTCGGCCAGGCCGCGTTGCTGCGCCCAGCTCTGCAGGCGCAGGTGCGGATCCTGCGCCAGGTCGGCGGCCAGCTGGTCCGGCCAGTCGGCCATGGGCAGCGGCGCGGCGCGCATATTGGAGAGCACGAATGCGACCGCTTCGCGCGGGTCGCGCTCGGCCAGCCGCGCCGCGCTGTCCGGATCGGCGATCTGCATCCGCGGCGCCGCCGGTTCCTGCCAGGTGTGCAAGGGAATGTTCAATATCAGGGAGCTGGCGGAAATATAGCGGTTCAGGTGCGCCTCGAAGGCGCCGTGCACCACGATGTCGCCGGCGCCGACCAGGAAGCGGCCGCGATCGCCAGCTTCCTCGTAGCGGCCCGAGAGGACCAGCGCCAGGTAGCTGGCGTCGTGGCGATGGCGCGGCATGAGCTGGTCGCCGCGCTGGTATTGCAATTGACAGGGAACCGGACTAAAACAGGATGCACTCACATTCAGCCTCGCCGCAAGATGGAATCAGGTTGCCGTCTTTATATACTACGAGCGGCCGCTGCGGCAATCCTGGAAGCGGCAAATCCGCTGTTTTTTTAGTTGCCTGGCCAGGCGGGATTCATGGCGCGGCGGTTATCCGCAATAAAGATGACGTTCCGGCAAGCCTTCTTTCACCAACGCATGCCGGCGGGCTAGGCCGGAGTGCGCCGCGCCAGCAGCTGCGCGCCCTTGGCGGTAAGCGACACCAGGCCGTCCTTGCCGGGCTGCGAATCGACCAGGCCGTCGGCGCAGGCATCTTCCCAGATCATGAAGCGCGGGCAGGAAGTCTTCCAGACGTCGATGGTTTCAGAGTAGGGATGCGCACCTTGTGCGATCCATTCCAGCAGCTGCAAGGTCAATGAATGGTGGGCATCGGCCATGATGATTCTCCCTTCGGACTGCGGCATCATCGCCAGCCTACGCCTGTTTGCTGATCCTCGCAGCGCTGCGCCGGCGCTAGGCGTAGAACTGGTCGTCCAGCAGCATGTCCTCGAAAAAGGCGCCAAATTTTCCCTGCGGGTCGCGCAGGTGGATTTCCAGTATCCAGCGTAGCGGCAGGGGAGTTTGCTGGAAATCCGCCAGCGACCCGGTGTGGATCGCCGCATGCGGAAAATCGGAAACGCGATGGCCGGGCAGGTCGAAATTCAGCTGCCAGCCCATGCTCCTGGCCTTCTGGTCAGCGTATTTATACAATTGCTGGCCTGTGAGCTTTTCGCTGCTCCAGATCGCCCGTACTTGATGGAACAGGGTTTCCGCATCCGCCGCGCACTTCGCATATTGCTCGCTTTGTCCCACCACGAAGGAGGCGCCGCCGTCGCCCTCCCAGGCATCGACCCTGGGTGCGATATCGAGAAAGAAGATGTCATTCTTTTGCAGCACGACACCTGCTTCTGACTGCTGTTTCATCGGCTTGGTCGTATTCCTGCCGAAACGGACCCGGGTCGGATGCCAGCTCAAGGCATGGCCCTGGGCCAGCAGGATTTTCTTGGCCTGCTCGACGGCAAACTCCTCGACCATGCCCGGTTCAACCATGGCGGCGATGGCGTGGATCGCCTGCCGCGTCTGGTTCCTGGCATGCAGCATGCCGTCCACCGAAAATGCCGGTCCTACCCGTTCTGCGCTGTCGCTCATGGTTCTCTCCTGTTGAAAAATGCGTTGCAATCGACCTGGAGAAAGTATGGACAACAAGTGGCCATGACGAAACCGCTGACAGGGCTGTTATCCCGCCAGCCTGGGCGGGATTCCTGCCATTTGAGGCTGGTCACGCGCAACAGCCGGCCGGCGGCGCGTTATGCTGGCGTTCCCGCCAGCAAAGGAACAAGCGATGCGTACGATTGCAATTCTGGTTTTCCCCGGCGTCCAGTCGCTGGACGTTTCCGGCCCGATGGATGTGTTCGCCGAAGCCAACCGTTTCCTTGCTCCGGCCGACCACTATCGCCTGCTGGTGATCGGCACGGAGCGCGGCACGATCGGCTGTTCCAACGGCTTGCAGATCACCGCCCACAAACACTATTCGGAGGCGGAGGAGAGCTACGACCTGGTGCTGGCGGCGGGCGGTCCGGAGCTGGCCAGGCAGCAAGACGATGACGCCGTGTCCGCCTGGCTGCGGCGAAGCGCGGCCAGGTCGGCGCGCATCGGCTCGGTCTGCAATGGCGCTTTCCTGCTGGCGCGCGCCGGCCTGCTGGCTGGCAAAACCGTCACTACCCACTGGAATGACGGCGCGGCGCTGGCAGCCTTGTTTCCAGAGACGCTGGTGCAGGCCGACCGCATCTTCCTGCGCGACGGCAATCTGTATTCCTCGGCCGGCGTGACCGCGGGCATCGACCTCTCCCTGTACCTGCTGTTTGAAGATTTCGGTCCGGAGCTGTCGCTGAATGTCGCCAAGCGCCTGGTGGTGTTCATGCAGCGCAGGGGCGGGCAGTCCCAGTTCAGCCCTTATCTGACGCCGTATGCGGAGGAACTGTCGGTGACCGGCCAGGTCCAGCAATATGTGCTGGCGCATCTGCAGGCCGACCTGACGGTGGAAGCGCTGGCGCGGCAGACCGCCATGAGTCCGCGCAATTTCGCCAGGGTGTTTGCCAGGGAGGCCAAGGTAACGCCGGCCGAATTCATCGAAAGCGCCAGGATAGACGCCGCGCGCGCCTTGCTGGAATCAGGCAATGCGCCTCTGAAGACTGTCGCCTTCCATTGCGGCTTCAGGAATCGCGACCATATGCGGGCAGTCTTCATGAAGCGGCTGGGTATCACGGCGCTGCAGTATCGCGCCAATTTCGCCAGTTTCACCTCGGCCTGAGCCGCGCGCTTGCCGCGGTCAGCCTTTCCAGGTCCGCTGCAGGCCGGTATCGGCATGGATCCAGCCGCCGCGCTTGCCCGGCCGGTAGTAAAAGCCGACGCCGCCCTGGCGGAAGCTGCGGATCAGGCCGCCGAGAACGTCAGGTTCCAGCTGCGCCAGGCGGATGTCGGCTGCGCGCCCTTCCAGATGCAAGGACTTGCGCGCCGCCGGCACGCCGCTTTCGATCAGGCCCTGGTTGGTCGCCGGGGTACGGTATCCCGACAGGATTTCCAGCGGCTGCACCATGCCGTAGCGGGCGATGAATGCCTGCGTGCCCCACAGCGTTTCCAGCAGCTTGGGGTCGATCGCTTCGGTTTTCTTGGCTTGCACGTCGCGCAGCAGATGGCACAACTGCTGGTAGGCGGAATCCTGCACTTCGCCGTCTTTCCAGTACAGCAGCTTGGCGTACTCGCCGCTGGCCGGGCGCGAAACTTCCAGCACGCGCGGCTTGAGCCAGAAATCCATGTCTACCAGCTGGGCGTCGAAGATGTCCGGTGGTGGATCCATGGTGGCCTGCATGCCGGCCGCGGCTTCGGCAGCGCGGCCGTTGACAGCCGACTTGGCGATGGCCAGTTCGCCGGAAAACAGCCCGGCGGCGCCCAGGAACAAACTTTTTTGCAGGAATTTTCGGCGCGTCGGCATGGCGGTCCAGATAGAAAGGGATGCAGAATTTTATCTCACCACCTTCTGTTTGAGTAGCACTGCCTGCCGCCGGCGCCGATCCCGCCGATTCAAGAAGTCAGCGGCTGGCACCCAGCGGATGCCCGAGCGGCAATCGGGTCGACGCTTCCGTGACGGCCGGTATCATATGGAACAGGACCGTGGCGGAGTAACCGATCACAGCAACGTAGCGCGCCAGGCGCCCGAACAACGCGGTTTGTTCCTCCAGCGCAGCGATGGCCAGGGCCAGCAGGGTGATGATTCCCAGCGCATGGGGTTTGCCGAAACCGCCATGCCGGCAGCATCGGTCAGATATCCGATGGCGCGGCGACCATGGCGGCAGGATAGTACGGAATTGATTGAACGACAGGGGTACATTTGAACAACGACGCAATCGCCGCTGCCGATGCCTTGCAGGTGCTGGCGTTCATGGGCGACCTCAGCATGGGGCAGCCGGCCGGCCATTCGAAACGGGTGGCATGGCTGAGCCGCCGCATGGCGCAGGAATTGGGCGCGGATGAGACCTTCTGCCGTGGCGCCGGCCAGGTCGCCCTGCTACGCTGGGCCGGCTGCAGCGCCAACGCCGCCGAGGTAGCGCGCTTGATCAGCGACGACGTCGGCGGCCGCGGCGCCATGCTGGCGCTACGGCCGGACGACATCAAATTGCTGGTTTCGCCCAGCCTGGTCGAGCGCCGGATCGCCGAAATCAGCGCGATTCATTGCGAAGTAGCAGTGCTGATCGCCGCCACGCTCGGCCTGGCGCCCATGGTGATCGAAGCGCTGGCCGCCATCTTTGAATGCTGGGACGGCAGCGGCCTCCCTACCGGCATGGCCGGCGACGCAATCCCCTTGCCGGTGCTGCTGGTGAGGCTTGCCGGCGACCTGGAGATTTTCAACCGCGAGTATGGCTTGGCCGGCGCGCAGGATCTGCTGCGGCAACGTGCAAATGCAAGCTACCCGCGCTGTCTGGTGGATATGCTATGCCGGGCCGCGGCCGGCTGGCTGAGGGAACTGGAGATGCGGGAAGAAACGGTCGCTGATGAGCAAGCGGATGCAGGCGCCGCGCCGGTGAGCCTGTCGCTGGTGGCCGATGCGATCGATCTCAAGCTGCCCTGGCTGACCGGCTATTCGCGCGCCGTGGCGCAGCTGGCCGCGACCATGGCGATGCGCCTGGAGATGACGCCCGCCGCCCAGGCAAGGGTAAGGCGGGCGGGGTTGCTGCATGGCCTTGGCCGGGCGGCGGTACCGAATGCCGTGTGGAACCGGCCGGCGCCGTTCTCGCTGGCCGACTGGGAACAGGCGCGGCTGAGTCCCTACTGGACCGCGCGCGCGGCAAGCCAGGTCAAATCGCTGGCGCAAGAGGCCGAGATTGCCTCCACCGTCTATGAGCGGCTGGACGGCTCCGGCTATTTCCGCGCAGCGCGGTCCGCCGGCACGCCGCTGGAGTGCCGCATCCTGCCGCTGGCGGCCAGCTGGCTGGCCTTGCAGGCGCCGCGCCCATGGCGTCCGGCACTGAACGCCGGCGCCGCCATCGAACACTTGCAGCGCCAGACCGCGCTCGGCCGCTTCGACCAAAGAGTGCTGGCCGTGCTGGACAGCACGCCGCCGCCGAGCGCGGGCCCGGCGGCAAGCAAAGAAGCGCCTGGCGGCATCCTGTCGCCGCGCGAAGTGGAAGTATTGCGCCGCATCGCCCAGGGCGACAGCAACAAGGAAGCGGCGCACAAGCTCGGCGTGAGCCCGTCGACCATACGCACCCATATGGAAAACACCTTCCGCAAGCTGGAATGCAAGAGCCGGGCGGCGGCGACGCTCAAGGCTTCCTTGCTGGGTTTGCTTTAGGGGCTGTTTTTAGGGTCTATTAACAACGCAACTGTCGAAATTGGCCGATTACCGATTAATTACTTCCCGGACAAGAAAAATCTTTCAACAGATGCGACAGCAAGGGATTCGGGAGATTACCCATATCCAAACCAATCCGCGCTTTATATCCCTCAAAATCAAACGACACTGTCGACTGCCCAACCACGCCTGCCTCACGCAGCGTACCGCGCTCCAGCAAGCGAAATAGCGCCCACGGCCCGTTCGTGGCGATAACGGGGATATGGGAACGCAGGCCGGATGTGACGCGCATTTCTGCCGATTTGCCACCGTCAGGTCCCGGCCAGTTGACGGTAAAGGAACGTACCGGACCATGCGCGTAACGTTCTTGTTTGCCATCAAAATCCATGATCAATTCATTGATGGCCGTATCCAGATCACTCATTTTCATATTCACTTTCCACGACATTTTTTTGCTGCTCGGGTCTTGGAAAAAAACATCATGAATGACTTGCATTTGCGCAAAGCGATCAGGGTTCGGTCCTTGTTGCGCCAACAGTGTCAGCAGTTCGCTTAGCAAGGTCGGACTCGCATTCGGATTCGCCATTGGCGCGCCCGCGCCAGCGATCATCGCATCTGCCGGCGACAACAGCGTAGTCACTGCAGGGTTTTTATAGCGCCATGGCCGGCGGCTGGTATCGACGAACGGGGCGAGCTGCTTCTGGAAGAAAACGTCGGCTGCGTTGCCGGTGCCGAATAGGCGCGCAAAGTCATCCAGTGATACTTCTTGCGCACTAGCTGCAAATGGATAGCGCCCCGCAATGGATTGTTGACAGGCATGCGTGACTTGGGATGCCAGCATATCGTTGATCAGATCGACTTGCTGCTGTGCTTGCACGCGCAAGATGGCGGCAACGCCATCCGCTATTTGTCGTGTGCCGCTGTCAGCCAATGCTGCCAGAATCGCCTTGAACGGGGCCGGCAGTTTATCGCCTTCCAGCTTGAGGCGCATTCCGGCTTCTATGCTGTTCGGGGGCAAGCTCTTGTTATTCAGAGCATTGTCGGCCACTACCAGCAATGTGTAATAGGCATTGAGCAATGCAGAGATGTTTTCTAAACCGGGCTTTACAGCGTCGCCAGAACCGGGTGTCCGCACCAAGGCAATATCGGCTTGACCGGTGACGACTTCGCGCAATGCTGCAAAATGGTTATCGACCAGTTCCTTTTCCTGTTTCGCTTGTGCGCTCATGCCTAACACGGCCTGGCTCTTTTGGCTGATGGTGTCGGTTGCCTTGTCGAAGAAATTTTTGTCTGCTTCGCTTTTCGCCGCTAGTGGACGCGATAAAGTGGTTTCTCGCGCCGCTGCCCGTGCCAGACGTGACAATGGCGAATCAGGGGCGGCGAACGCGCGTAGTACGGTCAAATCAAACGACAGATTGCTGCCGGTAATGGTGCGAATATCGTCTAAAAAACTTACCCACTGCTGTGCATACTCTTCCAGATACTGGCGTCGGATATCCTGCATGAGCACATCCTCCGTGCGGGCTGCTTTGGTCGTGTCGCTGGTATGTCTGGATGTATCTCCCATGACCCAGGCATCGTCCAATCTTGCCTGACGCACGAACTCGGGCAGGCGTTTGTCAAACACATCGTGATAGCCATCGTAGGTGAATAGCCCGGGAATGCCCTTGCCTAATGGCTCACCCGACGCACGGCTAAACACCGTGCCCGCTTGCGGCCCGATCACCTGATGCAACGTGAACTCCGGTGGCGCATCGTCTTGCATGGCGATTTTTGCGCGCGCATAGAGTCGCCGGGTTGACGGATTGTCTCCTAAAAACTTGCGTGCCGCTGCCACCAAGGCGAGATTTTGCAAGAAAGGAGACTGCACCACACGTTGCCCTGAAAATAAGGTATTCATATGTGCCGCCATCACGGAATTATTGCCAAATGCGACCGCGACAGCACTGTTATTTTCTGCGCTGTCATGTTGCAACCACGTCTTGAGATCGCTGGCGTTGTAGCGGCCTTTGTCATGCAATTGCAAATACACGCGCAAGGTGTCGTAAGCGGTTTGACTGTCCTTGTTACGAATCGCGGTGGTGATGTCTGCTTCCATGCGGGCGACGATGTGCGGCAGCAACAAGGAATCCTGCAGGCGGGCATAGGTGTTGTGCGCCGCCTCGGCAATCGGTGGTGCGGCATATAAACCATAACGGAAATTTCCGGCCGGATCATCCAGGTTGAGTCCCTTGAACAAGGGGAGTTCTTGTGCCGCGCTCAGTGTATCGGGGACGGCGTGCATTTTCTCATCGCCCAATGCGGCAAACAGGTTGCCCACGCGTTGCTTCAGATGACCGGATTTTTCTGCTACCGCCTGTAGATACGCGCGATTGTTGACAGATGAGAGCATCAATGCGCCGGCTAACCAGGCAAACAGGATGGCGATGATGGCGTAACCGATCAAGCGCTGCAGGTTCAGGCGAAACAACGCCCGACGATTCGCTTGCACCAGGTGCGCTTGCGGGATGATGATTTGATGAAATACGTCTGACAGAAAATAGCTGCGCCTCTCATCAGGCACGGCCGTTGCCATCGCCTCACGCAATGCAGAAAATCGCGTTGCCGGCTGGTCCTCGGTTTGGGCGGCACGGTGACGCTGCGCTATCGCCAGGCTGCCGGCCGGCACATGTACATGCGTTTGCGCAGCGCTGGTGAAATACACGCCGCGCAAGCTGAAATCCGCACCGCGCATGCCATACGCATCGCGATCAAATACCGCATCCATCCAGTGACTCAATGGATCGATGATCGCTTCAAATTCTCGCGGCAGCAGGGTTAATGCAGTCTTCGCATCGGCCGCGAGTTCACACAGCAGACGCTGTGGAACCCCGTCTTCCAGGCGACGCAGCAGGTGCTGGCATTGCCGTTGAATGGCGATTGAAATCTTATCGCCAGGGTCGGTATTGTCAGGTAAGCCAATACCCCATGCCTGTGCGCGTTCGGCGGGCAGCAAGGAGGAAAAATACGCTGCAAAACCTTCCAGCACATCCGTCTTGGTGACGATGACATAACATGGAAAGCCGATGCCTAGCTCAGAGCGCAATTGCTCCAGGCGGGTACGCATTTGCGCAGCGTAGACAAGGCGCTGCTCTGGCGTTTGCATGATCAGCTCGCCCATATCGAGGGCGACAATGACGCCGTTGATCGGCGCCAGTTCCCGTTTCTGACGCAGCAGCGCTAACAAGCCCTGCCATTCCGTTCGGTCTTTACCCGATTCTGCTGTCTGCAGGGTGTAATGCCCGGCAGTATCAATCATGACTGCATCAGGGGCCAGCCAGATATCGCAGTGCGCAGTTTGGTTGTTGCCGGCAACAATCACATCCTGCAATTGCCCGGTCGGGGGAATGCGCAATCCGCTATTGATGAGCGCCCAGGTTTTACCGCTATTGGGCAGGCCGATCACGAGATACCAGGGATACTGGTACAAATAACGTTTTCCACCAAGCAGCCAACGCAAGGGATGCATGCCGCGTAGCGATTTGAGGCGTTGCGCGGCAAAATTGATGGCGCGTGTTACATGCTGCATGTCGGCATGGTTTGCCTGTGAGCTGCTCCGCTGCTGGTTGGCCCGTTGACGTAACCTTGGCAACAGAACCACCAATGCGCCGAGCAACACGATCATCGCCATCAAGCTGATCCGCACAATCACCGGCGTCAACGGTTGTGCTTGCCCAAAGCTGAGCGTGGGACCGAAAAACCACACCAGCGCACAGGCGGTAGCAACCGCAAACAGAGGCTTGGCGACAGGAGCGCGCAGACAAACCGCCAATAGGCATAACAAAGCAATCACGGTAGCGCGCAGCGGCATGGAGGCTAATGGATGCAAGCCGCCGACGGCCAGAAGCGGCCCAAGAAACCAGATGATTGCCGCCATAAGTAACATTATGACAACGATCAATGCCTGACGAGAAAACACAAGCGAGAAAAATTTTGACATGGGCGCGATACCGATTAACGGCTTGAGACGACGGAAGGAGAGTTGGAAGGTGCGTCAGTTGCACGTACGGGTGTATCGAGGTCACCTTGAGACGCAATGATTTCTACACGCCGGTTTGCCGCACGGCCGGCGGCGCTGGCATTGCTGGCCACGGGTTCGCTATCGCCACGGCCAATGATGTCCAAGCGATTGCTGGCCACCCCGGCTGCGCGCAGCACATCGCCCACATTGGCAGCACGTTCTTCCGACAAGGCCTGATTGTTCGGGAAGGCGCGGGTCTGGATCGGCACGTTGTCGGAGTGGCCGATCACTTGCACCCGGCCGGAGGCTTTCGCCATCTCGGCGCCCACCTTGTTCAACAAGGGCAGCATATCGTCACGGAGTGTCGCGGCGCCCGCCGCGAAGAGATCGTCGCCCTTGAACAGCAAGCGGCTCTTGCGCGCTTCGCTCTCATCGACGGCCACTTTACCGCTGGCGATGTCTGCCTTGAGCAACGGCAGCAGATGCAACGGCATGGACAGCGCAGGCGGCGGCGTCATCTTGCCGATATCGGCAATTTCCTGCACCAGTTGTTCGCTTTGCGTGAGGAGTTCGTATTTGTACCAGCCAAACATGCTCAATGCCGCCACCACCGCCACTGCCGCCACCAGCCCCACCGGAATGTGACGCATCGGCATGAATTTGCCAGGCACGACAGGCATCAAATTCGGCGACAGCGCCGCCGGTACAGACGGTTGGTTGGCATATAAAATATCGTACATGCCTTGGCAAATCTGATGGCACTTTTTATCGCCATCGGGATCCTCGCGGTACATGCCCTTGAATCCCAAGCTGAGAATGTAATACTGCACCTCCAGCAAGTGGCGGTGCAGTTCCGGCTTGGCGGCAATGCCCGCCGCCATGGAGAAGAAATTTTCACCGCCTTTGCTATTTTGATGAAACTTTGCCGCCAGCATGCCGCCGCCGGCCCAGGCGCCGGGGTCGCCCGCTCCCTGGCTGCCGCCCCACTTGGTGCCGCAAGCGAATTCATCCAGGGCCGTGCATAAAAAATAGCTCGCTGCCGTCCTGTGCTCTCGCAAGATGTCGGCGCGATTGCACAGCACGGAAAAATTGATGATCTCCTGATGCAGCAGGCGCCGGAACGATTCGATTTGAATGTGCGTCGTAAAGTCGGTTTTGCGCATGTCGGCCAGCATCCAGATCAACGGCTTGGCGGCCTGGTGCAAGGGGTTGTTCGCCGCCTTCACCTTCAACAATTGCGCCTCCAATTGCTCGGGCGTGCTATTGGCTCTCTGAACGATGGCGTTGATTTCTTGTTCGATGCGTTCTTGTTCTTGCTTCTGCTCTGCTGCAATACGCGCCGCTTCCAGCAACTCTTCTTTAGAGGGTTCTGCTGGCGCTACATCGTTGCCGGCAGGGTCAACGTAATCAATACCGGTAAGCGGTGAGGACGCGGATTGGGGAGATGGAGGTGCCGCCTGACTAGCTGGGTCTAGCGGATGAAGTTCAAACAATGGAATTTTTTTGGGATTGTTTTGCATGCTGTGCATTCAGAAAATATCAGCCGCCGACAGACGCAGTGTCTTCGCTGGCGACCAGCACACAGCCGCATTCTGCTTTGTGCCCCTCCAGTGCCACCGGTATGCCGCCTATGGTGTAGCCTTCGTCGCCTTCGGCGATTTTATTCAAACCGTGCGGACGACCATCAGGATATGTTGCACGGCAATCGACCAGGTCATTTTTACGCGCAACGGGGCGCCCGAAGCGAGTGTTGATTTCGTCGCCGGAGATGACAGTGCCGTCAGGGGCGAGTTTGTCGCCGAGCAGGATGATGCGTTTTGACATGAAAATTCCTCAATCAATGTTCTAACAGTGTGATGTTTGAACCTGCCATCACATCGACTCGGCCATTCTTTCCACCGGCAACGAGTTGCACATTCTGTACTTTGGCTTGGGTGTCGGTGAAGTCGAGTTTTTGGCTAATGGTGGTGCCGGCGATTTCCAGCTTGCCGATGCGGCTTTTGCTGAAATCCGCTGTGGTGAACGTGCAACTATTCACAGCAAGGTTGCTGGTATAGAGATAGCTTGCATCAAGCGCTGAGATCTTGCTGTTACGGAAAATAATTTCATGTGTCAGTCTTCTTGGCGCATCATCTGGTTCGCCAGCGATGGCTAAACGCGTGAAACCAAATTCCACTGACTTTTCTCCGCCTGAAATAGTCACGTTATCTATCAATGCGGATTGTGTTAATGAGGTTGTGATTTGAAATTTAAAGACGCCGCTTGAGTTCGGCGTAAATTTACTATTTTTGATGGCGACGTTAGGCGCACCGTTAATAAACGCTTTCACACTTCCCCCCGTCACATTCTCAAACAGCACATCGCCCTTGATCATGGCATTGGAGAGGTCGAGGTTGTCTATCGAGGTGTCGCGGATGGTGAGGGATTGCATTTGGGCGTTGATCATGCGCGTGTTGCCGCGAAATGTTGATTTTTCGATGGTGACTTCGGAAATCAGGAAATTTGTGCCGCTGTTGTTAAAGCTATCGGTCGAAATTACCGGGTCTTGCATGTCGCAATTAACGATGGACAGCTTTTTCGCACCTCTGAAGATAAACCATTGTGCTTTGCAATCTTTAAATGTCACTTCCCCATAATTGCCGATCGCCCCAAAATGATTGCGATCGTTACTTTTGCCGATGAATTCACATTGCTCATAAAGGACGTCCTTACTGCTTACATCGCCGGTGATATAGCTTTCGCCAACTACTTTGCAACGCAAATATCGCACCTTGCTCTCATCGCCCCAGCCGATAATTCCAGCAATACTGCAGTCTTCAAACAGACAATTTTCTAGCCTGTCCAACTTGATTTGATAAGCTCCGCCAAAGTCACAATTTTTAAAATGGATATTGCTCCAGATGATTCCATCAAATGGCGTACCGAAAACCTGAGCATTCTCAATAGTCAGCAAAACATTGCCGGTTTCTTTGGTACGCAGATCTGGATTTTTAAGATATTCGTAAGTCTTTCCAAAATCACTGATTGGTTTTTTATTGTTCATGGCATTGCATCCTGTGAGTAAATTCAACCCCAATACATTGATGGCGATAGCTCCGCTATAACGGAAAAAATATCGGCGCTGCATGGTCATTTACCAGCCTTTTTTTTCGGAAGGTCAATTGCATCTTCTTTGCTGATATACCCCTTCTCAGGATAAGTCGCCGCCAACCAATCCCAATCCGGCACCTCCCCCTTCTCCCCCAACCGCCGACGCAACACAAACTCAAAACGCCCAGCTCTTTTCTCGTCAAGGCTACTTTGCTGCAATCCGATTTCTATCGGAAATACCCATGGGTCATCGATGTGCATATCGGCTGCCCAATCGGCCGCCCATGAGCTGAGTTTTTCGTCGCTGACCGCGGTATCCGGCTTTTGCAGAACGACTTCACAGAATGCTTGGGCTGCCCAACCTGTACCGCTAGCGGCAACGGCTTGCGCCAAGGTGGCGCGGTCTGCTGGGCTGAGACTGAATTTGAAGACTGCGCCACCGGGCTGATCTTTCGAGAGCATGAAGGGCTTTTCTGCACGAGTGATGCTCGCTGTTAGGCGATGCCATGTTTTTGTTTGCTTACTCGTGCCATTCGGTAAATTAATGGCTCCTTCTTCAAACACCCACAAATTAATCTGCTGAATACAATGCAACCGCGCCAGTTGCGCACTGAGCACCATATAGAAATAATCCGGCCATTTGTTGCCCTTGCTGGCGCCAAACAAACTGAAATTGCTCGGATCGCTCCAGCTGATCGGCGTATGCATATTTTTATCCGGGTCGCAGCTCATGATCGCCAGATAATCAAGCACCACACAGAGCCGTGGTTTTTCGTTTTGCTCATAACGATTGTGGCGCATCGATTTGATCTGCCTGATATTCCCGCTGACCGGATTGAGCAAGGTGCCGCTCGGTGGACGCAAAGTCCAACCGGACAACTCGCCATGGAGATTCTGCACACCGATCGGACCGCCGCAAGAACTCACGATAAAGTGTGTTTTGGTGCGCGGTTTGACGGTCAGTGCCTCCACCATGCCGGGGTCTTGGGCGTTGCTGACGGTGATGCGGTCAATGCTCTTGATAGAGACATGGCTGCCAGGCAGCGCCACGCTGCGCTGTTGTTTGCTCACCGTGTACACGCCGGATCGGTGACTGTGCCCACTGAAATGCCAATCCACCATCGGGGCACTGGGCGTGTTGGCCTGGCCGCTAGTTTCTCCCTGCACGCATTGCGCAAAATAGGTGGCTAAGCCACGTTCGCAAGTACCGGTGTTCACCTCGCTAAAGCCTGCCTCGCCAATGCCGGAAGATGTGTTGTTTGGAAAAAAAGAAAGCCGATCGCTGAACGCCGCCTCGCCATAATTGATGATGGTGAAATGCGTTGCCACCACCAATGGCGCATTATTTGCAATGCGTTTGTAGGATTGCGCCTGCGTCAGCAAGGTGAATTGGACATCGCTGAACGATGTGCTCGCCCGCGGCAAAATCCCTGCGCCTTGACGATCAATGCCTTGTTTGGTGACGCCGGCAAGATTGGTGTAGTTTTCTCCTTGCCCCCATTCCAGCGCGACCAATATTTGATTCGGCTTGCTGCCGACAGCGTCGGCTTCTGCGCCAAATGCAATCACCACATTCGACAAGGGGGTAAACAGCGTACTGAACCAGTCGTAATGCGCGACCTGATAGTTTTGAGCGGTGAGCGCTTGGCCGTAACTTGGCCCATAAGCCAGCGTCGCCTCATAGATTGTCATATTGTGATCCGCCGCGATGCCTTCGTTAGCTTTGTTTTTGTTCCAGGCGCTGGCGGAATCGAAATCGCGATACTGATCGGTGACATTGTTGATGCTGAGGTCTTTTGCTGTGTTAACCACTTTGGCTTGCACCGCCAATGCGCCGCTACGACCAGCCAGGCGAGACAAATTCAAGGAGCGATCTCGGCCATACTGGGTATCTCTTAGTGCACCTTCCGCCTCCAGGATGCCCATCGCTGCCCCCCATTCCCCAATCCGGGGGCTTATCCCATACGGCACTTCATACGCTTCATGATTGCCGCTGGTCATGAACACCGGCAGCTTGAGCGTGTTGTACGCATAGCGCACCAGGCTAAACGCCAGCATGTCGTCCTGCCCGCGCTGATACAAATCGGCATCATTGACCTTGTTGAGCACGTTGAAATTTTTCCACTGCTCACCAATGGTTTTACCCACGTTGTCCGGCACGATATTGCGGTTGAAGTCGATCAGGTCGCCGGTAAGCAGCACGGCGGTATCTGGTTTTTTATTCTGCCCCATCTGATCGAACAGGTTCTTTAACGCCATGAAGCTGTTGCAGACCTGATCGCCCACCCGCACGCCCAAGCCAGGTTTGCCGGCGGCTTCCTCGCCTTCGATCACTTTGGCATCAGAGCGCGCCAAGGCGTTGTGGCGCACGTTGATGTGCACGTCGGTGAGCTGGCCGAGGTTGAGCGGGGCGGCGCTGGCGGCGCGAATGACGGGATGCCAGGCAGCGAGGTCGAAGCTGCCTTCGCCGCATTGGGGAACGAGTTGTTGCACTTGCTTGCCGCAATAGTCGACATGGTATTCACGCTTTTGCTTGATGTGCTGGTGACGCGCTCTTTGCTGTTCTAGAAAACGTGCAATCAGGCGATCTTGATAGTGGTAAGACTCGTCCTTTTTCAGAGAAAATGCCGGGTCTTGTTCTGTTTTTTTGGTGGTCGTTTTTGTGATGGCGGTGACCATCCAGGCAAAAGACAGAAATTCGCTGCTGGTAATTTTTTGTGCGATGTTGTCCAGATCAATTTCCACCGCATAGACAGAGCCGCCTTTTAATTCTCCATACGATTGCACTGCCTGCGGTGAGACGGTGGCAAACGGGCGGCCGAAGCGGTCGCGAATCAAGGCATCGGCTTCAAATTTTGCCACTTGCCAGACGTGGATGGCATCGTAGGCTTTGTGATAGCGGTCGCTATCGCCATCGCCGCAGAGTTCCCCTGTGTACGTGTCCACGTTGGCCGGCTTGGCTTTATTCATGGCCATCAAGCGCAGGTGGCGGTCTATGAGCGGATAGGCCGAGGGGGCATACACGATACCTGCTACGGGGCTGACATCGCGGGCAGTGCCGACGCCAAATTGCGTATGCGCGCGCGTTTCAGCGGCAATATAAATACAGCATTTCTTTTGATTCGGCGCCAGCACCAACGGTGTGCCTAAACTGGGATACAGAATAATCGCTTTCAGTGGATCAGCCGCATCGCACTCCAGACAAGCGCCGCCTCTTGGTGGATTGTTATGCACCTCAGTGATTTCAAAAATGTGGTTCCGTGGCGAACTCATGGCTGCTCCTGACGATATGGATTACCCGGCGAACCAGCATGGCGGCTGCGTAATTGCTCAGTAAAGTGCTGGTATAGCCCGGCAAGAAAATCGTTGCGGCCAATGCGCCAAAAATCCGCAATATCATGTCGCAGCACATTCAATGCATTGACAAAGCGATCAATGATGCTGGGATTTTTTTCCAACGCTTCCTGAAATTGCGGACTGTTATAAAACGTTGGGTGCACTGTCAGCGCATAGCGCACAAACAGCTGGCGTTCGGCGCTAGAGTAAATTTTTTGCGTGTCAGCAAAGGCGAGCGCCTGTTTTGCGATTTCATATTGCAGCAGAGGCGCGGTATCTTCGAGGCCGGTGACTGCTTTGCGCTTGTTCTTATGGTCTTCACACAGTTTGCCAATGAGAAGATCGCACTCGTTGATGCTGTCCAGATAATCCATTAATGCCTGATTCAACACCAAAGCAAACGCCAACGGTGTTGTCGTATGTCGCAGCTGTTTTCCTCTGATTTGCAGTGGCTCAAACGCACGATCCCAACTAGCCCAGCAACTAAAGGGCAACATGAATTGCTGTTGTATTTCTTCCGGCCAGGTTTTGTAAATCTCAAAGCCGACGCGTGGGTCAAAATAACGTAACAAACCAGATTTTCCATTAAGCATTTCACAGTTCATATAGGCGCGCAAATGCTGATGCAATTGAAAGCCGGGAAGTGGGCTACAGAGTAAGCTCATCGCTTGATGAACCGCAGCATCACGTGCCAGATCCGCGATCAAGGCACGGCTGGGCTGCTCAGGCAAAGTGATTAACCACGGGCCAGTCTGCGCAGAATGTGCTTCCGGCATGGTTAAAAACAAGGGTTCGTAATCCAGGCCGTGTTTGGCAACTAATGCGGCAATGGTATCGGACGGACACTGGCCGACATTGATCAAGGCACGGAAACGGCAACCATCAGGCTGTTCCGATTCAAATAGCTTGAGTAAATCAGCTTGCAAGGCTTCTTGCAATGCGGCGTTGAAAGCGGCACGCGGTGACTCGGGTGCGACGGCTTGCAGGGATTCTGTTTGCATGGTGGCTCTTGTCTCTTATCTTGTCTTTTATATTATGCGATGGCCGTGTTGCTCCATCCATTCGTATCATTGCTGGCCAAATATTTTTTACCGTCGCAATACACACCACGCGGCTCGTACAGCGCGCACGGCCAACTGGTGAAATGGGCAACGGAATCATGGATGCCATAAGCAAACAGCCCCTCTATTTGTTGAACGGCAGCGCTGGTGTTGACGTTGTCCCACGCAGACAAAATGAGCTTGTCGTAATACGTCAACGTATAGTCACTGCCGGGCTGGCTGCGATAAGGGTCTGCTACGGGATTGCGCAAAAATTCCACACGCTGCACCAAGCGCCGATGTTCTGATAACAAGCGCTTGGCTTGCACCGGCGTGCTGTCTGCATTGGCATAATCCCAGGTGAGCGGATCGCATTCAGGATGGTCGGCATCGGTGGCCGGGGCAACCGCCTTGCACAGCGCTTGATCGGTTTTTTCTGCAAGCAAACCGAGCAGCTGTTCATCCTTGCCAATACGCGTCATATTGGCGCGCCACATAAACTGCAACACGCGGTGTGCCTGCATCAATGATTCGACATCGTTGCCAGTGGCGTTGAGTTGCGCTTGATAACTACGGAAGGCTTGTGCTGTCTGGCTGGAGGGAGCAAGGGAGAATTCATTTCTATCATCTCGTGTTAACTGATTGAGCCCGTTTAGCATTACACCAGCTTCCAATGCTGCTGCATACATATGCCGTAACGGAATGCGCGACAGCAGATTATTGCGCCCCTGATAAATGGAGGCGTAACCACCACCCACATCGGAATGGACGCCGGGATAAACAACCTCTTCACAATTTTTGGGGTAGCTGTTTCCTACCCGTACCGAATCGAGCGGAAAAGCGGAGCGGACTTCATGCGCGGCAACATAATGGACGCAGCGTTTGACTTCTTCCGGCACCGCCAGTTGTGCACCCCAATCCAGATGCAGACCCGGGCCGCCGACTGAGGCCACGGTATCAAACAAGCCCATGAAATCAATCTTCACCTCGACACGCCGTTGTCCCGGTGCATTCCAGACCAAGGTGCCATAGTTATAAAAGCATTCTTCTTTCAGAAAGCGCCGCACAAACGTCCGTGCTGCGGTGGCGCCGCGCGAAAAACCGAATACCGACAGGCTGATGTACTGGATGTCGCACCATAAGGAAGGATTAAATTCTTCCGTCATGATGCGATTGAATTCATGCAGTGCGTACCGGATGCGCATTTCACCGCCAGCGCCTAGGGCCAATCCAGCAGCACCACCGTTATCTTTGAATCCTGACACAGCAGGTTCCACATTAAAAGGTGTTCCTACACCGGGTATATAGCGACGAAAAATTCTCTGGGATTCCATCTGGTTATCCATTGCTGCAATATACAGTTTGGCGACATTTGATAGGGCTTGTTCCTGTTTTGGCTTGGCTTGTTCCTTTTTTAAATTGTTGCCGGTGCCGTCAAAGAAAAAAGATAATTTTGGGTACAAATAAGCTGAACTTTTACGTTCATTCTTGTGGCGATCAGCGCTGCTTTTTGCTGCAATTTCTACGAGTTCTTCATCCGTTATAGGGGCAGCAGCTTGGCGTATAGTCATTTCCTCTCCTGTTGAATTTATTTTTTAGCACAAGTGCTACCGCTTCTTGAAAAAGCCAGGTCCACTTTATCGAAATCGCGCAGAATCACGCACAGATAGGTTTCAGGATGATCAGGGTCGCTGCGATTGGGGCCTTCTGGTGGAAAGTGGGCTGCGTACGTTTTACTCTCTTGTGACAAGATAAGAGTGCGTGTAACCGGATCTTCAGTACTTCCCCAAACCACCGTTACAGTGCTTGGCTGATGCCAGTCTTTGGCAAGGGGGTAACAACAAACACCACTTCCTCCTCCACTTTTTGGATAAATATTTCCTGCCCAAGATTTGTCAATAAAGATACTAGAGGCAGGGCGATCAGTATGATTTATTGGAACCATCGTTAGAAATTCTCCACTAGCAGAGAATGGGTCATCAGGTAAATCATTTGTGCCAGCACAGGCAGATATCATCAGCAGTGAACAACATATTGCGCAAATAGATTTCATCATCGTTTTTCCTTTTGAATTTATTTTTTTGTGCAAGCGCTACCGCTTCTGGAGAAAGCCAGATCGACTTTGTCGAAATCGCGCAGAATCACGCACAGGTATGTTTCGGGATGATCAGGATCGCTGCGATTGGGGCCTTCTGGGGGAAAGTGAACGATGGCTGTATGTTCTTCCGCAGTGCGTGTGATTTTTTTTGTATCCCAATCACGCTCATATCCCCATGTCCACTTTACGGTGACGGGTTGACTCCAATCGTCAGTATTCGGGTAACAGCAAACGCCACCTCCACCGCCGCTATGGGCGCTGACATTTCCAGCCCAGTTTTCACCAACAAATATGGGATAGGCATATCTACCCGTATGATTTACGGGCACCATCGTCAATGGCTCTTTACCGCCAGAGAATAGATCATCAGATAAACCATTTGTACCAGCACAGGCAGATATCATCAGCAGTGAGCAACATACTGCGGTTACGGCTTTGATTTTATTTTCCATATGATTTTTTGATTTGTTTTTATCAGGTGCGCACTACAGCAGTAGATGCGCGATTGTTGGCCTTAAGCAGGCACTCAACACAAACATTAGGCGCAGTTGGCACCGGCAACGCCTCCTTAGTCGGCGAACTATGGCTAGCTGCATGTTCCACCCAATCACCGTTAGTGCCATGTGTAATCCCCGCCTTGTTCCAGCGTGAATAACTGCCACCGCCATTGATAACAACTTCATCCTGACCGGTGATATAAACGGTGTTGCCGATACTGGTGATGCGTAGGGCGTCTTGTGATTGCAATTCCATTTCGTTCGTTTCTGCGCGCAGCGTGATTTTGCCTTGGGCGGCGACCATGATCAGATCGAGCCGTTGCACAAACACGGACCATTTTTCGGCGACGCTGGCAAACAGGGATTTTCCGACTGACAGGGACAAATGCTGGCCGCTGGTGAGCGCGGTATGTTCGCCGCTGGCGATGTGGGTTGATTGTGCGCTGGTAGTTTCGATGCCGGCAGGACTGGCAAGCACCAAATGTGGTTCGGCCAATTCTGGGAACTTGCCTGCGGCAGGATCGCCGCCGTCGCCTTTGATGCCATTGTTCTGGGCTTTAATCGCATTGGCGACATCGCTCTGATCCGTGCCGCTGCTTTGTGCCAGATGCTGTTGTGCAGCGCCTGCCAGGGTTTCATGCTGCTCCCGCGCCTGCTGCAAGCGCTGCACGGTTTCGTCCATGCTCGTCATGTGGCCTTGGGCGTTGTGCCTGGCTTCGGCGCTGACGAGCACACCGGCGCCGCCGCGCAGCGCCAAGGGGCCATCGGTGCGGACTTCGGCGCCGTCGCCGCGCAGATCCTTGCGGCCGGCGTTGTTGTCGATGCGGGCGATGCTGCCGAGCGAGATCGAACTGGACAGATGATCGCTTTTCAGCTGCGCTTGTATGCGTTGGGCCGTGTCATCGAACACCAGGTGGTTGCTGCGGCCAGCAGCGGAGTTGCCCTGGTCGTCCAGCAGTTCGCGGGTGCGGATGCCGGACAGAGCGCTTTGGTCAGGCAATGACCAGGGCGGCAAATTATGCTGGTTATGGACCCGGCCGGTGCAAATCGGCAAATCCGGATTGCCGTCGATGAAGCCGATCAGCACTTCCTGTCCCAGTCTTGGCAGGTGCATGCTGCCCAGCTGATTGCCTGCCCAGGCGTTGGCAACGCGCACCCAGCAACTGCTGTTCTGGTTTTTCACGCCGAGGCGATCCCAGGGAAACTGCACCTTGATTCTGCCCAGGTAATCGGTCCAGAGATTATTCTTTTCTGCACCGACCACGATCGCTGTAGCGATATGCATCACCGGCCTTGGCGTGAGGCGTTCCGGCCGGTAGCTGTTGCCCTTGACTGGCACGACCTCGAATTCGACGTCGATGTGATATGGCGCGGCGTTGTCGCCAGGCTGGGATTCCTGGGCGATATCTTTGATCGTCAGCGTGGCGGAGAGAACCAGATAGGCGATGTTGGCCTTGTCCGTGGGATGTCGGGCAAGCGTAAAAATGCAGCCTGGCACGATGCCGCGCAGATGGCCGGCGCCGGTGGCGCGGCGGCCATTGTTGCGCAAGCGCTCCATGCGCATGCGAGCGATGTATTTTCCTTCGTCTTGCGGGTCGTTGCTTGCCTGCTGGACGCCGGCTTTGGGCTGCACGTAAAAACTGTCGGCATGATATTCATAGACTTCCGCTTCTTGTCCTGCGATGCGCGGTTCGCTGTGGGTAATCGTCAGATCGGCGCGAGGGCGGGTGTAGTCGTAATCGCCGCTGGTGTAGGCGCCTGAAGTGATGCGGTTGATGGGGGAAAAGGAATGGATGAATTCTTCATCAATGCGCCGCGGCTTCTCTTCGTAATAGTGGATGACGTGATACGCCTCGCTATGGAACGGCGCATGCGACGTGTTGGCGTCCGTCAGCGTGAGAGCATGCTTGCCGTCCTTGTGCTCGAAGTAGTAATTGATGCCCCAATTTTCCAGCAAGCGGCTAATGAAATTGAAATCGGATTCGTTCGATTGCGTCGTGTAA
Organism: Collimonas sp. GW821-FHT02H07; assembly: GCF_059421505.1. Taxonomy (NCBI): domain Bacteria; kingdom Pseudomonadati; phylum Pseudomonadota; class Betaproteobacteria; order Burkholderiales; family Oxalobacteraceae; genus Collimonas; species Collimonas sp. GW821-FHT02H07. The sequence continues at coordinate 259,161 of NZ_JBWKVC010000005.1, forward strand.
TCGCGCTTTGGATAACGTTGCAGATCATACAAACGCTTTTCGATCGGAAAACCATACCCGCCCAGTACGGCATCGATGATCTCTACCACGGTCTTGTCCTGAAAAATCCGGTTATCGGCATTCGTCGTCGCCAGATACAGCCAGGGTACGAGGGTAATCTCATAATGCACATGCCGCCCGACTTGCCGCACTATCTGGGCATCCAGGATCACTCCGGAAATTTCCCGTGTGCCGGCGCCGATATTGCCCATGCCGCTGGTGCCCGCCATGCCGGCAACAAAGGTGCCATTGCCCTCCAGGGAAATCGTCAGCGTGAGTTCTTGCCCGATGAAGTCATCCAGATCGTAGTTGGCTGCCTGGGCTCCCAAGTGCGCTAGCGTGTCCGGGGTGCGAAATCCAATGTTGTATTTGTAAAGTTTGTTGAGGGTTTCTGTACCCGTTATGCTGATCGGCACTAAAGCGGGCTGATCCAGAATGATCGGAATGGCGGTGCTGGAAGCACTCAAGATGCGTGGCGAACCAAACAAGATTATCTCCTTAACAATGGATTACAAATGTTATGTTTATGATAATTTCATTCTCAATCGCAAATAGGATTTTGGCAACAGAAAATTGCGCTGGAGAGGATGCGAGGGGATGTCGTGGCACCGCCCCGCCAACGCTGGCAGGGCTTGCGGGGAAGATCATGCTTGATGACGGCTGCGCGTCATGTCGTTCAGATCTATCTGAATTGAACTGTTTACATTTAATGCGGGAGTGCGAACGCACGGCAGCGTAAATATCCGGTTACTGGCATCATTCGTGGATATTCCGGCTGGTCCGGCGATCGTCGATGCGTGCGGATAGCCGGGCGCCTGTCATGTTTTATTTCAAGGATGTGGTCTATGTCAGTTATTTCTTCCGCGTGCAAGACCGCTGCCATCGCAGCGCTCCTCAGTTTCTCCATGGCGGAGAGCGTCTTTGCGCACGCCCACCTGAAAGCCGAAGTGCCGGCGCACGACGCCGTCGTTGCCGCCGCGCCGACCTCGCTGAGGCTGGAATTTTCCGAAGCGCTTGAACTTGCATTCAGCGGTGTGGCTGTGAGCGACGCCGGCGGCAAAAGCATCGCTACCGGCGCCGCCACGCTGGCGCCGGACAGCAACATGGTCTTGCTGGTCCCGCTCGGCAGCCGCCTGGCGGCTGGCGTCTATACGGTGACATGGCATGCGCTCTCGCGCGACGGCCACAAGAGCAAGGGCAGCTACAGTTTCACGGTCCGTCCTGGATGACGCTGGATGCTGTCGTCGCAGGCAACCGGCTGCTGCATTACCTGGCGCTGATGCTGGTCTTCGGCAGCAGCGTCTTCCTGTGGAAAATCGCGGCGCCCGGGCTGTGCGTACAGACCGATCGCCGCCTGATGTTGACAGCGCGCATGGCAGCGCTGCTGGCGCTGCTGACGGCGCTGGCCGGACTGCCCCTGCAAGCCGGCGAGATCGTCGGCAGCTGGCAAGCCGCCGTCGATCCGGCTGTGCTGCAGAAACTGCTGTCCACCGCTATCGGCCAGACCTGGCTGTTCCGCATGCTGCTGGCTTTGCTGCTGCTGGCGCTCAGCATGCTGCGGCAGCCAGGCAGGCTGCGCGGCGTCGCCATCGGCGCCGGCGTCCTGCTCGCTAGCCTGGCGCTGAGCGGACATGCCGCCATGGATCAAGGCTTGCACGGCTTCCTGCACGGCGCGAATCATGTCGTGCATCTGCTGTGCGGCGGCGTCTGGCTCGGCTCGCTGCTGCCTGTCCTGCTGTGCCTGCGGCTGCTGGCCGATCCTGTCGCCTGCGGCGATGCCAGCCTTACCCTGCGGCGCTTCTCCAGCGCCGGCCATGCCGCGGTCGCCGGCGTCCTGCTTAGCGGCGCCATCAACACCGTGCTGGTGCTGGGCCGCTGGCCGACCGACTGGTCCTCGCCTTACCAGCTGCTGCTGTCGCTGAAAATCCTGCTGACGGCGGCGATGGTGGCGCTGGCAATCCTGAACCGCTATGTATTCGTGCCGCGCATGAAGAACGCTGCGCCAGCCGCCATCGCTTCGATCCGGCGTTCCACTCTGATCGAAATCTGCCTCGGCATGGCAGTGCTGGCGCTGGTGTCGGTATTCGGCATGCTGGAGCCGGCTTGAATTTGGCGCCATCTGGTTTTCCCTGAGCAAGCGGCGGGCGCTCCTTGATGACGAATCTGTCATACGAGTGTCACGCGATTGCCCCGGCTGCAGTTCTAGACTTGCGTTCAGCGAAGTCGAACCGCGACTTCGCCCGACGTCAAAATTCCAGGACATCATCCGGTGTGCTGTAAAGACCAATCTTGCAAAGGCCAACCAATGAAAACCCATCTCAAGCTCACCCTGATCGCCTTCGGCATGGCTGCGGGGGTATTCGCCTCCTCGCCGGCGCTGGCGCAAGCGGCGGCGCCGCTTCCCGCAGTCAATGTGGTGCTGGTGCACGGCGCCTGGGCCGACGGCTCCGGCTGGGCCAAGGTCATTCCGCGCCTGCAGGCTGCCGGCCTCAATGTCACCTCAGTGCAGAATCCGTTGACTTCGCTGGCCGACGACGTGGCGGCGACGCGCCGCGCGCTGGCGCTGCAGCAGGGACCAACCGTGCTGGTCGGGCATTCCTGGGCCGGCACCGTGATCAGCGAGGCCGGCGACGATCCGAAGGTCAGCGCCCTGGTGTACGTGGCGGCGCGCGCGCCCGATGCAGGAGAGGATTTCGGCGCCCTGGCCGCCAAATATCCGACCATGCCGGTGCGCGCCGGCGCCAAGGACCACGACGGTTATGTGAGCCTGACCGAGGACGCCTATCTCAAATACTTCGGCGGCGACTTGCCGCGCGAACAGGCGCTGGCGCTGTATGCCACCCAGCAGCCGATCGCCGCTACCTTGTTCAGCGGCCGCACCACCGTCGCCGCATGGCATACAAAGCCATCCTGGTACGCCGTCTCTCGGCAGGATCAGACTACTTCCCCCGATCTGGAACGCTTCCTGGCAAAGCGCATGCATGCGACCACGGTCGAGCTGGATTCCAGCCACCTGTCGCTGGTGTCGCATGCCGATGAAATCGCCAACCTGATCCTGGCGGCTGCCGGCCGCAGCCGATAGCTGTTCGGACCGACAGTGGCCAGGCAACCGGCGCGCCGGATTGCCTTATAATCGGCTGCACCGCCCGTTCAACCCTTGGGGATCGTCATGTCGCTTTCGCTCTGGCTTTCTTTCGTCGCCGCTTCCGCGCTGGTCATTGCGATTCCGGGACCGACCGTCGTTTTAATTGCCACCCATGCCGTCAGTTTCGGTCCGCGCATCGCGGCAGCCATGGTGCTGGGTTCCGCCTTGGGTGGAGCGAGCGCCATGGCGCTGGCGATGGCCGGCCTGGGTGTGCTGCTGACTGCCTCGACCGTCGTTTTCAGCGGCCTCAAGCTGCTCGGCGCCGCTTACTTCATCTATCTGGGGATCCGCATGTGGCGGCAGGATGCCGCAAGTCTGGCTGACGCGCAGTCGGCTGCGCAGGCCGGTCTGCTGAAAGCGTTTTTCCATGCCTTTGCGGTGACCGGGCTCAATCCGAAAGGCATCGGTTTCTTTGTCCTGTTCCTGCCGATGTTCATCGACAAGCACGCACCCTATGTGCCGCAGATGCTGATCCTGATACCGACCATGGCGGTGATCGGCCTGATCAACGATAGCCTGTATGCCGCTTGCGCGATACGGCTGCGCCACCTGATCCGGCGCGCCGCGGTCATGCGCCGCATCAACCGGGCCGGCGGCGCAATCCTGACCGGCCTCGGGATCGCCATCGCGGCGCATCGTTCATCGTGAACCTGCGCGGCCTGGCGTCCGGCTAGCCAGGCTATTTCAGGAACACCGGCATGGACAGCTGCTTGCCCTTGGCGTCGACCACGTTAGACATTTCATGCACCACCCGCGCCTGCACATTGTCCGGCAGCCTTACGTAATCCAGGCTGCTGGCAAGCGTGTCGCCTTCCATGAAGGCCCAGGTAAAGAACTGGATCACGGCCTTGGTCTGTTCCGGCTTGCTGGTGACGCGCGGGACATAGACGTAGGTGGCGCCGGTGATCGGCCAGCTGCCGGAGCCCGGCTTGTCGGTCAGCATTTCTTCAAAATTGCCAGTGTTTTTCCAGTTGCTGTTGGCCAGCGCGCTGCTGAAGGAGTTGGCGTCCGGACGCACATACTGGCCGTCGCGGTTTTTCATCTGGGCATAGTTGAGGTTGTTTTCGATGACATAGGCAAACTCGGCGTAGCCGATCGCGCCCGGCGTCTTTTTCAAGGCGGCGACCAGGTCGTTGCTGCCCTTCAGGGCCTTGATGTCGGCCTGCCACGCGATGCTGAAATTGCGGCCGTACTGCTGCTTCCATTCCGGGCTGACGGCGCTGAAATAGTCGGTCAGGGTGTAGGTGGTGCCGGAACCGTCGGCGCGCGCCAGCGGCACGATGTGCAAGCTGGGCAGCGTCAGTTTCGGATTGTCCCTGGCGATGACGGCGTCGTTCCATTTATCTATCTTGCCGAGATAGATGCCCGTGATTGCCTCCGCGCTCAGGCGCAGCTCGCCGTCCTTGACGCCTGGCAGGTTGATGATCGGCACTACGCCCGAGATCACGGTAGGGAAATCCAGCAAGTTGAATTTCTTTAAATCGGCCATCGACATCGGTGCGTCGCTGGCGCCGAAATCTGTTGTGCCTTCTTTAATTTTCTTGATGCCGCCGGAGGAGCCGATCAGTTCGTAGGCCAGCTTGTTGCCGGTTTTCTTGTTATAGGCGGCGTCCCATTTGAGGTAGAGCGGAGCCGCAGCTGTCGAACCGGCGCCGTTGATATCGGTGGCATGGGATACGCTCAGGCCGAGCGCGCAGGAAAGCACAAACAAATATTTCAACATTTACAACCTTACGCGTGAGTGTCTTTAAGAGCTGCAGCAAATTCTGTATTTTTACAGCTGGTCCAATTAAGCAGAGCGGCATTTTCGCAGAAATGCACGGCAAGGGCATAAATGGACTGTACTGTGCAGTCTCGCGCGGCAAGGAGCCGTGGACTTCCTGGCCCTGGATGGGAAAGAAAAACGCCCGGACCATTGCGGTGCCAGGCGTGTCGGCCGGGAGGATTCCTGTTGTCGATTCAGTGTCTACCGTCTCGATGCAAGCCGCGGCTTGCATCGGTTTAGCGCCTCAGATGCGCCTTATCCGCGGCGGATCAGAATCGCCACAGGATGTTGGCCTTGATGGCGTTGTCCCTTGCCTTGTTGCCGAACTGGCCGGAATAACCCAGGCCCAGCGTCACGCTTTTGCTGACATCGGCGTCGACTCCGGCTTCCAGCAGCATGCTGTCGCGCGCCACCGGCACGCCGCTGACATTGAACGCTGCCGCGCCATTGCTGCTGAAGGCCAGCCGTGTGACAGGCGTAACGTCGCCGAAGGCATGGCGCCAGCCGACCGTGCCGTATACAGCCACGGTCGAGCTGGCGGCGCCAAGGCGGCTGCCGGCCCGCAATCCGAGCGTGGAGAACGTCACGTTCTGGCTTTGGCTGCTGCTGGTCAGCGCTGCCGGGCCACCGCTTTCGCTGAAGCTGTCGCCATGCACGTTGACATACGCCAGGCCGGCGAACGGTTCCAGCGCCACCTGGCCGGCGCCGACGCCGTAGCCGACCTCGCCGAACACCTGGGTGGTGTCGGCGTGATAGCTGGCCTTGGTGCTGTCGGCAAAGCTCGGGAACACGATGCTGCGGTCGGCGTCGACCTTGTTGCGGGTATAGGCGCCGCCCATGCGCACCCCGGCCGCGCCGAACTGCGCGCCGGCATACAGCGCCAGGTGGTAGCTGTCGACCGAGGCCGAACCGTTGGCGCGGCTGGTGTCGAACGACGAGTGGCCGATGCCGCCGGCCACGCCGACGCGCCATTGATCGTTCAAGGGGGTGTCGGCGCCGATGATGAAGCCGCCGCCGCTGCGGTCGACATCGGCGCTGCCGTCCTTGCCGTCAAGCTTGCTCTTGGCGCCATACAGCTGGCCCCACGCCACCTGCGCATTGCGGCGCTCGTCCTTGCAGGCATCCTGGGTATTCAGCTGGCTGTTCGGCTGGGTGGCGCTATCCGCGATGCAGTTAGCCACGCCGCCGCCGGCCAGCGCCGACAGCACGCCGGAACGCGGCGCCGATCCCTGCCGTGCGCGCGCCGTCACTGCATCGCGCAGATAGCGGCTGTCTTCCGTCAGGACGCTGTTGGCGCTGGCGTAAATCTCGCCCGACAGGCCGTCGAAGGCCGCCCGCGCCGAGGCCGGGTCGAGCGAGGTGACGGTGTCATAGATCGTGTTGCCGCCGGCCAGCGCGGTGACGGCGCCGGCCGCGTTGAACTGATTCGGCGTGTTGGCAACCTGCGGGAACTGGACCTGGTTGCGCGCCAGCTGCAGGAACACATTGTTGGCGTCGTAGCGCAAGCTCGGCGTCAGGAACACCAGGTTGGTGGTGGTGCCGGCAAAGCTGCCGCTGAGGCCGCCCGCGGCGGTCAGGATGGTGTAGTTGTTGGTCGGCTTGTAGTCGCCGGTGGCGGCAAGGACTTGCACTGTGCCGCCGTTCAAGGTGGCGCTGCCGGCAACGCTGATCAGGTCGCTGGTTTGGGCCGTGGCCTGCACCCGGTAAGTCGATCCGGGATTGAAGGCGGCGTTGCCGGCCACCGTCAGGCTGCCGACAGGCTGGCCGACGCCGGCGATGGCTGCGGTGCCGCCGCTGTTGACCACCAGTCCGCCTATCGTGCCCGGCCCCTGAACGGTGGCGCCGCTGTTGACGGTGACCGTCGAATTGGCGATCGAGCCGGTGACTGCCAGCGTGCCGCCGTTCACCGCGGTAGGTCCGCTGTAGCTGCTGACGCCGCTCAGTCCCAGCACCCCGGCGCCCAGCTTGACGACGCCGCCGCTGCCGCTGATGACGCCGGCGAAGGTGGTGTCGTCGGAACGGTTGAAGCTCAGGGTGCCGTTATCGACCACATTGCCGCTCAGGCTGCCCGTCGTGCCGCCATTGCCGATCTGCAGGACGCCGCCGTTGATGGTGGTGCCGCCGCCATAGGTGTTGGCGCCGGTCAGGGTCAAGGTATCGCTGCCGCCCTTGGTCAGCGAGCCGCTGTCCGACATCACGCCGCCATAGACGCCGCCGCCGTTCACCGTCAGGCCGCCGCTGCCGAGGTCGATATTGCCGTTGCCGTTCAGGCCGGGTACGGTCACCTGGAAGCCGTTCAGGTTGAGCGTGCCGCTGTTCAACGCCAGGCTGCCGCTGCCCAGCGCCGCATTGTTGCCGACGATGATGTTGCCGCCGTTGAGGATGGTGCCGCCGCTGTAGGTATTGGCGTTGGCCAGGGTCAGGCTGGCGGCGCCATCCTTGGTCAGGCTGCCGCTGCCGGAGACGACGTTGCCCAGGGTCAGGTCGTTGCTGCCGGCGATGGTGAGGCCGGCGTTCAGCACTACGGCATTGTTCAAGGTCAGCGGCACGCTGTTGTCCAGCGTCGCTGCGCCGCCGACAGTCAGGGCGCCGCTGCCGATGGCGCCGCCGTTGCCGAGCACCAGTGCGCCGGCGTTGAGGGCCGTGCCGCCGCTATAGGTGCTGGCGCCGCTCAGGGTTTCCGTTCCCGTGCCTTGCTTGACCAGGCCGCCGCTGCCGCCGATGGCGCCGCCAAAGGTTTGATTAGTCGCGTCGCCGAAGGTCAATGTGTTCGCGCCCAGCGCCACCGTGCTGCCGGCCGCGCCGGCCAGGGAGCCGATGGTCTGGTTGCCGGCGGCGGAGATATCAAAACCTGCTCCGCTGCCGGCGAGATTCACGGCGCCGGTGGCCGCCAGGCTGCCGCCCGCACCCAGCACCAGCTTGCCGGCATTGATGGTGGCGCCGCCGGTGAAGGTGTTGGCGCCGCTCAAGGTTTCAGTGCCAGCGCCTTGCTTGACCAGGCCGCCGCTGCCGCCGACCGCGCCGCCAAAGGTTTGATTGGTGGCGTCGCCGAAGGTCAATGTGTTCGCGCCCAGCGCTACCGTGCTGCCGGCCACGCCGGCCAAGGAGCCGATGGTCTGGTTGCCTGCAGCGGAGATATCAAAGCCGGTCCCGGCGCCAGCAAGATTCACGGCGCCAGTGGCCGCCAGGCTGCCGCCCGCGCCCAGCACCAGCTTGCCGGCATCGATGGTGGCGCCGCCGGTAAAGGTGTTGGCGCCGGTCAGGGTTTCGGTGCCGGCGCCTTGCTTGACCAGGCCGCCGCTGCCGCCGACCACGCCGCCAAAGGTTTGATTAGTCGCATCGCCGAAGGTCAATGTGTTCGCGCCCAGCGTGACCGTGCTGCCGGCCACGCCGGCCAGCGAACCGATGGTCTGGTTGCCTGCGGCAGAGATGTCGAAACCAGCGCCGGCGCCGGCGACATTCACCGCGCCGCTGGCCGCCAGGCTGCCGCCCGCGCCCAAGGCCAGTGTGCCGGCATTGATGGTGGCGCCGCCGCTAAAGGTATTGGCGCCGCTCAGGGTTTCGGTGCCAACGCCTTGCTTGACCAGGCCGCCGCTGCCGCTGATGACGCCGCCGAAGGTTTGATTGGTCGCGCCGCCAAGGGTCAGCGTGTTCGCCCCCAGCGCTACCGTGCTGCCGGCGACGCCGGCCAGTGAGCCGATGGTCTGGTTGCCTGCGGCGGCGATATTGAAGCCTGCGCCCGCGCCTGCAAGATTCACCGTGCCGGTGGCCGCCAGGCTGCCGCCTGCGCCCAAGGCCAGTGTGCCGGCATTGACGGTGGCGCCGCCGGTAAAGGTGTTGGCGCCGGTCAGGGTTTCGGTGCCAACGCCTTGCTTGACCAGGCCGCCGCTGCCGCCGACGGCGCCGCTAAAGGTTTGATTGGTCGCGTCGCCGAAGGTCAGCGTGTTCGCGCCCAACGCGACATTACTGCCAGCCACGCCGGCCAGTGAGCCGATGGTCTGGTTGCCTGCGGCCGAGATGTCAAAACCGGCGCCGCTGCCGGCGACATTCACCGCCACCGTCGGCGCCAGGCTGCCGCCTGCGCCCAAAGCCAAGGTACCGGCATTGATGGTGGCGCCGCCGCTGAAGGTATTGGCGCCGGTCAGGGTTTCAGTGCCCGTGCCTTGCTTGACCAGTCCGCCGCTGCCGCCGATGGCGCCGCCAAAGGCATGATTGGTCGCGTCGCCGAAGGTCAGCGTATTGGCGCCCAGCGCTACCGTGCTGCCTGCCACGCCGGAGAGGGAACCGATGGTTTGATTTCCTGCAGCAGAGATGTCAAAGCTTGCGCCAGCGCCGGCGACATTCACCGCCGCGGTTGGCGCCAGGCTGCCGCCCGCGCCCAGGGCCAGCGTACCGGCATTGATGGCCGCGCCGCCGGTGAAGGTATTGGCGCCGCTCAGGGTTTCAGTGCCCGTGCCTTGCTTGACCAGTCCGCCGCTGCCGCCGATGACGCCGCCAAAGGTCTGGTTGCCGGCGTCGCCGAAAGTCAACGTGTTGCCGCCCAAGGCCACCGTGCTGCCGGCCACGCCGGCCAGGGAACCGATGGTCTGGTTGCCGCCGGCGGAAATGTCAAAACCGGCGCCGGCGCCCGCGATATTGACCGCGCCGCTGGCCGCCAGGCTGCCGCCTGCGCCCAGGGCCAGCGTGCCGGCATTGATCGTGGTGCCGCCGGTATAAGTATTCGCTGCTGTCAGGGTAGTGGTCGCGGCGCCGTTCTTCACCAGGCCGCCGGCGCCGGAGATCGCGCCGCCCAGGCCCAGGTTATTGCTGCCGCTCAGGCTCAGGTTGGCGCCGCTGGCCAGCGTAATGCTGTTGCCGATAGTCAGGCCGGTGCTGCTGTCCAAAGTCGCCGAGCCGCCCACCGCCAGCGTGCCGCTGCCGAGCGCAGTGGCGTTGCCCAGCACCAGCCCGCCGCCGTTCAGGCTGGTGTTGCCGCTATAGGTATTGGCGCCGCTCAGCGTCAATATGCCGGCATCGTTCTTGGTCAGCCCGCCGGCGCCGCCGATGAGGCCCGACAGCGTGAGTCCGTTGGCGCCCTGGACGGTCAGGCCGCCGGCCTGCAGGCCGATGCTGTTGCCGACATTGAGCCCGCCGGCGCTGGCCTGGATGGCGCCGCCGTTGGCCGTGATCGCACCGCTGCCGAAAGAAGCGGCGTTGTCGAAAATGGCCAGGCCGCCGTTCAGGGTGGCATCCTGGAATGTCTGCGCGCCGCTCAGGGTCCAGCTGCCGCTGTTCATGCCCAGGTGCTGGAAGTTGATATAGGTGCCGCTGGTGATCGTGCCGGAGCCGCCTATCCCGCTGCCGGTGCCGGTCGCCGAATTTTGCAGCAGCAGGGTATTGTTGCCGCCGGCGCCGCCGTCGATGGTTCCGGTGGCGGCGAAGCCGAGATTCAGGCCCGCCACGCTGAGCAGGTTGAGGCCGAGGCTGCCGCCTGCGCTGACCGTTGAACCGGTCACGGCGGTAAAGGTATTCGTGCTGCTGGCGCCCATCGAGACGCTGCCGTTGATGGCGCCGGCATTGATGAAGGTGTTGCCGGTCCCGGGCGTGCCGGAAGCCTCGAACGCAACGCGGCCGTTGATGGCGCCGCTGCTGGTGTTGACGAAATTGACCTGGCCGCCGCCATAGGCGGCGACCACCGGCGCATCCGATGACAGCACCGAGACGCCCAGCAAAGGCGTGCTGCCGATGCTGCCGCTGTTGGAAAGATTGCTGACGCCGCCGGTGCCGTTCTGCACCGCCAGGGCGACGCCGTTCAGGTTCGGCAGGCTGACGCCCAGCAAGCCGGCGGTTCCTTTCATGGTGCCGCTGTTGTTGACGCTGACGGTGCTGGCGGCGGCGTTGCCGATCACGGTGCCGGTCGAGAGCAGGCTGCCGATGCCGAGCAGCGAAGGGTCGATGGTGCCGCCGTTATTCAAGGTGACGTTATTGCCGGTCAGGTTCATCGCGGTGCCCAGCAGGCCCAGCAGGACGCCCGAGCTGGCGCCGCTATTCACATTGACGGTCAGGTTATTGGCGGCGCTGCTGAACGAGGGCGCCAGCAGATTCGCGGCGCCTGAGCAGGTGACCGTGGCGCCGTTGGCGGGGTTGGCCGGCGTGCAGGTGGCCCATGCCGCCGAGCCATGCAGGGCCAGCAGGCTGCCGGCGGCGAGCCCAAGCAGCGCCGGCAGGCGCGAGCGCTGCGGCGCTCCGCCGCCAAGCGCGGGCCCGCTGGATACCAGCTGGCTGGCGGATCCCTTGCCGTTGGATTTGGCCAGTTCCGACACCACCACCAGCGCACCCTGCGATCTGCTCCACACCACTCGATAGCTCTTGCTCATGAAATTCTCCGGAAAAAAAGAAAACAGGGCCCCGGCGCCGCAACGGATGCGTGGCGCTTGCAACAGGGTGAATAATCAGGATTGCCGGATCTCAGGCTGGGCTGAGAGCGAGGCGCGCTGCTGGGGGAGTTGCGTGGTAATCATTCACCATTGGCGTTGCCGGCAGCGTTTTCAGATAAGGGCTATCCCCAGCGCATCGCCGCGGCGATGCAATCTTCCATGAAGCTGGATATTGCCTGTGCGAGAGCGGGCGCATGTCGCGACGGCGTGTTTGCGATAACCAGGTAAGCCTGCCTTGCCATGACTTGATCTACTCCCATCTGATTCGGACTACAAGTTGCAGCCGGCATGTTCGAGCGCAAATGTTAACCATAAATGTCCAGGACGGAATAAATTGGCAACATATTAATTGTTTGCCCAGTATAGCGAGCCGCCCAAAAAATAAAGCTGTCAATATTGTCAGCTTGATATTTGTAAAAATGTCTGTGCACTAACAATCGTCGGATACTGTCCGACGCAAGTTTTGCGTTGGTGCCGCCGCAAAAGGAAATCTCCGTTTGCATGTAAACTTGCAGCACATTTTTCCAGGATATCCATGTTCACTTCCACTACCGCAGAGATCGATGTCGATTACGCTCTGCTGGCGCGCCAGGCCGCCAGCATCCTCGACCAGGAACGCGACCAGAACTCCAATGCGGCGCAGTTCTCCGCCTTGGTCTACCAGACCGTCGCCGATCTGAACTGGGTCGGGTTTTACTGGGTGCGGCCGCGCGGCGCGGCGAGCAGCCATGGCGACGCGCAGGAACTGCTGGTCGGGCCGTTCCAGGGCAAGGTCGCCTGTGCGCGCATCCAGTTCGGCCGCGGCGTCTGCGGCGCTGCTGCCGCCAGCCGCGAATCGGTGCTGGTGCCGGATGTGCATGCCTTTCCCGGGCACATCGCCTGCGATGCGGCATCGAATGCCGAGATCGTGATTCCGGTGATCAAGGATGGCAAACTGTACGGCGTGTTCGACATCGACAGCCCCAGCCTGAACCGTTTCCGGCCGCAGGACCTGCAGGGCCTGGAAGCCTTGCTGGCGGTGTTCGTGGCGGCGACGGATTTCGAATAAAAGTCCTGTGCCGGCGTGAAGCCGGCGCGGTCAGCTACCCTTGCCGGCCGCCAGCCACTCGCGGCGCTGTCCCAGCGCGGCGAACAATTCCACAATGATGGCCTTGACCTTTTGCACCGCATTGCTGAGCAATTCGGTGTCGTGCCAGCACAGCGACAGCTCGCGCGAAAACAGCCGGTGGTCGACCGCGGCCAGCTTCAGCTTGTGCTCATCCAGTTCGACGTGGGCGGCCGACCAGGGCAGGATGGTGACGCCGAGGCGTGCGATGACGGCGGCGAACAGCAGCGCGGTAGAACTGGCCTCGAAGCGCACTTCGGACGCCAGGCCCGCCTCGCTCAAGGCCCAGTCGACGCGGCTGCGGATCGAGTTCGGCGCGCTTGGCAGGATCAGCGGCATGCGCGCCAGCTCGGCCAGCTGCACCGGCGCCGCCGGCAGCGGAAACTCCGGCCAGGCGATCAGGTGCAAGGCTTCGCTGATCAGCCGCTGCGCCGCCACGCCGCGCGTTTCGGCCGCGTCGGCCACCACCGCCAGCTCCACCCGGCCGCCGCCGATCAGGCCGCCGAGGTCGGCGCTGGGGGCCTCGATCAATTCCAGCACGATGCCCGGAAAGCGTTCGCGCACCATGCGCGCCAGCGGGATCGCCAGCACCCGCGAGGTGCTGGACGGCATGCCCACCGAGACCTTCCCTTGCGGGAACTCGGCATCCTGGCGCAGCAGTTCGCGCGTGCCGTCGGCTTGCCGCAGCAGCCCGGTCGCATGGCGGTAAAGGGTGAGGCCGGCGGCGGTCGGCGCCACGCCGTGCACGCTGCGTTCCAATAGCTGCATGCCGAGGTCGCGCTCCAGGTTGCGCATCTGCTGGCTGACCGCCGGCTGGGCGATATGCAGCGCCTCGCTGGCGTGCGTGACGTTGCCGCATTCAACCACTTTGACGAAATACCGCAATTGGCGCAAATCCATGTCCAGCTCCTCCGGCCTGTTGATCTTGTCGCGTCATCCTATACGTTAATCCTATGAAGCCAGCGGAATAACATATTTTTAAATTATTGACCGTCTTTCTATACTTGTGCCACAAAACCAGCGGGCGCGGCGACCAGCCGTAGCTGCACCACCACGGCCGCCACAGGCCGACAAGGAGACAAGCATGGACAAGGCAATCGGATTAACCGCGCCCGGCGTCAAGCCGCGGCGCACGCCTCTCAGCCGCGAACAGATCGGCGGCTTCTGGGCAGTGTATTCAGGATGGGTGCTGGACGGCGTCGATTCGGTGATCTATGCGCTGGTGCTGATCCCGGCGCTGACTGAACTGCTGCCGGCCTCGGGCATCGCCGCCACCCCTGGCAATCTCGGCATGTACGGCTCGATCCTGTTCGCGCTGTTCCTGATCGGCTGGGGTTTGTCCTTCATCTGGGGTCCGCTGGCTGACCGCTTCGGCCGTGTCAAGACGCTCGCCGCCAGCATCTTGATCTACTCGGTATTTACCGGCGCCGCCGCCTTTGCCCACAATGTCTGGGAGCTGGCGGCGTTCCGCCTGATCGCCGGCATCGGCGTCGGCGGCGAGTGGGCGCTGGCCGGCACCTATGTCGCCGAAAGCTGGCCGGAGGACAGGCGCAAGATGGGCGCCGGCTATCTGCAGACCGGCTACTACGTCGGCTTTTTCATCGCCGCCTGGCTCAACTACACCATAGGCGCCACCTACGGCTGGCGCGCCATGTTCCTGTGCGGCCTGGCGCCGGCCTTGCTGGCGATCTTCACGGTGTTGCGGGTGAAAGAGCCTGGCCAATGGCGCAAGGCGGCGCATGGCAAGGTGGCCGCCAGCGCGACCGTGGTGCGCAGTTCTTTCCGCGAGCTGTTTGCGCCGGCCTTCCGCCGCCGCACCATCACCAGCGCTTCGCTGGTCGGCGTGGCGGTGATCGGCCTGTGGGCCGGCTCGGTGTACGAAGCCAGCGCGGTCGTCACACTGGCCACGCGCGCCGGCATCGATCATATCGGCTCCGTGCACCTGGCCTCGATCGGCGCGGCGATCCTGTCGTTCGCCACCATACTCGGCTGCCTGGCGGCGCCCTGGCTGGCCGAGCGGCTGGGCCGCCGGGTGGCGCTGGGCATCTATTTCGCCGGCATGGCGCTCTCCATCGTATTCGCCTTCGGCTGGGTGTTCTATCTGGCGGATGGCCTCAAGCTGTTCATGGTGTCCTTGTTGTTCCTGGGTTTCTTCGGCGGTAATTTTGCGATCTTTTCGCTGTGGCTGCCGGAACAGTATCCGACCCGGATACGGGCCACCGCGTTTGCCTTCAACGCGTCCATCGGCCGTTTCCTCGGCGCCGGCGTCAACTTCCTGCTGGCGGCGGCGATCCAGTGGCAGGGCTCGCTCGGCCTGCCGGTGGCCTGGACCGCGGCGGCTTTTGTGGCCGGCCTGCTGATTCTGCCGTTCGCGGTGGAAACCCGCGACCAGCACCTGCCGCAATAGCCGCCATCGCTGTCATCATTCGACTGGAGAAACAAATGCAAGCATTACAAGGTATCAAGATCGTCGACCTCAGCCGTGCGCTGTCAGGGCCATTCTGTTCCATGGCGCTGGCCGACATGGGCGCCGAGGTGATCAAGGTGGAATCGGGACCGTGCGGCGACATGAGCCGCGGCTGGGGCCCGTTCGACCGCGGCGTCAGCACTTACTATTTGTCCTGCAATGCCAACAAGCGCGGCATCTGCCTCGACCTGCGCAATGCGCAGGGAATGGCGGCGCTGCAGCAACTGATCGACGGCGCCGATGTCGTCATCGAGAATTTCAAGCCGGGCACCATGGCTGCCATGGGGCTAGGCTACGAGGCGCTGAGCGCGCGCAACCCACGCCTGGTGATGGGCAGCATCAACGCTTTCGGCGCCGACGGTCCGCTCAGCGGCTGGCCGGGTTTCGACCAGATCGCCCAGGGCTATTCCGGCATGATGAGCCTGACCGGCTTTGCCGACGGCGATCCGACCCGCACCGGCACCGCCATCGGCGACATGAGCTCCGGCATGTGGCTGGCCATGGCGATCCTGGCGGCGCTGCTGGAACGCCAGCGCACAGGACGCGGCCAGCATGTCGGCAGCTCGCTGCTGGCCAGCCTGGTCGGCTTGCTGAGCGTGCATGGCCAGCGCTACCTGAGCCTGGGTGAAATCCCGCAACGCACCGGCAACGCCCATTCCGTGATCGCGCCCTATGGCGTCTTCGAAACCGCCGACGGCCCGCTCAACCTGGCGCCGATCACCGCCGACATGTGGCTGCGCCTGTGCCAGCTGCTGGAATTGCCGGCGCTGCCGGACGATCCGCGCTTCGCCAGCAATGAGCTGCGGGTCGCCCATCGCGAAGAGTTGAAGGTCTTGCTGGAAGCGCGCCTGAAGACGCGCAGCAAGCGTGAATGGAGCGAGCGCTTCGTCGCCGCCGGCTTGCCTGCCGGACCGATCAATACCCTGGCCGAGGTGTTCGCCGATCCGCAGGTGCTGCATTGCCGGCTGGTAGAAAGCACGCAGCATCCAATCCTGGGCGAGCTGCGGCAGGTGGCGACGCCGGTGACCAGTTACGGCGCCGATGCGGGTCCTGCGGCCAGCCGGCGGCCGCCGCCCGGGCTCGGCCAGCACACCGTGGAGGTGCTGCGGGAAGCCGGCTTCGAGCAGGCTGCGATCGATGCGTTGCTGGCCTCCAGGGCGGCGCATCAGGAGACTGCGCCGGCGGCATCGGAACCGCTGGCGGAGGTGGCGTGATGAATCCCTCTGATAACGCAGCCACGGTCACCAGCCGCATCATCGAAGAGCGTATCGGCCATGTCGTGTTCAGCAATCCGGCGCGCCGCCATGCACTGAGCGCCGATCTGCTGGGCGCACTGGAGCAGCGCTTGCTGCAGCTGGCTGGCCAGCGCGTGCCGGTGCTGTTGCTGGGCAGCGGCGTCGGGCAGGAAGTGTGGAGCGCCGGCCACGATCTCGGCGAACTGGCGCTGGACCGCGATCCTGTCGCCTACGGCAAGCCGCTGGAGCGCGTCTTGCGTGCGATACGCGCCTATCCGGGAGTCGTGATCGCCATGGTGTCGGGATCGGTGTGGGGCGGTGCGGTCGACCTGGCGATGAGCTGCGACCTGGTGGTGGCGGACCGCAGCGCGCGCTTTTCCATGACGCCGGCCAATATCGGCCTGCCTTACACCACCAGCGGGCTGCTGCGCTTTTTCCACAACCTGCCTATCCATGTGCTCAAGGAGATGTTCTTTTGCGCGCTGCCATTGACGGCAGAGCGCGCGCTCCAGTTCGGCGTCATCAACCGCATGGCCGACAGCAATATGCTGCAGGCCACGGCGCTGGAAATGGCGCACGGCATCGCCGCCAAGGCGCCGCTGGCGGTGCGCGCGGTGAAAGAGCAGTTGCGCATCATGGAAGACATGCAGCCGCTGCCGGTGCAGGCAATGGAACAGATCGCGGAACTGCGGCGGCAGGCTTGCGCCAGCGCCGATTTCAGCGAGGGACTGGAGGCGTTCAGCGGACGCCGTCAGCCGGTGTTCCGCGGCGTCTGACCGGCCGTCGGCGGCAGTGGAATCGCACTCTCAGGGATAGATTCATTTCAACTATATAACTGTTGAAAGCGCATAAGGAAATGTGTCGCGACCGATAAAAATCAGCGTTTCATTCGAGGCGCATGTTCTTCTTGATTTTGGCCGCAACCGTATCGGAAGCTTGTTGTCTTTTTCACCTGTCACTATTCACAGCTGCGGATGCGAGCAGCGCAGACTAGTCTGAACTGACTGGCCCAGGGACGCAAAATAGTGGCGCTGCAAACAGCGCCATGATTATTTCAAGCCGGAGCCGGTGCAGCATTTCTCGTATCCCGATCAATTGCAAAACGACTTATCTCAAAGGAGTAATAGCGATGGCACAACTTCTACTGTGGGGCAGTATTGAAAAAGATGGAACGATCGTCAGCAGCTCTGGCGGTTTCAGCGTGAAGCGTGAAAGCACCGGCAATTATTCGATTCTGTTCAAGAACCAGTTCACCAACAATCCAGCCATCACCGGCGCGCAATGGGGTTACGGCACCGGCCAGAGTACCTTGGACAACGTCATCTTCCCGTCGCTGTCGGGCGGCGGCGCCAACGTGCAGACCGGCGACTCCTACGGCAAGTATACCGACCGCAATTTCAGTTTCATCGCAGTTGGCAATACCGCTTGACGCCAGCAGCAGATCGTCGTCCGCCTGATGCTGGATGAACGACGCTACAGATGCATGCCGGAAGCGCAGGCTGGTTCGGCTTCCGGCAGCTGCATCGATCATCGGGCAATCGCATTTATCGCAGCGCGGCGTTCTTCGATCGCGCCTGGGCGCTCGGCAAGCATGCTGAAGACCTGGTGGAAAGCCACCATAGCAACGCAGCTGCCAGCGAGACGACAACGACCATTCCAAGCACGACGTGCAGCGCGTGCGCGAACGGCTGCAGCGTCGCCAGCAGAGCGCCGAAAATCGCCACCCCCAATGCCGCCCCAGTCTGTCTTGCCGAATTCAGCACGGCCGCCGCGATTCCCGCGCGGCCTTGCCCGACCGTGCCCATGGCAGGCGCAGTAGCAGCGGGAGAGATGAAACCGGAAGCCAGGCCGATCGCCAGCATCGGCAGCACAGCGAACCAGTAGGGCGAGCCCGGCTCGGGCAGGATCATGCCGGCGGCGCCGGCGGCATACAGGCAGAATGCCGCGCAGATCGACGCGCGCACACCGGACAGCCGGGCCAGGCGGCCGGAAGCCAGGCCGCCGATCGCCACCATGACGGTCATCGGCAGGAACGCCAGGCCCACCTGCAAGGGCGAGTAGCCCAACTCCCTTTGATAGTAGAGGCTGAAAGCGAACAGCATGCCGTAAAAGACCAGGGCGGAGGCCATGGAGACCAGCGCGGAAGCGGCGAACAGCCCGTTGCGGAAGAACGATAGCGGCAGCATGGGCTGCGGCTGCCGTGTTTCGATCCTGATGAACAGCAGGATTGCTGTGCCGCAGACGATGATGCCGGCGACGATGGGAAGCGAGCCCCAGCCCAGCGCCGGCGCTTCGATCAGCAGCGCGATCAGGCTGCCGAGCGCGACGGTCGCCGCCAGCTGGCCGGCCAAGTCGAAGTGGCGCGCACCTGGCGCCCGATCGCGCGGCAGCGGCCAGGTGAGCCAGATGCCGGCCAGGCCGAGCGGCAGGTTGACGAAAAAGATGCTGCGCCAGCCGAAGCCGTGGATCAGCAGGCCGCCCAGCAGCGGACCGGAAGCCATGGCGATGCCGCCGCAGCCCATCCACATGCCGATCGCCGCGGCGCGCCGTGCCGGATCGGGATAAGCCTGGTTGATCAGCGCCAGCGAGCAGGGCACCAGCATGGCGCTGCCCAAGCCCTGCAGCGCCCGCGCCAAGGCCAGCGTGCCCAGGTTGGGAGCGAAGCCGCACAGCGCCGACGCCAGCGTGAACAGCATGAGGCCGGCCAGGTAGATGTTTCTTGCGCCGAGGCGGTCGCCCAGCGTGCCGCCCGTCATGAGAAAGCTGGCGAAGCTCAAGGTGTAGGCGTTGACGATCCATTGCAGCCCGCTGACGCCGCTGTCGAGCGTGGCGCCGATCTGTTCCAGGCCGATATTGACGATCGATGCGTCGATCAGCACGATGGCGTAGCTGATGCTGGTCGCCGCCAGTATCTTGCGCGCCGGCTGGCCGTCGCCGGTGCGGAAATTCACTGCGCCAGTGTTCTCTGTCATTGCTGTTCTCCAGGCAAGGGGCTGGAGAACAATATACGTGCCTGGCTCGGTCAGATGCTTCGGCGTGTATCGAAGCAAGCGTGCGGCAGGGGCGGCCGGCTGTACGGCGCGGCCGCCCGCACTGCACTGCCGGCTACTCTCCGGGCGTGAAATACTGCCGGCGCTGATGCTGTTCCTGGTGCATCGGAAACATGGTGGCATAGAACTCAGTCCAGCCGCCCATGCGCACCCGCACCAGGTTGTAGCGCTCCGGATCGTTCACTGCCGCCTGGTAGGTGGCCAGGTCGGCGCAGGTGAGGGTGATCAGGTTGGAGCCGGTTTCGCCGCGCGCGTAAGCTTTCACAAAACGCTGCAACTGCTGCAGCGGGAAATCCTCCTCGATGTTCATGTCGACCGGCGAGGCGTTCGACAAGCCGTATTCGATGGAGTCGACGCGCCAGCTTTTCAGCGCCTGGTAGATGTTGCGGAAGGCTGGCGCCGGCGGCAGGTCTTGCGGCGCGGGCACCGGCGACAGGTCGGAGGCGATCGGCATGCCGTTGCGGCGGCCGTCGGCCGAGGCGCCGCAGGGCAGGCCGTCGCCGACATAGCCTTCGAAGGTGCCGATGCCGGGCGTGATCACGAACTCGGCATTGCCGTAGGTGCTGGCGATGCCATCGAGCACCGGCTGCAATGCCGGATGCGGCTTGCGTATCACATCGACGCAGATGCGCACGGTGTGGTCCATGACCCATTTTCCCAGGGCGTCGACCTCGGCGTCGCCGCTGCCCCACTTGGGCAGCGCCAGCGCCGCGTTGCGCAACTCCTGGTAGCGGCGGCCGCGTTCCGCGGCGTCGGCCGGACCGAGCAACTGGCTTTGATAGGGCTCGATCATGTTGAAGCCCCAGTCGTTGATCAGGCAGTCGACCAGTTCCGGCAAGGTGGTGAGGGCAGTGGCGGGATCGAACACCAGCTTCTGGATTGCATACAGCGAATCGATGGTGTTGGAGACGCCGACGCAGAGCGGCGCGATCATGTTGAAGCGGGCGCCGCCGGCGGTCAGGTCGCGCCCGGATTCGGCGCAGCCTTCGATCAGCGCCGACAGCAGCGGGCTGGGGCAGATACCGGCCAGGTTGCCGAAGCCGCCCAGGATCACGTTGTAGCTCTGGATCGTGATCCACTCCAGCTGCTGCAGGAAGATCTCTTGCAGCATCTCGAAGCTGGCGATCTCGGCTGCCGGCGGCGAGCGGAAGGTTTGCTTCAGCCCGCGCAGGTAGACCGGGCCGGCCTCGCCGTAGCAGGCGCCCTGGTTCAGGGTCTGCTCCAGCGCCGTCATCGGCGTCACGTTGTTGAAGGAAAAGCCGGTGGCGCCGGCCAGCATCGGCTCGTAGCAGCCGTCCGCCGCGTAGTCGCGCGACCAGCGCAGCGTCACCTGGCTGCCGGAGGCATGCAGCGCCCTGCAGAGACGGTCGTCCTGGTACAGGATCGGATGAGCGCCGCCGGCCAGCAGGCATTTGGCGGCCTCGTCCATGATGTCGTCCGGAATGCCGTCGTACACCCGCAGCGACAGCGTCGGCGCGTTGACCGGGATGCGCCGCGCTGCTTTCAGGCACAGCATGGTGACCGGATTGACGCCCCCGGTCGGGGTGGCGTCGTCATTGGCGATATAGCCGCCGACCGTGATCTGCTGCACCCACTGGTTGATGCCGCCGCCCTGCGGGAAATTGCCGCCGTAGCCGCAGACGGCGGTGGTGCCGTAGTTGACATAGTCGGTCACCAGGCCGCGGTTGACGAAGGCATTCTCGCCGATCTTCAGCCACAGGCAATCGACGATTTCCTGCGCCCGCTCGGGAGCGATGTTGTCGCGTTCCAGCAAGGGCCACAGGATCTGGTCCAGCCGTCCCAGCGAGGTCAGCTCGCCCACCAGGTGCAGGCAGCAATGGAAGGAAAACACCAGCTGCACGCCATCCTGGAAACTGAGCGGCGGCTCTGTGCGCAGGCGGTGCAGGCGGGCGGCGACGTCGCGCATATTGGCGGCGTTTTCCTCGGTGCCTGAGCGCTGCGCGGCGTTGGCGGCGGTGTCGGCCAGGGTGGCCCAGTTGCCCAGGTATTCCTGCACGCCTTCCAGCGACAGCATGGCTGAAATATAGAATTCCAGCCGGTCTTTCAAAGCGCTGTCGCCGGGATTGTCTTGCTGCAGCAGCGCAGTCGCTTCCATCTGCCGCTTCAGCTCGGCGATCAGGCCGCCCAGTCCCAGCGTCACCAGTTTCTGGTAATGCGGCACCACGTGGCCCATCGCCGACCATTCGTTCAACTGGCCCTTGAGCCAGGCCGCCACGGTTTCGTCCTGGTTCAGGTAGGGCACCACTTCCTTGCCGCGGCCAAGGGTGAAATCGGGAATCACGCCGACCAGCAGTTCTTCCGGATAGATGCGCAGCAAGCCGTTGCTGCGGGCGATATCGGACTGCGGACTGGACAGCAGGCCGGCCAGCGTCTTGTGATTGGCCAGCCCCTTGCGCAGCGCCACGGAAGAAGTCAGCGACGGCGCTTCCGCCTCGCTCACCAGTTCCGACAGATGCGGCAGGCGCGGGAAAGGATGGCGCTTGAGCCAGCCGTCGTTCCAGTGCGAAAACGCGCGTCCCAGCAAGGTCAGCAGGCGCGGGCTGGGCGGATCGCCGGCAAGGTACTTGCCTTCGCTCATCTGGTGCAGATAGTCCTGGCCGTTGTAGAACAGGTAGCCGTTCTTGCTGCGCACCTGCCAGTGCGGATCTTCCTGGACATCGTCGATGCCGGCCGCCGGCACGTTCAGCTCCTGTGCATTCGGCACATACCAGTAGCTGCCGGCGATACCTTGCACCACGCTCATCAGGCGGTCCGCCGGCCGCTCCGGCAGCTCGCCCATCATGTGCTTGATGATGGTTTCGAAGCGCGGCTGGGCATTGCAGAAGGCGACGAACATCAAGCCTTTCTCGCGCGCGGCGCTGCCCGCATGTTCGCCGAACGGCAAGGCCTGGCGCAGCAGCTTGAGGTTGTCGCCGTTGCTGTCGAGTACGTGTACGCGGCGGATGTGCGCGTTGTGATCGTGCTGCGGCAGGATGGCGCCGGCCGGATCGCGGCCCAGCATGGCGTCCTGGGCATCGGGCAGCATGTCGCCGATGCTGCTCCATTCGAACAGGAATTTCTGCGTGAAGCCGTAGCAGGCGCCTTGGAATTCGCCGTCGACCAGGATGTCGGCCGCCAGGCTGACCGGATCGTTGGGATTGGTGATGCCGTCCAGGTAGCGTCCGCCCATCACCTTGCCGTCCGGCCGTTTGCCGACCGCCAGGATCTCGATCTGCGCCGCCAGCGCTTCCAGCCCGGGGCGCACGCTTTCCATCAGCTGGGCCGCGGCCGCGGCGTTGTCGGCTTTCAGGTAAAGCAGGACATCGCCGCCGCTGTCGCGCAGCTTGGGCGAGTTGTTCAGCACCGTGCGCGATACCGGAATATCTCGGTCGTGCCAGCCGCCCCACAAGTTGGGATCGAAGGCCGCCACCAGGCCGGCCTTGGCCGGCGATGCCTTGGCCGCCTGCGCCAGCGAACGGATCAGGCTGAGCAATGCCGCTTCGGTGGCCTGGCTGTGGTCATGCAGCGTGATGGTGGCGATCTGGCCGAAAATGGCCCGGGTCAACAGGCCGTACTGGGAATGTTTGATAGCGTCGATAAACATCTTGAGATCCTTATCTGAACGTGGCGCGAGGCCGTGGGAGAGCGATTGCCGCTGGCAGCGGACCGGTGTGGCTAGCTTGTTTTAATTTCTTTGAGGAAATTTATTTTATCGGAAAGCCATGCCGCGGATAGTGCCAATCTGCAGCTACTGTCAAATTTGACAGTAGCTGCTCCCGTTATATTGCAATATGGAAATATTAAGTCTAGTCTTTATGCAAAGCAGTCAGGCTCGGGGCTGGTCCCTGAATCGACGGGAGTGATGATGAAAAAGCTGGGAATGGCTGATCTGATCCATCCGCTGACGCTGGATGCTTTCATGGCGCGCTACTGGCAAAAGAAGCCCTATGTCGGCCACGGCTCGCCGCAGCGCTTTGCCGAAATCGCCGCCATTCCCGAGCTGGCCAGCATCGATGCGCTGCTGGAAGCCTGGCGCGGCGACGCCGATGCATGGGCCCCGCGCGACACCAAGAACCCGCTGATCAACGCCAGCGCGCGGCAACTGCCGGCGTTCTACGAGAGCGGCTACACGCTCTACCTGAGCAAGGTCGAAGACCATGTGCCGGCGCTGGAGCCGATCGCGCGCAAGCTTGAGCGCGACCTCGGCCTGCGCCGGGACGATGTGTATTTCGAAGCCTTCATTTCCAAAGGCACCGGTTCGGGCTTTCATTTCGACCCGAACGTCACCATCAACATCCAGCTGATCGGCGCCAAGCAATGGTGCGTCGCAGAAAACAAGCACCTGGTCAATCCGCATGTCGGCTGGTCGGCCGGCGCCGCGGTTGACGAACACATGCAGCGCTATGCGCGCCAGCCGTTCCCGACCCGCATGCCGCCCGGCTGCCGGCGTTTCGAGGCCCGGCCCGGCACCCTGGTGTACCTGCATCCGGGCTACTGGCATTGCACCCTCAACCACGAGCCATCCCTGTCGCTGCTGTTCACCATCAATCCGCCGTCCTGGACCGATTTGCTGATGGATGAAATCAGGGACCTGATGCTGAAACATGACGCCGGCCGCGAGCTGGCCTTCGGTCTCGCGTCCACTGCCGGCCATGAACAGAAGCGGCAACGCTTGCAGCACCTGATCGAAGCCGCCGGCGCAGCAGTGGCGCAGCTGTCGGCCGACGACTTGCTGGCCGACTGGGGCGGCGCGCTGACTGCCTCGTTTGAACGCAATCCGCAGATCGCCTGCCGCGTTGACGCCGGCCGGGGCGGCCAGGATGATGTGCTGGTGATCCAGTCCGGCCGCAAGCAGGAGCGCAGCGTGCTGGCGCCGGATGCGCGCCAGGTGCTGAAGTGGGTCAGCGCGCGCAAAAAATCTTTCCATGGCCACCAGGCCGCCGAGGCGACCACGACCGTGGCGACCACGCGGGTGGCAGAAATACTGGAACAGTTCGCCGATGCGGGCTTGATCTTGAGGGAGGGTAGGGCTTAGTGGACTGTAACTGCCCACTGGGCGAGAGACTCCTGCGGCGCTGCCGCGGGAGCGCCAGGGTCGTCAGCCGGATCGGATGCGATATGGCCGACCTGACCTGACCTGACCTGACCTGACCTGACTGTCACAAGAACTTATAGCTGGCGCCGACGGTAAAGAAGCGGCCGCGCGGATCGCCCTGCAAGCTGTTCTGGTCGATCTTGTAGCCGCCGGTGCAGTACCAGCTCAGGGTGCTGGAAACATTGCGGTAATCCCAGGTGAGCTCAGTGGTGCCGCGCCATGATGATCGACGCCGCCGGAGAGATTGGCTTCCAGCGTCTTCAGTACGGGACTGCGGTAACGAAAGTTCATGCGTTCGCGCAGAATTCAGGATTCGCGGCTATGCTCTTGGCATCCGTCAAGGCCAGGCAATCCCGTCCGGGATATGACCGAGCCTGCGGCAAACCTTGACTACCCCGGCGGAATGTTTGAAATGGACACCATGAAACGGCGCACCCTGTTAGGAATCGGCATGCTTGGCGCATCGGCGCTGGCCGGCCCTCGGCAGCTGTACGCTGCGGCTCTGTCTGCCGAAGACACGGAGATTTCTCTGTGGCCCGGCGACAAGCCGCCGGATGGCAGCGGGCCGCAGGGACCGGAGCGGACCAATGCCAAAGGATCGCTCACCAACATCGCGCGCCCGCGCATGGTGGCATATCGCCCGCAGCGCCCCAACGGCAGCGCCATGCTGGTGATCGCCGGCGGCGGCTATGCGCATATCGAGCGCGGCACGGAAAGCATCCCGGCGGCGCGCTGGCTGCAAGCATTGGGCGTCACCGTGTTCGAGCTGATCTATCGCTTGCCTGGCGAGGGCTGGAGCAAGCTCGCGCCGTTCCAGGATGGGCAGCGGGCCATGCGCCTGATCCGGGCTTCGGCGGCGAAGTACGGGCTGGACGCCAGGCGCATCGGCATCATGGGATTTTCCGCCGGCGGCCATCTGGCCGGAACCACCGCCGCCGAACCGGACGCGCCGCGTTATGCGGCGATCGACGCGGCCGATCAGCTTTCCGCGCGGCCCGACTTCGCCGGCCTGATCTATCCGGTGCTGACTTTCATGCCCCCATATGACAATACGCATTCGCGTCGTGAAATCGTCGGCAAGCGTCCGGACCTGGCTGAGAGCGAAGCGTTTTCGGTAGAGCGGCATGTCGGCGCCGGGATGCCTGCCACTTTCCTGGCGCAGGCCGCCGATGATCCGATTTCGCCGATTCAGAACAGCCTGCTGATGTTCAATGCGCTCAAGGCCGCGCGGATTCCGGCGGAAATGCATGTTTTCCAGGAAGGCGGACATGGCTGGGGCCTGGGGCCGGAGGGCAGCCTGGTGCATGCCTGGCCTGGCTTGTTTGAAACCTGGATCCGGCATAGCGGCTGGATGGGATCGGCCCAGGACTAGGACCCCCGGACTGCAATCGCCGGCTTCTGGTAGCATGCTATTCGGGCTTAGACTTGCTCCGGTGCTGACGTTTGCCTGGAGGCGGAGGCCGATGATTTCAGCCGCCGCAAGCTACCTCTCCCGCAATATCCCGACATTCATTCTTCATCCAGATAGGAATCACCATGAGCGTTACCACCAAATGGATAGACATCGAGGCCGCCGACGGCACTTTCGGCGCCTACCTGGCCATCCCGCACACCGGCAAGGGCCCGGGCATCGTGCTGCTGCAGGAAATCTTCGGCGTCAACGAACACATCCGCTCGGTCGCCGAGCAATATGCCGCCGACGGCTACATGGTGCTTGTGCCGGATCTGTTCTGGCGCAACGGCAAGCGCATCGAATTGACTTATGACGACGCCGGCTGGAAGCGCGCGGCCGAACTGATGAGAGCTACCGACGTCGCCAAGGCGCAGGCGGACATCGCATTGACCGTTGCCGCCCTCAAGGCGCAGCCCGGCCTGGAAGGCAAGCTGGCGGTCATCGGCTATTGCTTCGGCGGCATGCTCGCGTATAACACCGCGGCCAACGGCCTGGTCGATGCAGCGATTGCGTACTACGGCGGCGGCATCCAGAACCAGTTGCAGCGCGCCGACGAGATCGCAGTGCCGCTGCTGATGCACTTCGGCGCCGCCGACAGCCACATTTCGCTGGAGGCCGTGCAGACCATCGCCGAGCGTTTCGAAGACAATGACGATGTCGAAGTCCATGTCTACCCGGGTGCCGAACACGGCTTCAGTTGCTCGCACCGCTCCAGCTATAACCAGCGCGCGGCGGCGGAAGCGCATGGCAATTCCTTGACTTTCCTGAGCGATCATCTATAAAACGTACTTGGCCGGCGGCTGGTTTCGGCCGCTACCGCCGGCCTTGCAAAAACGCCATCCTCTGATGAGCGACGTTCCGGAGATGTGTTTTTGCACCCCGGATCACTTTGCAAGAATATTTTCGTGCCGCCACAATATTCCTTCCTGTGAAACGTCTCCAGTGGCATGAACCCAATATCCTCTACCCCGTCTACGCAATTCTCCCGCTACCAGAAATTTGTCGTCGGCATGCTGGCGTTCCTGCAGTTCGCCGTCATTCTCGATTTCATGCTGATGTCGCCGCTGGGCGCCATGATCATGCCGGCGCTGGCCATCGAGCCGAAGCAGTTCGGGCTGGTGGTTTCCGCCTATGCTTTCAGCGCCGGCATCTCCGGTCTGCTGACGGCCGGCTTTGCCGACCGCTTCGATCGCAAGAAGATCCTGCTGTTCTTTTATGCCGGCTTCATCGTCGGCACGCTGTGGTGCGGGCTGGCGCAAAGCTTTGAGATGCTGCTGCTGGCGCGCATCGTCACCGGCTTGTTCGGCGGCGTCATCGGCTCCATCGTGCTGGCCATCTCGACCGACCTGTTCCCGCCGCAGATGCGCGGACGCGTGATGGGCCTGATCCAGACGGCCTTTGCCGCCAGCCAGGTGCTGGGCATTCCGATCGGCCTGTACCTGTCGAACCGCTGGAACTGGCATGTGCCGTTCCTGGCGATGGCCGGCCTCGGCGTGCTGGGCGGCCTGTTCGTGGCCTGGCGCATGCAGCCTGTCGCCGCGCATCTTGGGCTGCCGCAGGAACACAGCCCGTGGATGCATCTGTTCCATACGCTGACCGAGCGGCGTTACCTGATGGCCTTTGCCACCACCTCGCTGCTGACCACCGGCGGCTTCATGCTGATGCCTTTCGGCAGCGCGTATGCCGTCAACAACCTTGGCATCAACCTGCACGACCTGCCGACGGTCTATCTGGTCACAGGCTTATGCACTATCTTTATCGGGCCCTTGATCGGCAAGGCCGCGGATGCCTTCGGCAAATTCAGGGTGTTCACGCTGGGCACCGCGCTGTCGATTACCATGGTGCTGATCTATACCCATCTCGGGCCGACTTCCCTGGCGGGCCTGATTGCCGTCAATGCGATTCTGTTCGTCGGCATCTTCTCGCGCATGATTCCCTACCAGGCGCTGGTGTCGTCGGTACCGAGTGCGACCCAGCGCGGCTCGTTCAGCGCCATCAGCGCCTCCATCCAGCAACTGTCGGGCGGCATCGCTTCGGTCGTCGCCGGCCACATCGTCACGCTCGGCGCGGACGGCAAGCTGCAGCACTTCGATGTGCTGGGCTATGTGCTGGTCGGCACTTCGCTGGCGGCCTTGCTGCTGCTCTGGCGCCTGCAGCGCAGCCTCGGCGCGGCAGCGGCGCCGCTGCCGGCAACGGCGCTTTAATGGCGGATTTTGGCGGCAAAAAAAACGCCAACCGGTGCCGGCTGGCGTTCGTAAGGGCTAATTCTAGCCCCGCTACTGCCGGTTGTTTCTAAGGCGCCGCGGCTGCTACCGCCGGTGCGCGCGGCGGCGCATTCTTCACATAGGTGTCGAACCAGCGCAGCATTTCATACACCAGCTGTTCGTTCGATTCCATCGCTGCATACCAGTGCGGTTCATGCGGCAGCATCACCAGGCGCGTGGTGCCGCCATTGCCGCGGATCGCCTCATACAGCTTGCTGGCCTGCAGCGGCGTGGTGCCCGGATTGGCATCGTCCGCGCCATGCACGATCAGGATAGGCGTCTTCATCTTGTCGGCGTAGAAGAATGGCGAAACCTTCAGGTATACATCCTGCGTTTCCCATACCGAACGCTGCTCGTTCTGGAAGCCGAACGGCGTCAGCGTCTTGTTGTAGGAACCGCTGGTGGCGACGCCGGCCCGGAACATGTCTGAATGGGCCAGCAGGTTGGCGGTCATCAGCGCGCCGTGGCTGTGGCCGGTGACGCCGATGCGTTCCGGATCGGCGACTCCCAGCCGCACTGCTTCGTCAACCGCGCCCTTGGCATC
Organism: Collimonas sp. GW821-FHT02H07; assembly: GCF_059421505.1. Taxonomy (NCBI): domain Bacteria; kingdom Pseudomonadati; phylum Pseudomonadota; class Betaproteobacteria; order Burkholderiales; family Oxalobacteraceae; genus Collimonas; species Collimonas sp. GW821-FHT02H07. The sequence goes on from NZ_JBWKVC010000005.1 coordinate 287,739, forward strand.
GGCCACCAACTGCTCCATATAGGTGTCGTAGGCTTTCTTCGGATCGCCGACGATAGGGAAGGCGGCGTTGTCGATGATGGCGTAGCCGGCCAGCAGCAGCAAACGGTACTGGCGCAGGCGCGTGAAGGTTTCCTGCGAGCCGGTGGTCTGGCCTGCCTTGGACGCATCGGCGTAGTCGAGCGGATAGGCATACAGGATGGTCGGCACGCGCTGGCCTTCCTGGTAGCCGGGCGGCGTGTACAGGGTGAACGACAAATCCAGGCCGTCGGCGCGCTTGTATTTCACCAGCCGCTTCTTGATCTGGCGCACCACCGGCGTCGGATCCGGGATGTGGGTAATGGCGGCGCTGCTCGAAGCAAAGACGGCTTCTCCGGCGGCGGCGTCAAGCGGCGCACCGATAGTGCGGATGAACGCATTAGGCGGATCCATCACCGACTGGCGCCAGGTCAGGAAATTTTGCGCACCCGCTCCGGCGAAGCCCAGGAACTGCTCGTAGGAGCTCTTGTCGCTGCGGAACAGGCGTTCCGATTTCAGCGTCTTCAGGTCGAGCTTGTCGAGGAAGGGGCGGTCGCCGTCCGGCGAAGCGCCGACGCCGCTGAGGAAGATGGCATCGCCGTCCTGGCGCAGCACCATGGCGCCGTTGGACAGCTGGCGTTTGACCGGGCTGCCCGGATTGGCATATTTTTCATCGGTCGACAAATCCCACAGCAAGCGCGGCTTCTGCTGGGCATCGTCGACATTGACCAGGAAACTGCGCCGCCAGTGGCGGTTGCGATCGTATTCGGTCAACAATGCAAGATCCGCCTGCTCGCTCCAGGAGATGCCGACATAGCGCTGTTCAGTGCGGGTGATCTCCAGCGGCGCCGCATCGAACGGCGCCTTGGACAACATCAGCTTGTCGCGCGCCGGCACCTTGGCCTTCCAGTCGCCGCCGTCGAGCGCTTCGGCCCAGACCAGCGTCGCAGGCTCGGTCGCGCGCCAGGAAAAGTCGCGCGGTCCGAGCGCAACGCCGCCGATCGGGACCCGGTCCGCCAGCGGCAGCGAGGCGATGCGATGCACCCCTATGTTCGGGCGCTTGGCGAGATCCCAGACTTCCACGTCATGCGGAAAACGGTCGGAGGTGGTGACGTAGGAATACGGCTTGCGGATCGCGCTGACCAGCACATGCCGGCCATCCGGCGCAGCTGCCACCGATTCGTAGCGGCCGGCGGCGCCGATTGGCGTGACGGCCAGGCTGCCGGCGTCAACCAGCGCCAGCTGCGCGGCGGCGTAGTAGTCGAACAGATCTTCGTCGTGCGGGCTGCCCAGCGTATCGCGGTTTTCATAGGTGCTGCTCTGTCCTTTGCCGCCGCCCGATTCCTGGATGCTGGGGCCGGCCGGGATCAGCGGTTCCGGCGGCGGCGGACCCATGCGCGCGGGAACCAGCTTGACCAGCAGCGTCTTCTGGTCCGGCATCCATTGCAGTTCGTCTTCCAGCATCGGATTCAGGTGCGCGCCCGGCACGCGCCTGATTACGCCGGTGCTGGCGTCGCCGATCCACAGATCAACCGAATCGGCGGTGATGTTTTCGAAAGCGAAGCGCTTGCCGTCGGCGCTCCACAGCGGCCGGCCGGGGCAGGCGTCCGCCGGCAGCGCGATACGCGTCTGCGCGCCGTCCGGGATATGCACCAGCTCAAAGCTGCTGGCGCAGGGCGTGATGCCGTAGCCGCCCGGGGTATCGTGCTTGCTATGGTTCTTGGGTTCGACCCGTACCCCGGCCAGGCGCAGGAAAGGCGCCGCCACCCGGGAAATCGACGGATAGTCCTGCCAGGACACCAGCAGCATGCGCTCATGCGTCGGGCTCAGCACCGGAACTGGCGGCGATGGCGCGCGCATGACATCGAGGATGTTCTTGGGAGGCTGGTTGTAGCCGGAGGTGGAACTGGCCGCCGTTGCAGGCGCGGCCGGCGCAGCGAGCGCCGCCGACGCGACGCCGGTCGCCAGCAGCGTGACCCAGAGACAGGTCAGGGGGGATTTTATTGCCATTAGTGTCCTCAGTTTTGTTTCGGATGCAGTATGGAGTGTGTCGGCTTGGTAGGCGACCCTACTGATATTGCCATCCGAGATTGAAAAAGGGGTCACTTTTAAAGATTTTTTTAGCAATTCAGCGAACCCCCGGCAGGTGATGAACATGCCGCATCGCCGTGGCCGCATGAAATCCTCCATGGATTCACTGACGGGGCAGATATGATAATATACGTTTCGTATATAAAACGTATATCAGGAAAATCACCATGGGCATCGTCAAAATCTCCGATCTAATGCACGACAACCTGCGCAGCGCGAGCGATGCGCTGAGCCGTTCCATCAACGCCCAGGCCGAACACTGGATGCGCATCGGCATGTTGTCCGAACTGCATCCGGGCCTTTGCCATGGCGATATCTGCCAGCTGCTGATGCGCGCCAGGCAGGCGGGCGACCAGAGCCTGGCGTTCTTTACGCAGGAGCTTCAGCCTCCGCCTGCGGCGCCGAAGCCGGCACGAAAGGCCTTGCGATGAGCCGGCCGGGCATGATCAAGTCGGCGGCGGACATCGCCAAGGCGCGCATCGCCGGCACCCTGGCCGCCGATGTGCTGCGGATGATCGCGGAACATGTCAAGGCCGGCGTCAGCACCGAGGCGCTGGACCGCCTGTGCCATGACTACATCGTCCATGTGCAAAAGGTGATACCGGCCAACGTCGGCTACCACGGCTTCCCGAAGACGATATGCATCTCGGTCAACGATGTGATCTGCCACGGCATCCCATCGCCGAGCGAGATTCTGAAGGATGGGGACATCGTCAACATCGACGTGGCAGTCATCGCGGATGGCTGGTTCGGCGATACCAGCCGCATGTACTATGTCGGCGAGCCAAGCGCGCTGGCGCGCCGGCTGGTCGACACCACCTACGAGGCAATGCGGGCCGGCATCCTGCAAGTGCGCCCCGGCGCGACGCTGGGCGACGTCGGCCACGCCATCCAGAGCGTGGCGCAACGGGAGCGCTTCAGCGTCGTGCGCGAATACTGCGGCCATGGCATCGGCCAGGTCTACCACGAAGATCTGCAGGTGCTGCACTACGGAAATCGGGGGGAAGGAATGCGCCTGAAACCCGGCATGGTGTTCACCATCGAGCCGATGCTCAATGCCGGCAAGCGCGAAACCCGGGCGCTGGAAGACGGCTGGACGGTGGTCACCCGGGACGGCTCCTTGTCGGCGCAATGGGAGCATATGGTGGCCGTGACTGCCGATGGCTTTGAAGTGCTGACACCGTGGCCGGATGGCACGGGTTCTTATGAGGCGATTGCCTGAGCGGCTGCCGCGCCAGGCGGTGATGGGCACTGAGCCCGGCAAGGTTTGTATCCGACTGAATGCCCGTTATCGAGAAAAGAGGTAACTTACAAGTGTGTCACACGCTTTCCGATAGCAGGGAAATCGTGGCCGGCAGCTCCGTTCTCAGAAATTCTACACAGGAAGACGACACCATGCACATCGCTATCCTCACCTTCGAAGGCTTCAACGAACTCGACTCCCTCATCGCGCTCGGCGTCCTCAATCGCGTCAAGAAGCCAGGCTGGCGCGTGTCGATCGCCAGTCCTGCTGCGCGAGTGCGGTCGATGAACGGGGTGGTGCTCGAAGCGCAGGCATCCCTGCGCGAGGCAAGCGCTGCCGATGCGGTCATTGTCGGCAGCGGCATGCTGACGCGGGAAATTGTCGCTGACGCGGCGCTGATGGCGCAGCTGCAACTCGATCCGTCGAAGCAATTGCTGGGCGCGCAATGCTCCGGCACGCTGGTGCTGGCCAAGCTCGGTCTGCTGGATGGCGTTCCCGCCTGCACCGACCTGACGACCAAACCCTGGGTCCAGGAAGCCGGCGTGGATGTGCTGAACCAGCCGTTCTTTGCCAGCGGTAATGTCGCCACCGCGGGCGGGTGCCTGGCGTCGCCTTACCTTGCCGCCTGGATCATCGCCCGCCTGGAGGGGACCGAGGCGGCGGAAAGCGCGCTTCACTATGTTGCCCCGGTGGGAGAGAAGGAAGACTACGTGGCGCGTGCGATGCGGAATATCGCGCCTTACCTGAACGAGAAATTGGCGACCGCTTGAATAAAAAAGCCAGGAGAAAACAAATGTGCGTTCCTGAATTCCCAATGGTCGCCTGGTAACCCTCGCGCTGATTCTCATTAGGAGGGCTAGCAGCAAGCCGCGATCGCGGGTCTGTGGAGTCGATGTTTGCTATGCTAGCGACTTTCCACTGGCCGGCGCCACTGTCCGGGCCGGCCTGCCCTGACCGGGCGTCCCTATACCGGGCGTCCCTGACCGGGCGTCCCTATTTACGGAGCAGCATGTATGGCCTCATTGCAAGAGCAATTTTTGAAAGCCGGACTGGTCGACAAGACCAAAGTCAAACTGGTCAATCAGGACAAGAACAAGCAGAAGAAGGCCGAGCGCCGGAGCGGCACGGCCAGCATCGATGAGACGCGCCTGGCGGCGCTCGAAACGCAACGCAAGAATGCCGACCGCGCCCGCGAACTGAATGCCCAGCGCGATGCGGCCGCCACTCAAAAAGCGATCGCGGCGCAAATTGTCCAGATGGTGCAGAAAAATCGCCAAAGCACGGGTGGGGGCGACATTGCCTACAATTTCACTCACGACAACAAGATCGAACGGCTGTATGTCTCGGCCGCGGTCCAAGCGCATTTGATCGCCGGGCGCCTGGTGATCATCTGCCAGGGCGCGGCCAGGGACCTGGTGCCCAGGATCATCGCCGACAAGATCGCGGAGCGCGATGCTTCGCTGGTCGTGCGGGTGAACAAGACCAGCACCGAGATCGATGCGGACGATCCGTATGCGGCTTTCCAGATTCCAGATGACTTGATGTGGTAGCGCCGGCGCCTGCCTGGTTCAGGGCGGCAGGGATTTGCACAACAAATGGCGAGAGTCCGACGGGCCGACTTTTGCGCTCCCCAAAACAAAAAGCACCAACCTGCATGGATTGGCGCCAAGCTGCCCCAGCTCACGAACCCATCTACTCTTGCGATGAGGGACGATTTTTCTTGCAGCAGGCGGCTGCGATTTGCTTGCCTGTTTGCAGGGCGCTGGCAAAATCCGCGTCGGACATTTGCGCGCCGGCATTGCGCCTGAGCTGTTCTTCCGACAAGGCGCTATTTCTCGCATCTGCCTCGGCTACCTTGTAGGCGAGGGATAGTCTTGCATCGCGTGGCAGCAGTTCTCCGGCGCCGTACACTTGCGCCAGCAACGCCAGGGCAAATGGCTCTCCCTGTCCGGCGGCGGATTTCAGTTCTGTGACGGCTTCGGTTTTCCACTGCTGTACGACGGGATCGTCCGCGCTTTTCGCCAGGTCGGTGTCACGGCCATACGGCCCTTCCATGAAGTAATCGATTTGCGCTTCTACTTTTCCCGCGCGCGCGGCCAGGGCCAGGAAGGAGAGGCGCTCCTGCAGTTGCGCCGAATTGACGCCTGCGCACAATGCCAGCAATTTTTTTCGTTGATCCAGAAATTGCGCGAGCTCGGCGGCGCTATCGTAGGCGGGGGCGGGTTCGTCGTTACTGGCGCAAACCGCTGCCGCCTGGTAAACATTGTAGGCGGCGTCTTTGTCGCCGGCCCTTGCCAGGCTATTCCATTTTGAAATGTACTCTTGCACCGTAAGCCCGCCCAGGTCGACCTGGCGGCCGTTGCGCGCATACACAGCGGCAGGCGGTTGAGGGGGCGCGGCGAGGCCATTTCCCTGGTTTGCCGTTCCTGGCGCAAACGGCGATATCAATTCGCCGCTGCGGGGAGATGGACTGGAGACGGGATCCTGGCTTGCGGTCTTTACGCTCAGCGTTTCCCCGGAACCCTCTGTCGTCGACAGATACATTCCAAGGCATGCGCCGGCCACTGCGAGCAGTAGCGAGTAACGGATGGTCGGGCTCACGACATCGGGAAAACGTAGGGAGGCAGTTCGCTATAGGCCTGATGCCGGCGCAGCGCAACCGGCATCAGGTGTCAAACATCAAACATCAGGCATCAAACAAGCGGCGCTTAATTCCACAAATAGCAATAAGCCTCGCTGGCTTCCAGATTGTCGCCTTCGCTGCCATCGGCCAGCAGTTTCTTGACGAATCCGTTTGGATGGGCCTCGTCCGGCGTGACGTTGCAATTGTCGTGGACCCAGTGGATGCCATAGCCGCTGGTATACAGCTGGCCGCACATTTCCACCTGGTCGCCGATCTTGAACGCCGCCAGCGACTTCGGTATCGAAGTCGAATTCTTTTGGTAGTCCGCGGCGTAGACGTTGTCCATGGCGACGTCATAAGTCCTGCCGTCCTGGTCCGCTTTTACGCGGATATGCGTATGCGAGAGCTTGACGCCCTGGAGTGCTTTGCCATCCGCAAATGTCGGTTTGGCGTTGACGGTGCCAGAGAGATAGCTGCCTGCGGCGGCGTCGCAATCCGATTGGCCATCGGCCATGGCGTACATTGCCTGAGTCAGCAGGCAAAGGGAAACCAGGAATTTTTTCATTGATCTTTTCTCCTTCATGTTTCTATAAGGTCCAGCGGTTAATAAAACAGGGGATGACTGTTGCTTTCACCGCGGCGCGGCACAGATTTTCTCCGGGCAGCGCCGTCGACATGCAAACCAGATTGTCGCCCTGGCAGCCTGCAAAAAATAACAGTTATTTATTACGCAATGATGACTTGCGACAACATTTCCCATTGTTTTGAGGCGCCGCCCCATGTCGCCTGTCAATTAATGTGAGGTAAGGAAGGTAGTTCCTGCGAGCTCAGACCCTGCGGGCTGCTCGGCCAGTCAGCGCCCGGTGTGCAGAAGCCTGGCGTGATCTCCCATGGAGTCCCTGACTTTTTGCGCGTCGACATTTCCTGCCGCGACTGCCTCTGCAAGCAGCGCAACTGCCCGCTGCAATTGCGGATCCTGGGCGACGTCGGCCTCATTCAGGATCTGGCGGCCGGAGCGTTGCTCTTCGCGTTGGAGCTGCATGCTCAACTCAACGCGCGCCTGCGAGTTGCCTCGTCTGGTCAGTTCTTCAAGCTGGCTGACCATGCCGGCTTCCGCCGCGGCAGAATGACGGCAATCGGCCGGCGCTCCGGTTCCATTGCTGCGCGGCGTATTGCATGGCTCTAGCGCATGAAGCGTTTTGCCGATGGCGGCGGCGCTGGTGTCGGCCGCTTGCCTGGCCGGCGGAGCTGAGGTGTCGCTGCCGTTGCTGCAGTGCGCCGGGGTTTGCCCAAACGGACTTGCCAATGCATTGGCGGCGCAATCAAGTGAGGCTGATGCGGATGCGGATAGGATCGCCTGCGGCTTGGAATAACCGGCGCCAACGGCGGGGAGCACCGCTTCGCGGCTGTTGTCCGTGCGCTGAATCACGACTATATACACGACGGCCAGAGCGGTGACGAACAGGATCAAGGCTTTGAGGGATAGGACTTTGGCAAGCATGATTTCCTTTCTTGTACTTTGACGCTAACCCGACTCTTGATGACAGGAGCGCTCCGTGGAACCAAGTGCGTCCAGGCTTCGCGCGCGATGGTGCCGGGCGTGTTTACGATGCCACAAGAATTATTAGCCGGAGGCGACCCTGCCGCGATGCAGCGCGACTATTGCAGCGGGTCGCCTGCAGCATTACCAGCTCACCTTGTCAGACAAGGTAACGGTTCCGGAGGCTGGCGTATTCAGCGCACGGTTGCCGTTATTTGGCAGATTCTCCCACGTGACTGAACCATCGCTATTCTTGCGATAGTACTTGTAGGTGATTCCAGAGTTTGCAGGCAAGTTGACCTTGTTTGCCCAGACCGGGTAGCTGGCCGGATCCACGGGCGTGCCCAGATCGGTGTTCCATGATCCCAGTTCGGCCACGCTGCCGGTCACGTATACCCATTGCCCGGGGGAGGTATTGGCCGTCACGTTCACAGCCGCCTGTACCTGGCCGGCGGAGGGAGCGATTGCGCAGTTGTTGTAACGAGCGCAGACAGGTTGAGGAATATCGATGACATTGTTGGCGTTGATCGATGCCAGCAGGTTGATGTACTCGCCCATGGCCCAACTCAAAGGTGCAATTGATTTGGTCGGGCTTCCCGGCACATAAGGGGCGGGCGTCGTCGCTTGCCAGCCGCCATCGATACCGGGCGTGACCGACGCCGTGTTATTCCAGACCTGTTCCGAGACGAAGCCTTCGGGCGTGGAAAATGCCTTCACCGCGCTCAAGAAAGTGCTGCCGCTGCTGCCGAGGCCGCTCTTGGCAATCTCGTACATCCCGCGTTCAGCGGTAAAGATCGGCCACAGCCGTCCCCGTCCGGACGAGCCGTTGTAATTCGTGCCATCGTTTTGTTCTCCATAGCCGTCGAAGTTATAGCGGAACCATGCATCGCCTTTCCCGCTCACGGTCTGCTTGATGGCGCCGTCATACACCGGTATGGTCGAGACGATGGTGCTGTCGTTCGGGCTCTTGATCCCCATGCGCACCAGTTCGAGAAAGCCGCCGTCGATTATCTTGCGTTGATCGTGCGAGCCGCCGCCATTTCCTATCGTATATATCGACGCTGCATCCGGGCCGCTGGCCGGATTGTAGATCTGAGGGCCGCTGCCTGTGCCGCTCTTTCCTGCCGGATTGATCCTGATGTAGTACTTGCCGTTGCCGAGCGGGCCTGTGTTGGTAAAGGTCCATCCCGCCACATTCTGTTGCCAATAGTCGGCGATGCGCAAGTATGTCGCCGCGCTGGTGCTGTCGTTGTTGACGATGGCTATCTTGGCCGCCGCCACCAGGCCGGCAATTTCCGCGGCGATGGTCGATGGCGAATAGCCAGAGGTCTCTTCCCAGCGTTCCTGTTGCGTCCAGGGACCGTTGGCAACGATATAGTCGGCTGCCAGCTTGATCTTCGGCCAAATCGGATTATAGACAGCCGGACCAAGGCGATAAGCAAGCAGGATGGGCATTGCCTGCTCATCCATCTGGGTTCCGTTCCAGTATGGCGTGCCGTTGATGTGCGAATTCTGAGGAAAACGCCCGCTCGCCTGCTGCTGTACGTTGAACAGGAAGCCGACGGCGGACGATGCCGACGCCTTATCTCCCGCCGTAATGAGCGAATTCGCGAACTTGAAAAGATCGCGCGCCCATACGAGATGATAACCACCGGTATTGACGGTGTCGTCCGCGGTTTCTCCCCACGGCGTGCCCATGCCGGCAATCATCGCGCCATTCGATTTGTCCTGTATCGACTTGAGCGACATCGCCGCAAGATAGTACTGATCGTCTGCGGTGCCGCCCTGTGTGCTCAGGGCGTTGTTATAAGCATGCCATTCGTTATCGTAAGTCGTTCCCAGCGTGGAGATGTTGTCCGCCAACGTTGCGTTGGCTGTGTTCATCGCCTCTGTTTCGGTAGCGCCAAAACCGACGGCGACATCGAAAGAGATGCTGGTTGCAGTGCTGCCGCCAAAGTTGATCCAGCCCATCTGCGCTACATTGCCGTTCGCAGCGGTGTCGTAGGTGTAATCCATGGTCTTGTCGGACGCACCGCCAAGCAAGTCGGTCCAGCCGTCGTTGACGCCGACAAAGCCAACCGAGGCCATGGTGGCGCCAGCGACATTTTGCCAGGGAAGGGATACGCCGATTGCAGAAGCGCGCGTCGATTTCGAGGCGACAAGCAAGGTGCGCCCGCCCGATACAAGGGTTTTTGCGGTATCGCCCGAGCCCGCGTCATTCATCGAGGGATTGTGGAGGAGGTAGAGATTGAAATTGCTGACGTTCTTGCCGTTGAGCGCAGTGAATGTAGTGCGCTGGATCAGGGTATTGCGAGTCGGGTCGACAAAAATGGTTTTGCTGAGTTGCCAGTTGTGGCCGCTATTGGCCGTGCTTGCAGTCCAGGTCATCGACCGTTTGTCCGCTCGCGTCGCCGTATAGGCCGTTTGCACTTTTTCTTCGTCGACAAAGGTCTTTGCCGTGTCGCCGACCAGGAATTGCAGATCGACGTTATTCGGATTATCCAGGGTCGGGTAGAAGACCTCCGTGATAATGCTTCGGTACCCGGTAAAGTAGACCCGCGATGTATTGCTGGCCGAGGTGCCGAGCAACGACTTCTGCGCGGGCGCCCAGCTGGATCCGAGACCCGGACCGCCCGGTGCGGCGCCGCTGGCAAATGCCTGCGGCACGGTCAGAAAAGCCGCCATCAGGGAGGTAGCGATAACGGTCAATGTCATACGTCGATTCATGTTTGTCTCCTGCAATATTGCTCTTCTAGTTAAAAAGGACCCGCCTCATTGCCTCCGGCAGTCAGCTGACTCACGCTGCCGTTTGGGCCGAAGCGGCTTTGAATATCATTTTTATGCAAAAAAATTCACAAGAAACTGTGAGCAATACGGGTGCGGCGGTGATACGCGCTGACGGACTGGACTTTGCCTTGCCAAACGCATGTTGTTCCGAACGGCGTCTGGATGACTGTGCCAAATTCCATACTGACCAGAAGCAATTCGAACCAGCTTGGCAAAATGCAGCAAAGCAATAAAGTAGTAAAACTACATATTGCCAAGGAAAATAATAGTATTTTTCTTTCTTGCTGATGTCAACGGGATATTTTGTTGCCGATTCGGCGCCCTCCATTTGGCAGGCAGGCATGTCAAATGACCAAAATGACCAACTTGCTTAAGCCAAGTTAGTCAGCGAGATGTTGTGTGAAGAGGGGGGAGCGAGCGGCGGAGGGGGCTGCTGCCCCGTGCCATGTGCGGTGCGGCCAGGATTTGTGTCTGGCGAGCCGGTAGCTAACTGATTCTTTTTAACTGACCTACAAACCACCTTCCTGCAGGGCCGGGCGGCATATCCTTGCGGTATATGGCATGCATGGAGAAGGCTGAGCCAATCGAAGGATGGGCCTCCAATTCAATCGTCACGAGTGTGCCGCGTGCGATGTCTTCTTCGACCATGTGTCGCGGCATGATGCCCCAGCCCAGGCCCGCACGCAAAAAGGCATGCTTGGCGCCCAGGTCGGCAAGCCGCCATACCAGCGGCGATAGGACGCCAAAATTACGACCTTCCGTGAGATTGGAGCGGTCCGTCAATACCAGCTGCACATGACCGGCGGCAGCGGCGCGAGGAATCATGCCGCCCAGGCTTGCGAGTGGATGAGAGGGAGACACCACCGCAATTGCGGGAACACTCAATAGATACTCGGATCCGCAATTGCTTGGCACTTCCGGCAAAGAACCGATGATGCCGATGCGGCTGCGGCCATCCAGGACTGGCTGGACTACGGCGCCAAGCGCCTCGACATACAGCCTCAGCGGCGTGATGGGAAAGGCGGCATGAAAGGCGCGTACAGCTTCCGTGAGCGCTGCAATGGGATACATCACATCCACAGCTACGGATAATTCAGGTTCAAGACCTTCCGCCAGCGTACGTGCCCTCGCCTTGAATCCATCCATGCTGTCAGCTGCGGCACGGGCATCCGCCAGCAGTGCCTTTCCAGCCTCCGTCAATTGCGGATAACGGCCGGTTCTTTCAAACAGAGGGAATCCGATTTGCTGCTCAAGATTCGCCAGCGTCTGGCTGACAACCGATTGCGCGCGCCGCAGCTTGCGCCCCGCAGCGGAGAAGCTCCCTTCGTCTGCTGCGGCAATAAACGTGCGCAGCTGGTCCATGGACATTGCATCTAGCATGTATCGCTCCCGACGATTGATTCCATCGAAATATATAGGCTTCCGCGATATCAGTCTAGTGCCTACCATGCAGTCATTGGTTCAGGACATCTCGAACATCCATGACCAACGCGTTACCGGCAAAAGGCGGCACAGTTTTGAGAATTAAAACTCATGTCGCTATGGAAATATTTCACTCATCAAGGAGCCTAATTATGTACGCAATTGTTACCGACAATGCTGCTCTGCCCGAGCAAGCAACGCCGCAAGCACGTCAAATCGTTTATCGCACAAAAGGGAAGCGTCAGGAATGGTTTACGCGCCTTGCGAGCCCGTCAGGCATCGGTGAAAAAATCAAGCCTTTCGTTTTCTTGGACGACTTTGATATTCGTTCCACCGGCAAGCCCCTTGAGGGCATGCACCCGCATTCCGGCATTGCAACCGTCACTGTCGTCGTGTCCGGCAATATGGATTACCAGGATACGACGGGTAAAAGCGGCACCCTCTCGCCCGGCAGCGTCGAATGGATGAACGCCGGCGGCGGAGTCTGGCACGCCGGCGGCGCTGCCGAAGGCGAGCGCGTGCGAGGCTTTCAACTGTGGATTGCATTGCCGCCGGAGGACGAAAACGGCGTCGCACACAGCCAGTATCTGGCGCCCGAACAAGTACAAACCCATGGCCCGGCCCGCGTCATTCTCGGTCGCTACGGGAATGCGACAAGCGTCATCCCAACCCGCGCATCCATCAATTATCTGCATGTCGTACTAAAAAACGGACAGCGCTGGCGCTATCAGCCGCCTGCCGGGCACACGGTCGGCTGGGTCGCTCCCTATGCAGGCAAGCTGCATGCGGCAGGCATGGAGTTACAGAACGAGCTCGCCGTATTCGAAGAATCGACAGCCGCCTTGGATTTTTTTGCAGAGGGTGATACCGAATTCGTTTTGGGCTCCGCCGTCAAGCATCCCCACGATCTGGTGCTGGGTTATTACTCGGTCCACACGGACGGTTATGCGCTGGAACGCGGCGAAACCGAGATCGAACGCATCAGAGAGCAATTGGAAGCAAATCGCAGTTTGTAGTTTCAAGGATTTATCCCGCAACTTGGCAGCACGGCAGCAGGCACCAGAGCAATTTCCAATCATTTATTTTTTCACCAATTTTCTATTTCATCAGGAGCTAACATGCAAAACGCAACTAACACCTCACCCTCTTTTCCCTTCATTGGCCGACTCATGATGGCGGCAATTTTTCTCATCAGCGGCGCCGGCAAGATTGCCGCTCCCGCCATGACGATAGCTTACATCGGCGCCATGGGGTTGCCGTTCCCGACCTTGGGATTCGCAGCTGCCGCAGCAGTCGAAATCGGCGGCGGCCTGTTGCTGGCGTTCGGTTTCCAGACACGCATCACAGCCTTGGTGCTGGCCGTATTTTCTGTGGTCACCGGCCTGGTGTTCCATCACGCAATCGGCGACCAGAATCAGTTGTTCAATCTGCTCAAGAACATTGCAGTGGCAGGCGGCCTGCTTCAATTCATGACTTTCGGCCCGGGTGCATTCAGTCTTGACGCCCGCAAGGCATCGAAAATCACGCCGCGCGCAGCCTGAACCGTCGCGCAATAGTCCTCCACGCAATGCAAGAGCTCGTGCGTCCTTGCGAGCTACGTTTATCGGCCTCAACTACGACAACGAATGAAAGGAATCATCATGTCGAACAACGCACAAGCTAACAAAGAAGGTATCCAGCATATCGGCATCATCGGCGCCGGCGCTATCGGTCAGGCTATGGCAAAGCAGGTTGTCCGCGCCGGCCTGAAAGTCACACTCAGCAACAGTCGCGGCCCTGAATCGCTCGCTGATGTGGTTGCGCTGCTAGGCCCTAATGCCCGCGCAGGCAGTGTCCGTGATGCGGCTGCGGCTGATATCGTGGTGTTGAGCGTGAACTGGGCGCAACTACCGTCGGCGCTGGCCGATTTGCCATCCTGGGAAGGCCGCATCGTTATCGACGCGACCAATCCGGTGATTCAACCCGGATTTCAACTGGCCGAACTCGGCGGGCGTAATTCCAGCGAGGTAGTAAGCGATATGTTGCCCGGAGCCAGGCTCGTGAAATCATTCAATACCTTGCTTGCAGCAGTGTTGGCCAGCGATCCGAAGCAAGCTGGCGGCAAGCGCATCGTATTTTTATCGGGCGACGATGCCGTAGCCAAATCCATGGTCGAACAGTTGATAGACCGATTGGGATTTGCCAGCATTGATTTAGGCACCCTGGCGGTAGGCGGCAAGCTGCAACAGTTTCCGGGCGGCCCATTACCTGCAGTGAACCTGATCAAACTCGCAAACTAACGTTACGATCAAAACAACTATGCTAGCTGGTGCGTCGAAAATCCGCAGGGCGAAGGATTCTGTGGATTGCGCGCACCACACCGGCCGATCGATTTTCCAGGCACTATGTCCTTGCCAGGATGATGGAACAGTGCGGGGTAGCATCGTGCGTTTCCCTTGCTTGGGGCGTTCATGCGTAGGGGGTTGTATAGCCCGAAAACTCCAGCGCTGACAGGCGGCGAAATTGCATGAGGGCCGATTCATATTTAGTCACGTTTCCCGGAATTTTCCTTCCCTTCCGTGCGGATTTACATCCATTTTGTTTCTTGTATCGGCTTGCGCAACAATAAAAAATCGTATTTTCATGCGTTTATCAATTTATGTGCAAATGGCATGGCCTTTGCTTATGAATAAATAGCGGAGGGGTACGAAAGCCTCGTCCAATAAATTTAAAGGGGGAGACAAATGGATATCCAGCGACGTAATTTCCTGCAGAAAACTGGCAAGTACGCAGCCCTTGCGGGAGTCGGCACGATAGCACCAGGGGCTTTTGCGCGAACGACTGCCAGCACTGCCATGGGGCACATTTCAATGACGGAAATGTCTCGCCGTCTCGCTGCCGGCTCCTTGAGCAGCCGCCAGTTAGTTGAAGAAGCACTTGCCGCCATCAGCGATCCCAATGGAGAAGGCTCACGCGCCTTCATGACCGTCTACGCCGAAAAAGCTCGTGCAGTTGCGGCCGAGATCGATGCGCAGCGCCGTCGCGGCATGGTTGCCTCTCCGATTGCCGGCATACCTGTTTCAATCAAAGATCTGCTCGACGAGGCTGGACAAACTACCCTGGGAGGTTCCACGGTTCTGGTCGGCCAGCCCCCCGCGCTGCTTGATTCGACCGTAGTGGCGAGATTGCGCAAGGCCGGTGCAGTCATCATCGGGCGCACCAATACTGTTGAATTCGCCTACACAGGGCTGGGTATCAATCCGCACTACGGCACGCCGAAGAATGTCTATGATCGTGCTACCGGCCGCATTCCCGGCGGCTCGACATCGGGCGGCGGCATATCGGTGGCTGACGGCATGGCTGCCGGCGCTATCGGAACCGACACCGGCGGCTCGCTGCGCATTCCCGCCGCGCTCAACGGCCTGGTGGGATTCAAGCCGACGCAAAGCCGCGTGCCGCGCGAAGGTGTGATGCCGCTATCGACCACCTTGGATTCGGTAGGTCCGATCGCCTGGAGTGTTGCCGACTGCGCATTGCTCGATGCCGTACTCGCAGCCGAGGCTGTGCGAGCACCTCATGCGCCGGCGTTGCGCGGGCTGCGATTCGCTGTGCCGAAGACTTACTTTCAGAACGATTTGTCCGAACCTGTCGCGCGCGCATTTGATCTCGCCTTGTCCCGTCTGTCTGCGGCGGGAGCGGCCATTGTCGAGTTGCCGATGATCGAATTTGCGCAGGCGCCGAACATCAATCCACGCGGCATGATCACGGCGTCGGAGGCGTATGCCTGGCACCGCAAATATATTAAAGACGGCGCAGATAAGTACGATCCGCGAGTACTAGCTCGCATCAAAACCGGCGAAGCCATCAGCGCGCCAGACTATGTTCAACTTCTGGCCCTTCGGCGCGAATTCATCCGCTCGATAAATCAAGCCGCGGCTGGCTATGACGCGATGCTGATGCCGACAACCCCCGACATTGCGCCAGCCATCGCCGACGTGATCAAGGACGACGAGAGCTACTATCGCATTAACGGACGCATGCTGCGTAATCCATCGGTGGTCAACTTGTTCGACGGCTGCGCGCTCTCGATACCCTGCCACCAGGCGGGCGAGGCACCGGTCGGACTCATGATTGCAGGTATTCAACATACCGACCACCACATTCTCTCGGTGGGACGGTCGGTGGAGGCGATTGTTTCGCCGCCTCGAAGCTAACGGCGATTGCCCGGCAAGACCGTTTGGCCGGGTCGGTAACTCATCATCTTGATAGTGTTGGATCTTCCATCGCAAGCCGAGCTAGCGGGAACGAATGGTCCTGGTTCCAGGAAGAGGAGGATACTCGGACAGACTTTATTGTTCGTGATTACTTTTGAAAGCAAACAATAAAGTCTGTTGGGTGCCAGCTCATGTCTGTGCGGACGGAGAAGCAATCACTCTTGTTCCCAGCGTGCCAGCAAATCCGGTGGAATCGATTGCGCCACTTCAGAAAATCGCTTCCCAACCATTTTTTCCGCCTGGCGCAGGAGAATTGCAACTGGGCTGCTAGGCTCCACCAGTTCGAACCATTCACGGGCTTCCTGTATGGCTTGCAAAGCCGCCTGCCGTCCATTGATGGTGTGATTGGACATATCTGTCGGGGTCATTGATGGTTTCCTTTGGCCGCTAATGGCATCCAGGTATTCGCGAATGCTGCTTTGAGAGGGGGCGGATGGCTTGACATCTGCCATGCTGGTTTCTTGGATCGTCTTACTCACCTTGGCGTCCGGCGCCGGTGATTCCGCCGGCTTTGCCATGGCGATGCCCGACTTCGATGCGAACAGTCCGAGCAGGCGCACGAGGGGCGCCAGGTCTGGGGCATAATCTTGCAAATCGCTTTGACACCACAGCTGCAAACGCCCGACAAGCACCGATGCCTCCGACAAGTCTTGCAATGCAGGATTGCGGGCATGGCGTAAATCTGCCAATTGGCGTTGTACCGCCTCCACCGACAGCGCGTCAGGATGACGTGGGGAGGTAAAGGCACGTTCTACATCACGTACCTGCAAGCGCATGGCTGAATTTTTGGACAACGTGATGTCTCGGATATCGGACAGCAGTCCTTCAGGGTCGGCCAGCGCAGACAGTGCATTGGCGCGCATCGCAAGGTCCCGCTCGCCCTCAATCAGCAACTGCGGATGAATATGCTCGGGATAGTGTTCCAAAAACCCCACTAGCTTGGTCAAGCCTTCCTGCAACCCCACCGCTTGCGCACTGCGTGTGCGACACCGCAGCAGCAATACCAACAACGTAATATCGCGGGAGCGCAGCAACAAGCGTTGGCAATCGCGTTCGATGTCAGCCCAGTTTGGCCCTTCCGGCGTATCCACAAAATCACCATACTGGGCATCCTTCCTTGGCGCTACCTTTGCCATTAACAGCATATATTCCGGGTCATATTCCAAATTCGGCCCGCACGGCTCGCTCTCTGACAGCGGCGCCAGCCATTCTGGCGTCGCCGTCCCGATCAGGTTTTGCAGTGTTTGCGTGAGTTTGTTCAACATTGGCAGCTTCCTTGGCGCATCTTGTTCCGTTGTGATTCTTGACGCATGTAGTGTTCAGGTTCAAAGACCATGCCGGTAGTGGCGGCCTGCGATGTGTCGCTGTCGCCTAACCAGGTCGCCCATCCCAATTTTTCCTCGCTGCCAATGCGGGCCGGCGTGGCCGCCGTGGCGGCAACCTTGAGTTCGACTTCCCACTGGTACTCCAGTCCGACAAAGGCTCTGACCCATTCGACCAACAGCGGCAGGTCGCGCCCTTGCGGTGTCAGATGCAGATATTGCGCCAACGACAATGGACCGATGACGATACGGAATTTATGCTGGCGATCCGGCACCGCCTCGCCCAGCAGCGCTCCCTCGCTCATCACGCTCGCCACCGAGGCCCGTCCCAGCAAGGTGTGTTCATCCTCTGAGACACTAATCCAGTGCAATACATGCTCTTCAATCTGTACCGGCACGCCGAAGAAATGTGCCAGGGTCGTCGCCAAGCCATCAGGATTCCTGGCCTCGCGCACCAAATGCGCAGAGGCGGCCATGCGGGCATGGGGCGGCAGGGGCGACGATTGGATATTCACCGGATCATTCCCCGCCAACCGGCTGACATACTGTGAGAATTGCTCGTCATCGGCACGGTCCAGGCCCGCCGCCGATTGCGCTTGGGACCAGGCGCGATACATGTGCGTCATGTAACGATGGTGAAACTGGTCCAGGAAATTGACCAGGGTTGCATCGTGCCGATTATCCAGCCGGTCTTTGGCGATTTCCGTAAAGTGAATCGGCAAGGGACCGTTCGGCCCGAGCATGCCTAATCCGAACAGACGAATCTGTGGATGTTGTGTATGTGGGTCAATTGCGGCAATTTCCCGCGGGGAGAAGGTCATCGACGGTTGCTGGCCAAGCCGAAACGGCTCTTGTCTCGGCAAAGTGGCCCGACCGATTGGCGGTAAGTGGGGATGACGCGCAGCCGTCGCTCGCAGCAAGCTCACAAAGCCGTATCGCCACGGATGGGCAGCAGCGTCTATCAGGCGATAACGCCAAGTCGTCGCATCGGCCACTTTCATATTTGCCTTGTCGGTCGCCTCACCATGCGCGGGCAGATCTTTAGCGACGAATTGGTCGTCTGAGTCAAGTATCAGCATCAAACCACTCCTCGGCCGCCCATGCGCACCGGCCAGCGCGCCACCAAGCCCCGCTGCATCGAATGCAATTCAGTTTGGGTAAACACATTAATCGATACATGACGCGCGAGCCAATGTTCCAGTATCAAGCCGAACAGGTATGGACTGGTGCCGGAGAAGCCGGTTTCGTCCACCGTCAGCTTGCAAGCGACACCGCGGCCATACACCAGCGGGCCCTTGCCCGGCAAGCGGCGAGTCACAGGCTCCACATCGGAACCAATCAGGCTCTGCACTTGCCGCATCTGCGCCGAGTCCTCGCCAGTGACAAATAAGCGCAACATATCGCGCAACGCCTGTCCGCCCTCGCGGCCGCTCATATCGGTCAATGGCAGATAATTAAAACCCAATTGCCGAATCAGGCGCCAGGCCATTTCGCGCTCCGCAAAAGGCGCTTGCGGCGTACTGGGAGGGCGAATCAAGCCGACGCAGGCGACCGGCAGTGAATCAGCCACGCGTAAATCGGATTGGCCATTGCGCGGAACTAATCCGGGAAGGTCTCGATTGGTCAGCAATGCGTTGACCGCCAGATGCGACAGATTCTCCGCATACGGCGCTTCGTTTTGGTCGACCAGAGAAAGAAACACTTCGGTGCCGGTATATGGAGTGCGCGTCCCGTATTTGCGCGCCGTGGAAGAAGTCAAACGGCTTTCGCGGCGCATCGAGAAATAGCGCCCAAAATTACCTTCGTCCTGGTTCAAGGTCTGGAACAAGGGGCGAAAAGCCATCGCCTCGGCATTTTTATCCTCCTGGGCGCTGATTTCCTGCACCGAAAACACCTCAAAATCCATCGGCCGCGCGCGGTCCGGCACCAAATGGAATTCCGCCTGAGCCGTGTTCAGCTCGACCCGGTCGGTACGCTTCGGGAACAGGTTGATGACCGGTGTGCAGTGCAAGGCGAACTGCTGCGCATCGACGTGATTGCTCAGCGCCCCAGGCGGCTTGGACAAAAGAATCACGATTTCCGCCTCTTTGCCGTGTATTCGCGCTAAGCCAGGCGCCAATTGCGTCAAGGCGAAGAAATAGAAGCGGCTCGGGCAGGAGAAATATTCGTGCAGCAGGTTATGTCCATGAAAGGTGTTCCAGGCCAGCGGCAACAGGCTTTGGTCAGGCTGCAATCCTTCATGCACCAGAGCGTCTTTGACTATGACATGCGGATTATTGCCTATTGCACCCGGCGTGCCGGTAAAGGTCGCCACAGCCGCCGTGTGCAACAACTCGAATAAATGCGAGGCCATGCCTTCTTCGCCGCAGAGATAGATGGGCAAACGGTCCAGTCCCTGCAAATCGGAAAAATTCAACTCGCCATCGATGCGCAAAGTCAGGCGCAGCGCGCCTTGCACCTGAAGATGCGCCGGCAAATGCCTATCCATTGAAGGAATATCCGGCGGTGCGCCGGTCAGCCGTGCCGCGACAATCTCAATCGGCCACAGCATGACATCGACGCTGCTGCGAAATTCGCAGGCTGTTTTTTCTCCTTGGGGGATTTTGGCGTGAAATGCCGTCTGCCTTGGCACCTTGAAACCGCGCCGCAGGTCGCCTTCCTTCGCATTCGGATGCAACTGCGCCACCGCCATCGACGGCGTCGGGCAAATGTAATTGGGATAAATCACTTCCAGCAAACGCTGCGTAAAACGCGGAAATTCCGCATCCAGCTTGATTTGCATACGGGCCGACATAAAACAGAACGACTCGATTAGACGCTCTACATATGGGTCGGCCACTTCGATACCGTGCATCCCCAGCCGTTTGGCAATCTTCGGATGTTGCTCCGCAAATTCGCCCGCCAGTTCACGCATATAGACGAGTTCGCGGTTGTAGTAATCGAGAAGAAGTGGGTCCATGCTATTTTTGCCTAAAAAATGTGTGTGCTTCGTCGCCGGAACAGGTTCGGCTTTTACTTCTCGTTTATGGACATGCGATTGGTCTCTAAATCGACCGAGCTTTGCACTATGAAGGTCATGGGATACGGGTCCATGCGAATCGCCCCGCGGATTTCGAACAGCAGCACGTTATATTGCCGTGCCGCGCCTTCTTTCATCAGCGGTACGATTTGCAGCGTTTCCTGCATCAGGCGTGGCTCGAAGTCGAAAATCGCGCGACGCAGGCGCTGCTCGATATTCGCCCACTTATGTTCGGACAGATAGCTGCCGGCCAGCGGCGGCACACCGTAATTGATAGTGGAGGCTGCGGCTTCCGCGTGATGGTCGCGGTCCAGCAAATCTTCCATGTTCACCGTGTTCAACAGGAAGGCCAGGTCGCGCTGGATGATTTGGCGCATTTGCGTGCGCGTTACCGTATATTCCCCTGGTGCTTCTGAGCTGCGCAAGGGTTCGTCATCGCGCAGGCGGTCGAACAGTGTCGGCAGCAAATGCGCGTTCGGTTGTCGCGGCGCATTTTGCTTGCCGATGGATTTGTTATCCGAGACGGGATGACGCCAGGCTGCTTTTTCCATGATGTATCCGTGTTCTCTGGCTAAGTATTTTGTGCAAAAGTGATAACTCGCAAGTCGAGCAGTCCCATGTCGCCGACATCGGTCATCCAGGTTTTCTGACCCAGGCCAAAAACACCGGTTTTCCCTTCTTCCCGCCAACGCGTTTCGCGCGCAAGGCGGATGGCGTCGTCAGCCACTTCGGAGCCCGGATAACGTATAGGCAAGTAAGCTTTCAATGCGGAACCGTCGCGCAGACTGACCTCGGCGCGAGTCCAGATGAGGTCGAGCAGGCTGTGCGGTGGCTGAATGTTGAGGGTGGTGATTTCACTGAACGGGCACCAGCGATACATGCCAGCGACCACCATTTCGCATACCGGGCCGAGGCGGGAATCGCTCTCCGTTATCCAGGTAAATGCACCGATATTGCTCTCGCCCGCGACTTCCGGCGCTGCCGACAATGCATCCTCACGCGCTACATCGGCAGCGTTGACGTCGCCGTTCCCCGCCGCGGACAAGGCATCCAGCAAACGCAACAACCAGCTTGGCGGGGTGCCCACCATGTGACCTGGCTGCTTTTTCCCCGCGAAAACGGCAGCCCGCAGCATTTCGCTACGAATCAGGTCGCGCATCACTTGTGCGGTCGGCACCAGTTCGGCGTCCAGCTTGGCGCAAACCTGCAATTGCTTGAGCGCGCGCTCCCACTGGCACAGCAAGCATAGTGTTTGAAACAGCCCCCAGCGCAATCCAAGATCAGTCGGCGCCGAACGGATGTCGTTTTCCAGGCGCACTAAAACACTCACCAACGAATCTTGCTGGAGCCAGCTATTGAGTGCGCTGCCTTGGTCCGGTGCATTGTCTTTTGAGGCGTGCGTAGTCATGTTGGATCGGAGTCCTTAGATTCTGGTAAGTCCTGTTGCTCTGCATCCTGCCTGGAGTCGGTAGCCGCCCAATAGGAACTATCGGGACTAAGAGCGTGATGCTCGCGGCGGGTCAGAGAAGGTAAATTGGAGCGTTGTTTAGGTATCGCGATGCCTTGCGCGAACAGATTGAGTACGTCGTTGTCCGGTGCCGAAGAAGGCAACTGCCACACTTGCGTACCGAATTGTTGAAACAAATTCTCTATCCCTAATTCCCCCGACACTAAATCTACTATCGAAATATGCTGTGGAATATGGGCCGCCAGCTCGGTCGGTGTACTCAGAAGGGAGTCAGTGACCTCTGGCATCGCTTGCATATTGAGCTGCGCGTGCAAAGACGCAGGGTCTTGCACCGCCTGAATATAATCTTTGCCAAGCTCTTCAACGATATTACTGCGGGTATCTTGGTCAATAATCTCATCTTCTCTGCCTTGGTTCTCCTGCTTAATATAGGCATCCGATGGAGAAGAAAGAGCAGGGGCAACCGGCGCTTCCATTGCGATTACGTTGGCTTTAGTCTGCGCAATATAAGCAGCATCAAGGTGCTTGCCATTGATAATGTCTTGGTCGCTAAGGACTGGAACCGAAGAATGCGGCGGTTTTTGCCTACCAAAATCCGTCCCGAGCGTTTCGGGAACGATATCAAACAGACTCGCGCCGGCCACTGGCTCTGGCGGAACGTGTTTGCCACCTATCAAACTGGTCAGTGACCCTGCGACATCGTCTGTCCCGGTAGGGGTGTGCGGCATTTTTTCCGCGAATGTTGCGACGCTGGCAGTCTCCAGACCAGCCGAGTATGGCCCCTCATGCTGACTAACTGTCGACGTATTGGTTTCGCCGACTTCCAGATGCAGCATCCCTAACTCAATCCGGTCTCCTGCATGCAAAGGCAGACTTTGCTGATAGAGAAGCGGTACATCGTTGACTGAACAGGCCCAGCGCTGGCCATTACAGACTAACCACCATCCACCTGCCGCGGCCCCGAAAGCGCGCCAGCATACGGCGCATCGCATGTCATTCAACCATCTACGCTCCGTTTCCGGTACATAATCGGCGAAATGTTTCTCGCCCAGCGCCGTATCCTCGGTAAGAATGAGCGTGGCTTGCAGCGTCGTACCGTGTCGATGCAAAACGCGCAGATGTAAATCGTGTTTCAAAGAAATCATCAATTGTCTGCCAAGTTAAACCACGTCCTGTATGCGCTGCGCCGCTCCTACAAAGCGCCCCTGCAAATCCTGCTGCCAGAATGCTGCGTGTTGTATCTCGCCACCGGTCAGGCGCTGTGGCCAGTCTGCCCAAGGTAAGTAGCGTACTCCGTGCAAACGGTGTATCGGGTCTTCCTTGTGCGGAGGTGGGGTGAAGCGTCGGATATTTTCCTGTTCCGGTACTTTTTTAAAGCCGCCGAACAAACCACGCCAACCTGGCTGATATAGCGCCCACAGTTGTTCCAGTTGCGACACCAGCGCAGCCAGATGATCTGGCTGCTTTTGCGGATTCTGCTGATGGCCGGGGCGGTCCAGTTCCGTTTCTTCCGCGTACACTGCATGCGCCATCGCGCGTGCAGCGGCGAATAACCAATCACGGGGCTGCAGTGCATAGTCTTTGAAGTATTGTTTAATCCAGCGCGGCGATGCCGTTTGCGTCATGACCAGTGGATAAACGCGCCCAATCTTGTCCGACGACGCCATCCAGACACCGACTACATGCTCTTTGGCCGCAAAAGGGAAACTGCCTGGCGGCAGTACAAAACACCACGGCAAACCAGCGTGGCCAGCTTTGGGGGGGACTATTTTGTTTTGCGGAGATACCTGGATGATTGGCATCGGCGGTTTCGGCATGATTGCGCGCGGGTCGACCAAATCGGTGGGCGTCAGATGACTCCATTTCACGTCTTCAGCGCGCTTGCGTTTGGCAGCCACCGTTTTCAATTGCGGCGCCGGTGTTTCGATAACCGGTCGCGCGGCTTGCAGATGCTGGCCTATCCAAGCCTGTAATGCCTCGCTCTGTGCATGTTTGACGTTATGCCGGATAAAATCTCCGCGACTCGGCATCTTCCCCCATAACGTCGGGTTGCTAATCGTTGATTCACGCAGAAATTCCGGTAGCCACGTTGCCATTACCGCGCTCCCGGGCACTGAAAGGATTTTAATAAATCCGTCGTCAATGGGCTGGCCAGACTGCTGCCGGTATTGATATCCAGAACCGCCTTGCGGCCATCCAAGTTGAAATTGGCGATAACGCGTCCTGCCGTGGCAGTATTGACCAGCTTGGCGCGTTCGATCAGACGCATCAGCGCCCATGGCCCGTTGGCGACGATGGACGAGGTGGAAGCGCTGATGCGTGGCGTGGCAGTCAATTCAGCATTGGCGCCGCCGCGGGCGCCGGGCCAGGCCACGGCCAAGGTTTGCACCGGACCGTGAGAATAACGTTGCGTCTGGCCATCGATATCGATAATCAGCTCGGTGATGGTGGGGTCAACATCGGTGGCCTTGATGTCCATCTTCCAGGCCATTTTCTTGTTGCCAGGCTCCCTGAAGAAAACATCCCGGATGGTGTTCATGCGCGCAAACGCGTCGGGATTAGGTCCTTGCTTGGCCAGCAGTTTCAATAGCTCGCCCATCAGGGTCGGACCG
Source organism: Collimonas sp. GW821-FHT02H07 (assembly GCF_059421505.1). Taxonomy (NCBI): domain Bacteria; kingdom Pseudomonadati; phylum Pseudomonadota; class Betaproteobacteria; order Burkholderiales; family Oxalobacteraceae; genus Collimonas; species Collimonas sp. GW821-FHT02H07. Next base: position 312,134 of record NZ_JBWKVC010000005.1, read on the forward strand.
GAGGCTGCACCCACGCCGGTTGCCGGTACACCCGATGCCGCGGAGCTGGCCAAGGCATCGGAAGATGCCATTTGACTGGCGGTTTCCGGATTCTTGTATCTCCAGGGACGACTACTGGTATCGACAAACGGCGACAGCTGCTTCTGAAAGAAATCGTCTGCAGCGCCACCGGCGGCAAAAATACGGGTGAAATCTTCGATGCTGACTTCCTGCGTGCTATCCGCAAATGGATAACGGCCTTCGATGCTTTGTTTGCAAGAATCGCTCACCTGATATTTCAGCGCACTGACAAGCCGGTCCAGCTGCGTTTGAGCCTGGGTGCTGAGAAGCGCCGAAGCACCTTGGGCCACCTTTTCGGTGCCGCCGTCGGCCAGCGCCGTCAGGACTGCGTTGAACGGCGCAGGTAATTTACCCGCTTCCAGTTTCAATTTCATCCCTGCGTCGACGGCACCGGGCGGCAGGCTATTCGCACCCAAGGCGGTGTCGGCAACAACCAGCACCGTATAGTACTCATTGAGCAAGCTTGCAATATTTTCCAGGCCTGGTTTGCCGCCGCCGGCCGCGGGTGTTGCCGCGTCATCGGCTTGACCGGTCACCACTTCACGCAGTGCAGCAAAACGACTATCAACCAACTCGCGCTCCATCCGTTCCTGCGGGCGAACATTGAGGCTTTTCGATACTTTGCTGGCTTGTTGGTCCAGCTTATCGGTGGCCTTGTCGAAAAAACCTTTATCGTCATTCGATTTGGCTATCAGCGGCTTGGAGAGCGAGATCTCGCGCGCCGCGGCACGGGCCAGGCGCGAAAGCGGCGAATCGGGCGACGCAAAGGCGCGTAGCACGGTTAAATCGAACGTCAGGTTGCTACCTGTGACGGTGCGGATATCCGCTAAAAAGTCATTCCACTGATTCGCATATTCAGTCAGATACTGGCGGCGAATGTCTTCAGTCAGCTCATCGTCACCCAATGCATTGACAACGTCGTCCAGTGTTTTTTTTTGCGCGGCTGCGGCATTTCCCATGACCCAGGCATCGTCCTGCTTGGCCAGCTTGACGAACTCCGGCAAACGCTTGTCGAACAGCTTGAAGTAGCCGTCATAAGTGAACAGCCCCGGAATTCCCTTATCCAACGGCTTACCCGAAAAACGGGTAAACACCGTGCCAGCTTGAGGACCCACTGCACGCGTCAGCGTGAAGTCCTCTGGCGATTCTGAGGACATGGCTTGTTTGGCCCGTTCATACAAGCGCTGGGTGGACGTGTCGGCATTCAAGAAATTCCGGGCATCCTGCACCAGCGCTTCATTTTTGACGAACGAGGATTGGACTACCTGTTCTTCAGAGAACAAGTGGTTGATATGACCAATCATCGACGCCCGTCCGCCAAATACCGATGCGCTATCCGATGCCTCCCAGTCCTGCAGTACCCATGTTTTTACATCGGCGGCGTTATAGCGGCTCTTGTCATGAATGAGCAAGTAGACGCGCAAGGTGTTGTAAGCGGTCTTGGCATCCTTGGCGTCAATCGCGGCACGCAATACCACTTCCATGCGGTGCACGATCTGCGGCAGCAGCAAGGTATCTTCCAGGCGGTTGTAGGTGGTATTCGCTGCGGCCAGAATCGTGCTGCCGGTATATAAGCCATATCGATAGCTCATCGCAGGGTCGCTAACATCAAGACCGCGATGCAAAGGCATATCTTGTGCAGTCGTCAATGCATCGGGCACATGCTTCAATCGCTCTTCGCCCGACTTGGCGAACAGATTGGTGACCAGCGTTTTGAGCATGTCCTTCTTTTCCGTCACCGACTTCAGGTATTGCTCGTTATTGGCAAACGATAGCGACAACGCACTGGCCAACGCCAGAAAAAGAACAATGGACACTGCATGACCAGTCATGCGCAACACCCTGAAGCGGAACTCCCAGCGCAAATTGGGACGGACCAGATGCGCTTCCGGGACAATCAGGCGGGTAAACAAATCGCTCAGGAAGTAGCTGCGATTTCCGCTCAGCGTAGTGCCGACGAGCTCGGTGCGGCCGGCATTGCTGTTGTCCGACGGGTTCGCATCCCGAGCTTGGCGCAAGCCCAAGGCGACCAAGACGCGTTCCATGAATGTCAGGCGATTGCCGGGGATGATATCTTCCGATTGCGCGGCGCTTGTAAAATAGACGCCACGCAAGTTATGGTGCAATTCCGTCGCGTCGAAACGGGAATCGAGAAAGATGGCTTCTATCATCTGCGCCAGTTTCTCCGCCAGTCCATCAAAAGCTTGCGGCAAGGCGCAGAGCAAGCGCCGGCGTCCGGTATCGAATTCTTCTTGTGCGCGTGCATCCAGGCCGTGGTCCAGACGTTCTGCCAGGGCGCTCAGTTCCGCGCGCACCTGCAACAGCAAGGGGCTGTCGCCCGCCTCGTTCTTCCGTTGCGGAGCCGGCTTGGAGGGATCTAGATACGGCAGCGTGAAGCCCCACGGCTGCGCGCGGCCTTCCGCAGTCAAGGACTGGAAATACTCATTAAAGCCTTCCAGCAAATCCATCTTGGTAATCGTCACATAGACGGGGAAACGTATTCCCAACTCGCTACGCAGTTCTGCCAGGCGCGCGCGCAGGTCGACTGCCAGCTTTTCTCGATTTTCCGCCATCGGGTCCAACAATTGCTGAGCATCGATGGTCAGAATCGCGCCATTAATCGGCGCACGGCTGCGGTGCTTGCGCAATACGGTCAAAAAGCCATGCCATTCAGCCGCATCGGGCTGTTGGTCGACATCTTGCGATACATAGCGCCCGGCCGTATCAATGAATACCGCCTCATTGGTCAACCACCAGTCGCAATTCGTCGTGCCTGCTTTGCTGGCCTGCGCCGCGCTTGAGTGCTCCGTCGACGGAAATTTCAAGCCGGAATTGAGCACCGCAGTGGTCTTGCCGGCGCCAGGGTTGCCAATAATCATGTACCACGGCAGTTCGTACAGATAGCGCTTACCTTCCACCAGACGACGCCAGCTTCCACCGCTCGTACGCATGACTTTCAACTGCAGCATGGCGCGTCCGATTTTACTGCTGACGGACTTTAAGGCCTCCCGGGCATCCTTGCTCGCCTGGCTCTGATCGTCCGTCTTTAAGCGAAACAGGGTATCGCGCAAGTTTTCATTCGTGCGCATCATTTGGTATAAATGGTAGAGGCCGTAGACCGCGTAGATCAGCAAGATGGCAGCAATGGCTGCTATCCGTTCAAAGACGGTGACCAACGGCTGCATTGCACCGATGGCCAGCAAGGGACCGGCGTGCCAGATCAGCAGGCACAGGCAAGCCACGCCGATGATGTGCAAAGGTATTTTGAGAAAGAGCGTCGGTATCAGTGCCAAGGTCAAAATCAGGAGGGTGACGCGCATGCCCACGGTAGCCAGTGGATGCATGCCGCCGAAAGCAAATAACGGCCCCAAAAACCAAATTGCCGCAGCGAGCAGCGCGATGAGCAGAAACGCCAGCATCTGACGTGAAAAGATGAATTCGGTAATTTTTTTCATAATAGTTTGTCAGCTCAGCGGGCAGCAGCTACGGGAACAGGGAATGGCGTCGCAATAGTCGTTTTTGCAGCGCTGCCATCGGATTGCCTGACGATAATTTCGACACGACGGTTCTGCGCACGTTGTGCACGCGTCGCATTGCCGACAACGGGCTCCGTGTCCCCCTTGCCGCTGATATCCAGGCGAGAAACAGAAACACCTCGCACCTGTAAGGCGTCTGCCACGCTGGCAGCGCGCTCTTCAGAGAGCATCTGATTGTTCGGGAACTTGGCAGTCTTGATGGGGACATTGTCGGTGTGGCCTATCACCCGCACCGGCCCGGAAACCTTGGCTATCTGGTCCGCCACCTTATCCAGCAGCGGCAGGATTTTAGGAGAGACCTTGGCCTGCCCAGGGACGAACATGTCGTCGCCCTTGAAGATCACCGCACTGTGCTTGGCGTCCTCGTCGACCTTCACCTGGCCGCTGGCGATTTCGTCCTTGAGCAGTTCCGCCAAACGTAAAGGAGGGGCAATCGGCGCCGGTGGCGGCGCCATCTTGCCGATGGCATTGATTTGCTCCTCCAGCGCGTTGCTTTGGGTGAGCAATTGATATTTGTACCAGGAGAAGAGACCAAACGCGGCCAATGTCAGCACCGAGGCTGTCACCCAGACAGGGACACTGCGCAACAAGCCTAGCTTACCTGCCGCTTCGCCTTTCCAGTGCGGCGACAAGGCCAGCGGTACCGGCCCGCGCGCCTTTGACAGCTCCGCATAGATATGGGCCCGGATCGTATCGACATCGCGCCGGCCGTTGGCTTGCGTGCTGTATTGTCCTTCGACGCCCAAGGCCAGAATACGGAACATGACCTCCAGCAAATGGATATGTTCTGCTGGATTGCTCATCAAACGGCCGATCAGCAGAAATACCTTTTTACCGCCCTGCGTATCGTTATGGAAGTGCGAAGCCAGCATCTGGGTTGACCAGACTCCTGCCTCGGTACCTTTGCCGCCGCCCCAATTTGTATGATTGGCAAATTCGTCCAGCGCGCTGCACAAGGCATAGCTGGCCGCTATCGTATGCTCCCGCTTGATGTTTGCCCGGTTGCATAGATTCGTAAAGGTGATGACTTCTTGCTCCAATGCTCGCCGAAAAACCGTCACTTGATCCTGATGAGGGAATACTTGCCTTGGCAGTTGCGCCAACGCCAGCAATAGCGGTTTGGCTGCTTCTAGCAAAGGATTGCGGGCAGCCTGGATTTTTGCAAAGCGACGGTGAATTTCTTCGGTTGGCTCGCTCGCGGCTATTACCCGACTTTTGATTTGCAGATCCAGCAGATCAGGATCGTCGGAAGGATTTTCTTCCGATTCTGCCGAACGTGAGGTGGCAACCGGCATCTTCATGGTGCTATTGTCGAGATCGTCGATTTGCATGGAAGTATGAGAGGGATGTTGGGGCATAAGGGAATATTGAAATGTAAATAAATAACATCACGAATTGACAACGGTCTTTCCAGTGGCGATGACCGTGCTGCCGCATGCGGTTCGGCATGCATGCAGCACGACCGCAACGCCGTCATCGAGCGTGCTGCAACCTTCGACAATCTGATTGTCGCCGTGCTCAGGACAACTAACCGAATCACCGAGACGTGCATTGCGGCGGCCGTCAATCGACATGCTGCCGCTCACCTTGGTAACCAGGCCACCGTGGCTGGTGGCGTCACCTTCACAACAAATTGGACGATCCATTTTTTACCTGTTCCTGTTATTGCCGAGATAGTAAATAGAGAAACCCCAGACCTCTGTCCTCATGCAGCTTCCACCAGATGCCACGTCAACTCATGGCTTTCCACATCCACCAGCCAATCCTTTTTCGGATCGGGGAAATCTTGTCCTTGCATGACAACGGCTTCGCGCCAGCACCAATTCACCAGCAGTCTCTGCGGATGTTCCGCCGGCAGCGATGGTTGCCAGATGCCGCTGTGCGGGCGGGGGTTTTTCGGCAACACCCAGCCTGCCGGAATATGGGCACGGCCGGATAGATTGGCGCCGGGAGTAGTGACCGGAGGTGGTGGCGCCGGGACGACCGGCTTGGCGGCGTCGAGCAGCGACTCTATTTTGCCGTCCCATTGTGGGAGTTTGGCGGGAGGCAGCGGCAGGATTTTGTCGAGGTTGGGGAAGCGTAGATCGGGGTTGTGGTAGAGGGCCGCACCTAATGCACGGTAACGGTCAGAACGGGCTGTGTCGATGAAATTGTGAGTAAGAGGTTCTATATCATCAAAACTGGAGGAAAGATAATTTGCACAATCCTCGCATCCCATTTTGACGCCTTCATGAAAGATTTTGAGTGCTCGTGGGTAATCCTTATCGGTATTATCTAATGTAACGCCAAGTTCGTATGCCGCTTTACCATAGCCCTGCGCAAAAGCACATTCCAGCATTTTTAGCCCTATCTTGCGGTTTCCCCAGAACCCTTCTTGCGGGTTATCGTAGGCGGCTTTAAGGGCTACACCTAAAAATGTCTGCGCGCTGGGACTGCCCTTATCCGCCGCCAACTCCCAAAAGCCATAGGCACGACTGACGTCACCGGTCACACCCGCGCCGTTTTGATGGAAACTGCCCATCAGATCAAAGGCGGCAGGAATACCGAGCTGCATGCCGCGCTCTACCATTTGCACCGCCCGTTCCGGATCAGCCGCGACTTCGTAAAGTGCAAAACCATCGCCATTAATTAACACTCCCGCCAGGTTCATCATGGCCTTCCAGTGGTTTTTATCGGCCGCCTTCTGCCACAGCTCTACCGCCTTCGGATAGTTGCGTTGGTTCGGCGGCAAATCGCGGCTGGTCAGGCGCAGGCCTTCCTGAAACCAGGTGTCCGCTTGCGCATCTATCGGCGGCACGTTGTTGATTTCGTACTGACAAATAAAATCTTTGCGGTGGGGATCGAAGGCTTTCAAAGCCATATTACGCGGCAACGCCGGTTTCATGGAACAGGCATTGAAGGAAAGCATGGCCAGCAAAGAACTGGCGATCAGGTAGCGTAAGCGATGCATTATTCTGATGACGTAAAAAAAAGATAGTTGTATTGCAGCGATTGGCATCGGTTTTCAGTCAAGCTGCGTTTGCAGCAATCGGCACAAAACCGAAGCCCTGTCCTCATGCAGCTTCCACCAGATGCCACGTCAACTCATGGCTTTCCACATCCACCAGCCAATCGTTTTTCGGATCGGGGAAATCTTGTCCTTGCATGACAACGGCTTCGCGCCAGCGCCAATTCACCAGCAGCCTCTGCGGATGTTCCACCGGCAGCGATGGTTGCCAGATGCCGCTACGCGGGCAGGGTTCGTCGCCCATGCATGTCAATGCGGCAGGATTGGTGTCCGCCATGCGCCAGATGCCGCGGCGCACTTGCGCCGGCAATGCGGGCGGCTGTACTTTTTCCGGAACGCCCATGTAGTGCCACATGATGCGGCCGTCGTTTGCGATCAACCCGGAACGCGTTCCGTCGAACGCTTCGCCCTTTGCGTAGTGTTGCGGTACCTGATGTCGATTCCATTCCCGGTGGTGCAAGGCAATCGGTTCCAGCAATTGCGGCAGCCAATAGCCGGTAAAACCGGCGGCGGTGTTTTCATACTGCGGTCGAAGATAACTGACGTCACGTGCTTCATCGGCCTGCGGCCAGGGTTTTTTCGGCAGCACCCAGCCTGCCGGAATATGGGCGCGGCCGGACAGGTTGGCGCCGGGGGTAGTGACCGGAGGCGGTGGCGCTGGGACGACCGGCTTGGCGGCGTCGAGCAGCGATTCTATTTTGCCGTTCCACTGTGGGAGTTTGGCGGGAGGCAGCGGCAGGATGTTGTCGAGGTTGGGGAAACGCAGATCGGGGTTGTGGTAGAGGGCGTCACCTAGGGCGCTGTAGCGCTCATAACGGGCGGTATCAATAAAATTATTGGTTAAAGGCGACATGTTCCGAAAGTTGGAAGAAAGAGAGTTTGCACAATCCTCGCATCCCATTTTGACACCTTCATGCAACACTTTAAGAGCGCGATTATTATCCTCATTTAACGCTGGTCGAGTACCTCTAATTGTCATCCCAAGTTCGTATGCCGCTTTGCCATAACCCTGCGCAAAAGCGCATTCCAGCATTTTTAGCCCTATCCTGCGGTTTCCCCAGAACCCTTCTTGCGGATTATCGTAAGTCGCGCTTAATGCCTTTCCTAAAAATGTCTGCGCGCTGGGACTGCCCTTATCCGCCGCCAATTCCCAAAAACCATAAGCACGACTGACGTCGCCCGTCACCCCGGCGCCGTTTTGATGGAAACTGCCCATCAAATCAAAGGCGGCAGGAATACCGAGCTGCATGCCGCGCTCTACCATTTGCACCGCCCGTTCCGGTTCAGCCGCGACTTCGTAAGGTGCAAAACCATCGCCATTAATTAGCACTCCCGCCAGGTTCATCATGGCTTTCCAGTGGTTTTTATCTGCCGCCTTTTGCCACAGTTCTACCGCCTTCGGATAGTTGCGTTGGTTCGGCGGCAAATCGCGGCTGGTCAGGCGCAGACCTTCCTGAAACCAGGCGTCCGCTTGCGCATCTATCGGCGGAACGTTGTTGATTTCGTACTGACAAATAAAATCTTTGCGGTGGGGATCGAAGGCTTTTAAAGCTATATTGCGCGATAAGGTCGGTTTCATAGAGCAGGCATTTAAAGTAAAAGTGGCGAATAATAGGCAGATAATCAGGCAGCGTAAGCGATGCATTGTTTGTCCTTAACCGTGTCGGAAAGTGATTGCGCGCATATCACGGAAAGGGACTAGAAAACCGGCGAGAGGATCACTCTTATATACAGATCCACTATTAATCTCCATTAACTCTTTCCAATCTTTAAACGCATTAGCAATCGCAGTGACACTCCCATCCCCGCCATTGCATTCTCCAAATCCTTCAGCATGCAACCCCCAAACCCGCTTCCGCAATTCCGCAGCCTTGGCCGCATCATCCGTCACCATATTGATCTCGCTATC
>NZ_JBWKVC010000006.1:0-291112 GCF_059421505.1 Collimonas sp. GW821-FHT02H07
CCAGTGACCAGAACACGGCCATCACGACCGGCAAGAGCTTGTCGATTGCCAGCGGCGACAGCCTGTTCGCCAGCATCCGCCGGACCTTCCGGCTGTTCGTGCAAAAAGCCGGCATGAAGATGGTTTCAGGAGAGGGCGACATCGACATGCAGGCCCTGAAGGACAGCATCAACGTGCTGGCCAAACTGAACATCACGCAAACCGCCAACCGCATCAGCATCATCGCCAAGGAAGAAGTCGTGATCAATGGCGGCGGCAGCTACGTCAAATACAATGCGGCGGGAATCGAACATGGAACAAACGGTAGCTATGTAGCGCATGCTGCTACGCATAGCCTGCCCGGACCAGCCAATAAGCCGCTGCCGAAATTACCGGAACCGCCGCCACCGCTCAAAGACAATATGGTGTTCAGCCTGTCGCACGTGCCGGCGTCCGCCACCTCGATGTACGCCAACCATCCTTACACCCTCTACAAGAACGGCGCAGAGGTAGAAAAAAATGTGGCCGACGCATGGGGGCGCGTAAACATCAAGGACATCAAGCCAGGCGATCACTACGACGTCAAGCTGCCAAATGGCAGCGTGTTCAAGGTGCCGACCCTGGAACAATTCGATAGCGCAGACAAGGTCAAAAACGATCAGGAACTCGCTTACAAAGGCCTGCGCACCGACGGTCTGGGCGACAAGGGAAGATTAGATCAAGCCCGCCGCGGCGCCCAGGCCGGCGATCAAGATGGAGAAGCATGATGAGTTACGACATTCAAAAAAATCTCAAATCCATTCGCAGGGATGAACACATACCGGCCAGCACCGACCAGCGCGCGCCGCAAGGATCAATGCAATGGTTTTTAGAAAATCGCAGCGATACACATCCGATCCACAACAACAATGCCTTGCAGTTTTTCATGTGCGGCAAGGAAGGATTCGGCAGCATTGCCAGCGATATTGATAAAGCCAGTCATAGCGTCGATCTCGTGTGCTGGGGTTTCGATCCGGCCATGGAACTGGTGCGCAAGCCCGGCAAATGGGGGCAGCGCGGCGAGACCTTTGGCGACCTTCTGGCTCGCAAGAGCAAGCAGGGCGTCAAGATACGCCTGCTGATCTGGAAAGACCTTGTCGGTTCGGCAAAGCAAGGAAACATGGTTGGCTATATCAGTCCAAGCCTCTGGCACACGCCGGATGGAATTGAAAAACAACGGCTGGATCATTGCATCGCCTGGTGGAAAGGCATCCGATACGGCGACTATCCGAATATTGAAATACGCACCCGCTCGGTGCCATCGAGCGATGCACGGCACAGCCTGGCGAAAAACTTCCCCGACATGCCTTCCACCTTGCTTGAAAAATTATTGACAGAGCAAGTGGCGACCCACCACCAGAAGCCGGTACTGATCGACTATGAGCATCCCGACCCAAGCCGCGCCGTCGGCTATGTCATGGGCCTCAATTCGATTACCGACTACTGGGACAGCTCTTCCCATATTTTCAACGACCATTGCCGCGAGGCCGACTATCTGCAGGACCGCGCCGGCAGCGTCATCCGCAAACCGTATCGCGACTACGCAATACGCGTCCAGGGTGAAGCCCTCTATAGTCTGAACCAGAATTTTTCCAAGGCATGGGATAACGTAAAAACGGAACTGGGAAAACCATTGGCAAGTGGAGCTTTGCTAGGCTCCCGCGCGAAAGTCAGTGCTGCCAGCTTAAGCAGTTCCTGCACTGCCGGGCACCGCTGCCAGATTGTGCGCACTCAGCCGCAGGAACAGGACGCCACCATCTGGGAAAGCTATCAGCTGGCGCTTTCCAATGCGATCCAATACATCTACGCGGAGAATCAGTATTTCTTCCTGCCTGAGTGGGCGCAGGGAATCAAGCAGATTCGTAAAGCCAACCAGACCGGCTACCTGAATGGCAAAGTCGTAAAAAAGGACATTCCACCTTTATACGTATTTATTGTCATCCCCAATCCGGAGGACCGTGGCATGGTTCCGCGTACCTACTCCACCGTTGCCGAGCTCGGGGCGGGAGATCAGTTTCCGACTTACCAAGCGGGGGCGGAACGTGCTACCAAAGTAATTAACACCCCGCCGCCAAGTGGAAATTACTATGATGGCGACGTAGGAGTGATACCTAACCCTGGCCCACAAGATATTGTGGAAAACCAGCACCTATCCGACATCAAGACGATTCGCAGGGAACTCCAGCAGCTTGGTATAGAGGTGCTGGTCGCCATGTTGCAAAGCTTCGATGACAATGGTTCCAGCAAGAGCAAGAGTTCCGAAGAACGTTATCGTGAAATTTATATTCATAGCAAATTAATGCTGATCGATGATACTTTCACCACCTTGGGCAGCGCCAATCTAAGCCCGCGTTCGATGGCGGGGGATAGTGAATTAAATCTGATTACCGAAGATCCCGGTTTTACCAGCAATGCTCGTGCGCGCGTTTGGGGTAATTTGGCGGGTGGCGATTTAAGCGGCGGCGGCGGAACACGTGATGAGATCGCCGATACGCATAAAGATTGGAAAAAACGTATGAATAATAATCTTAACGGAAAAAGCAAGGGCCAACCTTTCGAGCAAAGTAGCTTTATTTTACCGTTCCTTGATGCAGGCGGCAGCGCCATGCGGGTTCGTTAATGAAGAAAGCTTTTCTGCGTTCACTGTCCCGCAAGCCTTGGTATATCCGTCTCGGCTTGTTATTAATTGCTGCCGCCCTGTTAATCGGCGTCACCCAATTCACTTACAAACATCGTCATATTATGTCCAGCCAATTACGCTATAGCCAACTTCCGTTATTCAATCCCCATCGCACCGAATTTACCTGTATCCAACAGGCAGCAGTGGTTCCTCCCATTGATCCCGAAGCGGATCAATGGTTTGAGCAAGGCATGGCCTTGACTAGCGAAGATAAATTTGAGGAAAACAAGGACTACAAAACTGCTGCTGTACTTTGGGCTAAAGCGGCCGAGCGCAAACATTGGAAAGCACAAAATAACCTTGCCGGACTTTACTTACGCGGGAAGGGTGTGCCCTCAGACCCAGAAAAAGTGCTGCAACTGACAGAAGAAGCAATGGCTTGGGGAGTGCCACAAGCTTGGGACAACATGGGAAGTTACCACATGCAAGGCTTGGGTAACTTGAAGCCTGATGCGACCGCAGCTTATGCCTTTTGGCAGAAAGCTGCCGAGATGGGAGCTCCTGGAGCGCAGGCACGTTTGGGTAAGCAATTACTCGGTACATACGACGATCCAAAAAGCGGCTTTTGGGGTAACCATAAAATTGGACTGGAAATGCTGGAATGTGCTTTAGCTCAAGGCGACGGAAATGCCGCTTATGAGCTTGGTATTGACTATGAAATGCAAAAAACACCTGAGAGTAAGCTCCGCGCTCTAAATTACTATCAAGATGGAGTGAAATTCGGCAATCAAGACAGTGCTGATGCCCTCGAGATTGCGTTTAAAAACGGCCCGCTGCGTGACGCGGCTCCATTTGTTGACCTTAATCGCAAACTTCGTTATCAAGTATTTGGAAAAGCGCTGCGCGACAATCCGGACCTGCGCTTCCCCAATCTCGACAAAGTGCTGCCGCTACCCCCAGAGAAATTGCCATATTGGGATGGCGACGAAAATCATTTGCTCGATGCTGCCAAAGAAGTCCGTCCAACTCTGCCAGAACAAGCGTTGAGTGCCGGAAAATAATCTAGCGATGGCTATAAGCGATCCATTGAGAAAACATCGAAATGTCGAGCAGGGCAACTTTGTTTTTTCGTCCATCGATACAAACAATGGTGCAGGACTGACGTGTTAATGAAGAAAAAATTCCTGCATTTTTTCTCCCGCAAACCGTGGTACATACGCCTCGGCATGCTGTTGCTCGTAGCTGTCCTGATAGTCTTCGTCACAAAATTTTTCTACGACAGTCGGCATATCACCTCCAGCAAATTGCGCTATACCTCTCTGCCGTTGTTCCAACCGCATCGCGCTTCGTTCACGTGTATTCAGCAAGCTGCCGTTGTCCCGCCCATCGACCCTGAGGCCGATCAGTGGTTTGAGCAAGGCATGGCCTTGACCAGTGAAGACAAGTATGAGGAAGACAAGGATTACAAAACCGCTGCAGTGCTATGGGCTAAAGCGGCAGAGCGTAAACATTGGAAAGCGCAAAACAATCTAGCCGGACTCTATTTGAGCGGAAAGGGTGTGCCTTCTGATCCAGAAAAGATGCTACAACTGACAGAAGAGGCGATGGCTTGGGGGGTGCCGCAAGCTTGGGACAATATGGGCAGCTATCACATGCGGGGCGCAGGTAGCCTGAAACCCAATGCCACTGTCGCCTATGCATTTTGGCAAAAAGCTGCCGATATGGGAGCGCCAGGAGCACAAACCCTTTTAGGAGGGCAATTGCTTGCCTCGTACGACAGTCCCAAAAATGGCTGGTGGGCCAACAAAAAAATTGGCCTGCAGATGCTTGAGTGTGCGCTTTCTCAAGGTCAGGGCGCAGCAGCAAGAAAACTTGGCTTGGAATATGAACGGCAGAAATCTAGCGTAGGTAAATTCCATGCTCTAGCCTACTATCAAGAAGGGGTAAAATTTGGAGATCAGGACTCTGCGGATGCTCTCGAAATCGCGTTTGAAAGCGGGCCCTTAGATTACGCAGCCCCATTCATTGACCATGACCGCGAACGCCGGTATCGGGTATTTGGCCAAGCACTGCGCGATAATCCCGATCTGCGTTTTCCCAATCTGGACAAAATCTTGCCGCTTCCACCTGCTAAACTGCCTCACTGGAACGGCAACAAGATTGATTTACTCAACGCCGCTAAACCGGCCTTATAACCATGTCCCTCACAATTATTACTGTCGGCGATGATACCGACCACGGCGGTAAAGTCATCAGCGGCTCGCCTACACACGACATCGGCGGCAAACCAATCGCGCGCCTTGGCGATGAGGTTAACTGTCCGCAGCATTACCCCGATGGCCGGCCGCACGGCATCAATAAAATCGTCACCGCGCATCCTACCTTTACAGTCGGCGGCATTCCTGTGGCTGTGCAGGATTGCCTGACAGAGTGCGGTTGCAAGCTGATCGGTAGTGCCCATGCGTCCGTCGGCTAGCAGATAACAGCCCCGTGAATCCGCAAACCCGCGCCATGAAACAAGATCAACCAGCCATCCTGCAAGCCACCAACCTGACTTTCCATTACCCCGGCCAGGAGCTGTTCAGCAACTGGTCAGCCGCCATCCCCGCCGGCGTCACGCTGGTGCGCGGCGGCGATGGGCGGGGCAAGAGCAGTTTGCTGCGGTTGCTGGCTGGCGATCTGGCGGCGCAGGGCGGCCGTCTGGAAATCGGCGGCGCGCGTCTGGATGAACAGCCGGAGGCCTATCGGCGGCAGGTATTCTGGGTGGATCCGCGTTCTGAGGCGTTCGACCAGATGACGGCGCGCGACTATTTTGCGTCCTTGCATGCCGCGTATCCCGGATTTGACGATGCGCAGCTGCCGGCGCTAACGGAAGGGCTGTCGCTGACGCCGCACCTGGACAAGAAGCTCTACATGCTATCTACCGGCAGCAAGCGCAAGGTGTGGCTGACGGCTGCGTTCGCCGCCGGCGCTGCGGTCAATTTGCTGGATGATGCGTTTGCCGGGCTGGACAAGGCGTCTATCAATTTTGTCGTGAAGGTGCTCAACCAGGTTGCCGGCGATCCGGCGCGGGCCTGGGTGATTGCGCTGTATGAGGCGCCGGAAGGGGTGGAATTGGCGGCTACGGTGGACTTGGGGGATTGAGGCGATCGCGGCGCCGGTGGCGCTGATCGTGGGCGGGACCGCCTGGCGCACCAATTTACGATTTCAAACTTGCACCGGCTACGCATTCGACAGTCTAAATGTGCCGGGCACGGCCACGTAATTCGCGTTGTGCCTGCAACTTTGCGGCTTTGTCGAGTAGCCCTATTACCTCATCATCACCGGTTTGACGGAAGTCGTCATACCACACGCCGACCGCATAAAAGGGCTCGGGATTCATCAGAAAAACGGCTTCGTCGGCCTGTGATTCAATCTGCCGCATTCCTTCCGACGCGGCGACGGGAACGGCGACGACAAGGCGCGCCGCTTTGGCCTGGCGCGCCGCGTTGAGGGCGGCAAGCATGGTCGAGCCGGTCGCCAGGCCGTCGTCAACGATGATGGCGACCCGGCCTGCCAATTGCAGGGCGGGACGGCTGGCTCGATACAGCTTTTCACGCTCAGCCAATTCCTGGAGTTTGCGCTGCACCGTTGCTTCGACTACCTCCGCCGAGATATCAAAATGCTGCAGTATGTCGGGCTGCATTACGCACAGGCCGCCGCTGGCAACGGCCCCCATCGCACACTCTTCGTTTCCGGGGACGCCGAGCTTGCGCACGAGCAGGACATCCAGCGGGATTTCCAATGCCTTGGCAATTGCAAAACCGACAGGAACGCCACCGCGCGGCAGCGCCAGCACAATCGCATCCGGATGTCCGGAATAAGCGCCCAGTTGCTGCGCCAGGCGCGCCCCGGCTTCCGTGCGATTCTTGAAACGTCTCGCTTCAAACATATACGCTCCCGGCCTCATGGGCGACGCTGACGTCATCTCCCTCAACCGCGCCCGGCTTGCATCCGATGACAACGCCGACCTGCGGTTCGTTGTCAATCCGGCCTGCTCCAATGTTCGGATGGGATGTCGTTGCGGATTGCCCCGCATTGATATTGAACGTAAGAACCCGCTGTCGCCGCAACGATCAAGGCGATTGCTATCACGTTCCAAAGTATCGATTTCATCTCTGCCACGCTTCGTCCTGCTGGAAGCTTCATATTACGCCGCCCGGATCAATTTTGCGGCAAGCTGCCATGAAGCAGTGCCCGCCATCCGCCTGCGCCAATCGGGCATACGCCGGCAAACTCGACGTGGCGCCGATGTTTTTTGTGGCAACATGTGTCATCTGTTGGCATCTATTTCTCCACACCGGATTTGCATAACTGTTGAGCGACAGGGGCAGAGGCCATGGAACTTCTCGTAAACCTCGACGTTGACGACCTTGAGAAGGCAATTCGCTTCTATGGAACGTCGTTCGGATTGAAAGTCGGCCGACGCTTCGGCGCCGGCGGCGTGGAAATGCTGGGGAGCTCCGCGCCGATCTACCTCCTGGTCAAAGCGGAAGGGACGCAAGCGGCGAGCACAACTGCTCAGCGCCGTGCCTACGACCGCCATTGGACGCCAGTCCATCTCGATTTTGTCGTTGAAGAAATCGAATCCGCGGTTAGCAGGGCCGTCTCAGCCGGAGCGCGCCTTGAAGAGCCCATTGCCACACACAAGTGGGGCCGGCTCGCGCTCATGGCAGATCCCTTTGGCAATGGTTTTTGCTTCGTTCAATTTCTTGGGCGAGGCTATGACGAGATTGCTGAGTGACTGGGGAGCGTCAAATGGCGTTGCTCTCGATGGCTGGCTGCGTCATGCGTCAAGAGCGGCCTGGTCGAAACGCATGGCGCCGTCGAACAACGACTTTGCACAAGCGTAGCGCGGCCAATTCCATCCACACAAGTTCATCAATTGGAAGCCGCCAACATGGTTGGACGCGGTGCGCGCCAAGTTACCGTGAGGGGCAAGAAATAGACAGGTAGATTGCATCTATGGCATTGCCAGTCGCGAACGATTGGCATCAATGACCTTGGTCACTTCAACCATGGTTTTCTTCAAAACAGGCAACTCGCTCGCGCCGGCTTTGAGAGCCGCATCCGTAACCAGATCCAGTATCTCGTCAATCGTATCTTCGGCATCTTTTTCGTTCATCCCGCCGATCTGCGCCACCTTCAGCACATGAGCTCGTGTGGGGTTTTTTCCTTCACCGGCCACATCCATAAAATGTTCACCTTGATAACCAGGGCAATAGGTCAAGTCAAACGGCGGAGCCAGTTCCCACTCCTGGTGCGCGTTCAGCAGAAATGCCAGATTCTTGGCGTGATCGTCCCGATTGTTCATCAGCACGTTGAAAATGCAGCGTTGCAAGGCTTTTTTCAGTTCCCTGGCGTCGCGGGTGAGGCGACGCGTTGCGCGCATGAATTCTCCGTAGCCGAGCGACGGAATCTGAAAATTCACGTGCAGCATCCCTGCCAGTGAATGTGTATGGACACGCTGACCTTGTGCGCGGTCAAAGCGCCTGGTGCCAAATGCAGTGGCGCCATCGGGTAATTCAAAAAATTGCGTCGAGCCCATGCCCAGTCCGCATTGACGCGCCATGCGCGCATACAGTTCTTCCAGCGCACAGCTATCGCTCGAGTCTTCCTTTGCAGGGAATTTAATCAGCCAGGCCTGACCTTCGCTTACCAACCCCTCTTGGGTACTCATCTGCCCGCTGTCCGGGTTGTAGCTGACCACGGCTTTTGGCCTCGCGCCGCCGGGCGAACCCCCAGCCCTGGCCAATTCATCCAGCACCTCGTGGCTGTCATCGATCAGCAGAGTTTGTATTTCTTTTGCCAGATCGATCAGCACCATATCCTTGCTGTCAGCCAGGCTCTCGCTGGCAGGCTCATAGGTCAGCGCACCCATAGTGTTTTCACCGAGGTAGGCCAGGCGGTCCAGGACGGAAATTTTATCTGCATCGATACCCTTGGCCGCCAGCCGGCGATTCATCAGGCGGAAACCCCAGCTATCGGGCAGGGAGTCATAGACCAGCCCGGGTACGCGCAATAGTTGCAGGTAGTCTGTTTGCTTGTCTGGATACGCGTTGGGACGCAAGGGTAAGCGAAGCGGGGACGGTTCGAAACCACGCGCAAGCGCATCTGGCGAATATTGGAACAGGACGTCGCGGCCGTCGTCCGCCAATGTGCCCAGCCAATGCGATTCGCCACGCGCCTGGTACATCACTTTGAGCTCTTTCATGGCGTGCTTCTCGCTTTGCGGTAAGCGCGCTGGCGAGAAATCGCCGCAGATTTTGCGCGCATTTCTTCTATGCTGCGGGTTTCTGGAACAAGGATGTTGTTCAGGTCCGGCGTCGCATTGAGCGATTCAAGTATGCGCACAAAAGTGGCTAGCGTACATTTTCCGGTACGTTCGAAGTTGCTGACGGTCTGGTCAGACACGCCTATGCGTTGCGCCAGTTCCTCAACACTGATGTTCATCCGCACACGGCGGGCTCGGGCGCGGGCGCCTAACTCGGTGCAAATCTCACTTGGAAGCAACAGGGAGAAATCCATTGTATTTCCATGGTTTAATGCCAAAAAATATTACTATCCATTGGAATTATACAGCTTTTATATTTGGCCGTACGGGAAGTCTTCGCGGGTGCCTGCCTCAGAGCCTCAGGCGGGAATTGCCTGCAATCGCGCTTTGAAGGTGATACGTAGCCGCGCACTGTCGCGGTGAGGCACGCAAAAATAGACGCTGTGGATGATCATGCAATGGCGCAATCTGCTGATACGATGTCAACAATGCAAAACCGCACTCAATCCACTTTTACACTTGAATGTCACGCCAATATGTTGTTTGAGGCAGAAAGATTTGAATCCCGTTTAACAAAACCCGCCAGTTGGGAAGATTGCGCCTTTCGCTACTGCGACTTCGCTCACATAGATAGCGAGGGCGGTAGCATTGACTCGATTTTTGTCGGTTGCACATTTGAAAATTGCGATTGGTATTGGGGGATCTTTAACATGGCGATCCTTGTGCAGGTCAAGTTCGAGGGTTGCAAATTTCGCGGTACTGCATTCTCAGGATCCAAATTTGTCGAATGCGATTTCATAGATTGTGAATTTACAAAAGACAATTTAAATGGTGAGTGTTCCTTTCGTGACGTAGCTTGGTACAAATGCCGGCAAGATAATTGCAAGGGGCTTGAAGGCGAGTTCCGAAACAAGCACTAAATATTTTGAAACTCGCCGTACCCCGGTTCAGGCTGGGCCTCTAGGGTCAGCACGACTCAGCCAGCGCCACAGCATCCGCCCCAGCAGCAATACGAACCGGGCTCGACGGATCATTCGCCGCTCGCCACACCGCTTCCGCCACATCCTGCGCCCGAGTCACCGCAGACGACTGCCCCCATCCCGCGAACACGCTCTTTGCCAAGCCGGCGTAGGCCTCGGGAATGCCTCTCTCTATCCGAGGCTTGGCGTTTTCGCCGAAGCGGGTCTCTGGCGCCCGTCCCGGCAGCACCAGGCTCACCCGCACATTGAATTGCTTGAGTTCCAGCGCCAGCGACTCGGTGAAGGCGTTGATGGCTGCCTTGCTCGCGGTGTACACGGACAGCAGGGGCAGCGACCTCAATGTCACGCTCGAGGTGACGTTGACGATGACGCCAGCCTGGCGTTGCCTGAACTGCGGCAGCACCGCCTGGATCATCGCCATCGTGCCGAGGGTGTTGGTCTCGAAGACGTCGCGCGCGATTTCCATCGACGTGCCTTCGAGTGCGCCCAGCATGCCGATCCCGGCGTTGTTGACCAGGACATCGATAGGCCCGGCTTCTGCCACGGCCCGGCGGATGCTGTCGGCATCGGTGACGTCGAGGGCGATCACGCGTAAACGCTCGGAGCGCGGCAGAAGGTCCTCGCGCGGGGTGCGCATGGTGGCGACGACCTGCCAATCGCGGTCGAGGAAATATTGGGCGGTTTCGAGGCCGAAACCGGATGAGCATCCGGTGATGAGGACGGTTTTCATGGGGACTCCTGCAAGTGGTTAGGTGTATGAAGACTGTAGCCCACCGTAACCGGACGTACTACAATCAGAAGTCCAGGTTTCATTAGCAGGAGTCCATTCATGGTCGATCCCCTCGCAGAAGTCGTCACACTGCTGCAACCGCAAGCCCGCTTCTCGAAAGTCGTCAGCTGCGCCGGCCCTTGGCGTGTGCGCCGCTCGGAAGCCGGGCAACCGTTCTACGGCGTCATCCTCGACGGCGCCTGCCGCCTCGCAGCCGACGGCCAAGAGCCGATCAGCCTGCAGCAGGGCGACTTTGTCCTGATCCCCGCCGCGTATGGCTTCACCATGTCCAGCCTCGCACCGGTAGCGGAGGACTGCAATAGCGCACCCATCATGCTGCCCCACGGCGAGTTCAGGCTCGGCGCGCAAAGCGGGCCGCCAGATGCGCAGATGCTGATCGGCTACTGCGTCTTCGGCTCGCCGGACGCAGCGTTGCTGGTGTCGCTGCTGCCGCAACTATTGCACGTGCGCGGCGAGAAGAGACTGGCGACACTCGTGCAACTGGTAGGAGACGAATCCCGCGCGCAGCGGCCCGCGCGTGACGTCATCGTGGCGCGCCTGCTGGAAGTGCTGCTCATCGAAGCGCTGCGCTCCGCAGCGGGAACGGCAGCCTCGCCCGGCCTGTTGCGCGGGCTTGCCGACGAACGCCTCGCGGTGGCGATACGGTGCATGCACGAAAACATGACCCGGCCCTGGACGGTGGCGCAGCTGGCGAAAGAGGCGGCGCTGTCGCGCTCAGCGTTCTTCGAGCGCTTCAGCCGTGCGGTGGGCATCGCGCCGATGGCCTACCTGCTGGCCTGGCGCATGGCGATGGCCAAGGATCTGTTGCGGCGGAAAGAGGGGGGCGTTGCAGAGGTGGCTGAGCGGGTTGGGTATGGTTCTGCAAGCGCGTTCAGCGTTGCGTTTACCCGGCATGTGGGATTGGCGCCGATGCGTTATGCGCGGGAGGTTGATTATCACCATCTGTGATGTGCATTTAAAAAGCCGCTTTCTATGCATATCAATTTGAATATGTATAGAAAAGTCGCTTTTTTATACATGTGGGTGTTGACGTATATGGAAAATGACTTTGCCATCACTGCCCAACATCTTGTATGCATTCCGCCTCCGTATGCGCTTCTCGCATGACCGAGGGTGCGCGTGGGCACAAAGGCGTACCCGCCCTACACCTTATTGAGCAAACGCATGCTTCGTGCGATTCAGTTCCTGCCCAAATTCGGCAGATACTCTCGCACAAGCTCTTCGACAACGTCGGCTTGAAGGGCGTCTCGCCTGCGTTTGAGCGGGTCTCGCTCGGGTAGGGCACTCATCCACCGCTTGAAGCGGACAAACGCCATCGGATCAAGCGTGTTCATGCGAGCCATATCGCCGTTAGTGGCAACTATAACAGCCGAAAATTGAGGCGAATCAAGCAGTTCCTGGGCGCGCGGCGCTTGAGCCGCCCAGAAGTCTTCTTCGTCGTCACTTAGCCGGACGGGATGAGGGTCATCGGCAACTTGCTCACGCCGGATAATGTCGACCTCGAATCCATCCTTATTGACGGCGGTATATTTCTGCGAATTCCGAACGCGGAAAGTTGGGTCAACTTTGCGAAGCACACCCAGCATTGAGCTGTCGACACGGCGCAAGGCGGTAGCAAACGCGACCCTCTTGCGAACGTCCCATAGCAGGTCGATGTCGCGCGTGGCGACAGCGTCATTCTCGAAAGACACACCGGCAGCCGATTCATAAGCATACAACGCGTGAGTTCCGACCACACGAAAGTGCCCGCCCAGATCGGTAGCTGCCAAGCGATTCAGGATATCGATCACGAGCGGCGCAACGCGTCCGACTCTGAGGGCGCGATTCATCCTCTTATGTTTGTCGAGTGAGGCTTTCAAGCCATCGCGTCGTTGTTCGGCCAACTCTTTCCGCTGTCGGAAGCTGGTGTAAATAGCCTCAGTCTCCAGCGACCGTGGGCCAAGGCTTTTTTCGCTGCCGGAAGCACTGGTACGCACCAGATAGGTTTCCTCAGGAGCAGATGGAGGGCCTTTATGCCAGTACATGCCGCCTCGGACTTTGGCAGCCTCTGCCAGCGCTTCCTCGTATGCTGTAAAAGTGGCGGCTGCGTCGATGTACTGGCGAGTTGCGTCGTCTGGCAATTCCTGCATGGAAGGCCTTTCGGTATATTTTAGTATTATTTCAATTTATACCGAAAATACATATAAATCAATAGATTAGAACAGAAAATAGCAGATCCCCCATCGCATACATTAGCCTCCCTTAAAAAGCGCAATCTGCATCTGGATGAATAAGCCTCCGACCGACGTCGCCAGGTAGTCGGCGTTGCTATCGGTGACCAGTGTCTTGGCGACCGTCGACGAAGCGACGAAGCGCGTCACCACCAGCCGCATCGCCGACAGGGTCACGCGAAAGATCGGGGTCAAATCTTGCAATATCGCATTCAATGACTACGCCGACTGCATAATATGTCATTGCAAGACTTGCCCCCAAATTCTTCAATGTCAACGGCAGCATCTTGTGCGGCATGACTGGCCGTCGGGAGGTCTTGGCGGATTTCGCAGCTCAACCATTTCGAGGTCTTCGCCTGCGCCGCCAGCGCACCGACCAGGTTGACGAAGACCATCTGCTCCAACTCGCCGGCGGCGCACATCATTTCACCAGCTTGGATCATTAGCGTCGCCGGTGCGATGCAGTTGTCGATCACCTGCGCCCGGGTCTCTACCGGAAGAGGCACGTCGCACAACACATCCAGGCGATCGGCAATGACGTCGGCGAGGTCCTGAGGATCAGGTAAGGCAAATAGCGGCATTCCATACTCCTTATCGCTTTGTGTGTTCAGGTCGCGGTAGGCGCGACCATTAATGCAATCACTGCCAAGGTCTTGCTTATTTTGATTCTTGTTCCATAACTAAAGAGTTGTGTTTGACCATCAGCTCTACATAGTGCTGGACACTCATATGTGACGATTTGTCTACATTATTGCATGTGACGATTAGTCCGTGTTCGATTAGTCCACAAAATGTGTTAATGCTTATGTGAAATCTTTGTCAATACGCTTCGGTGAACGAGTACGAGAACTGAGAAAAGAGCAGGGTCTTTCTCAGGAGGGATTTGCCGACATGTGTGGCTTTGACCGCACGTATATCAGCGGTATTGAAAGAGGCGTGCGCAACCCTTCTTTGTCTGCGATAGAGGCTTTGGCTATGGCATTGGGGGTCACGGTGACGGAGCTTTTTAGCGGGCTTTGACGTTACAAATCGTGCCAGTTCTGTCCTTTCAACCACTCCGAACATCTCAAGTCGTCATAATCCGAAGCCTCAAATTCCGGCCAAATCTTGGCCGAGAGAGCGGAGCAGCAAATAGTAGGTAGCAGCGATCTTTTATATGGTGTTGGATGCTAGCTGCTTTGTCTGCGGACATGGTCCAAGCGATGGTGCAGATGATCCATCCAGACGTACGAACCGCTTAGCGACACAAGTCAATCTCCCTTGCTTAAATAATATTTATTCAACGTGTTAATGCTGCAATAACACGAGTAATATAGACGTTACCAAAAGGAAACGTTTATATGGCGACACTTATCCCCGCAATAGGCTCCTGTTCTTCCAGAATGACTCCAGGCGAAAGGCGCTTTGCGCGTCGGCTGGAGGAAAAACTGGAGGCCGACTATCTATGCTGGTATGACGTTTCCATCGGCGAGAAGACCAAACACCCGGATTTTGTCATCGTCCATCCCAGCCGCGGCTTGCTGGTGCTCGAAGTCAAAGACTGGAAACTCGACACCATTCAAAGCATCGACAAACAAACCACCTGCATCCTCACCGACCAGGGCACCAAGCATGTATTGAATCCGTTAAGGCAGGCGCGCGATTACATGTTCGCCGTCACCAATCGGCTTGAGCGCGATCCGCAACTGATCTTTCCGAGTGGATCGCAAAAGGGCAAGCCAGCCTTCCCCTACGGACATGGCGTAGTGCTGACCAATATCAGCCGCAAACAATTCGACGGCACCGACATCGGCGAAGTGATTCCACCGCATCTGGTCATTTGCCAAGACGAGATGCTGGAAAACGTCGACGCCGAATCGTTTCAAAAACGCCTGTGGGATATGTTCCCGCTCAAATTCACCCGCCTTTTGTCCGTGCCGCAGCTTGACCGCATTCGCTGGCACATGTTTCCAGAAATCCGCATCCCGGCGCAGCAAGACATGTTTGAGGATGCCGGACAAAAGATAACTGAAATTCCTGACTTGTTGCAGGTCATGGATTTACAGCAGGAGCAGTTGGCCCGCAGCCTTGGCGAAGGTCATCGCGTCATTCATGGCGTCGCCGGATCAGGGAAGACGCTGATATTGGGCTATCGCGCGGAACACCTTGCCAAGCTATGCCAGCGTCCGATTCTCGTGCTTTGCTATAACAAGACTCTGGCGACAAAACTTGGCAGCATGATTGAAGCCAAAGGGTTGCAAGATAAAGTTAACGTCGTCAATTTCCACGCTTGGTGCGCACGCCAATTAAAAACCTACAACGTCGGAATGCCGCCTCAAGATTTCAACAGAAACAATTTCTTCGAGGCTTGCGTTGAGAAGGTCATTCATGCCGTCGACAACAAGCTCATTCCGTCCGCGCAATATGACGCCGTATTGATCGACGAAGGGCACGATTTCAAGCCTGAGTGGTTCAAGCTGGTGGTGCAGATGATTCATCCAGACTCCAACTCGCTGTTGGTGCTGTACGACGATGCGCAGTCGATTTATGGCGGCAAGAAGAAGCTGCGGTTTTCGTTCTCCAGCGTTGGTGTGCAAGCGCAGGGGCGCACTACCATTCTTAAACTGAACTATAGAAATACGGCGGAGATTTTATCGGTGGCACGTGCATTTGCCGATGATCTACTATCGCAAAACGATGCTGAAGACGATCAGGCGCCAACTCTTCTTCCGATGAGCACTGGGCGTAGAGGCCCCAAACCGCTGCTGGTCAAATTCCCGACTTTGAAAGACGAAGCGGACTATCTCGCCGAAAGACTACTTGAGGCTAACAAGACAGGTACTGCCTGGAATGATATTGCGATTATCTGCAGACACTATGCTACTGGCAGCACGCTTGCAGACAGTCTGAAGCAGAGAAGCATTCCATTTGAATCGCAGATGGATAAAAAGCATTCTTACAACCCTGCGGACAACAGCGTCAAGATCGTCACTATGCACAGCAGTAAAGGACTTGAATTTCCGATGGTCTGTATCCCGGCTCTCGGCGCCGAAGCTATCAAAGATGATGATCTTCATGACGAGGCGCGCTTAGTCTATGTTGCGATGACTCGCGCAACGCATGAATTAATCATGACTCACGGAGAGCAAACCTTGTTTATTGAAAAAATGCAAAAAGCTATGCAGACATTGAGCGTGCTATGACGATCTTTTCCTAAAAAACACAGAGTGTTATGTGTCATTGCAAGATCTAACCCCGACCTTCCGGAAGTGAGTTCAGTGGTCCGTATTTCCTCGCCTTTCGTAGCGTCCGAGCTGCTCAGGCAGATAGCAAAAAACGTATGAGAAGGATACATCTCTGGAGAACACGGAAACGAAGCTGAACCGCCGTTTGCGATAGAGATGATCAGCCGCCGACTAAGGCCGACATAGGTGCTCTCCGAGGCACGCAGCATGCGACTGTGAGAATCAAAGCCCACAGATACTGTAGGGGGAAGTACATGCGACGAATGAACCTAGCAGACTTTAGCTTCACGAGAAGCTTTGTATTTTTGCGACAACGTAAGCGCTTGAAAGCGAAAACTTTGCGCAAACTACTGAAAGAAATTCAGATTCGTTCTGACCTAGAGAACGCTGCTGCCATCATTGTGCGACACCGATTATCGCTAGGAACCGTACCACCGAGTTATGGCTCGGTTTCCTTTCTACTGGGTGAGACTGTACGTTCTCCGACCTTTGCAAATGGGAGGTTGCAAGAGCGAGTTCTCGCGTACGTGATTTTGATCGAGTCTGCTGGATATGCCGCCATGCAGCTCCGCCATCTTGGCACTACGGACGTAGACCCGCTATTCCGGGACTACGTGCTTGTACCCTACAGCCAAGTTACGAGCGTTCTTACTAACGGCGCAAACATCCTGAAAATCGTCTCAAAGATAATCAATCCAGCACAAAGTGGGCTAACAGGGCGAGCATACGAGGGTAATTCACTTCAAAACGAGATGCCTCAATTCGGAAGCGGCAAGACTATCCCGCGCAGTTTGAAGGCAAATGACAACGGAGCAATGATTTCCGTCACTGCCAATGTCTCTCGGATTACTACATACGGGCAGGCTGTTGATATAGACAAAGTTGGCGCTTGGTTTTTCAAAATTCGTGCTTTATTGGATGCAAACCTCAGGTCAACTTTCCTTTCGCGGTTTGCCGAGCCTATAGAATTTGCAACTGCAATTCCGCTGCTAGTACCAAGCCTAGTAGTATTCGACACTTTGGGGTTACAACGAAAAATTGAGGAAGAGGGGTTGGTGTGGCGGCGCAAATTCAGGAAAAAAGGGGAAAGGAAGCTCACTCGGCCGGTGGCGACATCCCAAATGGCGGAATCTGCAGTCGAACAGTTGTCACGTAACGCGACAATTAATAGTAATCAGTTCTCCTTGGGCGGAGTTGTAGTTGGAGACAATAAGCTAAAAGTAGAGTTGAATGCCTTCAGAAATTTCAGCCTATTCGACGGCAAGAAGGATATTACGCTCTCCAGTTACATCAACAGCAAAGATTTATTTTCAATTTACTTCGATTCTCCAGATCATGTGTACATGAGTGGAGGCATCTATCGTGACTCAGGGATAGTTGGAGAAGTTCAGTCGGTCATTGCTGCTATTAGCGGATTAGATGCACTCGGCCATGCCGACAGAGAGAAGATCAATATATCTAGAGATCACCCGCACCCGGATAAGGCCACCCTGAATAGTTTTCCAGCCTCCTCCATATTCTCCATCGTCGAAGATCAATATCAGCACGCTGCATACATTTTTTGCGACGACCTGGGGGATGAATGGGCAGACCACATTGCAATAGACTCTGCAACCAAAACGCTTTCCTTTATTCATTCCAAACACGGGGAGTTGACCACGGGCGCATCAAGCTTGCATGAGGTAGTTGGGCAAGCACTGAAGAACATGGGGAATCTACTGTGTATGCCCACTGCGATGGGCCGCAAGATTTCAGGTTACAACAGAATGTATCATGGCACGGGTATCCCATTAGTACGCCGCGCTCCTGTAGGTGCGTCAATAGCCCAGATCGAGGATAGCGTTGTACAAATACTCAGTGATAACTTGTTGCGTAGAGAGACTGTTCTATGTTGCTCATTCCTATCGGCGACTGAAATTGTTAAGCAACTTACAAATTTAAAAGATGGGAAAAAAGTAAAACCGCACATACTGCAACTCCTCTGGCTACTCTCTTATTTTGTTGCTGCATGTAAGGAGCTTAGCGTCGTACCTCGCATAATTTGTCGCAAGTAGGTTTAATTCTATTCTGAACAAATACTTGCCATGTACCCCGGCGGTTATAGATGGTCATAAAGAATTCTCGAATCGACTAATTGGGCGGTGTCGAGAGAATTCTGGTGCGCACATGTATAGTTTCGACCGCTTCACATGCAAGGGACAAAAGCTTCGATAAATGTGCGTTTGGCCTACCATCGTGCAAGGTTGAAATCCCTGGATATCGAACACACCTTCATAATCATGCCATTTTTGATGATCCGGTAACCGGAAATATCTATGCCATTATGACGATCTTCCGTCATAAGCCATTTGAATCAGCGGCTTTGCCTGATCGAATTCGCGAGAATTAGTAATACTCAACTCGATGTCTCCTGTACCCCAATGCCCTGTCTCCCGTACGTTCCGAGCATTTTCAGGCAAAGTACCTAGCCGATCAGGATCCAGGTGAAGGAACAGTAAAAATCGGTTCTTTTGGATCACTATGGTGGCAAAATTTTTCAGCCGTGTGAATGCGAGGTAAAGCTTCAGCTCTTTGCGCTGGACGTCGTCACCAAGCGACAGCACGTAATCTTCCACCGAAGCCAAGAGCTCAGCCATTTCACTAGATAGCTCCTGTAGCGACTCTGCTACATGCTTATCAGAACTGCGTGCTCTAACAGCGGTTGCGGTCACCAGTCGATCCGAGCCCGCCGTCGTACGCGTCGAGACTGGTGTATTGGCGGACTCAAGCAGTAGAAGCTCCGAACCAAACAAACGATAACGCACCAATTCGATCTGACGATTAATCTGCTGCACTGCATGCCCGTCATACTTTGTGAAATCGGATGCAATGCAGATCAAGCGTGGAGCGCTCCAATCGATAAGATCTGCTACCTGCTTTCCGAGTTTATCCATGACAAGTAACTTGAACTCGGCTTGGTGATCCATCAACCAATCCAGGTAGAACAAGCCCTGGTTAATCACATTCTCTGAGCTTGACCTTTTGTATTCAAGAATTACCGGACAGTGGTTCTCATCCAGGCCAAGCGTATCGATGCGCCCAGCGTGAGTTTTACCGGTCGAATACTCGGTCGCCAGGAAGCGAATACCAAGCAAAGGTTCAAGATTGTTCTCTATCATGATTTGCAATGGTTTTTCGAGGCCAGAAGTATCCCCTTGGAACTCCTTGGCTTTACCATTTTCCAGACGAAAGAGCTTAATGTCGCTCATATGAGTTCCTGTTTAGTCGTTTTTACTATTTTTCACACAATCTCAGCCTACAACAGTAGACTTCTGTACAGTTTCTTTCTTGCTAAGCCGCGGATATTTGTACTTGCACAAAATAGAGTAAGAAAATTAGAACTTGCAATAGCACATTTGATGATTGGGTGGATCCAAAATTACGTAATGAGTGATGAAGAGAATAGTGAAATGATGTTATATCTCATTACAAGACCTGACTCTGAAATCTGTAAGGTCGTTGTGATTGACGGAAAATAACTCGTCGATCTCACGATTGATTTTGACGTTAGCATGTCGGTCTCCGCACCCTATATTGTGAAACGTGTGAGCTCCAATTATTATGAAGAAACCGATTTTTATTTGAACGGCAGCGAACTAAATCATTCATAGACTTAAAGAACGAACTCGCTTACATCAGATAAGGATAATTTGATACAAGATAAGTGAGCACTGCCATGTCTGTAGATATGGCAGTGGTATTAAACCACTCTCGTAGTCTTGGACTTCGATCCTGCGTGATTGATACATGTTATTGTAAGACTTAGCCTCATAATCTATGATTTTTCTTCAATGTACTCCATGCTAGCATTTTCATTTTGTTCGATAGCAATTTCTACGGCGCGTTTGGCAACGTTCAGCAAACGCTCGCTTTCAGCTTTGAGTGAAAAACTTTCTTGAACCATAGCCGCAATTTTTTCTTGTGTAGGCATATCCACTAATGGCACAACCACATTTTCAATTTCAGCGATTCGCCAATGAAGAATAATAGAACCGCCCGCGTCACGGTCGGCCTGCATTTTTACTAGCATTGAATTAAGCGCAAGAGTTAAATATTCAGGTAAAACCTTGGTCTTGTCCCGCACAGTAAGATGAAGCACCGCACCAGAGGTAATGAAGTTCGCGTCTTCACGCAAACAATAAGCCTCTCCCACGCTGCCATCTTTTGAAAATAAAATCGTGTTCTTCTTAGGTTTCAGCGCATCTAGCTGGGCATAATTTTCAGCAACAAAAGAAAAACTCAAGCATTTTTGCGGCTTGCTTACGCCATATTTGCTGTAGTCAGCAACTCGCAAAAACGGCAAACCTTCCTCATCTTCGCCGTAGGCATCCGATCCCGGCTCAATAGATTTTTCGATTTTAACTAGGTTGGTAAGCTTCGCATGAGATTGGGCTGCAATCTTGTTAACTATCTGTTCATACTTCGGCTGGTAGTACTCTGCATCCAAGCGCCCTGTGGCGGCGAAAGAATCTTTAAACGATTTGATGTTGATAGCTTCCGTGCTGAGCGAGGAGGCTGCCATGCTCAGCGTATCGAGTAGCAAGGTTTCAGCTTGGATATATGCTAATTTTGAGCCATTTCTACTTATAGTATGTTTTAAATAAAGCCGTTCAATAGCCTCTTGTAACTCTTTGCTTCCAACAAAAACATCAAGGGTTTTTAAATCATTTAAATTTAGTCCCTTTTGAATAGCCCCGCGCTCTTTACGCAGTAAAAGTGAGCGGCCATACTTTGAGTTTAAGTAGGCGAGAAGATATTGTGGACTTATAGTCTGTATGCGTAACACCGTGCTTTTACAGCTAAATATTGCTGGAATATCTTCCTCCTCGACTAACGCTGCGTTACCCAATGTTCCAACCACTGAAACTAAAATATCGTTCTTCTGAAGGGCATATTTTGACAATCGCTCAAAATCAGTTTTCGGCAAATAGACATTATCGTTGTCCATCAAGTACATTTGTTTAACGTCTTTTCCCCGTATGTATCGGTACGTTTTATCTGACGTGTAGTTATCTACTGTAAATGCTGACCCAAATGGACCAATCAAGAAACTCGTGAAATTTGATAAGGGCTTACTATTTTTAAGTCGCAACAATCCCTCATTTTTTAAAAATGAAGGTCTATAGTATTCTGCATCGAGTCTGCCGCTATACTCTAATTGGCTTTTCAATACCTCACTCACTTCCAGCCCTTTCAACAATGCCCTGTAGCGGGCTTCATCGAAAGGGCCTAGCGAAAAAAACTGAGTCGCTCTTTCTTCGCAAATTCAACAAATGCTTCAGCAATGCCATCTTGCGTCTTGCCATCATGATTGAACAGATCGTGTTTGACGATCAGGTGTTCGTGCGTATCCAACAGCGGTGCGCCATCGATATTCTTCATATAGATTTTGTCACCGGAATTATCCTTGCTCTGTTCCTTCATGGTGGCGAAAAAAATCGGATAGTCATCGACCTTGGGACAAAGTTCGTCATGCCATTTTTGCACTAGTAATACGCTGGTTTTAGTACCTGTATGTGGCTTGAATACATTACCGTGCAAACCCACGACTGCAAGGATGCGGCAATGGTCCGCCAAGTATTCGCGAATATTTTTGTCGCTTGAATTATTAAAACGGCCTTGTGGCAGCACAATCGCCATGCGTCCACCGGGTTTTATGAAATTCAGATTACGTTCAATAAAAAGAATATCGCGGCCTACCGTGTTTTGCGGCTTGATTTTGGTTTTGCGATAAGTGCCATCGGCCATTTTATAAATGGTCTCGTGACTAGCGTGCAATAACTCGGGAAAGGTCGGCGTACGCTGGGTTGCATCCTCAATGTCCTTGCCGCTTTCATTCACATTACCAACCTTGTCAAGGCTAACGGTTCGCGCTAATTCATATTTGGCAAGGATGCGCGTCTCCTTGATGTCACCCGCAAAAGGCGGATTTGCCATCAACACATCAAAACTAAAATCCCGGTTCTGATCTTTAGTGGCACGCAATTTCCTCAGCTTCTTCCAGCCCTCGCCGTAGATGTCCGTCCATTGCTCATCTTTGGTTTTTTCGTCCCACCGCTCATAATCCAGTGTATTAAGGTGTAGTACATTGGTTTGTCCATCGCCAGCGATCAGGTTCAAGGTGCGTCCCACACGCACGGCCTTTTCGTCAAAATCAATGGCAAATACTTTTTCCTGCACATAGGTTTCACAACGGGCGGGTTTTTTTTCCGTCGTAAACAGGTGGCTTTTACTCAAGCCCTCATCTTTCATGATCTGTTCCCAGACATGGAAAATGCTATGTACTGGGAAACCACAACTGCCCGCCGCAGTATCAATGAAAGTTTCATGCTCTT
The DNA here is from genome assembly GCF_059421505.1 of Collimonas sp. GW821-FHT02H07. NCBI lineage: Bacteria > Pseudomonadati > Pseudomonadota > Betaproteobacteria > Burkholderiales > Oxalobacteraceae > Collimonas > Collimonas sp. GW821-FHT02H07. The sequence goes on from NZ_JBWKVC010000006.1 coordinate 22,530, forward strand.
GAGGGTTGAGCATCTTGACGCACATATCAATGACATAGCGAGGGGTAAAATATTGCCCTTTCTCCCCCTTACTACTTTTGTTAATAAGATACTCGAAGGCCTCGTCCACCACATCCAAATTGGAATTGAACAGTTTCACACCTTCCAGTGACGATACGCACACAGCAAGATGACTAGGGGTAAGATCAATTTTTGCCCCACCTGGGAAGACGCCTTCCCACTTGCTACGCGCCTTGTCGAACAAGGCTTGAATTTTTTCCTTTAATTCGGTTTCGGTATCGCCGTAGTTTTTGAAAACAAGGTGGCGCTTCTTATCACGCCCGCTTTCCATCTCGTCATACAGTTTGGTGAAAATAAGTTTAAATAATTCTTCGAACACGTCCACACCAGCATTGGCGAGAACCTCGTCCTCCATTTCCAAAATCAGGTCTTTTAGCGATTTTCTTTGATTGAGCAGCTTGTCCATTTTCACAAGATCATCAATCGTCCAGCGTTCGCTCAGGATGTCTGATAATTTTTCATGCGCAGAGGGAATTGCCGGGATATCTTCAAAGTAGTTCGGGTCTTTGCGATGATAGAAAGAAATACTGTCGCCGTTACTCCACACTCCCATCGGCGCGCCGGTAGCATTGCAATAGGATTTAAGTTGTTCTTTGCCATCTTTGAGTTTGGGCTTTTTCAGTTCCACCAAAATATAGGCGGCAGTGGGGTTAGCCGAATCAAATACGCAAATATCAGCGCGTTTCTTCTCACGGCCAAAAACGACACCATATTCCAGTTCCATACGAGTCACTGGGTAGCCTAAATCGTCCGTCAGCAACATGATATATAACTGGCGCACGGCCTCCTCTGGCGTCAGCTTGATTGGTTTGCCACGTACTAGGCAAGTAACGTAAGGTACCGGGCTCTTTCCCACCACTTTCATCGTAATGCGATCTTCCAGCGCCTGTATTTGTGCCGGTTTGAATTGCGTAAGCTTGTACGCAGAGTCACGCAACAAGGCGGATAGTTTTATTTGTTCTGACATGATTCTCTCTGGATGGCAACGTGCTACTGAAAATGTGTATTAATGTACTGTAATTATCCAACGCAATCCAAATAGTTGGATGATGCGCTATTCAAGGACACTTAAGGCAAGGCATAAACTATTCGAATCTCAAGAATAGCTAAGCGCGCCTGATAGCTGTACAGCTATTCATAGTATAGGGAGGGGGCTAGTCGGTCGAAATGCGCCTTACTTTTCGCGGTGGTCAGCTCGCAGCGGAACTTGCCTGTAAGAACGGCCCCAGGCTGGACGTGCTCAAAAAGAAAGCCCGGAAATTTTCGGGCTTTCTTCAATTTATTAACAAGTTTTGACTAACAATTAGTGGCATGCGACAAGGTCAAACATCAATATTCCCAGCCTGCAAAGCATTCAACTCAATAAACGCCCGCCGAGGCTCAACATCATCCCCCATCAGTGTCATGAAGATCTGATCCGCAGCAATAGCATCCTCAATCTGCACCTTCAACAAGCGGCGCACAGTCGGATCCATCGTGGTTTCCCACAGCTGCGAAGGATTCATCTCGCCCAGACCTTTATAGCGCTGCTTGCTGACGCCGCGTTCGGCTTCGTCGCGTAGCCAGGCCATGGCTTGGTGGAAGTCGATGATGGCTGATTCTTTGACTTTTTCGCCGGCGCCGCGGCGGATCAGGGCGCCTGGGCCGATCAGGCCTTTGAAGGTTTCTGCGGCGTTGACCAGCACTGTGTAGTCCGGGCTGGCGACGAAGTCGCTGTCGATGGCGCTGACCTTGATGTTGCCGTGGTAGCGGCGCTGGATGCGCAGGGCGTGCTTGTCGGAGAGTTCGTCGGATTTGACGACGACTTGCACCGATGGCTCGTTGATCGACGCTTGCAGGGCCTGGGCCGAGGCTTCGGCGTCGGCCAGGGTGTCCAGCTTCAGCGTGACGCCGGTCATGATGGAGGTGAGGGCGGCGCCGTCTATCGCGCGCGTCAGGCGCGTGATGATGGAGTTGGCCATGTTGTACTGGCGCACCAGCTCGGCCAGGGCCGGGCCGCTGATCGGCAGCGCGCCTTCGCTTGGCACCAGGGCGGCGTCGTTGAGGGCGACCTGCATCATGTAGGAGACTTCTTCGGCGTCGTCCTTGAGGTAGCGCTCGTCCTTGCCGTGCTTGACCTTGTACAGCGGCGGCTGGGCGATGTAGATGTGGCCGCGCTCTACCAGTTGCGGCATCTGGCGGTAGAACAGGGTCAGCAGCAGGGTGCGGATGTGGGCGCCGTCGACGTCCGCATCGGTCATGATGATGATGCGGTGGTAGCGCAGCTTGTCGGCGTTGAATTCATCGGCGCCGATGCTGGTGCCGAGGGTGGCGATCAGGGTGGTGATCTGTTCCGACGACAGCATTTTTTCGAAGCGGGCTTTTTCGACGTTGAGCACTTTACCGCGCAACGGCAGAATCGCCTGGAATTTACGGTCGCGGCCCTGCTTGGCGGAACCGCCCGCGGAGTCACCCTCGACGATGTAGAGTTCGCACAGCGCCGGGTCTTTTTCCTGGCAATCCGCCAGTTTGGATGAGAGGCCGAGGCCGTCCATCACGCCTTTGCGGCGCGTCAGTTCGCGCGCCTTGCGGGCGGCGTCGCGGGCGCGGGCGGCTTCGACGATCTTGCCGCAGATGATCTTGGCGTCGTTCGGGCGTTCTTGCAGGTAGTCGTTGAGTGTCTTGGCGACGATTTCTTCTACCGGCAGGCGCACTTCGCTGGAGACCAGCTTGTCTTTGGTTTGCGAGCTGAATTTCGGCTCTGGCACTTTCACAGACAGCACGCAGGTGAGGCCTTCGCGCATGTCGTCGCCGCTGGTTTCTACCTTGGCTTTCTTGGCGAAGTCATGTTCTTCGATGTACTTGTTGAGCACCCGGGTCATGGCGGCGCGCAGGCCGGTGAGGTGGGTGCCGCCGTCACGTTGCGGGATGTTGTTGGTGAAGCAGAGTACTTGTTCGTTGTAGGCGTCGTTCCATTGCATGGAGACGTCGACGCTGACGCCGTCTTTTTCGCCGGTGGCCTGGAAAATCGTCGGGTGCAGGACGCTCTTGGCTTTGTTGATGTATTCAACGAAACCGCGGGTGCCGCCTTCGAAGGCGAAGTTTTCTTCCTTGCCGGTGCGCTGGTCGGTCAGCTTGATGTGCACGCCGTTGTTGAGGAAGGACAGTTCGCGGATGCGCTTGGCCAGGATTTCGTAGTGGAATTCGACGTGCGTGAAGATTTCTTCGTCGGCCCAGAAGTGGACTTCGGTGCCGCGCTTGTCGGTGTCGCCGATGACTTTGATCGGGGAGACGAGCACGCCTTCCTGCATTTCGGTTTCGCGGTTTTGCGGCACGCCGCGCACAAACTCCATGTAGTGCACTTTGCCGTCGCGGCGGATGGTCAGCTTGAGCAGCTTGGACAGGCCGTTAACGCAGGACACGCCGACGCCGTGCAAGCCGCCGGACACCTTGTAGGAGTTCTGGTCGAACTTGCCGCCGGCGTGCAGCTCGGTCATGACGATTTCGGCTGCGCTGCGCTTTGGTTCGTGCTTGTCGTCGAACTTGATGCCGGTCGGCACGCCGCGGCCGTTGTCGGTGATCGAGATCGAGTTGTCAGAATGGATGGTGACGTGGATTTCGGTGCAGTGGCCGGCCAGCGATTCGTCGATGGAGTTGTCCAGCACTTCGAACACCAGGTGATGCAGGCCGGTGCCGTCAGAGGTGTCGCCGATGTACATCCCGGGGCGTTTGCGTACCGCTTCCAGGCCTTCGAGAATTTGGATCGAGGACGCTCCGTATGCATTGGGTTGCGGCTGATTGGTGTTGTCTTGAGGGGCTGATGACATGGCTACCTTCTGAAAAGCTTACTTCGGAACTACATATATTGGGGCTGATGCTACTTTTACAAGCAACCGTAGGGTGGGCACGGGTGCCCACGCGGTTATAGCGGAGGGCTTTGCAGCGTGGGCACGGGGTGCCCACCCTACTCGGCTAGATCCGCATTGGCATGACGACGTATTTGAAATCGGCGTTTTCCGGCACGGTGATCAGTGCCGAGGAATTGGCGTCGCCGAGGGCGATGTTGACGTTGTCGCCCTTCAGGTTGTTGAGCACGTCGAGCAGGTAGGTAACGTTGAAACCGATGTCGACGCTATCGCCGCCGTAATCGATTTCCAGTTCTTCGATCGCTTCTTCCTGGTCGGCATTGGTGGAGCTGATTTTCAGGCTGCCGGGGGTGACTACCCAGCGCACGCCCTTGAACTTGTCGCTGGTCATGATGGCGGCGCGTTGCAGCGAGCGCAGCAGCTGGTCGCGGCTGATGGTGAAGTCGTTCTTGTAACCCTTCGGCACCACGCGGGTGTAATCAGGGAACTTGCCTTCGACCAGCTTGGAGATCAGTTCGATATCGGCGAACGACAGCTTGACCTGGTTGTTGGCGATTTCGAGCTGGACCGGTTCGTCGGTTTCTTCCAGCAGGCGCTGCAGTTCGATGATGGTCTTGCGCGGGATGATGACTTCCTGGCGCGCGAACTCTTGCTCGGTGGCGACCTGGCAAAACGCCAGGCGGTGGCCGTCGGTCGCAACGGCGATGACGTTCTTGCCGTCGAGGACCAGCAGCAGGCCGTTCAGGTAGTAACGGATGTCTTGCTGCGCCATCGAAAAGTGCACCATGTTGAACAAGTGCTTGAGCGTCTTTTGCGGCAGGGTGACGGTGGCGTTGTAGTGATCTGCCTGGGCGACTGTAGGGAACTCTTCGGCGGCCAGGGTTTGCAGCGCAAAACGCGATTTGCCGGACTGTACCGTCATGCGCTTGTTGCTCAGGGTCAGCGAGACTTCGCCAGTGTCTGGCAGGGCGCGCAGGATGTCGAGCAGCTTGCGCGCGGCGACGGTCGTCGCCGCCACTTCGCTGCCGCTGCCGACCTTGGCGTTGGTGGTGATTTGCACTTCGATGTCGGTCGACAGGAAAGAGACCTTTTCGCCGTCTTTGCGAATGAGGATATTGGCCAGAATCGGCAATGTGTGCCGACGCTCGACAATACCGCTCACGATCTGCAGTGGCCGGAGAAGGGTATCTCGGTTGGTTTTGACCAATTGCATAGCTATATCCTTGTTATTTAAAAATCAAATATTGCTGCTTGCTGTATGCCTAAGTTTGCCTAAATGCGTACGGGTTTAAATGCTTGGTAAGCAGTCTGTAAATGTAACTTAAATCGCCCCTCTACGGACCGATCCGGGGCGGAAATCTGCGTCGCTTTGCGGATTTTTTGCGATTATTAGTTAATAAATTAACAATCCGCCTGATTTAACCAAATCAGCAAAAAAACCACAGTTTTCGCGCCAGGCCGAACTTACCCGAACTTACTTTATACAAACTTATCCACAGGCTGACAGGCAAAGTGCACAATCGCCCGAAATGTCAAAATCAAGCTGGAATCAACCCCGAATCAACCCTTGAGCGTCTGCTCCAGCACGTGCAATTCGTGGTTGCATTCCGGATTCTTGGTACGGTCGGCGGCGATCTTGCGGACGGCGTGCAGCACCGTGGTGTGGTCGCGGCCGCCGAACAATTCACCGATTTCCGGCAAGCTTTTCTGGGTTAACTCTTTGGCAAGGTACATCGCAATCTGGCGCGGGCGGGCGATATTCGCCGGGCGCTTTTTCGAGTACATATCGGCAACTTTAATGTTAAAGAAGTCCGCCACCGTCTTCTGGATATTCTCTACCGAGATCTGGCGGTTCTGTACCGACAGCAAATCCTTCAATGCATCTTTGACAACATCGATGCTGATGTCTTTACCATGGAAGCGGGAGTAAGCAAGAATCTTGCGCAGCGCGCCTTCCAGTTCGCGGACGTTGGAACGTAGGTGTTTGGCAACAAAAAACGCCACGTCGTCGGAGAAGGTCACGCCTTCGGATGCCGCTTTTTTGAGCAAAATCGCGACCCGCATTTCCAGTTCCGGCGGTTCGATGGCGACCGTCAGGCCGGAATCGAAACGCGAAATCAGGCGGTCATCCATGCCGGTGATTTCTTTGGGATAGGTATCGCTGGTGATGATGATTTGTTTCTTCGCTGCAATCAAAGCTTCGAAGGCGTAGAAGAATTCTTCCTGGGTGCGGCTCTTGCCGCCGAAGAACTGGATGTCGTCAATCAGCAACAGATCGAGCGAATGGTAGTAGCGCTTGAAATCGTCGAAACCCTTGCGTTGGTAAGCAGTCACTACGTCGCGAACGTACTGTTCTGCGTGGATGTAGCGAATCTTGGAGTTTGGATTGTCGGCTAGCAGCTGGTTGCCGATGGCGTGGATCAAGTGGGTTTTACCGAGGCCGACGCCGCCGTACAGGAATAGCGGATTGTAGGAAACGCCCGGATTATTGGCGACCTGGATCGCTGCCGCGCGCGCCAGTTGATTGGCTTTTCCGGTAACGAAACTGTCAAAACTCAATGCCGTATTGATACGCGATTGATCGCGCCGGGCGGTGACTGCGCTGTTCTCGGTCTGCACTTCCGGCAGGCGGTCGAAGTTGTTGTTGCCATAAGTTCCACCGCCGGCAGCCGACGACATCGCGCCCGATTGCTCGCTACTATTATTAATGTTGGCGTGCGCCACCGGCATGCTGGACATGGACGGAGCAGGGGCTGCCTTGCGCGGATCGAGCACAAACACCACTTCGATCGGCGCTTCCCAATATTGGTGCGCCAGCGTGGTGATGCGGCTGGCAAACTGCGTTTTGACCCAATCCAGTTTGAAGCGATTTGGCGCCGCTATGCGCAAGCGGCCATCCTCGTAGTCGAGAGGCGTCAGCGGTTTTATCCACGCGCTAAATTGTTGAGGCGTCAATTCCTGCTCCAACTGGGTAGAGCAGCTCTGCCAGAAATTTTCCATGAATCGTTCTAAGTGAAGGTGTGCGGGATGAGGTTCTTTACGCCCTGGGCTGATGTTTTTATTGCACGCTGATTCAGTATTACCCCCGGCGCCAAATAAGTAGCCGGGTTGGATAACTGCGCAATGCTTAACTGGCGGGCGTGCCACACATAAGTCGCTATTCTACCCTTGCCGGCGCAAGTTATCCACAGGCACGGCCAATTATTGCTGGCGGCCGGGAGAAAAGGACCTTGTGGAAAAGAGCCCTAAGTGATTGACAAACAAGCAGAAAATGCGGTTTAATTCAAGGTTCACTGTCCGCTGAATTGCTCGTTTGCGCGTTGACTGTCGCCTGATCCTGCTCCGATTACCTGGCTTTACGCTAGTTCTTCATCGGGCAACCGGCTTCATCAAGTTAGCGAAAGGGTAAAAACCCAGCGCTCTGAGTGTGAAGATCCGATTTATTTTTGCTGATTAGCGAGACCAACATGAAACGTACTTACCAACCTTCCGTCGTGCGCCGTAAGCGTACTCACGGCTTCCGCGCCCGTATGGCAACCCGCGGTGGCCGCGCTGTGCTCAATGCACGTCGCGCTAAAGGCCGCAAACGTCTGGCAGCTTAATCAAGCCGGACGCTAAGGCGTTGCTTGCGTGACTGATACCGACCGTTGTTCCGCTGAGAACTGCGCTCAAGACTTTTCACGCGACCGGCGCATCGTTAAAACGGATGAGTTTTCATCCGTTTTTCGTTTGCGCCCTGTCTATAGAACAGCGCACTTCGTCTTGTATACCCGCCGCAATACGTTGCCGCATGCCCGTCTGGGCGTGGTGGCGGCAAAGCGGCTGGCGCCGCGCGCTGTTACGCGTAACACCGTCAAACGCGTTACGCGCGAGCTGTTTCGCCTGACACCATTGCCGCCCATCGACTGCATTGTGCGTTTATCCAAACCGGTAAACACCAAGGCAGGTCCGGCTACCACCGCGCGCCTGAAGCGGGAATTGCTGAGCGAGCTCAAGCAGCTGTTCGCGTCGCAACGCCTGGCGGCCGGCAAGCCGTAGTCACAGTTACGGCTTGGGCTTGTATTGTTCCAGCCTGGCTATATATATATGTACGGCGACGGCGGGCCGGAAGAAGAAGGGAAAAAAGCTGTCATGAAAATGCCTCTACTGTTCCTGTTGCGACTCTACAAACTGGGCATCAGCCCGTTTCTGGGACAGAATTGCCGTTTTTATCCCAGCTGCTCCGATTACGCAGCCGAAGCAATCCGTACGCATGGCGCCCTCAAGGGCAGCATGCTGGCCGGACGTCGCCTGTGCAAATGCCATCCCTGGCACGCCGGCGGACTCGATCCGGTGCCGCCGCATGCGTCATCAGCATCTCTATCCGCATCTCCATCTGCAGTCAAACCCGCATCGGCTAGCCGGTCGTGCGGTTGCAGCCATTCCTGAATCATAGATAAATACTCTTATGGATATCAAACGTACCGTCCTGTGGGTTGTATTTTCGGTGTCGCTATTGTTCCTCTGGGACCAGTGGCAGCGCCATAACGGCCAACCGTCGCTGTTCTTCCCGGGCACCGCTCAAACCACACCTGCCGCGCCAGCTGCCACCGGTCCTGCCAGTGCAGCTGCCGGCGCCAGCACCGATGTGCCGCAAGCTTCGGCTAGCGCAGCCGGTGCGGGCACAGCAACGCCGTCCGCCAGCGCCGTGCCTGCCACCGCTGCCGATGCGAAAGGCGAAATCATCACCATCACTACCGATGTGGTCAAGGCCGACATCGATACGGTTGGCGGCGAACTGAAGCGCCTGGAACTGCTGAATCACAAGGATACGGTCGATCCGACCAAGAACCTGGTGCTGTTCGACTCCAGCGCAACCCGCACCTATCTGGCTGAAACCGGCCTGATCGGCGGTCCTTTCCCTAACCACAAGTCGCCGTTCACGGCCTTGCCTGGCGTCCGTACCCTAGATGGCGGCAACCAGGTGCAACTGGTGCTGGAATCGACTGAAGGCGGCGTCAAGCTGACCAAGACTTTCACCTTCAAGCGCGGCGATTACTCGATCGACGTCAAGCACACCGTCACCAACGACAGCGGCGCTCCGGTATCGCCTTCGCTGTACCTGCAGCTGGTGCGCGACGGCAATGCACCTGAAGGCGAACAGCGTTTCGTGCACACCTTCACCGGCGCATCGGTCTACACCGAAGGCAGCAAGTTCCAGAAATTCCCGTTCGACAAGATCGAAAGCGGCAAGGCGGAACACGCTACCAAGTCTGACGATGGCTGGTTTGCCCTGATCCAGCATTACTTTGTTTCCGCCTTCATCCCACAGGACAAGGCGCCGCGCGAAATCTTCACCAAGAAGATCGCTACCAACCTGTACGCGGTCGGCAACATCCTGCCGCTGGACACGATTGCACCGGGCGCCAGCGTCACCATGGATGCGCGCCTGTATTCCGGTCCGGAAATCCAGAGCGACCTGGAAGCGGTTGCGCCTGGCCTGGAACTGGTCAAGGACTATGGCTGGCTGACCATCATCGCCAAGCCGATTTTCTGGCTGATGACGCAGATCCATAAAGTACTGGGCAACTGGGGCTTCACCATCATCGCCCTGACCGTACTGATCAAGCTGGCCTTCTTCCCCTTGTCGGCCGCGAGCTATCGCAGCATGGCCAAGATGAAGCTGGTGACGCCGAAGATGACCGCGATCCGCGAGCGCTTCAAGTCCGAGCCGCAAAAGATGAACCAGGCCATGATGGAGCTGTACAAGACCGAAAAGATCAACCCGCTCGGCGGCTGCCTGCCGATCGTGATCCAGATCCCGGTCTTCATCTCGCTGTACTGGGTGCTGCTGGCCAGCGTGGAAATCCGCAATGCGCCGTGGATCGGCTGGATCCACGACCTGGCCGCACCGGATCCGTTCTACATCTTGCCGGTGCTGATGGCTGTCTCGATGTTCATCCAGACCAAGCTGAATCCGACGCCGCCTGATCCGATGCAAGCCAAGGTGATGATGTTCATGCCGCTGATTTTCTCGGTCATGTTCTTCTTCTTCCCGTCGGGCCTGGTGCTGTACTGGGTCACCAACAACGTGCTGTCGATTGCGCAGCAATGGGTGATTACCCGCAAGATGGGTGCCGGTCCTGCGAAAGCCTAAATCGGTTTATATTCCGTATTACCGATTGTCGTAAAAAAGCCCGTGAATCAAGAATTCACGGGCTTTTTTGTTGGCTTCTGCCTGTCGCTGTTTCTATTATTTAACAACCCTCGTAGAATAATTCCATGTCTTTCGATTCCTCCCCCATCGCCGCCATCGCCACCGCACCCGGACGCGGCGGCATCGGCGTAGTCCGCATCTCCGGCAAGCATCTCGGTCCCGTCATTGAAGCCGTTTGCGGCATCGCGGAAAGCAAGCTGGTCCCGCGCCACGCCACCTACCTGCCGTTCAAGAACGCCGACGGCAGCGTCATCGACCAGGGCCTGGCGATCTATTTCAAGGCGCCGCATTCCTACACCGGCGAAGACGTGCTGGAACTGCAGGGCCATGGCGGTCCGGTGGTGCTGCAGATGCTGCTCAGCCGCTGCCTGGCGGCCGGCGCGGAACTCGGCTTGCGCATGGCCGAACCGGGTGAATTCACGCAGCGCGCCTTCCTCAACGACAAGCTCGACCTGGCGCAGGCGGAAGCCGTGGCCGACCTGATCGAAGCTTCCACCGAGGCAGCCGCCAAGTCAGCCTCGGAATCCTTGTCCGGCGCGTTTTCCAAGGTGATCCACGCGCTGGTGGAGCAAGTAACCAATTTGCGCATGCTGGTCGAAGCGACTCTGGACTTTCCGGAAGAAGAAATCGACTTCCTGGAAAAATCCGATGCACGCGGCCAGCTGGCGACCATCCGCAACACACTGGACAATGTGTTCAGCCAGGCCGCGCAAGGCGCCTTGCTGCGCGACGGCCTCAACATCGTGCTGGCCGGGCAGCCGAATGTCGGCAAATCCTCCCTGCTGAACGTGCTGGCCGGCGCCGACGTCGCCATCGTCACCCCGATCGCCGGCACCACCCGCGACAAGGTCACGGAAACGATCCAGCTGGAAGGCATCCCGCTCAACATCATCGACACCGCCGGCATCCGCGATGCCGAAGACGCCAACGACGAAGTCGAACGCATCGGCATCGAGCGCACCTGGGCCGCGGTGGCCAAGGCCGATGTCATCCTGCACATGCTGGACGCCAACCACGGCCCGTCGCTGGCCGACGAAAAAATCGTCGCCCGTTTCCCGACCAACGCGCCGGTGATCCGCATCTGGAACAAGATCGACCAGTCCGGCCACAAACCCGCGGTCGACGTGATGGGCGAAGTCACCCATATCTACCTGTCCGCCACCGACTACCTCGGCATCGACCTGCTGCGCGCCGAACTGCTGCGCATCGCCGGCTGGCAGCAAACCGGCGAATCGCGCTACCTGGCGCGCGAACGGCACCTGATCGCGCTGAAGGCGGCGCGCGATCATCTGGAGATTGCCGATCAGCACGCCTCGCTGGACAATCGCGTCAACGATCAGTCGCTGGATTTGTTCGCGGAAGAGTTGCGGCTGGCGCAGGACCGGCTGAGCAGCATCACCGGGGCGTTCACGCCGGACGACTTGCTGGGGGTGATTTTTTCGCGGTTTTGTATTGGGAAATAACTGGTAGCATCTGATTCAAGGTGCTATGACGCGAAATCCATTAGAAATCATCGGAATTACGCCGACAAAGACACTCGATGTTGATATAGACGATAAAAAGGCCGGCGCAGTAATTGCAAAGAAATTCAATCTCCCAAAAGACTGGCGGCTTCCGACTGGAAACATAGCATTCAATGGCGATGGCATGGACAGGAAATCTCTACCTGTAAATCTAGAATCCGCCGCAGGCTCACGCGATGCGCTCGGAAGGCGCATGGATGGAAAATTCATTAAAATGCTAGCTACTTGTAGCCAACAGCTGAAGCGGCAACGCACTGCGCCTGGATCTGCGACGCTCAGTTTAAAGTGTGGGCGGCTACAAAAATTTTGCAGCCGGAATACCCCATAACCCCCATCCGGGAGCCCCCGGGGATACCAATGATTAAATCACAATTAACGTTGAACTGGTTTGCCGTGACTCTCATCGTCTTAGCAGAGATCGCGTCAACAATCGCTTCACCATATAACGCGACTTATTTTGCAGTGTCAGGTTTGCTGGCTTGCTCGCCGTATGTTTCAGCTTTGATAGCCGCACGCACATCTGGGATAGCCGTAATCGGAGCTCTTACCATACTCCTAAACTGTATCACTATAGTGATTTTTGGGGGACTTACGGCAGTTGTCTTGACGGGGTTGGCCGGTGGCTTCGCACTGTTCCCTTTCTTTCTGAGCGCCGTAGTTGTGAGTGGCCTTAATGTTCTCGTCCTCGCCCGTTCATGGTGCTCAAACGCTAGGCCAGCTGTTCCGGATTAGTTACCCGTTCAGTCTCCACTATCATCAGCACTTCCTCAATATGCGCAATTCACCGTCGTCGATGATACAACCGCCGGCGACTCGCACACTGGATGCAACAATGTGCACCTTCTTCAAGGGGCTGTTCACATGGAGAATGGGATCGGATGTGACCGGACAGAGAGTAGCAGAGTAGATGCCCTCATCCTTTCGAATCAACAGCACGTGTACCACCTCACAAAACCAACGGCTGTGGCAAACGTGCGATTTCAGTACACGGCATCGGACGCCGAGGTAGCCGGATCTGGGCTCATAGGTATGAGCAATCAACAATTGCGTGATTTGCTTCATCAGCTAGCGACATACGGGTGCTGGAACAGTCAAGCATCGCTTGGCGGGCGAACACAATGCATTTAAAGATTCGATAATTGGTACTCTTATAGAACATTGTATTTCGGCCGGAATAGGCGATCGGTAAGACCGAATATGGATTAAGTGATACCTACCACCGTTTGGCTTCCCTACGTGTCGAGGACAGACTATGACGCCGACGTCTTGAGCGTCAGGTCCTAGTCTGTCGAACAACATCATCACCAGTAGAACTCACAGCTTGTACCAGTAGCAGTAGTCTCGCCGCAAACCAAAACCGCCCCATTCTTTAACAGCACCGCCGTTGGCGTAGCGCGCGCAATGGCCATACTTGCGGCGGACGACCAGGTGTTCGTTCCTGGGTCGTAAATTTCAGCAGTTGCAAGTGATCCATTCAAAGTGGCCGAACCGCCAAATACCAGTACTTTTCCATCGGGTAAAACTATTGCTGCATGTCCAGTGCGTGGAGATGCCATATTTCCAGCTGATGACCAGGCATTCGTATTCGGGTCATATATTTCTGCGCTTGAAAGGGGAGCATATGGATTCCCAGTATTGGGTTGACCGCCCGCAACCAACACTTTCCCATTCGGTAATAATGTTGCCGTGTGCTGATTCCGAGCGACAGCCATACTCGACGCTGGCGACCACGTATTGCTGCCTGGATTATAAGTTTCGGTGCTTGAAATCGTGTTATTTATAGAGGCATACCCACCCACTACAAACACTTTACCGTTTGGCAGTAACGTTGCGGTATGCCAGGTTCTGGCAGATGTCATGACTGCGGCGGCCGACCAAGCATTGGCAGTCGGGTCGTAGAGTTCTTCGGATGGAGTGGCGGGTAAGGGGAAAGTAGCGCCGCCCGCAACCAGTACATTTCCATTTGGTAAAAGCGTTGCAGTATGCCCAATTCGCCCGGACAGCATTGGCGCCACCGTCGTCGACCAACTGTTTAAAGCAGGGTCATAGGTAACGCTATCCGGCAGACTTTGACGATGGTCGCCTCCGCCCGCGACCAACACTTTGCCATTAAGCAACAATGTTGCAGTTTGCCCAATTCTGCCAATTCGCTGAGCCTCAGTGGCTGACCAAGTATCTTTATCCGGATCGTAGATTTCGGCGTCACTGCTAAGTCCATCGCTACCGGAAGAGAGGACTTTTCCACTTGTTAACAGCGTCATTGTGAATGACGACACCCGCTGAAGCATATTGCCGGCTTGCGACCAAGAGTTGGTCGTCACGTTCAGCGCGATGCTCGCCGATACGCCCGCTGAGGACACACTGATTGTCGCTGGCCCCTGCGACACCCCCGTGACTAGTCCGGCGGACACCGTTGCAACGGACGGCGTAAGAGAAGTCCATGCTGCGTTCGCTCCAAGATCTGCTGTGCTGCCATCGGAAAAGGTACCGGTGGCAGTTAAACGACGAGTAACCCCGACGCCGGTGATAAACGGGCTAGGGGTGACAGAAATCGATTGAAGTGTTAATGGAGTTACGGGGGTAACGGGTGTTGAACCCCCTCCTGGTCCGGCATCGCTACCGCCGCCGCAGGAGCTCATTAGTATCGCGATTGCGAGCATCCCTAGTGGGCGTAATTTTTGACTTGCTGCCAAAATAGAATTCACTTTTTTCCTTGCTTGACAGGTCAATGGCGTAATGCCGATTTTACTTCGGTTCCAGTTCCGCCCATGGAAACTCCCTTCGACATTGTTTACGCATTGTTATTATGTCATCAATTGTAGCATTGATGCAGCGCCGCCGTATTTGGTATGCTGAGAACCTGCCGCGGCAACAGTCAGCTGTAGAATTGCACGCAAATTGGGGGCGAGTCGAGTTATCTTTGATATTAAGGGACTATACAGAAAAACAGAGCCCAGCCGGTTCGATGCCTGGGTCGATTTTTTCGCGCTCATTGGCACCATCGTAAGTGCGATCGCGGTGCTGTTTTCTTTGTTTGGGTGAGTTTGCGTGAGCCTGTAGATAACTCAGCGCACTTTATGTTTTAAGTACACAGGTAAGTACACAAATTTGCGGAAAAACTGTGTGACCCAATACGGCACAGACTCTCCGAGGACTATCTAACTTCTGTATCGCCATAATTACTTGGTATTTCGCCATGTCTTTGCAGTGGCAAAACCAATTGCCACGATGTAGCTAGCTGCCAAGGAAATTCAAGCAAACCCGCTCCCGCCTGATCTGCATTCTAGCTGCCATGATTCTTTTGCTCGGAGGATGTGGCATATTCGGCTGCGGCGCCGCAGCAACCAATGGCGCCGCAGCTGCGGGCTGCCGGACGGGCGCCCGTTTTTAATCCCGGCATTGCTACTTCCATTGGCCAATCTCTTTGAGAATTCTTGGTCGCAGAGACTTTAAGTACGCGCATAAGGGCATTCGCACTCATGCTGAACGGCGCAAGAAAATCCTCCTTGAGAATTTCTCCGGGATGAATCGGACGCATCCTGTTTCGAATTTTGTTCACGACAACGGCACATAAGACCTGGCGCATACATCAACATTGGATTTCCATTTTTTCGCATGGAGATATCGATGACAGGCGTTTACTTAGAGAGGCATCATGGCCACGTCTTAGTCTTTCTGCCGTATCGATAGACACCAAATACAACTGAAAACAGGTATTGAAATTCGACTTGAAGACACAATATTGATTTGGTCTCCTCCAACACTCCCTAAGTTTTGGATTCAGCCCGCCGCCGCAAGGCAGGCGGGCTTTTTTTAATATGTTTCGTCCCCCAATTCCCCATGCGCCACCAAGGAAAAATCACCAGCTGGAAGGATGGCAAGGGCTTTGGCTTTGTCGCCACCAATGGGAAAAACGAAAAGGCCTTTGTCCATATCAAGGCATTTTCCGACCGCGAGCGGCGGCCGGCTGAAGGCGACCTCATCAGCTATGAGCTGATACTGGAACAAAACGGGCGTTTTCGTGCCGACAAGATCAGGTTTGCAGGCGGTGCTGCCGCTGCTTCGAGGTCTTCCCAATCCGGTTCGCTTGCCGTCATTTTCACCGTCGCGTTTTGCTGTTTGCTGCTGCTGGCCGCTGTCATGGGCCGGCTACCGCTAGCTTTTGCCGGTCTCTATCTTGTGGCCAGCGTGGTCGCCTTTGTCGCGTACGCCATCGATAAATCGGCGGCGCAAAGCAGGCAATGGCGTATCCAGGAGAACACCCTGCACATGCTGGCATTGATCGGCGGCTGGCCGGGGGCCTTGCTGGCGCAGAAGACGCTGCGCCACAAGTCGAGGAAGGAACAGTTTCAAACGGTCTTCTGGCTGACGGTGCTGCTCAATTGCTGTGCACTTGGCTGGCTTTTTACCGAGAGCGGATCGGCTTTCGTCAGGCCTCTGATCAATAGTTAGGCAGGTCCGGGGCCGGCCCGCTGCCAACTCAGTCTTGCCCCACCCAATCACGCCACAATACCGTCAGCACCGTCATCAGCGCCGGGCCGATGAACAGGCCGAGCAGGCCGAAGGTCTGGGCGCCGCCGAGGATGCCGAACAGGACCAGCAGGAAGGGCAGGCGGGTCGAGCTACCGATCAGCAGCGGGCGCACGAAGTGCTCGGCGATCAGGACCACGACGAAACCGAATACGGCGACGCTGATTGCAGCGACAGTGGCACCCTGCACAAGCAGCCAGAGCGCGGCACCGCAGAAAACGATCGGCGCGCAGAACGGCAGCATGGCGGCGATCGCCGTCAGTAAACCAAGCAGAGTGGCGTGCGGCACGCCGGTGATGGCATAGGCGATGCCCAGCAGCGCGCCTTCGCCAATCCCGACCACCACCAGTCCGGCGACTGTGCCGCGCACGGCGGCCGTCATCTGGTGCGCCAGCAGGGCGCCGTCGACGCCGAAGGCGCGGCGGGTGGCTTTGACCAGGTTGCCGCTCATCCTCGAACCGGCCTGGAAAATCACGAACAGCGTCATCAGCATGAAGCCGAACAGGATCAGACCGTGCGCCGCCAGCGCGCCGAAATGCCGGCCGGCGGCGACCGCCGCTTCGACATGCAATCCCTTGATGAAAGGCGAATCGTGCAAAGGCTGGGCCAGGTTTTCCTGCCACCAGCTGCTGATTTGCGGCGAACTGAAAGGCAAATGCTCGACCAGGCCGGGTAGCGGCAGGCCATTCGTCTCAGCCTGCTTGAACCACTCGATGAAATCGTGCGACTCGTGGGCAGCCTGGGTGATCACCGCCACAAAGGGCAGCACTACGAACAAGGCCACTGCCGCGGTCAGCAGCAGCGCCACGCCGACCGTCCGCGCGCGCGAACCGTGCGGGGTCTCCAGGCGCAGCAGCAGCGGCCATAAAGCGATGGCGATGACGCCGGCCCACACTACCGCCGGAATGAAATCGCGCATGACCCACAGCGCCAGCAACACCAGCAGGGCGTAAAGCCCGACGGTGGCGGCGTTCTGGATTTTCTTGCTGCTTGTTTCAATTTCACCTGGTTTGCGTTGGATCATGGAGTCTCTTTTCTGGTTTAGCCGGCGGGGCAGGTCAAGGGACGGTCGTTCAGTCCTTCCTTGTCGACGCTGAAATTGATTTTGGCGGCGCCGCCATCGCGCACGATGCGCAGCAGGTAGATGCTGTCGAAGTCATTGTCTTCCCAGTGCGGCACGCTGGCGCGGTCGCCGCCGTATTCCACCACGATCTGGCGCGCCAGCTCCTCGATGATCTTGTGCTCCCAGCCGACCACCAGCAGGCTGCGGCGGTATTGCGGCGCCAGCAGCGCGTTGCGCAGGTCGTCGGTCTTGGAAAAATCAATCGAGGCATTCACCGGCATACCGAAGTAAATGGCGCTGGGCTCGACCGTCGCCAGCGGACGCACATAATCGTAGCTGGTGCCGCGGTCTTTCTTTTGCGTGGCGGGATCGGGGGCGAAAATGACATCGGGCTTGCCGTACTTCGCTTCGAGCACGCGCGGCAAGGCCAGTGCGCGGTTGAGACCCTGGCAATTCAGCTGCCCGAGGCCGGCGTCGGGTTTTTCGCCGTGGCGTAGCAGGACGATGGTTTGAACGTCGGGGTTTGCCGCAGCTGCGCTTGCCCGCATGCCGCCGAAAAGAGAAACACCAGCCAATAG
This sequence comes from Collimonas sp. GW821-FHT02H07, assembly GCF_059421505.1. NCBI lineage: Bacteria > Pseudomonadati > Pseudomonadota > Betaproteobacteria > Burkholderiales > Oxalobacteraceae > Collimonas > Collimonas sp. GW821-FHT02H07. Next base: position 40,325 of record NZ_JBWKVC010000006.1, read on the forward strand.
CAAAGCTGCGCGTGACGCGAGAAGATTCATGAATATCCAGATGATGGCGCACGCCGATGCGTACAATCGGAAAATTATCCCGCATCTCAGGGGAGTAAAGTGTATTAATTTGCACCACGTGCCGAACGCTTTTGCCCGCGGCGCCGGCAATAATGTTACCGGCAAACCTTGAATGTCAAACTCCTGTCATATTCTTTCGTTAAGATAGCTACATCTGCCTGTCGCAGCTTATCGGATATGTGAGTAGATTCATTCATAGCCTTGTCACTTTGCAGATAGCACTGGATGGCTAGAATCTCCTCACATATCGGTAATTCCAAAGCCTCGCCAACCGCGAGGCTTTTTTACATCCCAGCCCGGCAATCCCCGCCGGCGGTCATTGCGGTCATTGCGGCAACTGATATTTACGAGCCTCGTGTCGATAATAAAATGCCATCGCCAAGCCAGAAGCCGCACCAGTAATCACCGACAGCGGCAGCGCGTCGTTGCTGCGCCAGCTGCCGGTGGCCGCCAATTTTTCCAGGGCTTGATTGGCGGCTTGCGGAACGGCTTTTCAGCTGTTGATCACTTTTTCAATACGGCGATCCGGAATCAGCCACATGACGGCGACCAGCACATAGAGTCCCAGCCCGATCCAGCGGTTCAGAAAACAGAGCGGTATCGCCAGGGCATAGCCGGCCACCGAGATCTTGCCCTTGAAATCGCTGCCGACGGCCTTGGCCAGGGCGGAGTCCTTGCCATGCAGCTTGATCAGCACGCGGCTCAGGATGTAATAAGCGACACCGGCCATCATCAGCACCACGCCATACAGGGCGACCGGCACTTCCGAAAAATGATTTTCACCCATCCAGCCGGTGGCGAAGGGAATCAGGGAGAGCCAGAACAGCAAATGCAGATTGGCCCACAGCACCGAGCCGTTGATTTTTTGCACGGCGTGCAGCATGTGATGGTGGTTGTTCCAGTAGATGCCGGTGTAGATGAAACTCAGTACATAGCTGACAAACACCGGGTAGATCAGCCACAGTGCTGACAGGCTGGCTTCGTGCGGCACTTTCATTTCCAGCACCATGATGGTGATGATGATGGCGATGACGCCATCGCTGAAGGCTTCCAGGCGGCCCTTGCCCATGCGTGCTTCCTTTATTGTTCTGGTTGATCAGGCTGCCCAGGCAGCGCGCGCCTCGCCGCGATTGTGCACCGATACGCTTCTCTGTGGATCGCGTCAAATAAGGCGAATCAGGAAAATGACATGCTAACCCGCATTAATTTTTGCCACAATAAATTACTTAACGTTACACTTGTTGCCTTTCGGAATAACATTGACGCGCGCTAGCCCGTAAACTGAGGCTGTGAAATGGCGAAATCGCTGCAGATAGATTGGCAAACAGGAAATCAGATAATCAAATGAAAAAACTTTTAGCATGTCTGGCGTTTGGCGCCATCGCAGCGGGTGCGTGCGGCAGTGCTGCTGCCGGCGTGAATGTCGGTGTCGGCATTTATGTACCGTCGCCGCAACCTTACTATCCGCCGGTAGTGCAGTACGAACCGCGCTATGTGCCGGCGCCGGTCTATTACCCGCCGCCGCAGCCGGTCTATGTGGAACCGGGCTGGCGCGAACACCGCGAATGGCGCGAGCGGCGCGACGAAGATTGGCGCCGCGAAGAATGGCGTCGCCGGGAAGGATGGCGTGAGCATCATCGCCACCATGACGACGATTGAGTTTCAATCCAGCTAAGGGCCCGCGTTCAGCGGGCTTTTTAACGTCTCCGACACTCTGCCAACGGAACAGTATTGCCGATCAGCCCGCGCGCGCCGGTATGGTCCGGCATCAGGACGCCGGATATTCCCCGTTCACGATCTCTGCTCAAGCGACTCGCCGCCTCTAGTCGGGATCGACAACAGCCGCAGGCACCGGCAATTGGCGCCAGGTCCGCACCGGGGACCGGGTTCGCGGATTGATATCGACCGCATGCGGCAAGCCGTCGCGGCCGGCGATCACCAGCTGTTTGCGGCCATCCGGCAGCTTGATGAAAATCGGCGTGACCATGGAGGCGGGCACATCGACCAGCGCGGCATGGTTCAGAAGCCCGATGAATGCGCCATCGCTGCTGGCGCCACCGCTGTTGTAGTCGAGCGCAAGCAGGTAGGACTTGTCATGCGCGGGCGCATAAGTCAGCACCCACAAGAGGCCATCGACAATTTGCAGCTTGCCGACGACATAGCCGATCTTTTCCGGCAGGTCGACATACCAGCCGCGCGACACGCTCCAATCGACGCCATTGTTGCTTAGCTGCCATGTGCCATCGCTGCCTTCACTCAGCATCTGCTGCTGCAACTGTTCTCTGCCGCTGACGGGGCCGCTCCCAGCCTTGTCCCAGACGCCATACAGGCTTTGCCTTTGCGCCTCGCCTGGAATCCTGCCATCGCCGGGCTTGCCGCCGCTGAACATGACCAGGGCGCCGCCTTTGGCATGCTGTGCAAGCAAGGGCTGTTGCGTGATCGATTGCGGTTTGCCGCCCTTGTCGGCAGCGATGAACAGGGGCGTCTTGCTGAAAGCGACCTGCCAGCGCTGAGGCTCATCCGCGCTCAAATCGACTTTCCAGAGCCAGCCTCGCAAATCGCCGGCGTAGATCGCACTGACAGCGCGCTGCGGGTTGAATACCGGCGCCGGCGTCGCCAGGCCGTTCGGCGATTCGGCGTCTCCTGCGCCGACGGCGATTTTTTTGATCAGACCTCCATCGGACAACTCGACCAGATACAGCACGGCACTCAGGTTTTCGCTTTGGTAGCCGTTGCCATAGATTGCCGCCCAGGCGCCGTTCGCCAGCCGGACGGCGAACGCCTCCCCGATCAGGTGCCCCATGTCGTCGTCGCTTGCTCCTGTGCCGTCGTCTTCGGCGCTCCGTTGCCACAGCAACGGCGCAGGAACCGGCGGTGTGCTAACATCCAGCGCAAACAGGCTCCTGGCGCCGCCGCCGGTTGCGCCCAGCAGGATGGTTTTCCACGCGGCGCCCAGATAAGCGTCGCCAACGCTGAGCAAGCCATCCACGTAGGGACGATGGAGGTAGCCGGCTTCGCTCAATCGAGGCAAGGCGTCAAATACCGCGCTTGGCACAAAGGCGCTGGTTTCGACGCCGCCGAGGGCATCGAACGCATGCAGCATGCCGTCGTTGGCGCCGACGTAAAGCATGGCCTGGCGCCGCTTCTTGCTTTTGACATATTCCTGATAGGCGCTGCCGCCGGCGCCGCCTGGGAGGAACTGATATGCAGAGTCGGACAGACCCACATACAGCGGTGCGGAATACATGATGTCGCCCAGCTTGCCATGGCGATTGCGGAAGCCGCCGACGCCATGCTTGGCTTCCAGCGCGTCATTGCCTCTCAAGTACTCCAGCAGATCTTCGGAAGACAATAGGGCTCTTTGCGCATCGTCCAGCTGCAGCCATTCGAATGCTATCGCGTTGGCGTTGCCTGAGGCTGTACCGATACGGCGCGACCGCCATGGCGGAATCAGATCGGCGGCATCCCACCGGGCGACTTTGGCAACGCCGTCTGTGCCAACCGGATAGGCTTTCACATGTCCCAGCCATGACCCCGCTTCATAGCTGCCGACATAGACGAAGGGCGGTTCATCCGGCGTCTCCGCAGCAGGAGCGGAAGCCGGGGCAGAGGACAAGACCAGAACGATGGCGCAAATGCAGGGAAACAGAGGGCTCATGAGACGCCGGCTTAGAGGAGCAGATAACTCTGCAACAGCACCACCGCCGCATTGCCGGCGCCGACGCCGCGCGCGGTAATCCGGAAGGCTGGCCGCGGCTGTGGCGCGTGCAGCTGGAATTGCAGGTCGGCGTCCAGCTCCAGGCGCTCGGCCAGGCAGCGGGCCGGCGCTGCCGGGGCAAGGCCTTCAGTGCCGATGCGAGGTACCGGAATGGATATCTTGTCGTTGCGCCAGCTATCGGCCATTTCCCAGTAATGCATGCTGTTTGCGCCATCCACCGCAACCGGTCCTTGCCTGAGCTGCGGAATCGTGACCGGCGACAGTTGCAGTTGATTCTCGCAAAAGCGCAAGGCATGTTCGGCGGCCTGGAATGCCAGTTGCCGGCTACCGGCATTGGCAGCCATCCTTTCTTCCAGCAGCGCCGTGCTCAGGGCGCTGAAACCCAGAAAGGCCATGACCAGCAGGCTGATCAGCAGCATCGGCAACACCGCGCCGCGTTGCAGGCAAAGGCTAACGCGCTTCATGGCAGGAACGCGGTAGCGAAGCAGGCGACATCTTTATAGCTTGCGGGATCGGCGGCGAGCGGCCGGCAATTTTCAGCAAACGGGGCGCCCGGGACGCTGGCATCGCGGAAATACACCCGTATCGTGAAACCGCTGCTGACCGAGCCGCTGATCTCGCCCCAGCCTCCCGTCAACGCATCGCTGAGGCGGCTGCGCCAGTCATGGATGTCCCGTGCCGCCAGTTCCTGCGCCGTGCAGCGGCCGGGATTGAAGCAGGCCGGCGCCAGCGCATCCAATGCCGGATAGATCTGCCGCGGCAAATTGTAGGCGCCCTCGTGCGCACCGCGGATATTGGCGCGCACCCGCTCGGCAAGATCGGCGCCGAACTGGCCCGCCGTGGCGCGCACATGCGCTGTCTTTTGATAGCGCAGCGCCGTGGTCTGCATGTCGATCAGGGCAAACATGGCGAAGGCGACGATGGCCATCGCCACCAGCACTTCTATCATGCCGGTCCCGGACTGCGCAGCGGGGCGATTGCCGGCCACGATCATGCCTTACTCCTTTTCAGCGCCACATTTTGAGAAAGGAATTATAGGAATGACACGGAGGTTTACGAAATAAGGGATGCGCCTAAAGTCTGTCGGCAGCGCCTTGAAGAACAAACGTCAGCCGAACTTGTCCAGCAGCGCCGCCAGATTCTGCGCACTCTGCAAGGCCTGCTCCGGCGTGGCCGCAGCTGCGCTGTGGGTGACGATGGCATCGGTCAGCAGGGTGATGAAGGCGCGGTCCAGCGCCTTGCGGGCCGCCGCCAGCTGCTGGGCGACGCTGTCGCAGTCGGCCGGCACGGCGGCATTGGCGATCAGTTTCTGCACGCCGCGGATCTGGCCCTCGACCCGCGCCAGCCGGTTCAGCAAATCCTTCTTCTGCGCATCTGTCAGCGCCGTGCCGTGCACCATCTTGATGGATGTATCGCTCAAAGCCAGTCTCCTTCACCAGGAACATCATGCCAGGTAGCTTACCAAGGCGGAGGCAAAACGCAAATCCTAAGCCCAATGCGCCAATGACGACAAAGGAAAACTCAGCGTGACCTTTAGCCCGGCGGCGCCATCCGTGCCGTCGCCGGCGTCGCCCAGCACGATCTGCGCGCCATGCGAGCTGGCGATATCGCGCACGATGGACAGGCCGAGGCCGGCGCCGCTGGGATTCTGCTGCTGCGCCGACGGCGCCCGGTAGAAAGCGGAAAAGACCCGTTCGCGGTCTTCGGCAGCGATGCCCATGCCGCTGTCTTCCACTTGCAGCAGCGCGCGCTGCGCCACGCTGTCGTAGCGCACACGCAAGGTTACCTTGCCGCCGGCCGGCGTATAGTGAATCGCATTGTCGAGCAGATTGCTGACCAGCTCGTGCAACAGCAGGGCACTGCCGTCCACCATCAGATCCTCGCCGGCATCGAAGGACAAGTCGATCTGTTTCTTGACAGCCATGAGCGCGTATTCGAGCCCGACCTGGCGTGTAATGCTGGTCAGCGACACCGGCGCCACGCCGCTCTCGGCCACGCCATGCTCGGCGCGCGCCAGCGTCAGCAAACGGTTTGCCAGGTGCACCGTGGCGTCGGTGGTGCCGGCGATGCTGGCGACGATCTCGCGCATGTCTTGCCAGGCACGCGGGTCGTTGGGATGACGGTCAAGCTCGCGCATGGCCAGCTCAGCTTGTGTTTTCAGCACCGTCAACGGCGTGCGCAGCTGGTGCGAGGCATCGGCGATGAAACGGCGCTGGCCGCTGATCAGCGTCTGCAAGCGCCCCATATAGCCATTCATGGCGACCACCAGCGGCCGCACTTCCTTGTGCACCTGGTCGGCGTCGAAATCGGCCAGGTCGGTGCTGGCGCGCGCTTCCACCGTCGCTTTCAGCTGCATCAGCGGGCGCAGCACGAAGCGCACCGCAAACCACACCAGCAGCGCCGCCACGCACACCAGCAGACCTTGCCGCCACAAGGTGCTGAACAGGATCTTGCGTGTCAGGTCGCTGCGCGCATCCATGGTTTCGCCGACCTGGATCAGGGCGATGCCGCGCATCGAGTCGTCGTAGACCGGCTGATAGAGGGCGGCGATGCGCACCGGCTGGTTGTGATAGCTGGCGTGATAGAAGCGCACCAGCGCCGGATAGATTTCCGAGCGCGGCACATCGGGCGGCAGCGCCGGCAAGTCTTCGTAGCCGGAGACGAATTCACCCCGGGTGCCGGTGACCTTGTAGTAGATGCGTCCCAGGGTGTCGGTTTCAAAGCTGTCCAGCGCGACGTAGGGGACATCCGCAACGACTTTACCGTCTACCACCGACACGCGCTCCGCCAGCGCGCGGGTAGAAGCGAGCAAGGCGCGGTCGTACGCCAGGTCGGCCACATCGAGCGCATTGCGGTAGACCGAAAAAGCATCCAGCGCCACCAGCAGCAGCAATGGGATCAGCAGCCAGCTCAACAGCTGGCTGCGCAAGCTTCCCAGGGATTTTGCGGGTTTGGCGGCGGCAGGGCTGGCTGGCGCATTCATTTTACGACGGCGACTTCCAGCAGATAGCCGAGGCCGCGCAAGGTGGTGATGGCGACCGCTTCGGCGCCGTTGCGGATCAATTTTTTGCGCAGCCGGTGGATATAGATTTCTATCGCATCGGGATTGGCGTCGTCGACCAGGGAAAATACTTCATCGAACAATTTTTCCTTGGACACCACGCGTCCGGCGCGGCTGATCAGCACTTCCAGCACCGCATGTTCGCGCGGCGTCAGCGCCAGCGCCGCGCCGCCGTAGCTGAACATGCGCGTGACGGTATCGAACTGCAGCGCGCCGCAGCTGTAGACCGGCGCCTCTCCGCCTTGCGCCCGCCGCAGCAAGGCTTTGACGCGCGCCTCCAGTTCGACCAGTTCGAAGGGCTTGGCCAGGTAATCGTCGGCGCCCAGGTTCAAGCCTTGCACGCGGTCCTGCAAGCCGCCGCGCGCGGTCAGGATCAGCACCGGCGTCTTGCTGCCGCGCGCGCGCAGGCGCTTCAAGACCTCCAGGCCGTCCATCTTCGGCAGGCTGAGGTCGAGTATCACTAGTGCATACTGCTGGGTATGCAGCAGGCTGTCGGCATCGGCGCCGTTCATGGCGCATTCGACCGACCAGTGGGCATCCTGCAATGCCTTGGTCAGCCAGCGCGACAGCTCGACATGGTCTTCAATCAGCAAAATCCGCATGGCTTGGGGCAGTTGGGATTAAAAAAAGAGGACGTTAATACTCACACAGAAAACCGCTGTTGGCAAAATGTGAGTGAAAGGAAAATGAAAGACTGGGGCCGCTATGATGCAAAAAAACGTATAAAAGCCCGGTTTCACCCCTGCCGCCGATCAGGCGCCGCAGGAGGCATAACAACAGAATGGGTAGGAGACAATGAATTCTGCAATCGCCCGGATTTGTGCACTCGGTGCACTCGTCACATCCGTCACGCTCGTTGCGCAGGCAGCGCCGCTGCAGTGCCTCGCCCCGGCCAAGCCGGGCGGCGGCATGGCTGTCACCTGCAAGCTGATCCAGAAAGGCTTACAGATCCCGGCCGTCGCCGAGGCGCAGGAAGATCCCCTGAAGATCAGTTACTTGCCGGGCGGCATCGGCGCCGTCGCCTGGAATTCCATCGTCAGCCAGCGCCGCGCCGAAGCCGATACGCTGGTGGCGTTTTCCGGCGGTTCGCTGATGAATCTGGCGCAGGGAAAATACGGCGATGCCGACGTCAGCAATGTGCGCTGGGTGGCGGCCATCGGCGTCGACTACGGCATGATTGCAGTGCGCCACGATTCTCCCTATAAGACGCTGCGCGACCTGCTGGCCGCGCTCAAGAAAAATCCGGCCCAGGTCACGATCGGCGCCGCCGGCACCGTCGGCAGCCAGGACTGGCTGAAAATCTCCATACTGGCCAAGCAAAGCCAGATCGATTCCAAGACCCTGCGCTTCGTCGCGCTGGAAGGCGGCGGCGAAGCCTTCACCGCCTTGCGCGCCGGCCATGTGCAGGTCGTCTCCGGCGACGCCTCGGAAGCCACCCTGCATTCGCTCGATGGTGAAATCCGTATCCTTGCCGTGCTGTCCGAACAGCGCCTGCCGGGCGCGCTGGCGCAGGTGCCGACCGCGCGCGAGCAGGGCCTAGCGGTGAGCTGGCCGATCATCCGCGGCGTCTATGTCGGACCGGAAGTCAGCGATGCCGCCTACCGGCATTGGGTCAAGCGCTTCGACGCCATGATGGCGACGCCTGAATTCACGCAGCTGCGCGCCGCCACCGGGCTTTCACCGTTCGCCATGAGCGGCAACCAGCTGACAGCATATATAAAGAAAACCGTTGAAGACTACCGCAAGCAATCGGACCAGCTCGGCTTAATTAGATAAACCCCGGATAAACCCCGCCGCGGCCTCCGGCCCGGCAAAACTCCCGCAAGCGACAGCAAGTGGCCGCCACGCCTTGGCAGGCCGGTGCTCGACTGTTGCCTGCAGCTTTTAACCCGGATTCATCAGCAGCACCCATAACCATCTGAAACCATCAGGAGACGACACCCATGTTGATCAAAAAACCTTTAAAACCATTGGCTGCGGTGTTCGCCGCTCTCTCATTCAGCCTGGCGCTGAACGCTTCCGCACAAGCGCCGGCCGGCTATCCGGCGGATTACGCCAAGATCGTCGACAGCGCAAAAAAGGAAGGCAAGCTGGTGATCTACAGCGCCACCGATTCCAAGGCGGCGGAACCGCTGATCAAGGATTTCAGCGCGCTCTATCCCGGCGTCAAGGTCGAGTTCAACGACATGAATTCGACCGAAGTCTATAACCGCTTCATCTCCGAAGCCGCCGCCGGCGGCGCCACCGCCGACGTGCTGTGGTCGTCAGCCATGGACCTGCAGTTCAAGCTGGTCAGCGAAGGCTACGGCGCGGTCTACAAGTCGCAGGAAGCGGCAGCGATTCCGGCCTGGGCCAACTACAAGGACAGCGCCTACGGCACCACTTTCGAGCCGTTGGCGATTGTCTATAACAAGCGTCTGGTCAGTGCCGACGAAGTGCCGGCCACCCACGCCGACCTGGTCAAGCTGCTGAGCACGAAGGCCGACAAGTTCCGCAACAAGGTCACCACCTACGATATCGAAAAATCCGGCGTCGGCTTTTCCTTCATCACCGAAGATGCGCAGATCAATCCGCAATTCTGGGACCTGGCCAAGACCTTCGGCGACGTCAGCATCCGCGTGCAATCCTCCACCGGCACCATGCTGGAGCGGATTTCCTCGGGCGAGAACCTGATCGGCTACAACGTCATCGGTTCCTATGCACAGGCGCGCGCCGCCAAGGATCCATCGCTCGGCGTGGCCTTCACCAAGGATTACAACCTGGTGCTGTCGCGCGTGGTGTTCATCAACAAGTCAGCCAAGAACATGAACGCCGCCAAGCTGTGGGTCGATTACCTGCTGTCCAAGCGCGGCCAGACCGTCATCTCGACTGAATCGCAGCTGTATTCGCTGCGCTCGGATGTCGGCGGCAACGCCACCGTGGCCGGCCTGACCACGCAGCTCGGCAATGCGCTCAAGCCGATCCCGTTGACCCCGGCCTTGCTGCAATACCTGGACCAGAGCAAGCGCCTGGCTTTCCTCAAGCAGTGGAAGGCTGCTGCGGGCAAGAAGTAACAGCAGGATTGGCAGGATCCAGGCCGGCTGCCCCGAGCGCAGCCGGCCGCAGTTTTCAAGCAGGTTTTCAGCAAGGTACACACTATGACTTCGATTTCTCCTCCCCATCCGCTGGCCAGCCGCTCCCGGCTGGCGCGCCTCAACTGGCCGCGCGGACTGGTGGTCACGCTGGCGGCGGTGGCGATTTTCCTGCCGCTGCTGCTGATTTTCTATCAAAGTTTTTTATCCGCGCCATTTTTCGCGCCGGTCAAAACCCTGAGCCTGGAACCGTATCGCTTCATCTTCGACGATCCGGATTTCCGCCAGGCTTTCATTAACGGCCTGCTGCTGGCCAGCGGCCTGGCCCTGATCGCGGTGCCGCTGGGCGGCATGCTGGCCTTCCTGATGGTGCGCACCGACCTGCCGGGCCGCAACTGGATCGCGCCGATGCTGCTGGTGCCGATTTTTGTTTCGCCGATGGTGATCGCTTTCGGCTATGTGGTGGCTATGGGACCGGTCGGCTTCTATACCGTGTGGATGCAGGACCTGCTGCGCATGGTGGGTATCGAGGCGACGCCATGGAATGTGTACGCCTTCCCCAGCATCGTCATCATCGCCGGCCTGACCCACGTGCCGCATGTTTACCTGTACGCCTCGGCGGCGCTGAAGAGCCTCGGCGCCGACGTCGAAGAAGCCGCGCGCGTAGCCGGCGCTTCGCCGCTGCAGGTGGCGCTGAACGTGTCGCTGCCGATGATCATGCCGGCGCTGGCCTATGCCGGCGTGCTGGTGTTTTTCCTCGGCTTTGAAGTGTTCGGCCTGGTGCTGGTGCTGGGCGATCCGGAAGGCCACCTGGTGCTGCCGACCTATCTGTACAAGCTGACCAACAAGCTCGGCACGCCTTCCTATCACCTGATGGCGGCGGTCGCAGTGTGCCTGGTGGCGGTGACCCTGCCGCTGGTGATGATACAGCGCTGGCTGCTGCGTTCGGCCAACAAGTATGTCTCGATCAAGGGCAAGGGTGCGCGGCAGAAGGCGCTGCCGCTGGGCAAATGGAAATGGCTGGCGTTCAGCCTGATCGCGGCCTGGCTGATTTTCACCATCGTGATTCCCTTGTCCGGCATCGCCTTGCGCGCCTTCGTTTCGCATTGGGGTTACGGCGTGTCGCTGCTCGATGCGCTGACTTTCCAGCACTTCCGCGACATCTGGGAGCAGCCGGCGCTGGTGCGCGGCATCGTCAACACCATCCTGATCGGCGTCATCGGCGGCGCGATTGCGGTGGCCTGCTATTGCTGCATCGCGCTGGCAATGCACCGCAAGGCCGACGGCATCACTCGCTTCCTCGACTACAGCGTGCTGATTCCGCGCGCCGTGCCGGGACTGCTGGCCGGCCTGTCGTTCCTGTGGGTATTCCTGTTCGTGCCGTCTTTCCTCGACAGTTTCCTGAAGGGCTTCGACAACGTGGTCGCCAACTGGCTGGTGGAAAATTTCATTCCGCAATTGCGCGAGCTGCGTTCCACCATTTTCTCGGTATGGCTAGCGTATTCGGTGGTGTGGCTGGCGTATGGCTTGCGCCTGATCACGACGGCGCTGCTGCAAGTCGGACCGGAGCTGGAAGAAGCTGCCCGCGCAGTCGGCGCGCGCCGTTCGCAAGTCACGCGCGACGTCACCTTGCCGCTGGTGCGCTACGGCGTGCTGGGCGCCTGGCTGATGGTGTTCCTGATCTTCGAACGCGAATATTCCACCGGCGTGTACCTGCTGTCGCCCGGCACCGAAGTCATCGGCGCGCTCATCGTGTCGCTGTGGGCTTCCGGTTCGGTCGACCTGGTGGCGACGCTGTCCTTTATCAACATCACGCTGGTGGCCATCGGCCTCGGCATCGCGCTGCGCTTCGGCATCAAGCTGCACGACTGAGCTGCACCACTAAGCAAAACGAAAACAGGAAATCATCATGAGCGAATTAAGTGTCAACAACCTGCATCTCGACTACGGCAGCGGCGCCAGCGCCAATCCGATTCTCAAAGGCGTGTCGATGGAATTGCAGCGCGGCGAAGTGGTCGCCCTGCTGGGTCCTTCCGGCAGCGGCAAGACCACCTTGCTGCGCGCCGTAGCAGGCCTGGAATCGCCGAAATCCGGCAGCATCCAGATCGGCGAACGCATCATGTTCGACGGCCAGCGCAAACTGGAAATTCCGGCCGAAGAACGCAATCTCGGACTGGTGTTCCAGTCGTATGCCTTGTGGCCGCACAAGACCGTGTCCGACAATGTCGGCTACGGCCTCAAGCTGCGCAAGATGAACGGCAGCGATATCGCCCAACGGGTCAAGACTGTGCTCGGCCAGCTCGGCCTCGGCCACCTCGGCGAGCGCTTTCCGCACCAGCTTTCCGGCGGCCAGCAGCAGCGGGTGGCGATCGCCCGCGCGCTGGTGTACAACCCGCCGGTGATCCTGCTCGATGAGCCGCTCTCCAACCTCGATGCCAAGCTGCGCGAAGAAGCGCGCGCCTTCCTGCGCGAGCTGATCGTGCGGCTGGGCCTGTCGGCGCTGATGGTGACCCACGACCAGGCCGAGGCGATGGCGATCTCGGACCGCATCCTGCTGCTCAACAACGGCAAGATCGAACAGCAGGGCACGCCGCAAAGCATGTACGAAACGCCGGACACCTTGTTCACGGCGGAATTCATGGGCAGCAACAACCGCCTGTCCGCCAAGCTGCTGCAGCGCGATGGCGCCCAGGCCTTGCTGCAGGTTGAAGGCGGCAACGTTAGCGCCACCTTGCGCGGCGGCGCCGCTGCCGGCGACACCAAGGAAGCGGTCGCCATCATCCGCGTCGAGCAAGTCAACATTGCCGACACCCCGGTCGAGAACAGCATCAGGCTGCCGCTGGCCACCTGCATGTATCTGGGCGATCGCTGGGAATGCGTATTCCGCAACGGCGACGACAGCAGCGTCTTGCGCGCCTATGCGCGGCAGCGGCTGGCGCCGGGCGAGTACTGGCTGCAATTGCCGCAAGACGCGCTATGGGCTTTCTGATTGCAGACTAAAGAAGAGGAAAGGGGGGAGAGCTCACACAACAGCCTTTGTGCAGCTGCTCGGCATTCGCACAGCCAACAAAAAAATACCATACTGGAGGAAGCAACATGAACAGACAACACCTGGCGGCCGCCACCCTGGCCGCGCTCGGGGCAATCACGTCCGGCGCTTACGCGCAAACCAATGTCAGCATCTACGGCCTCATCGATACCGGCGTCGAGTACGTCAACCACGCCAACGCCAGCAAGGACAGCCTGCTGCGCCTCAGTTCCGGCGCCATGAACACTTCGCGCATCGGCTTTCGCGGCAGCGAGGACCTGGGCGGCGGCCTGAAAGCCGTGTTCCAGCTGGAAAACGGCTTCAAGACCGACACCGGCGAATTCGACAGCGCAGGCGTGCTGTTCAACCGGCAAGCCAATGTCGGCCTGGAAGGCGGCTTTGGCCGGGTGGTCCTGGGCCGCTCCTTTACCACCACTTATGACTTCATCCTGCCGTTCGACCCCATGGGTTATTCGGCCCAGTATTCGTGGGTGACTTCGGCCGGCGCCACCGGCGGGCGCAAGGACGGCATGCCGACCAACCTGCAGAACATCGTCAAGTACCAGGGCAAGTTCGGCGACTTCAAGCTGGGCGCCACCTATGGCTTTGGCGAGACTGCCGGCAGCGCCAGCGACAGCGCGAAATACGATCTGGGCGTGGGCTACGAAAGCGGTCCTTTCCGTGTCGCCTTGACCTATGACCGGGTCAACGGCGCCGCCGCCAGCGCTACCAGCAGCGCTTACGACAAGGCCACCAGCATCCACCTGGCCGGCAATTACCAGCTCGGCGACAACCTGAGCATGAGCCTGGGTTATCGCAACTACAAGAAGACGCTGGCGTCGAACGCACCCGACCTGCGCAGCGATTTCTTCTGGGGAGGCGCCAGCTACAAGGTGACGCCGGTAGTGACGCTGATCGGCGCCATCTACTATCAAAACATCAAGAACGTCGCCAGCGGCAAGGATGCCGATCCGATCATGTATTCGGTGCGCGGCAAGTACGCGCTGTCGAAACGTACCGACCTGTATCTGAGCGCGGCCTATGCCAAGGCCAAGAACCAGCAGCTGGTCGGCCTGTCGCGTGACGATATCGCCTACGGCAGCAGCCAGACCGGCGTGATTGGCGGGATCCAGCACCGCTTCTGAACCTGCAGCAAGCGGGCCGGGATGGCGCTGGAACATGCAGCGCCATCCCGGCCTGTATTTACCTGGCTTCAGCTCGAAAAAGCCGGGAAAAGCCTCATCCATTCTTCATGAATGCGGCGTAAAATGTTTCGTCAGAAAAACAATTGCCGTACTCACTCCAGGAGAATAGATGCAAGTTTCGACGAAACGTATCGCGGTATGCGGGTTGATGGTGACTGCCGCCGTAAGCCTGATGGCCTGCGACGTGCCGACCAAGGCCTCACAGAACGCCGCCACCGCCAGCGCAGCCTATGCCGCATCTTCGCCGTTCGCGCAGATCAGCTCCCTGCCTTACAACCTGCCGCCTTTCGACAAGATCAAGGATTCCGACTACCAGCCTTCGTTCGAAGCCGGCATGGCGCAGCAGCGCCAGGAAGTCAGCGCCATCGCCGCCAACCCGGCGGCGCCCACCTTCGACAATACGATCGTGGCGCTGGAGCGTTCCGGCCAGATGCTGGGACGGGTCAAGGATGTTTTCTTCAACCTGATCAGCGCCAACACCAGCCCGGTGCTGGACCAGACCCAGCAGGATATCGCCCCTAAGCTGGCTGAGCATGAAGACGCGATTTTCCTCGATCCTGCCTTGTTCGCCCGTATCGAACAGCTGTACCAGCAGCGCGCCGGCCTTGGCCTCGATCCTGAATCGCTGCGCCTGCTGGAGCGTTACCGGACTGACTTCGTCAGGGCCGGCGCGCGCCTGTCGCCGGCGGAAAAAGATCAGTTGCGCAAGATGAACCAGCAGCTTTCTTCGCTGACCACGCAATTCCAGCAAAACCTGCTGAAATCCAGCAATGAAGGCGCGATCGTGATCGACAAGGTCGCCGACCTGGATGGCTTGTCGGCAGAGGGCATCGCCGCCGCCGCGCAAGCCGCCGCCAGCCGCAAGCTGGAAGGCAAGTGGCTGATCACGCTGCAAAACACCACCGACCAGCCGGTGCTGGCGCAGCTCAAGAATCGCCAGCTGCGCGAGCGCATCTATAAAGCCTCGATCAACCGCGGCGACGGCGGCGCCGGCGACAACGTCGGCAATGTCGCCCAGATCGTCAAGCTGCGGGCACAGCGCGCTGCCTTGCTGGGTTATCCGAACCACGCGGCCTATGTGCTGGAAGAGGAAACCGCCGGCACTCCGGCCGCGGTCAACAAGATGCTGGCGCAGCTGGCGCCGCCGGCTGCCGCCAACGCCCGCAGGGAAGCGGCCGCCATGCAGCAGCTGATCGACCGCCAGGCCAAGGCTAGCCATACCAAGCCGTTCAAGCTGCAGCCGTGGGACTGGGGCTTTTACTCGGAACAGGTGCGCAAGGCGCGCTACAGCTTCGATGAATCCCAGATCAAGCCTTACTTCGAACTCAACAACGTGCTGCAGGAAGGCGTGTTCTACGCCGCCCACGAACTGTACGGCGTCACGTTCAAGGAGCGCACCGACCTGCCGGTATACCAGCAGGATGTGCGCGTCTTCGAGGTGTTCAATGAAGACGGTTCGGCGCTCGGCCTGTTCCTGTTCGATCCGTTCGCGCGCGACAACAAGCAAGGCGGCGCCTGGATGAACAACTATGTCTCGCAGTCGCACCTGTTCGGCACCAAGCCGGTGGTGTCGAACAATATCAACATCGCCAAGCCGCCCGCAGGCAAGCCGGTGCTGCTCAGTTTCGACGAAGTCAACACGCTGTTCCACGAGTTCGGCCATGGCTTGCACGGCTTGTTCTCGAACGTCGAATATCCGATGTTCTCCGGCGCCTCGGTGCCGCCCGACTTTGTCGAGTATCCGTCGCAGTTCAACGAAATGTGGTCGCACGATCCGAAGGTGCTGGCGCACTACGCCAAGCATTACGAGACCGGCAAGCCGATGCCGCGGGCGCTGCTCAACAAGCTGCTGGCGGCGCGCAAGTTCAGCGCCGGCTACGATACTTCCGAGTACCTGGCGGCGGCGATGCTGGACCAGTCCTGGCACCAGCTGTCGACCAACCAGACACCGGACGTCACCGATGTGATGGCGTTTGAAGCCAAGGCGCTGGGCAGCGCCAAGGGCTACGTGGTGCCGCCGCGCTATCACACGACGTACTTCTCGCACGTCTTCTCCAACGGCTACTCCGCCGGTTACTACGCTTACATCTGGAGCGACGTGCTGGCCAAGGATACCGAGCACTGGATGAATACCCACGGCGGCCTGAAGCGCGCCAACGGCGACCTGCTGCGCGCCAAGGTGCTGTCGCGCGGCTTCAGCGGCGATCCCAGCGCCTTGTTCAAGGATTTCTACGGACGCGGCCCGGATGTCGGGCCTTTGCTGGAAGCGCGCGGCCTGAGCGGCGCCGCCAAGTAGTTGCAGGAAAAATGTGAAAATGTGAAACGGGGCAGAAATTCTGCCCCGTTTTTTTTCGTCTGCGCCAGATCCGGCAGGTGGTTGACGTTACAGCGGCTCGAAAACCCCTGCAGTGCGGTTCTTCGCTACCTTGTCCCAGGCAAAGATCTTGCCGTTCATCGCCACGTACACGCCATGCGGCAAGACTTGCGCAACGCCGCAGGCAAAGCCGAAATTGAACAGGGCGTCGGAATTGGCGATGGCATAGGGAATCATCGCACCGGTCACCACGATGGTCTTGTCCAGGACCGCCGCTCCCAGCACCGCGGCAGTTTCGCGCATGGTGTCGGTGCCGTGGATGATGACGATCGCTTCTTCCTTGGCATGGCTGCAGGACGCCAGCACGCGCCGGCGGTCGATGTCCTGCATGTCGAGCGAATCGAGCAGCGGCAGCTCTTCCAGCGCGATTTCCGTGGTGATGCGGGCGCGCTGGATCACTTGCGGCAGGTGGCTGGCGGCAAAGGTCAGCTTGCCGGCGATCTCGTCGTAGTGTTTATCGAAAGTGCCGCCGGTGGCGATGATGCGTAAAGCCATGAGAATCCGTTTCCTTTTTTGTAATGCGGTTACTTGGGCCGGCGACGGCCGCCGCGCCTGAAGATTGAAAACAGTATAAATACCACGATCAGCGCTGCGGCCGCCAGTCCCACCGGCAATAATGTGAGCAGGGGCGAGGGTGGTCCCCCTTGGCGCTGCACTTTGACCTGTTCCGGCGTAATCGGCGGCGTATCGGCATGGCCGTACTGCTTGACCACGTAGTTGGCCAGCATGGCGATCTGGCCGTCATTCAGGTGGCCGGCAAAGCCGGGCATGAAAGTTTCTTCCCTGGCGCCGCGGCGTTGCACGCCATCCAGGATCACCATCAGCAGGTTGCCCGGATCGCGGGCGCCGACCACGCTGTTGTTGAACAGCGACGGGTAGTAGCCGTCGACCACCCCGCTGCCGCTGGCAGAATGGCAACTGGCGCAACTGCCGCTGAACAGTTCGGCGCCGCCGGAAGCATTGCTGCTAACCGACACCGTGGCAATCCCGCGGATCTCGGCATCGTCGTCGGCCGGCTGGCCCCAGGCATAGCGCGGCTTCTTGTCGGCTGCATCGTTGACTGCCGGCACGCTACGCAGATAGGTGACGATTGCCTTCAGGTCGTCATCGGTCAGATACTGCAAGCTATGCTCGATGGCTTCCGCCATGCCGCCGGCAGCCGAAGCCTTGCCTGGCGCTACCCCGGTTTTCAGGTACTGCACCAGTTCTTCGTCTTTCCAGCCGCCGACGCCGCTGACCGGATCGGGCGTGATGTTGAACGCGGTCCAGCCGCCCAGCTGGGCGCCGCCGAAGGAACGCTTGAGGTCCAGCCCCATGGTCAGATTGCGCGGCGTGTGGCATTCCTGGCAGTGCGCCAGGCCATTGACCAGATAATTGCCGCGGTTCCATTCCTGGCTCTTGGCGGCATCCGCCTTCAGTTCGCCCGGCGTGAAATTGAACAGGTTCCAGCCGGCCATCAGCCAGCGCTGGTTAAGCGGGAAGGGCAGTTTGTTTTCCGGCGTTTTTTGCTGTATCGGCGGCAAGCTGAACAGATAGGCCTTGATCGCCAGCACATCGTCGCGCGACAGCTTGGTGAAGGAGGCGTAAGGGAAGGCCGGGTAGAGGCGCTTGCCTTCATCGTCGACGCCTTCGTGCAGCGCGCGCACGAATTGCTCGTCGCTCCAGTCGCCGATGCCGGTTTCCTTGTCGGCCGTGATGTTCGGACCATAGATGGTGCCGAACGGGGTCGCCAGCGGATAGCCGCCGGCGAAGGGCTTGGCCGGATCGACCGTGTGGCAGGCGATGCAATCGGCGGCCTTGGCCAGGTATTCGCCGCGCTTGATCTGGTCGGCGTTCGGCGCAGCGGCGGCGCCTGCAGCGGCAAAAGCGCCATGCACCAGGCCGGCCGCCAGCGCCAGGCCGCCGCACCAGGCGGAAATTTGCGAGCGGGCCGTCATAGCACTGTCCTCAAGGTGTCGGCGATGCGCAGCGACAGGGCGGCGATCGTCAGCGTGCAGTTGACCGTGCCGGCGACCGGCATCACCGCGCTGCTGGCAATGAACAGGTTTTCGTGGTCATGCGAGCGGCAATGGGCGTCGACCACCGAATCGCGCGGATCGCCGCCCATGATGACGGCGCCCATGATGTGGTTGTTGGGCGCGAAATCGTCGTCGAACTTGACCTCGGTGCCGCCGAACATGGCGGCGATGCTGGCGTAGGTTTCATGCGTCAGCACGGCGCTCTTCTTCACATAATCGTCGATGGAATAAGTGATTTCCGGTTGCGGAATGCCGAGCGCATCGCGCTTCTCGCTGCTTGGCCGTATGCGATTTTCCGGATTCGGCAAGATGTCGTGGAAGCTGTTGATGTTGACCGTGCGCGCAGCGCGGCGGCGGATTTCCTGGTTCAGCTTGAGGCCGACCAGGCCGTCCTTCAGGGCGCTTTGGGCGGCGTGGTTGGTCTGCGCCATATTGTTCAGATGCAGTTTCTTGGCGGCGTATTCGGAACGGAAGGCGCCGTCGCGCATATCCACCATGGACGTCATTTCGATCGGTCCGCGTCCCGGCCACAAGTCTTCATTGGCGAGAAAGGTGACACCGGTGCCGGGATGGTCCATCAGGTTGCGGCCGACCTGGCCCGAACTGTTGCCGACGCCGTTCTTGTGCTTGTCGTCGGTCGAGATCAGCATCAGCTTGGGAATCTCGATGCCGTTCGCCGCCAGCACGAAATACTTGCCGGCGACCCGGTGCGTGACACCCTCCGGATCCTTGTAATGTACCGCGCTGATGCGCTCTTTGGCGTCCACTTCGATGCGATAGACCACGGCGTCGGGCAGCACCCTGGCGCCGGCTTTTTCTGCTTTCTCGACGTGGATGATGCCGCTGTACATGGCGGCGATCGGGCAGATCGGCATGCAGTTGTTGTTGCCGCAGCAGTTGGGCCGTTCGTCGTAAGCGCGGCTGTTGCGCGCCACCGGTTCCGACACCACCTTGTGGCCGTTGGCGTTGACCACGGCGCTGAAGCGCTGGTCGTTCCACGACAGCGGCAAATGATCCATCGGATAGGGCTGCTTGCGCGGCGAGCCGAGATCGGTGCCGTCGTTGGGGCCGGACACGCCGAGTTCGACTTCGGCGCGATAGTAATAAGGTTCCAGTTCGTCGTAGCTGATCGGCCAGTCGCGGCCGACGCCGTACAGCGTTTTCATGCGGAAGTCGTTGGGCAGAAAGCGCCAGGCGGCAGCGGCCCAGTGCCAGGTGGTGCCGCCGACGGCGCGGATGTATTGCGAGTTGTACTTGTGCGTGCCCTTGAGGATCAGGTAATTGTTTTCCGGCGTGTATTCGGGATGCGGCGCATATTTGGTGGACGGATAGGGCACCATGAAATCGTCTTTGCTGGGCGTATTGCGATAGTTTTCGACGATGCGCCAGCGCTCCAGCCGCGGCCCGGCTTCCAGCACCAGCACCGAAGCACCGGACGCTGCCAGCTGGTGCGCCACCAGGGCGCCGGCGACGCCGGAACCGACAACCACTACGTCTGCGGACAAGTTGTCAGCCATGGTCAAGCCCTCGCTTTCAATACTGCCGGCTGGGTCACCCAGTAGCCGGGAGCGGCACGGCAATAAGTCGGCACGACGACGGCATCGCGCACCTGGTCGAACATCAGCGCCTGCTCGAAAGCGATCACCTTGGCGCCGCCAGTCACTCCGCCATCGCCCACCACGCCCAGGTACCAGGCGCTGACGATCCGGTGCAGCACCAGCGACAACGCGCTATCGCTGCCGACTGCCGAAGCCAGGTTATCGACATCCTGGATCTTATGGTCCTGGCTGTATTGCCACAGCGCCGCCGCCTGCTTTTCAAATTCGATCGCCTGCGCGCTCAGCGCGCTGTAAATCCTGGCGCCGATGCGCGCGTTCAGTTTCGGCGTGGCGGTCAGCAATGCCGACAGGGCCATGAAATCGCTTTGCTGCTGGGTGTTGGCGCTGGCGGGAGGGGCGGCTGGAGTGCTACTCTGGGCTGAGGCTTGCTGCAGCCAGTGGGGGATGCTCATCATGGCGAAACTTGCACCGGCCAGCAACATGAGCTTGCGCCTGCCGGCGGTGAACCCGCCGGAAGCCTGGTCGATGGACTGCTTGCCTGATTGCTCGTCGGGTACTGGTGGACGTTGCTTCATATGGCTAGTCCTTTCTGCCTTGGGGTAGGCTGATTATACTCAGCTAAGCAAATCGATGTTGCGCCTTTCGGCTACCCTAGGAAAACGCGGCGCAGCGGCTACACTGGTAACATTTGATTTTTGCATGCGCGCTTTTTTTAAAGAATTTCAGATCATGAAACCCATCGCTCCCGGCACCGTCATTTTCCACCGCTTCCGCGGCTACGGCGTCATCACGTCGGTCAATCTGCTGACCGGCTGGGTCTCCGCGCGTTTCGGCAGCGAGATGCGGACCCTCGATCTGAACCTGTCGTCGGATGAATTGCAGCATGCGGATGGCGAAGCGATCCTGTTCCGCCACGCGCCGCCGGACCGCATGCCGCATGCGCGCCTGATGGCGCTGGTGCGCGAGCTGCATCGCGCCGGCTATCAGCGCCTGTACCTGTACAGCTGGCCCAAGCCGTCCGGCCTGCACTGGCGCTGGCATTTGTTTTGCGGCCGGCGCAGCTGGATGGAAAGGCCGCGGCGCGAAGGCTGGTACGGCTCCGGCGCCGACTACAACTTCAATCCGATCATGGGCTGGGGCGACCAGCCGGGCGCCAGCGTGCCCGAGCTGGCCAGCGCGCTGGCCCAGTTCGATCCGCACGGGCTGGCGCAGGCGCTCGGGCGCGACGAAGACCACAGCCACTGGTTTGCCAAGGTCTGCGACGCCTTGCTGCCCGATTACGCCTTCAGCCTGGGCTGGAGCGAGGGCCCGATGCCGAACAGCCTGCCGGTGATCCCGGTGCGCAAGAACCTGGCGGAATACAGCGGCCCGCCGCTGCCGTGGCCGCCCGGCTGGCAAGGCATGTGGCGCGACACCGCGCTGGCGATGCCGGCGGCCAGGCTGAACAAGCTGATCCTGCCTAACGGCGCCGACGACGACTAATCTGGCCGCAGCGCGTCCGGATTCAAGACATTCTTCGGCGTGCCCTTGGCGAACTCGACCACATTCTGGAACGCTGCGCGGAAGTACAGCTCATAGCTGTCCTTTTCCACATAGCCCAGATGCGGCGAAGCCAGCACGTTCTCCATCCGCAGCAGCGGCGAATCCGGCGCCAGCGGCTCGGTTTCATACACATCCAGCGCGGCATAGCCCGGCCGCCCTTGCTGCAAGGCGGGCAGCAGGGCGCCGTCCGTCACCAGTTCGGCGCGGCTGGTGTTGACGAAAATCGCGCTGGCTTTCATCTGCGCCAGGTCGGCGGCCTCGACGATGCCGCGGGTGGCGTCGTTCAGGCGCAGATGCAGCGTCAGTACATCCGCCTCGGCAAAGAATTGCTGTTTCGATTCCGCTGCCTGGTAACCATCCGCCAGCGCCGCGGCACGGCTGCCGTCGCGGCCCCAGACCAGCACCCGCATGCCGAAGGCCTTGCCGTAGCCGGCAACCATGCGGCCGATTTTTCCATAGCCCCAGACCGCAAGCGTGCGCCCCTTGAGCACGGTGCCGAGCACATTGTTTTGCGGCAGCGCCGAGACCGACTGCCATTGCCCTTCCTGCAAGTTGCTGACATAGCGCGGAATGCGGCGGCTGGCGGCCATGATCAGGGCCCAGGTCAGCTCGGCCGGCGCGGTCGGATCGCCGATGCCTTCGACGATCGCAATGCCGGCCGCGGTAGCGGCCTCGACATCGATATGGCCGCTGACCTTGCCGGTTTGCGAGATCAGTTTCAGCTTCGGCAATTTTTGCAGCAGGGCCTTGGAAAAACTGCTGCGTTCGCGTATCAATACCAGCGCCTCGAAATCGGCCAGGCGTATCGCCAGCTGGCCCAGGCCGCGGGCAGAATTGTTGAACACTTTGACCTCGTGGCCGTCCAACAGCTTGAAGCTGTCGAGATGGCGCACGCAATCCTGATAATCATCCAGTACGGCAATTTTCATAGCGGCTTTTCAATCAAAAACGGTGAAAAAACGGCTGCTGCGTAATAAAGCAACAGCATCCGGAAAATGGGAAATACCTTACTACAATAGTTGGTCATTTTCACTACAAATCGGGTGTACAATCGGCCGACTTTTCCGACCAAATGAACATAAAACAAACAACTTCAGCCTGCGGTGTGCGGCCTTTGCCAGCAGTAAAACCCGGTTGATGACGGTTGTCCAAGAGCTGACCATTATTTCATTTTTCGCCGCTCGCAGTGAGCGCAACAGCATTCCGCCAGCCGGCCATGTTCCGCGACTCCTTCCGCGACTCCCCCGGCGGGCAACAGCAGATTTCTTTATTGGTATTGGAGGTAAGTAGTCATGAATCAACCCCGTATGGGTGGCATCGCCACACTGAATGCGCCGGAGTATGTCAAACAGCAAAAGCTGATCAACTGGGTCGCTGAAATCGCGGCCCTGACCAAGCCGGAGCGCATCTACTGGTGCGACGGCTCGCAAGCCGAATACGACCGCCTGTGCAGCGAAATGGTGGCGGCCGGCACCATGAAAAAACTCAACCAGGAAAAACGTCCGAACAGCTACCTGGCGTGCTCCGATCCGTCCGACGTGGCGCGGGTGGAAGACCGCACCTTCATCTGCTCGGCGAACAAGGAAGACGCCGGCCCAACCAACAACTGGACCGATCCGGCGGAAATGCGCAACACCCTGCACGGCCTGTTCGACGGCTGCATGCAAGGCCGCACCATGTATGTGGTGCCGTTCTCGATGGGTCCGCTGGGTTCGCCGATTGCGCACATCGGCGTCGAACTATCCGACTCGCCTTACGTCGCGGTCAACATGCGCATCATGACGCGCATGGGCAAGGCGGTGTATGACGTGCTCGGCAGCGACGGCGACTTCGTGCCCTGCGTGCACAGCGTCGGCGCCCCGCTGGCGGCCGGCCAGAAAGACGTGGCCTGGCCATGCAACCCGACCAAGTACATCGTCCACTATCCGGAAACCCGCGAAATCTGGTCCTACGGTTCGGGCTACGGCGGCAACGCCCTGCTCGGCAAGAAGTGCTTCGCCTTGCGCATCGCTTCCACCATGGGCCGCGACCAGGGCTGGCTGGCGGAACACATGCTGATCCTCGGCGTTGAATCCCCCGCCGGCAAGAAGCATTACGTGGCGGCGGCTTTCCCGTCCGCCTGCGGCAAGACCAATTTCGCCATGCTGATTCCACCTGCCGGTTTCGAAGGCTGGAAAGTCACCACCATCGGCGACGACATCGCCTGGATCAAGCCGGGCGCCGACGGCCGCCTGTATGCGATCAATCCGGAAGCCGGCTATTTCGGCGTCGCTCCCGGCACCAACGACAAGACCAACCACAACTGCATGGCGTCGATGCGCGAAAACACCATCTTCACCAACGTCGCCCTGACCGACGACGGCGATGTCTGGTGGGAAGGCATGAGCAAGGAAGCGCCGGCGCATCTGATCGACTGGCAAGGCAAGGACTGGACGCCGGCGATCGCCAAGGAAACCGGCGCCAAGGCGGCCCATCCGAATGCCCGCTTTACCGTTGCCGCCATCCAGAATCCGGTGATCGACGCTGCCTGGGACGATCCTGCCGGCGTGCCGATCTCGGCCTTCATTTTCGGCGGCCGCCGCTCCACTACCGTGCCGCTGGTAACGGAGGCGCGCAACTGGGTCGAAGGCGTCTACATGGCTGCCACCATGGGTTCGGAAACCACCGCTGCTGCAGCGGGCCAGCAAGGCATCGTGCGGCGCGATCCGTTCGCCATGCTGCCGTTCATCGGCTACAACATGAGCGACTACTTCCAGCACTGGCTGACCCTGGGCGAGAAACTCGCAGCGCAAGACAAGGCCGAACTGCCTAAGATTTTCTGCGTCAACTGGTTCCGCACCGACGCCGATGGCAAGTTCGTCTGGCCTGGCTTCGGCGACAACATGCGCGTGCTGAAGTGGATGCTGGAACGGCTGGACGGCGCCAGTGCAGCCAGCGCCGGCGGCGTCGAACATCTGTTCGGCGTCACGCCGCGCTATGCCGACCTGAGCTGGGAAGGGCTGGACTTCAGCGAACAGCAGTTCAATACCATCACCGCGATCGACAAGGCTGCCTGGCAAGCCGAGACCGC
The DNA here is from genome assembly GCF_059421505.1 of Collimonas sp. GW821-FHT02H07. Taxonomy (NCBI): domain Bacteria; kingdom Pseudomonadati; phylum Pseudomonadota; class Betaproteobacteria; order Burkholderiales; family Oxalobacteraceae; genus Collimonas; species Collimonas sp. GW821-FHT02H07. The sequence continues at coordinate 65,031 of NZ_JBWKVC010000006.1, forward strand.
GTTGCACACGGAACTGTTCGAGAAGCTGAAATACCATCTGCCGCAGCAGCTGGCCGATGTGAAGCAGGCGCTGGAAAAACGCCTGGCTGAATAAGACTGCCGTGCCGCAAAACAAAAACGCCCGCGATATGCGGGCGTTTTTTTATGCTTCATCCTGACTCGGTCGCGGCCAAAAAAATCCCCGCTGTCACATAGGCAGCAGGGCGAATCCTTCCATCGCAGGAAAGAGGAGACGTCAGAAAATCTAAAAACGGTACAGTACTGCCGGATGCGGCGTATTACAGGCCGTTCAGGCCCATCCAGGCCAGCACGCGGCTGACTTGTGCGCGCAGCCATTGCATGACTGCAAAAGTCGGGAAGCCGTCTTCGTCGTGGTAGATGTATTGGTGCATGGAAAACTCCTTATGGTTAATCGCGGCCAGCCAGCATGCGCAGTTCGGCGGCCAGGACAGGCTGGCTGACGGCCTGGTCGTTAGCCAGGCGGCGCATCAATTGCTGCCCTTTGAACTTACTGCGGGCTATCCGCTGTTCCAGCGATTTGCGCGGCTTGATCAATATCAAGGCGGCACGCAAGATCCCCATCCAAAGCGGTTTGAAAACCACCATCAAGGTCGCCAGTGCGCCCAATCCCAGCACCGGCCGGAGCGCGGCTGCAGCGGCTGCGAGCAGCGCCGAAGCATCGAACAGGGCCATTTCAGCGGGCAGAGCAAAAGCGAATAAAGACATACCGACTACTTTTCAATGATGTTGTTGCATTGCAGTATATTGATTGCGAGAGAAGCTTGCCAATTCTGATTTTGGATATCAGTTATGTGTTCGACGAATAATGGCCGGTTTCCAGAGAAAGCCTCTGCACCTTCATTGTCCGCCCGATGTGTGTAATATAAAGGCTGTGAAGGGAAATTCGATTTTTCTTAAATTTCCTCATGGCAACGATTTTATATATCAGACATAATCCAGCCTGATATGCAGCTTATGCGGCGATGCAATATTCTGGTGCATCTTAAATTCTGTCATTGCGCTTTCATATAACAGTTATAGAATCTGTGAATATTTCTTGCGGACCAAATAATTTCCGCGGCCCTGCCGGCCAAAAATTAACTAAAAACAATTAACCTTATATCCAGACATGAGTTTTTTAACGCTTGACTTGAACCTGCTGCGCGTCTTCGACGCTGTCATGACCGAGCAAAACCTGACGCGCGCGGCCAGCCGCCTGGCGATGACGCAGCCGGCGGTATCGAATGCCCTGAAGCGGCTGCGCGACACGCTCAACGATGAGCTGCTGATCCGCACCGCGCACGGCGTCAAGCCGACCCAGCACGCGGAGGAGCTATGGCCGGTGGTGCGGCGCGCCCTGACCGACCTGGAAACCGCGATCACGCCCGAAACCTTCGACGTTTCGCGCGCCCACACCACCTTCCAGATGGCGATGGCGGACGCCACCGCCGCGCTGTGGCTGCCCGCGCTGGTGCGCACCATCGAGCGCAATGCACCGCAAATGAACATCCGCATGGTGCCGCTGACCACCCGCGATCCGCGCCAGATGCTGCTGCGCGGCGATGTCGACCTGGCGGTCGGCTTTTTCCCCGGCGTAGCGGCGCAGCTGGCCGGCGGCCAGACCACCAGCGCTTCGCCGATACACCACGAGCGCCTGTACACCGGCGAATACGTGTGCGTGATGCACAAGAACCATCCGCTGGCGAGCCAGGTGCTGACGCTGGATAACTACTGCGCCTCGCATCACTTGCTGGTGAGTTTTTCCGGCCGCGCGCATGGCTTGATCGATGAAACCCTGGCGGCGATGGGGCGTGAGCGGCGCATCCTGCTGACCGTGAACCAGTTCTTCACCGCCGGCCGCGTGGTCGCCAGCTCCGATCTGCTGACCGTGCTGCCGCGCCACCTGATCGGCGCCACCGGCATGACCGACGTGCTGGTGGCGCGCGAGCTGCCGTTCCCGACGCCCGCCGTACACGTCGACATGCTGTGGCACGAACGCGATGCACGCAACCCGGCGCATAAATGGCTGCGCAGCCACCTGAGCGAAACCGCGCATGAGAAATTCAGCCTGATCGATCCCGAAGACGAAGATTAAGAAACAAGATGGTGGGCAGGTTTTTTGCCCACGCAGAACCATCGACGCGCATAGGTCGCGCGTGGGCACAAATGCCCACCCGGTTCAAGACGGCTTGACCGCCGTCTCGCGCTGGAACTGCGACAGTTGCCGGTACTGCTGCTCCAGCAGCTTCGGGATAGCGGCGTAGATCGGCCACAGGCGGCGATACAACGCCACGTTCTCCGGCTTGGGCAAATGCCGATGGGTAGCGCCCACCATGCCGCCGATCGCATCCAGCGTCTCGATTTTCCCAAGCGCATACAACCCCAGCACCGCCGCGCCGAGGCAGGACGATTCGACGCTTTCCGGCACCACCACTTCGCGCTCGAAAATATCCGCCATCATTTGCCGCCACAAGGCCGAACGGGCGAAGCCGCCGGTCGCCATCATGCGGGTGGTCGGCCCGATCAGGTCTTCCACCGCCGGCAGGATGCTGTACAGGCTGAAAATCACGCCTTCCAGCGCCGCCCGTATCATGTGCTCTTTTCCATGGTGCATCGCCAGCCCGATGTAGGAGCCGCGCGCATCGGCATTCCATAGCGGCGCCCGCTCGCCCGCCAGGTAGGGATGGAACAGCAAGCCCTCGGCGCCGGCCGGCACCGCCTCGGCGATCTTGGTGAGCGCCTCGTAGGCGTCGGTTCCGGCCTGCGTGGCGGCGGCCGACTCGGCAGTGGCCAGCTCATCGCGCACCCAGCGGAAAATGCTGCCGCCGTTATTGGTGGGGCCGCCCACCACCCAGTGCTTTGCCGTCAGCGCGTAGCAAAAGGTGCGGCCGGCCGGATCCGTCTTCGGCGAGTCGATCACGGTCCGCATCGCGCCCGAGGTGCCGATGGTGACCGCCACCTGGCCGGGACCGATGGCGTTGACGCCGAGATTGGACAAGACGCCATCGTTGGCGCCGATCACGAACGGCGTCGCCGGCGGCAGTCCCAGTTGCTGCGCCACCGCAGGCGCCAGGCCGCTCAGGTGGTGGGTAGTCGGCGCCAACGTCGACAACTGCGCCGGGCTGATGCCGAGCATGCTCAGCGCGCCTTGGTCCCAGTCCAGCTGCTGCAGGTTGAACATGCCGGTGGCCGAGGCGATCGAATGGTCGACCAGCCATGCGCCAAACAGGCGGTACAGCACGTATTCCTTCATGCCGACGAAACGCGCGGTGCGCGCAAACAATTCCGGCTGCTCGTGCCGCAGCCACATGATCTTGCACAGCGGCGACATCGGATGAATCGGCGTGCCGGTGCGCAGGTAGATCGCATGGCCGTCCAGCTCGTCGCGGATGCGGTTGGCCCAGGCGCCGGCGCGGTTGTCGGCCCAGGTGATGCTGTTGCTGAGCAGCTGGCCGTCCTGGTCCACTGCAATCACGCTGTGCATGGCGGCGCTGAAAGAGACCAGCGCGATCTGGCCGGGGTCGACGCGGCTGGCGCTGACAGCGTTGCGGATCGTGCTCAGCACCGCTTCATAGATCTGCAAGGGATCCTGCTCCGCCATGCCCGGCGTCGTGCACAGCAGCGGATATTCCACCGCGTGCTGCGCCACGATCTGCCCCTGGGTGGTGAACAGCACCGCCTTGGTGCTGGTGGTGCCGATATCTACGCCGAGCATGTATTCTGGCTGCTGCATGAACGTCCTCTTGATCGATGGATAGTGGCGGCGGAGCCGGCCTGACGCCGGCCTTCGCGCCCAATTGTAGTACTTGTGCGGCGCTGGCCGAAGGCAGCGATGATACATCATGTGTTAGCGCTAACATTGTCCCTCCGGGTAAATCCGCAAGAAGAGCGCCTGCGCGGGTAGTATCATTACTCCAAGGAAACGACAACAATGCATAACAATGTGACTCGGCTTGCGTGTAACATTGGACGCGCTGGTGAACAAACAAGATACACGGACAAGATCTGCGGACACCATTCGCAGGCCGGAGCCGTAGCCCGGCGCAGATCCAGCAGGCAGGCCCGCAGACAATAAACAAAAACCGCTGGCAATAAGCCAGGCGCACAGAGACCTTAACCTTCCCATCACCCATGAACAGCCCGGAATTCAAGCAACAACGCCATAGCCGCGCCAGCGGCAGAGTCACCATCGTGGACGTCGCGCGGCTGGCGCGCGTCAGTCCGATGACGGTATCGCGGGCGCTGAAGACGCCTGCCCTGGTGCAGCTGGAAGCGCGCGAACGGATTACTGCAGCGATCAAGCAGCTCGGCTACGTGCCGAACCAGGCGGCCAGCACGCTGGCCTCGGCCAAATCGCAGGTGATCGGCGTCATCGTGCCGTCGCTCAGCAACTCGGTATTCGTAGAGACCTTGACAGGGATTCGCGACAGCCTGAACCAGCACGGCTATAAATTCCTGATCGGCGAAAGCGGTTATTCCCCGGACAAGGAAAGCCAGCTGATCAGCACTTACCTGGCGCATGCGCCGGACGGCTTTTTGTTAAGCGGCATAGAACAGCAGGACGCGCTGCGCGAACAGCTGGCGGCGCACAATGTGCCGGCGGTGCGCATGTTCGACATCAACCCGCAAGGCAGCGAGATCGCGGTCGGCTTTTCGCATGAAGAAGCGGGCTACAGCATCGCCCGCCACCTGATCGAACGCGGCTACCGCCATCCCGGCTTCCTCGGCGCCCAGCTCGACCCGCGCATGATGAAACGGCGCCACGGCTATCGCCGCGCGCTGGCCGAAGCCGGCCTGGCAACCGATATCGAAGTACTGACGCCGGCGCCGTCGACGGTGGAACTCGGCACCAGGATGCTGGGCCAGATCCTGCAGCAGACGCCGGCATGCGACGCCGTATTCTGCTGCAACGACGACCTGGCGCTGGGCGTGCTGTTCGAATGCCAGCGCCGCGGCCTCTCGGTGCCCGGCCAGATGGCGATCGCCGGTTTCAACGATCTGCCCTGGTCGGCCCACGCCAATCCCGGCATCACCACCATCGTCACGCCGCGCTACGACATCGGCTTTACCGCGGCGCAGCTGCTGATCAAAATGCTCAAGCGCGAGCCGGTGGAAAAAGCCAGCGTCGATCTTGGTTTCAGGCTGGCGATACGCGCCAGTACCTGAAACCGAGGGCATTGCCGATCAATGCAAATCCGGCAAAGCCTTGGTGCGCTCAATCTGCACGGCCCGCAATTCCCTCGGATCGAGCGCCAGCAATGAGAGGATGGTCGGGGCAATCTGCGTAGTCTCGACATGATCGTCATTCGACTGGTGTGCGATGCCAGCGCCCCACACTACGATAGGCACATGCCTGTCCTGATGCGCGTTGCCGCCGGCCCAGACGACTCCTTGCTGGGCGATGCCGACCACATCGGGAACGCGTTCATCGCCGCGCTTGGTGCCGAATAGATCTTCAACCTCTTCACCCGCATAGATTTTTGTGACGCCGGCTTGCGTAAATGGTTTGGAGATGCTGTTGCCCAGCAAGCGATCACAACGCTTAATGCGATGGCGTATCGGCGCAGCACTTGCCAAGTGCCGGCTCAAGCCCATTAAACTTAATCCGCCACCTAGTGCCGCCTGAACCATTGTCGCCAGGCTATTGGCGCGTTTAGCATGGACCCCAGGGCATCCATCTTCCAGCAATTTCTGTATGATTCGTCTTGCATGCATGAGTCGCTTTTCTCTTTCGCAGTTTGGTCGCTACGTAGGAGAAAGCTAACAGCTCATGCATGCAACTGACAATCCAAAAATACTAGTTCTTTGATTTCTATCGATTATTTGTGGGGAAGGGTCAGTATCTGACCCTATTTACTCATTTATTCTTCAGCGATCTGCCCTGGTCGACCTAGGCCAATCCCGGCATCGCCATCATCGTCACGCCGCGTTACGACATCGGCTTAACCGCGCCGCACCCACCTCACCTTGCCCGCGGCAATCCCCAATGTACGGCGCTCTTCCCGGTAATCCATGGTGCCGGCAAACTGCTCGCCGTCGCGTTCGCCGATGCGCCAGACGCAGCCGGACAGCAGGGCCGTGGCTTCCTGTTCGGTCTTGCCGACCAGCGCATTGTCTTCCTGCTTGTCGGCAGCGCAGCCCGCTGCGGAGTCAGCTGCATGCGTTTCAGCTTGTGGCGATGCTTTCGGTTCATCCACGGCGGTACATCCTTGCAGGGCGGCGAAACATGCTGCCGCTAGTATCAGTCGGTTCATGGTCATTTTCAGCGTATCGGCAGCTTGGTGGTGTGCTTGACCTCTTCCATCACCGCATAGGTGTGCGTCTCGCGCACGCCCTTGAGCTGCAGCAGCGATTTGCCGAGGAATTCGCGGTAGGCGTTCATGTCCTTGACGCGCGCCTTGACCAGGTAATCGAAGCCGCCGGCCACCATATGGCACTCCAGCACCTCGGGAATGATCTGCACGCTCTGGCTGAAGGCTTCGAACACTTCCGGCGTGGTGCGGTCCAGCACGACTTCGATGAAGACCAGCAGGGCGACGTCCAGCAGCTGTGGATTGAGCTGGGCGGTGTAGTGCAGGATATAGCCGGCTTCCTGCAGTTTGCGCACGCGTTCCAGGCAGGCCGCGGGGGACAGGTTGACGCGGGCTGACAGGTCGACATTGCTGATGCGACCATCGTTTTGCAGTTCGGCCAGGATTTTCTTACTGATCTTGTCAAGCATGCACTATCTTCCGAAAAATTTTATTCGGTTAAATTTTCTCACCAATAACAAAATTTTGATAGCAGGCATTATTACCAGAATTAATCCATGCCGATGCCGCCTACAATCGAACAACTTGGCTTTCCTGGAAAGCTGACAGAGTCATTCAAAACAATGCTCCCCGGCAAACCGGGCGCAGGGCTGCGATGCCGGATTTCCCGTTCCCAGAAGCGCGGCGATCCCGCCATCGCGGCATGGCGCCGGCTTGCCCGCTGCCTGTTTGAAAACATAGCAAGTTGACAAAACAAATACCCTTACAGAGACAATCGCCATGCCGCCGCTACAGCCGTCATCCCAGCCGTCCAGCATTACCCCTTCCGCCATTCCCAGCACCGCCTTCGCCGCCTTCCACGCCGAGATGATGGCCGACGCCACGCCGTTGCGCGCCGCCATTACCGCCGCCTATCGCCGCGATGAAACGCTGGCCGTGCAGTGGCTGCTGGCCCAGGTGCAAACCAGCGCCGATTCCTATGCCGCCAGCCAGGCGCTGGCGCGCAAGCTGGTGCAGGCAGTGCGCGAAAAGCGTACGCGCGCCTCCGGCGTCGACGCCTTGATGCATGAATTTTCGTTGTCCTCGGAAGAGGGCGTGGCCCTGATGTGCCTGGCGGAAGCGCTGTTGCGCATTCCCGATCACCAGACTGCCGACCGCCTGATCGCCGACAAGATCAGCAAGGGCGACTGGCGCAGCCATCTGGGCGAATCGCCGTCGCTGTTCGTCAATGCCGCCACCTGGGGCTTGCTGATTACCGGCAAGCTGGTCAGCACCAGCAGCGAAAGCGGCCTCGGCTCGGCGCTGACCAAGCTGATCGGGCGCGGCGGCGAGCCGCTGATCCGCAAGGGTGTGGATGTCGCCATGCGCATGCTGGGCAACCAGTTCGTCACCGGCCAGACCATCGCCGAAGCCCTCAGCAACAGCCGCGACAATGAAAAGCGCGGCTACCGCTACTCTTACGACATGCTGGGCGAAGCGGCGCTGACCGAGGAAGACGCGGCTGCCTACTACCGTTCGTATGAAGATGCGATCCACGCCATCGGCAAGGCTTCGGCCGGACGCGGCATCAAGCAGGGTCCCGGCATTTCGGTGAAATTGTCGGCGCTGCATCCGCGCTATTCGCGCGCCCAGCGCCAGCGCACCATGCAGGAACTGCTGCCGCGCCTGAAGCAGCTGCTGGTGCTGGCCAAGCAATACGACATCGGCCTCAACATCGATGCGGAAGAAGCGGATCGCCTGGAACTGTCGCTGGACCTGATGGAAGCGCTCGCCTTCGATCCTGACCTGGCCGGTTTCGACGGCATCGGCTTCGTGGTGCAGGGCTACCAGAAGCGCTGTCCTTTCGTGATCGACTACCTGGTCGACCTGACGCGCCGCAGCGGCCGCAAATTCATGGTGCGATTGGTCAAGGGCGCCTATTGGGACTCCGAAATCAAGCGCGCCCAGGTCGACGGCTTGCCTGGCTTCCCGGTGTACACCCGCAAGGTTTATACGGACGTGTCCTACCTGGCCTGCGCACAAAAACTGCTGGCCGCAACCGACGTCATCTATCCGCAGTTTGCAACGCATAACGCGCACACGCTGGCCACCATCTACAGCTGGGCGAAGGAAAAGAACGTCACCGACTACGAATTCCAGTGCCTGCACGGCATGGGCGAAACGCTGTACGACCAGGTGGTCGGCAAGGACATGCTGGACAAGCCTTGCCGCATCTACGCACCGGTCGGTTCGCACCAGACCTTGCTGGCTTACCTGGTGCGGCGCTTGCTGGAAAACGGCGCCAACTCGTCCTTCGTCAACCAGATCGTCGATGAGAACGTCTCCATCGATTCGCTCATCGCCGATCCGCTGCAAGCCGCCCAGCAGCTGGGCGGCGAGCCGCACCCGCAGATTTCTTTGCCGCCGGCCATGTTCGGCGCCGAGCGCAAGAATTCGTCCGGCCTCGATCTCAGCAATGAAGAAGTGCTGCGCCAGATCGACAGCGCCTTCAAGATTTTCGGCCAGCAGCAATGGCATGCAACGCCGCTGCTGGGCGAGCTGCAAGCGTATAGCCAGGCCGCGCGTCCGGTGCTGAATCCGGCCAACCATCGCGATGTGGTCGGCAGCGTGATCGAAGCCAGCGTCGCCGATGTCGACAAGGCCCTGCATGCCGCCAGCGTCTACGCCATGGACTGGCAAACCCTGCCGCCGGCGGAACGCGCCGACAAGCTGGACCGCTCGGCGGCCCTGTTCGAAGAAAACCAGATGGAATTGATCGCGCTGGCCATCCGCGAGGCCGGTAAATCGCTGCCGAACGCGATCGCCGAAGTGCGCGAAGCGGTCGATTTCCTGCGCTACTATGCGGCGCAAATCCGCCATACCCAGAACACGCTGGCGCTCGGCCCGGTGGTCTGCATCAGCCCGTGGAATTTTCCGCTGGCGATTTTTGTCGGCGAAGTCAGCGCCGCGCTGGCGGCCGGCAATGTGGTGCTGGCCAAGCCGGCGGAACAGACGCCGCTGATCGCCGCGCGCGCAGTGCAGCTGATGCATGACGCCGGCGTGCCGCACGCGGCCTTGCAATTCCTGCCGGGGCAGGGCGACACCGTCGGCGCCACGCTGACCGCCGACCCGCGCGTCAAGGGCGTGATTTTCACCGGCTCGACCGAGGTCGCGCAGATCATCAACCGCACGCTGGCGAAGCGCTCGCTGGAAGAATCGGTCGACCTGCCGCTGATCGCCGAAACCGGCGGCCAGAATGCCTTGATCATGGACTCCAGCGCCTTGCCGGAGCAAGTAGTGCAAGACGTGCTGAACTCGGCCTTCGACAGCGCCGGCCAGCGCTGCTCGGCATTGCGCGTGCTGTGCCTGCAAAGCGATATCGCCGACCGCACCTTGCATATGCTGAAGGGCGCCATGCAGGAATTGCGGGTCGGCAGTCCGGACCGGCTGGTGACCGATATCGGCCCGGTGATCGATGCCGACGCCCAGGGTCAGTTGCTGGCGCATATTGAAAAGATGCGCGGCACGGCCAAGAATTTTTTCCAGCTGCCGCTGCCGCCGGAACAAGCCAACGGTACTTTCGTGGCGCCGACCCTGATCGAAATCGGCTCCATGTCGGAACTGAAACGCGAAGTGTTCGGACCGGTATTGCACGTGCTGCGCTACGCCCGCAATGAACTGCCGCAACTGATCGAAGCGATCAACGGCAGCGGCTACGGCCTGACGCTGGGGATCCATTCGCGCATCGACGAAACCATCGACTACATTGTCGGCCATGCGCATGTCGGCAATATCTATGTGAACCGCAATATCGTCGGCGCCGTGGTCGGCGTGCAGCCGTTTGGCGGCGAAGGAAAATCGGGCACCGGACCAAAAGCCGGCGGTCCCTTGTACCTGAAGCGGCTGCAACGCAATCCCGTGGTGTCGCTGGGTGCGCATACGATCCACGCGCCGAATGCCGACGCGGCGATCGATACGCCGGTGCTGCAAGCCTTGCTGGGCTGGGCCAAGACCCACGGCCATCAACGGATTGCCGCGCTGGGCGAGGAATACATGCACGCCAGCTGGCTCGGCACCTCGCTGGTGCTGCCAGGCCCGACCGGCGAACGCAACAGCCTGTCGTTTGCGCCGCGCGGCGCCATCCTGTGCAGCGCGGATAATGTCGGCGCCATGCTGAACCAGCTGGCGGCGGTATTCGCCACCGGCAACTCCCCGGTAGTGGAAGCGGCCGCGGCGGCGATGATTCCGGAAGGCTTGCCAAAAGCGGTGCACGCTGCCATCCGGGTAATCGACAAACTCGATGCCGACAGCAATAGCGCGCGCCTGCAGCTGGCGCTGGTGGATGGCGCCGGCACCTGGCGCCTGCGTCCCTTGCTGACGGCATTGAGCGAGAAATCCGGTGCGCTGGTGCCACTGCTGGAAACCTCCGAATATGCCTCGATTCCGCTATGGCGCCTGCTGGCTGAGCGCGCTGTTTGCGTCAATACCACTGCGGCGGGAGGCAATGCCAGCCTGATGACCTTGCAGGCTTGAATGATGTAATGCACGCCTGTCGCGTGGAATAAAAAAGCTGGCTGAACTTTTGTTCAGCCAGCTTTTTTTGGACGGCGGTTTCAGACGAGCTTATTTATGGTCGTCCGCGCGCTTGTCGGGGTGCAGATTGCCGCCGTCATGATGCGCCTCGTGGTTTTGCGGCGGCGGCGCCGGATGCGGCGCCTGCATCTGTGGTTGTGGCCGCGGTTCCGGTCTTGCCATCGGTTGTGGCTGCGGCTGTGGCTGAGGACGCGGTTCTGGCCGCGCCATCGGCTGCGGCTGCGGGCGCGGTTCCGGACGGTTGAATGCCGGCGCCGGAGCAGGAGCAGGGCGGTTCATTTCCTGATGCATCTGGCCGCCGTTAGGCCGGTTCTCGAACTGCTGAGGCGGCCGGTTTTGCACGTTTTGCGGCACAGGCACAGGCTGGGGCTGCGGCTTGGCCACTTCGGCCGGCCGGTTGAAATTCGGCCGCTGCGGATTGCCGCCGAAAGGATGCTGGTTCAGGTTCACGGGCGGCCTTTCGCCCTGAGGATTTTTCGGCATGACCGGCAGGTGATTCAAGGCATTTTGCTGCAGCTGGTTAGGCATCGGCCGACCGTTCTGTGCCGGCGGCTGGCCAAAGCCGGGACGCTGTGGCACTACGCCAGGCTGAACCTGATTCGGCGCCGGATGCACGAATCCAGGCTTTGCCAGCTGGTTGGCGCTGGCGGCAGCCGACGGTCCAGCTCCTGGCGGGACCTTGCCGAAATTCGGCTGCGTCATGTGGCTGAAATCCGGCTGTCCGTGGTTCGGCCTTGGCGCCGCAGCGAACGGCGCCGCATTCGGAGCAGGACGTGCTTGCTGCGGATTGCCCTGCGGGGCGAAATTCGGTCGGGCCGCGTCCGGTCGCGCCGCGTCAGGCCGGGCCGCGTCAGGCTGCACCACGTTAGGCTGCATTACATTAGGCCGCGCCGCACTGAAATTGGCAACGCCGCCCGGCTGGCCGGCCGGACCGCCATTGGGGAAACCCTGATTGTTCGCCTGGCCCGGACCGAAATTATTCCGGGTATTGTTGTTGATAACAGTGCTGTTGTTGTAGTTGTTGGTTACGCGGTTGATGATGGTAGTGGAGCGCGACACATAGGTATTGTTGTTGTACACCACCGCCGGCCGGTGCCAGTCGCCGTGATCGCGGTCGCCATCGCCGCGCCAGTTGCCCCCGCCGCCTTCGCCGCCCCAATGCACGCCCCAGGAATTCCAGCCCCAGTGCTGATGTTCGATCAGGGCGCCGACGGCAATCCCCACGCCGAAGGTCAGCACGCCGGCGGTGACGATTTCGCCGGGCGGATAGTAGGCCGGCGGCGGTTCATAGTAGTAGCCCGGATAAACCGGCAGCGGCTCGCCGTAGACCACGCCGGGATTGTAGGCCGGCACGTAAACCACGTCCGGCTCGGCCGGCTCGATCACGATGGTTTCCGGCGGTGGCGGAATCACTTCCGGTCCTTCATAGACAAGCGGTTCGTCGGGCGGCGGCGCATAGCCGCTAGGCGGCGCTGCCTGCACCCGCGGCGCCCTGGCGATCCGCTGCTGCTTGCTGTTTTTCAGATTGCCGCTGGCGGCGGCGCGCTGGCGCATCACCTGGATCGCGTTCATGACGTCGGTCGGATCGTTGACATAAGCGTCGCCGAGCGCCGAGGTCCAGGGAATATTGTGCGCCATCTGGTCCAGCACGCTCGGAAACTGCGTCAACCCCTTGACGCTGACGTCCCATGGCTGCTGGTTGGCGGCGTCCTGCAGCTGCGTGCCTTTCAGATTCTTGTTTTGCCCCAGCCAGTTGTCGGCGGCGGTGACTTGCTCAGGATAGCTGGATGCGGCCAGCACTTGCGCCACCAGCTTGTCCGGGAACAGGGCGATCGGCCCCACCAGCTGGTAAAGCTGATCGGCGGTCGGCGGCACATATGCTGGCGCGGCTGGCGCCTGCGGCGCGACCGGCGCGGCGACGGGTGCGCCGGCGTCCGTTTTTTTGTCGCAGCCGGCGAGCGACAGCAGCGCCACGCAGACAGAAGCGCCGAGCATTAACGACACCGGCTTGTTATTGTTAGTCATTTTTTACTCCAGACAACGGGAATGGGTTGTGTTTACAAGCTAGCACGTCGATTTGCATTAGCTACAGTGGATTACAAACTCTTGCATGTCTAACAAAGTGCACACCTGGACTTGCCAATGTCACAGGTTAACGCCTGCCGCGAGCATCCCGATGACAGCCGTCGCGCCAGGTGCACAATGACGGCTGTTGCCGGAAATTTTGCATTTGTTAAAGCACCGGCGGCGGGATCGGGTGGATACTTGTCGAATTAAACTTTTCAGCGGCGCCTAGCTCACACATCTATGACTACAACCAAATTTCGTCCGGCGAGACTTTTTTTATGGTCGTTGGCGGCGCTGGCGGGGCTGATTGCCGTATGCGCGGCGTTGCTGCTTACTTTCGACTGGAACCGCGCCAAGCCCTGGCTCAACCAGCGTGTCAGCGAGGCCGCCGGCCGGCCGTTTGCGATTCGCGGCGATCTGGCGCTGACCTGGCAAAAATCGCAGGGCGACCTGGATAGCTGGCGGCGCTGGGTGCCGTGGCCGCGCCTGAGCGCCAAAGACATTGTGCTGGATAATCCGGCGTGGGCCAAAACCGGGCCGCATATGGCGGAAATCGGCCAGCTGACGTTTTCGCTGAGTCCCTTGCCCTTGCTGGCGCACCGCATCGTGCTGCCGTCGCTGGAGCTGGACGCGCCGGTGCTGGCGCTGGAACGCAAGCCGGACGGCGACAACAACTGGACCTTCACATCAAGCGGACCGTCCGCCTGGCAGCTGGAATTGCAGAAGCTGGTGCTGGCCAAAGGCACTGTGCGTTTGCTGGATCCGGTCAGCAAGCTGGATATCAAGGCGGACATCGACAGCTTGCCCGCCACCAGCGCGGAAGGCTACGGCATCGGCTGGAAAGTCAGCGGCAGTTTCAACAAGGCGGCGGTCAGCGGCGACGGCAAGGCGGGCGCCGTGCTGTCTCTGCAAAACTCCAGCACGCCCTATCCGCTGCTGGCCAACGTTCGCGTCGGCAAGACAGCGATCGGCGTGCAAGGAACGCTGACCAAGCCTAGCGATCTGGCTGCGCTTGACCTGCGCCTGAAATTGTCGGGCGCGAGCATGTCCAACCTCTATCCGCTGACCGGCATCGTGCTGCCGGCGACGCCGCCGTTTTCCACCGAGGGCCGGCTGATCGGCAAGCTCAACAGCGCCGGCGGCGACTGGATTTACGACAAGTTCAGCGGCCGCGTCGGCTCCAGCGATTTGTCCGGCACGCTGGAATATATCGCGCAAAAGCCGCGCCCCCTGTTGAAAGGCACGCTGCTGTCCAACCAGCTCCGGCTGGCAGACCTGGCGCCGCTGATCGGCGCCGACTCCAACGCCAGCAAGGCCAACCGCGGCGATGGCGTGGCCCAGCCGGGCAACAAGGTGCTGCCGGTCGAGCAGTTCGATACCAGCCGCTGGGGCAGCATCGACGCCGACGTCAAGTTCACCGGGCGCAAGATCGTGCGCGACAAGGAATTGCCGATCCAGGACCTGGTCGCCGACCTGCGCCTGAAAGACAGCGTGCTGTCGCTGACGCCCCTGAATTTCGGCGTCGCCGGCGGCAATATGGTGTCCGACATCAAGCTGGACGGCAGCGGCAAGCTGATCAAGGCGGAAATGAAAATTTCTGCGCGCCACCTGAAGATCAAGCAGCTGTTTCCGACGTTTGAATCGGCCCAGGCCAGCCTCGGCGAGATCAACGGCGACGCTTCCCTGTCGGCGGTCGGCAATTCGGTCGCCAGCCTGCTGGGCAGTTCCAATGGTGAGCTCAAGACGCTGATCAATCAGGGCACCATCAGCAAATTCCTGCTGGAGGCCGCCGGCCTGAATATCGGCAATGTGGTCATCACCAAGCTGTTTGGCGACAAGCAGGTCAAGCTGAACTGCCTGGCCAGCGACTTTGCGGTGACCAAGGGCGTGATGGACGCGCGCACCTTTGTGATGGATACCGACGACGCGGTCATCAACGTCCAGGGCCAGATCAACCTGGCGCAGGAAACGCTGGCGCTGACGGTCAAGCCGGAAAGCAAGGGCATGCGGATTTTTTCGCTCAGGTCGCCTCTGCACGTCAATGGCAGCTTCAAGAACCCGGATGTCGGCGTGGACAAGGGAATCCTGGCGCTGAAGGCTGGCGGCGCGATTGCGCTCGGCGTGCTGGCGCCGGTGGCGGCGGTGATCCCTTTGATCAATGTCACCCCGGCGCAGGAGAACGATTGCGCCGCCTTGCTGGCACGGGCGAAACAAAAACCGGTGGCGCCGCCGCCGGGAAAAATTCTCAAGCAAGGCAAGACAAAGTAAGCCGGTCGCTTCGGGGATTCTGTAGGGTGGGCACATCGTGCCCACGCGTTACCTTGATAACTGATTCGCGCGACGCGAAAAGTGGATATGCGCGTGGAGTGAATCCACGCGTGGGCACGATGTGCCCACCCTACATCTGTATAGAACTGTAGATCTACAGAGCGATTCCCCGGTTTCAATCCAGGCCGTCGAACGCTGCGTCATCCGGTCCTACGTGGTGCGGCGAGCGCCAGCTGACGTCGCGCATCGAATGCTGCACCTGGTTCTCCACTCCCAATAAAGTTGCGAAGATCGCCATCCTGACTGGAATGCCATTGTCGGTCTGGCGGAATATCGCCAGGCGCGGGTCATGATTCAGATCGGTGCTGAGATCGTTGGCGCCGGGGCGGCCATCGCGCGGCAAGGGATGCATGACGATGGTGTCGGCGCCGCAGGCAGCGTTGATCAGGGCCTGGTTGATCTGGAAATCCGGCGTATAGCCCTCGATCGCCTCGTCGGCGAAACGTTCTTTCTGGATCCGGGTGGCGTACACGATGTCCGCGCCTCGCAAACCTTGCTGCAGCGAAGTCGATTGTTCCACCACGTGGCCGGCGCGGGCGATGCGCTCCAGGATGTGGGCCGGCATCTCCAGGGTCGGCGGCGCGATCAGGGTGAACCTGAGATTGCGGTACAGTGCCAGCAGCTTGATCAGCGAATGCACCGTGCGGCCGTACTTGAGATCGCCCGCCATGACGATATGGGCGCCGTCGATCAGTTTCCCCAGCCGCGAGAATTCGCGCTGGATCGTGTACAGGTCGAGAATCGCCTGGCTGGGATGCTCTCCCGGCCCGTCGCCGCCGTTGATCACCGGGATGTTGGTGGCGCGGGCGAATTCGTCGACTGCGCCCTGTTCGGGGTGCCGCACTACCAGGGCGTCGGCATAACCGCTGATGACGCGGCTGGTGTCGTAGATCGACTCGCCCTTGGTCATGGAAGAGAAGGTAAACCCGGTAGTGTCGCAAACCGATCCCCCCAGCCGGCAAAACGCCGCGCCAAAGCTGATACGCGTGCGCGTGCTGGCTTCAAAGAACAAATTGGCTAGTACGGCACCCTCGAGGATGCGCGAGACCTTCTGGCGCCTTGCAATGGGCTGCATGATGTCGGCAACGCGGAACAGCTCTTCCAGCGAATCGCGTGAAAACTGGTCCACCGATAGCAGCTGCGGCTTGCCGTTGTAGCCGATGCGTGTGTGTAGCGGGGCATTGGGATCAGGAATATATACGCTCTGCGTAAAGCCTTGGCTGGCTACGTTTCCGCCCAGGATTTCACTGACGAATTTCGTCACAATATCCGGCATCACCCTGTATTCACCGGATGTTTCCGGCAGGAGCCAGGTATCCAATGCACGCTTCCGGATGCCGATCCGCTCCGAAAAATTTTCCCGGGTGAGGTTCAGGCGGCGCATGGCGTCGCGCAAAAAAGTCTGCTGATCGAGCATTCGCTTCTCCAAATATACGCTTTGCGTACATTAATGCTTTCGATTCAGCTTGTCTAGAAAATTTTCTGAAAGCGATGCTGCCTGTCGTTTAAGCAGCCGGGAAATGCTGGGCAAACCGGCCCGGCCTTGCTCAAAAAGCATCGAAATCAGCGTATTTTTGCGATTTTGTGGATAAGGCTGTGGATATCCTGTTTTTGAATTGTGGATATCTGAACCGGTTTTCCACAGCGGCTTTTTTATCCAAGAATTATTCTGCCGCGATACACCGATTACCAAGCCTTTATCCAAGCTGTAAGTGCTTGAATGAATAGTCAAATTTTCGGTTATCCACAGAAAAGCATGGCGTTAACTACTACTACTATTTTTATATATAAACCTTTAAATATAAAACCGAAAAGCCTTTTCTTTTGAAGTTGCTTTTAAAAAATGAATTCACAAAATAAAGCTAGAAAAGCAACTTTTCTAAAAAAACTGCTTTTCTCGAGGTCTGCTTTTAATGGAAAAGGAAGAAAAAAATCTACACGGAAGGTAGAAATAGAAAGGATGAAAATTTGCAACTGTGGATAAGTCTTTGGATAACTACAGGAATCTAATGTGCATAAACGAAGCAGCTATTCACAACCCCATTTTTATCCAAGAAATGTTCTTTCCAGATACAAGGTTTACTCAGCGCTTATCCAAGTTGCAAGTGCTTGAATGAATAGTCAAATTTATAGTTATCCACAGAAAAGCAAGGCGTTAACTACTACTACTATTCATATATATAAACCTATAAATGTAAACACGAAGAGCGGTGAAATCCAAAAAAAGGGGATTTAACCCCTTTAAAAACAGCTTTCAGAAAGTCAGTTTCTCCAAATTGTTTCCAATATGGCAAACACAGCTGCAATCACCGGTTCGTCTTTACGTTTTTCCAGGGTAATAAACGATAGTTCAGTGGATAAATTGACCGTATCGGAAATCACCAGGCCATGCGCATGCGCTTCACGCAAGGCAATTGATTCTCTGACAAGAGAAAGTCCGACGCCTGATTTCACCAGATCCAGCATTGACGGTTCCTGGTCGACAAGAGCAACTTTATTCGGCGTAACTTTATATTGTGCAAACGTTTTGCTGAGTAAACGATGGTGTGCTGATTCCGGCGGCGTCCAGATCCAGGGCAATTTCGCCAGAGCCGGCCAATCTTTTCCGGAAACCCGGCTTTTCCACCCCGACGGTGCAAGCACGCAGTAAGTAAATTGTGTCAATGTGAGCCGGTGAAAACTCTTGTTCGGCGTACCGAGGTAGTAGCCGACATCGAGATGGCCGGACTTGATTTGCTGTAAAACATCGCCTGACATGCTGTGCTGCAACTGTGTAGAAAGCTGTGGATAACTTTCCACCAGGCGTTGCAGAAAGGCGCCGAGACGGATGAATTCCGGATCGAGAATCGTGCCGATCGCGAGTTTTCCACTGAGTATTTTTGAGTTGCCTGGATGCAAACTGGCGGCTTGCTGCCGCAGTTCAGACATGACGGCAATGGCACGTTCGGCAAAAGGCAGTAACTTGATGCCTTCGTCGGTCAACGCCATGCCACTGGGGATGCGGTTGAATAATTGCAGGTTCAAGCTGGCCTGCAGCGATTTGATTTGCAGGCTGACGGCCGGCTGGGTGACATGCAGCAATTCGGCTGCACGCGTCAGATTGCCTTCACGGGCGACCGTGACGAAGGCGCGAAGTTGGATGAGATCCATGTGCTTAAATTTTCATCATGAAGGTTTGGTTATTAGCGTTTCTTATAATGTTATTGATCATAACTCATTGGATTGTTGGCATGGCACACGATATTCTGGGCAAAAAATAATACAAAACAAATTCAACCTAGCCCCAATAAAAGGAATCCTTATGACTACCTCATCAAGCGCCAGCCCTTTGATCCAGCATTACATCAACGGCAAGGTGACGGAATCGTCCAGCGGCCGCCAGCAGGATGTGTTCAATCCTGCGACCGGCGCGGTTGCTGCAAAAGTCGTGCTGGGCAGCGTGGAAGAAGTTAACGCTGCGGTAGCGGCAGCGTCGGCGGCGGCGCCGGCCTGGGCGGAGACTGCGCCGCTGAAGCGCGCGCGGGTGATGTTCAAGTTCAAGGAGTTGATGGAGCAAAATCATGAGGCGCTGGCTGCAGCGATCACGCGCGAACACGGCAAGGTGCTGTCCGACGCCAGGGGAGAAGTCACGCGCGGCCTGGAGATTGTTGAATTCGCCTGCGGCGTTCCGCAGTTGCTGAAGACGCAGTTCACCGACAATATCGGCGGCGGCATCGATAACTGGAATCTGCGCCAGCCGCTTGGCGTGACCGCCGGCATCACGCCTTTCAATTTTCCGGTGATGGTGCCGCTGTGGATGGCGCCGATGGCGATTGCGACCGGCAATACCTTCATCCTGAAACCGTCGGAACGCGATCCTTCGCCGTCGCTGATGATGGCGGAGTTGTTCAAAAAGGCCGGCTTGCCGGATGGCGTGTTCAATGTGGTGCAGGGCGACAAGCTGGCGGTGGACACCTTGCTGCAGCATCCGGATGTAAAAGCGGTGTCGTTCGTCGGTTCGACGCCGATTGCAGAATATATCTATCAGGAAGGCGCCAAGCGCAAAGGCGCGTATCCATTGCGGGTGCAGGCGCTGGGCGGCGCCAAGAACCATCTGGTGGTGATGCCGGACGCGGATCTCGACCAGGCGGTAGATGCCTTGATGGGCGCGGCTTACGGTTCTGCCGGCGAGCGTTGCATGGCGATCTCGGTAGCGGTTGCGGTGGGCAATGTCGCCGACAAGCTGATCGAAGCGTTGATCCCGCGCGTGAAGGCTTTGAAGATCAAGAACGGCATGGAAGCCGATGCCGAAATGGGTCCGGTGGTCACGGCGGTGCACAAGGAAAAAATCGAGGGCTATATCGAGAGCGGCGTGGCTGCCGGCGCTAAGCTGCTGGTCGATGGCCGCGGCTTGAAAGTGGCTGGATTGGAAAGCGGATTCTTCCTCGGCGGATCCTTGTTCGACCAGGTGACGCCCGAGATGAAGATCTATCGGGAAGAAATTTTCGGACCGGTGTTGTGCATCGTGCGCGTGCCTGATTTCGCCGCCGCGGTGAATCTGATCAACGCCCATGAATTCGGCAACGGCGTGGCCTTGTTTACGTCGGACGGCAATACTGCGCGCGAGTTTTCGCGGCGCGTCGAGGTCGGCATGGTGGGCGTCAACGTGCCGATTCCGGTGCCGATGGCATGGCATTCCTTCGGCGGCTGGAAGCGTTCGCTGTTTGGCGATACGCATGCTTACGGCGAAGAAGGATTGCGATTCTATACGCGCTACAAATCGATCATGCAACGCTGGCCGCAAACGATTTCCAAGGGTGCGGAATTCACTATGCCGGTGGCGAAATAAATGGTGTAAATAATAATTTTTAATGAATCATATAAATAATATTATTGTTTATTTTGTGGCTGCAGACGGCGATGTTTTATCGCTGCCTGCAGCCATGACGGCATGAGCGGAAAAGATTTTTGCAACGATCAAAAAATAGAAAGAGACGCATGGAATCAGCAGGCAAGTACGACTACATCATCGTCGGTGCGGGGACCGCTGGCTGCGTGCTGGCGAATCGTTTGACACAGGATAGTTCGGTCAAGGTGCTGCTGATTGAAGCGGGTGCAAAAGACGATTACATCTGGATCCATATTCCAGTCGGCTATCTGTATTGCATCAATAATCCGCGCACCGACTGGCTGTACCGGACCGAGCCGGATGCCGGCCTGAATGGCCGCAGCCTGCTGTATCCGCGGGGGAAAGTGCTGGGCGGCAGCTCCTCCATCAACGGCATGATCTACATGCGCGGCCAGGCCCGCGATTATGACGAGTGGGCGCAGCTGAGCGGCGATGAATCGTGGCGCTGGGAGCATGTGCTGCCGCTGTTCAAGAAGAGCGAGGACCACTACAACGGCGCCAGCGAATTCCACGGCGCAGGCGGCGAATGGCGGGTGGAAAAGCAGCGCCTGTCATGGAAAATTCTGGATGCATTCCGCGATGCGGCGGCGGAAACCGGTATTCCTAAAACCGATGATTTCAACCGTGGCGATAATGAAGGTTGCGGCTATTTCGACGTCAATCAAAAGCGCGGCATCCGCTGGAATGCATCCAAGGCTTTCCTGCGTTCGGCGACCGCGCGCGGCAACCTGGAGATCATGACCGGTTGCCAGGTGAAGCGCTTGCTGCTTGAGCGCGGCGAGCAGGGACTGGTCTGCAAGGGCGTGGAATTTTCCGGCGGCGGCAAGCAGTGGAGCGCCGAGGCCGGCCGCGAAACCTTGCTGAGCGCGGGTGCTGTCGGTTCGCCGCAGATCTTGCAGATGTCCGGCATCGGCCCGGCCGCATTATTGCAGCAGCATCAGATCCCTGTGCTGCAGGATATGCCGGGCGTTGGCGAGAATCTGCAAGACCATTTGCAGATCCGCATGGCGTTCAAGGTCAGCGGCGTGCAGACCCTGAATACGATGAGCAGCAGCTGGCTTGGCAAGGCGAAGATCGGCATGCAATACCTGCTGACGCAAAGCGGTCCGATGTCGATGGCGCCTTCGCAGCTGGGGGCATTCGCCAAGTCCGACGCGGCGCAAGCTAGCGCCAATCTGGAGTATCACGTGCAGCCCTTGTCGCTGGAAAAATTCGGCGATCCTCTACACGATTTTCCAGCTTTTACAGCCAGTGTCTGCAACCTGCGGCCGAGCTCGCGCGGCCATGTGCGGATTGCTTCCGGCGATGCAGAAAGCGCGCCCAGGATCACCTTGAATTACCTGGCGACGGAAGAAGACCGCAAAGTTGCGGCGGCGTCGGTGCTGCTGACCCGCAAAATCGCCGCGGCGCCGGCTTTGCGGCCCTTTGCGCCTGAGGAATTCAAGCCCGGCTTGCAGTATCGTACCGAGGAGGATCTGATCAAGGCCGCCGGCGAAGTCGGCACCACGATCTTTCATCCGGTAGGAACCTGCAAAATGGGGCGTGCGGACGACCCGCTGGCGGTAGTCGACAGCAAGTTGCGGGTCAGGGGAGTGGGGGGCTTGCGCGTGGTCGACGCCTCCGTGATGCCGACCATTACTTCCGGCAATACCAATTCGCCGACCTTGATGATCGCCGAGATGGCGGCAAAATTCATCAGGGAAAGCCGCTCCTGATCTGTGGTTTATTGTGTGTTTTAAATTATTTTGTAAGACATAGCTGATTTTCTGCTCGGTTTTTGTATAGTATTTCTACGTATTGCCCCGTCAGAGCGGCACCGGTAGTATCCGTAAAAAAATATAAGGCTGATAAGGTGATTGCCATATCATCTATCAGCGCGGGATGTTCCGAATAAAGCAACATCAATGGGAGACCAGATGACCGACATCATCTTGGAGACAAAAAACCTGACCAAGGAGTTCAGGGGGTTTACGGCCGTCAATGGCGTCAACCTGCAGGTGGAACGTGGCCATATCCATGCCTTGATCGGCCCTAACGGCGCCGGCAAGACGACCTGCTTCAATCTGCTGACCAAATTCCTGATTCCTACTTCCGGCCAGATCCTTTTCAATGGCCGCGACATCACCCCCGATGCGCCGGCCCAGATCGCGCGCCAGGGCATTATCCGTTCCTTCCAAATATCGGCAGTGTTTCCGCACCTGAGCGTGATGGAGAACGTCCGTATCGGCCTGCAGCGCACGCTCGGCACCTCCTACCACTTCTGGAAAAGCGGCAAGTCGCTGGCGCAGCTGAACCAGCGCGCCATGGAGCTGCTAGCGGAAGTCGACCTGGCCGAGTTCGCCGATACCCTCACTGTCGACCTGCCATACGGCCGCAAGCGGGCGCTGGAAATCGCCACCACGCTGGGCATGGAGCCGGAGCTGATGCTGCTGGATGAACCGACCCAGGGCATGGGCCACGAAGACGTCGATCGCGTCACGGCGCTGATCAAGAAGGTGTCTGCCGGCCGCACTATCCTGATGGTGGAGCACAACATGAATGTGGTGTCCGGCATCTGCGACAAGATCAGCGTGCTGCAGCGCGGCGCCATGCTGGCCGAAGGCCGCTATGAAGAGGTATCGAAGAATCCGCTGGTGATGGAAGCCTATATGGGCACCACCACCGACGCACTGGTGGGAGCGCATTGATGTCTGCTGTTCATTCCTCATCGCCGGCCGCAGCGCCAGCCGCGCAGGGCGCCATCGCGCTCAGTATCGAGAACCTGCAAGCCTGGTACGGCGAATCGCACATCCTGCATAACGTCAACCTGAGCGTGCACAAGGGCGAGGTGGTGACGCTGCTGGGCCGCAACGGCGCCGGCCGCACTACCACCATGCGGGCGATCATGGGCCTCACCGGCGCGCGCAAGGGCTCGATCAAGATCGGCGGCGTCGAAACCATCGCGCTGCCGACCTACAAGATCGCCCACCATGGCGTTGGTTATTGCCCCGAAGAGCGGGGCATTTTTTCGTCCCTGTCGACGGAAGAAAACCTGCTGTTGCCGCCATCCTTGTCGAGCACGGAAAAGGGCATGTCGGTGGAAGAAATCTACGACATGTTCCCCAACCTGAAAGAGCGCAGGAACAGCCAGGGCACACGCCTCTCGGGCGGCGAGCAGCAGATGCTGGCGGTGGCGCGCATCCTGCGCACAGGCGCGCGGCTGCTGCTGCTGGACGAGATTTCCGAAGGCCTGGCGCCGGTGATCGTGCAGGCGCTGGCGCGCATGATCACGACCCTGAAAGCCAAGGGGTATACGATCGTGATGGTGGAGCAGAACTTCCGTTTCGCCGCGCCTTTAGCCGATCGTTTTTATGTGATGGAGCATGGCCAGATCGTCGAGTCTTTTGCCTCATCTCAGCTGGAAGAAAAAATGCCGGTGTTGAATGCTTTGCTAGGTGTGTAGGTCTGGGTAAGGGAGGTCCTGCGTGCAGCGTGCGGGATAACTGGTCGTTCAAAAATGGAGAAGAGACAATGAATATCAAATTAAAGACCTTGGCTGTTGCAGTGGGCGGCACAATCGCTTTCGGCGCGGCGCTGCCGGCGTCGGCGCAGATTTCAGGCGACGTGGTCAAGATCGGTTTCATCACCGACATGTCGAGCGTGTATTCGGACATCGACGGTCCTGGCGGCGCGGAAGCGATCAAGATGGCGATCGCCGACATGGGCGGCAGCATCAACGGCAAGAAGATCGAACTGATAGTGGCCGACCATCAGAACAAGGCGGACATTGCCTCGAGCAAGGCGCGCGAATGGTTCGACCAGCAAGGGCTGGACATGCTGATCGGCGGCACCAACTCCGGCACCGCGCTGGCGATGGCCAAGATTGCGGCGGAAAAGAAGAAGCCTTTCTTTGAAATCGGCGCCGGCAGCACCCGCCTGACCAATGAGGAATGCACGCCGTACACCGTGCACTATGCCTACGATACCTACGCGCTGGCGCACGGCACCGGATCGCAGGTGGTGAAACAGGGCGGCAAGAGCTGGTACTTCATCACCGCCGACTATGCCTTCGGCGCATCGCTGGAAAAAGACACCACCGCGGTGGTGAAGTCTTCCGGCGGCACGGTACTGGGCTCGGTCAAGCACCCGCTCAATGCCTCTGATTTCTCTTCGTTCATGCTGCAGGCGCAATCGTCCAAGGCCCAGATCATCGGCCTGGCCAACGCCGGCGGCGACCTGATCAATGCGGTCAAGGCGGCCAATGAATTCGGCGTCACCAAGAACGCCAAGCTGGCCGGCCTGCTGGTGTTCATCAACGATATCCATTCGCTGACCTTGAAGCAGACGCAGGGCATGTACCTGACCGACAGCTGGTACTGGGATCAGAATGCCGAATCGCGCGCCTGGGCCAAGCGTTATTTTGAAAAGATGAAAAAAGAACCTTCCAGCCTGCAGGCGGGGGACTACTCGGCGGCGATGCAATACCTGACTGCGGTCAAGGCGATCGGCAGCGACGACGGCGACAAGGTCATGGCGCAGCTGCGCAAGAGCAAGTTCAGCGACATGTATGCGAAGAACGGCTATCTGCGTCCCGACGGCCGCGTGGTGCACGACATGATGCTGTACCAGGTCAAGGCGCCGGCCGATTCGAAATATCCTTGGGACTATCTGAACAAGATCGAGACCATTCCGGGCGAGCAGGCTTTCACGCAGAAAGCCGAGAGCAAGTGCGCGTTGTGGAAGTGACGGCGCGCTGATTTTTTGAGCACTGTGCCTGGCCTAGCCAGTTCTATGCGCGCGTGGATCTTTGCGGAGATCCGCGCGCCCTTGCGCTGTTTGATTGTTCTTCACTCGCACGAGTGATTTTTAGATGATATTGCCATGGAAATTTTCGGCATTCCCTTGCAAGCCTTGATGAGCCAGCTGTTGCTGGGACTGGTCAACGGCTCCTTCTATGCGATGCTGTCGCTGGGCCTGGCGGTGATCTTCGGCCTGCTCAACGTGATCAACTTCGCGCACGGCGCGCTGTACATGATGGGCGCCTTCCTGGCCTGGATCGGGCTGACCTATTTCAACCTCAACTACTGGGTGATGCTGGCCCTGGCGCCGCTGCTGGTGGGCCTGTTCGGCGTCATCATCGAGAAGACCATGCTGCGCTGGCTGTACAAGCTGGATCACCTGTACGGCTTGCTGCTGACCTTCGGCATCACCTTGATGGTGGAGGGCATCTTCCGCTCGTTCTACGGCGTTTCAGGGCAGCCGTATTCGGTGCCTGATGCGCTGAGCGGCGCCACCGACCTCGGCTTCATGGTGCTGCCGAATTACCGCGCCTGGGTGGTGCTGGCCTCGCTGACGGTGTGCTTCGCCACCTGGTTCGTGATCGAGAAGACCAAGCTTGGCGCTTACCTGCGCGCCGGCACCGAGAACCCGAAACTGGTGGAAGCGTTCGGCGTCAACGTGCCGCTGATGGTGACCCTGACCTATGGCTTCGGCGTCGCTTTGGCGGCCTTTGCCGGGGTGCTGGCGGCGCCGGTGATCCAGGTCTCGCCACTGATGGGTTCCAACCTGATTATCGTCGTCTTCGCGGTTGTGGTGATCGGCGGCATGGGCTCCATCATGGGTTCCATCGTCACCGGCCTGGCGCTGGGCGTGATCGAGGGATTGACCCGGGTGTTCTATCCGGAAGCGTCGGCCACGGTGGTGTTTATCGTGATGGCGATCGTGCTGATGATCCGGCCTGCCGGCCTGTTCGGCAAAGAGAAATGAGAGACGGAGCACTCACAATGAATAAGAAAATTGGTTACGGCTTGCTGCTGGCCGCTGCGCTGGCGGCGCCGTTCGGCATCTATCCGGTGTTCCTGATGAAGGTCATCTGCTTCGCGCTGTTCGCCTGCGCCTTCAACCTGCTGATCGGCTTTACCGGATTGTTGTCGTTTGGACATGCCGCATTCTTCGGCGGCGCCGGCTATGTGACTGGCTACGCCTTGCAAACCTTGGGCTTGCCGACCGAGCTCGGACTGCTGGCCGGCACCGTCGCCGGTGCGCTGATCGGCCTGGTGATGGGCAGCCTGGCGATCCGGCGGCAGGGGATCTACTTCACCATGATCACCCTGGCGCTGGCGCAGATGCTGTATTTCGTGTGCCTGCAGATGCATTTCACCGGCGGCGAAGATGGCTTGCAGGGCGTGCCGCGCGGCCATTTGCTGGGCTTCATCGACCTCGGCAACGACCTCACCTTGTACTACGTGGTGCTGGCGATTGCGGTGGCCGGCTTCGCGCTGATCATGCGCACCGTCAGTTCTCCCTTCGGCCAGGTGCTGAAAGCGATCAAGGAAAACGAGCCGCGCGCCATTTCCCTGGGCTATGACGTCAGCCGCTACAAGCTGCTGGCCTTTGTGTTGTCGGCGGCATTGTCGGGCCTGGCCGGTTCCACCAAGACCCTGGTGCTGGGTTTTGAAACGCTGACCGATGTCCACTGGACCATGTCCGGACTGGTGGTGCTGATGACGTTGGTGGGCGGCCTGGGCACCATCATCGGGCCGATTGTCGGTGCGGTCATCATCATCATGCTGGAAAACAAGCTGGGCGATATCGGCAACTGGCTGGCCGGGGTGACGCATATCGAATGGTTTAGCGGACTGGGCGAATCGGTGACGATCGTCACCGGTTTCATCTTCGTCGTGTGCGTGCTGGCTTTCCGGCGCGGGATAGTCGGCGAGATTTCCGCGGCATTGGACAGGCGATCATCGTCCGGCAACGGTTGATTCTTATTGTTTAGTTTGCAGGTAGCGAACAGCCCGTACATAGCTTGTTTTGTGCGGGTTTTTCTTTGGGCAGCCGGCTTGATCCATTTGCCTAAATAATAGGCAGTCGATATCTTGTACGGCATGTTGCTTGTCTGAACTCATCTTGGCATGCCATGCGAGATGACGGAATTACTTGGATAGCTATGATGAAATAACATAGCCGTCGGGTAAGCCGGTGCAGCCGATGAGACGTAGAATTGCCTGTCTTTATTCCACCGGGCCATGTCCTCTGGCTGCTTTCCAATTTTTGCTTGTACATCCCATGCCTGAATTATTCCCTGATTTTCTTATCCTGGCGCTCGCCAGTTTCCTTGCCGGTTTGATTGATGCGGTAGTCGGAGGAGGGGGGCTGATCCAGATTCCCGCCTTGTTTGCGATGCTGCCGAATGCCGCACCTGCAACCATATTCGGCACCAACAAGTTGGCGGGTATCTTCGGTACTGGCGCCGCCGCCGCGAATTTTGCGCGGCGGGTGAAGATAGCTTGGAACTCCGCATTGCCGGCGGCGGGCGCAGCATTCCTGTTCGCTTTCCTTGGTGCTTATACGGTTACCCACATCCCGACCGAAGCGATCCGCAAGTCTTTGCCGTTTATCCTGCTGGCGGTCGCTATCTACACGGTGAAGAAGAAAGATTTCGGCAGCATTCACGCACCGCTGCATACAGGTTCCAAAGAAAAGCTGCTGGCGATGCTGATTGGCGGCGGTATCGGATTTTATGACGGTGTTTTCGGCCCTGGTACAGGTAGCTTCCTGATTTTCCTGTTTGTGCGATTTTTCGGCTTCGATTTCCTGGCGGCCTCTGCTGTGTCCAAGGTCATCAATGTTGCAACTAACCTGGCGGCCTTGCTGTGGTTTGGATACAGCGGACATATCATCTGGCAGCTTGGATTGATTATGGCTATCTGTAATGTGGGCGGTTCTTTGGTAGGCACCAGATTGGCGCTGAAACATGGAAGTGGTTTTGTCCGGAAGTTGTTCTTATTCGTGGTGTCGGTGTTGATTCTAAAAACTGGCTACGATGCTTTCCTAAAGTAAGACTGGGAATTTCTAATAAAGCGGCGATTGTTCCACGTGAAACAATCGCCGCTTTTGTTTTTACCGCGCAATATTCAAATGTTCCACGTGAAACATCTGTTGTATGTCCGGCATACGAATGTATGGCAGGGCTGCATGCTTTATAATCACCCCTCTGCTCACCGTTATTCATCGTCTCCAAGAGGCGCACTATGCTTTTTCCTACACATTTTGATGTAATTGTCGTTGGCGGCGGTCATGCCGGCACCGAAGCCGCGCTGGCGTCCGCCCGCATGGGCCAAAAAACGCTATTGTTGACACACAATATCGAGACACTGGGCCAGATGTCGTGTAACCCATCGATTGGTGGGATAGGCAAGGGCCATCTTGTGAAAGAAGTCGATGCCATGGGCGGTGCGATGGCAATCGCCACCGATGAAGCCGGTATCCAGTTCCGTATCCTGAATTCTTCCAAAGGTCCGGCGGTAAGGGCGACCCGGGCGCAAGCCGATCGTATCCTGTACAAGCAAGCCATCCGCTCGCGCCTGGAAAACCAGGAAAACCTTTGGCTGTTCCAGCAGGCTGTGGATGATCTGCTGGTGGAAGGCGACCGTGTGGTCGGCGCCGTGACCCAGGTCGGCATCCGGTTCCGCAGCCGGGCAGTGGTGCTGACCGCCGGTACTTTCCTGGACGGGAAGATCCACGTCGGGCTCAACAATTATTCCGCCGGCCGTGCCGGCGATCCGCCTGCGATTTCCCTGTCGGCGCGCCTGAAAGAATTGAAGCTGCCGCAAGGGCGTCTCAAGACCGGAACGCCGCCGCGCATCGACGGCCGCACCATTGACTTTTCAGTGATGGAGCAGCAACCGGGCGATCTCGATCCGGTGCCGGTGTTTTCGGTCATGGGCAATGCCGCCATGCATCCGCAGCAACTGTCATGCTGGATCACCCATACCAACCAGCAAACGCACGACATCATCCGTGCCGGTCTGGACCGCAGCCCGATGTACACCGGCGTCATCGAAGGAGTAGGGCCGCGTTACTGCCCGTCGATCGAAGACAAGATCCATCGTTTCGCCGGCAAGGATTCGCACCAGATCTTCCTGGAGCCGGAAGGCCTGACCACCAACGAGTTTTATCCCAATGGCATTTCGACAAGCCTGCCGTTCGACGTGCAGCTGGCGCTGGTGCACTCGATGCGGGGCCTGGAGAATGCGCACATCCTGCGTCCCGGCTACGCCATCGAATACGATTACTTCGATCCGCGCGGCCTGAAGGCTTCGCTGGAAACCAAGCAGATCCAGGGCTTGTACTTCGCCGGCCAGATCAACGGCACCACCGGTTACGAAGAAGCTGCTGCGCAGGGCATGCTGGCAGGCTTGAACGCTGCCTTGCAGACGCAGGAGCGCGATGCCTGGACGCCGCGTCGCGACGAAGCCTATCTGGGTGTGCTGGTCGATGACCTGATTACCCAGGGTGTGCAGGAACCGTATCGCATGTTCACCAGCCGCGCCGAATACCGCCTGAGCCTGCGCGAAGACAATGCCGACCTGCGCCTGACCGAAATCGGCCGCCAGCTTGGCTGTGTCGGCGATGTCCAATGGGCGCAGTTCGAGAAGAAGCGCGAAGCGGTCGCCGTCGAGATGGAGCGCCTGCGTTCCACGTGGGTAAATCCGCGCCTCGTCGCCGACGCCGAAGCCGAGCGCCTGCTGGGCAAGTCCATGGAGCGCGAATATGCGCTGGCCGACCTGCTGCGCCGGCCAAATGTTACTTATGATCAATTAATGACGCTGAAAGGCGTTGATGGCCAGGATCTTGGCGGTCCGGGCGTGCAGGACGACAGCGTCCGGGAACAGGTCGAAATCCAGGTCAAGTACGCCGGCTATATCGACCGCCAGGCGCGCGAAGTCGAGCGCCACGAGCACAACGAAAATCTGAAGCTGCCGGCCGACCTTGACTACATGGAAGTGCAAGCCCTGTCGATCGAAGTGCGTCAGAAGCTCAACCTGCACCGGCCGGAAACCTTCGGCCAGGCCTCGCGCATTTCCGGCGTCACGCCGGCGGCCTTGTCGCTGCTGCTGGTGCATCTGAAAAAAGGCATGAAGCGCCTGAATGCAGACGACCAGGCAGCCTGATAAAAACCGCATTGCATGAAAAACAACGACTGCCCAGGTAATTGCCGGGATAATCAAGGAGTGGCAGCATGAGTTCAACGCAGACCGCGTCGCTGGAAGCGAGCCTGCAGCAGGGTGCACAAACATTGGGCATTACGCTGGATCAGCAGCAGCAGCAGCAATTGCTGGCCTATCTGAATTTGCTGGCGAAATGGAACAAGGTCTATAACCTGACCTCGATCCGCGAACCGGCGCAGATGATGACCCATCATCTGCTGGATTCGCTGGCGGTGGTGCCGGCTTTTGCCGCGGCCGAAAATGTGCTGGATGTCGGCGCCGGCGGTGGTTTGCCGGGAATGATCCTGGCGATCTGGGCCGGCAAGGCCAAGCCGGCGATGCGGGTGTCGATGATCGACACCGTGCACAAGAAAACGGCATTCCTGACCCAGGTCAAAGCAGAATTGGGGCTGAACAACGTCAGCGTCCATACGGCCAGGGTAGAGCAACTGCAGGTAGCGCAGAAGTTCGACGTGATTACCTCGCGCGCTTTTGCTGAATTGGCCGATTTTATCAACTGGTCGGCGCATTTGCTGACAGATGACGGCCAATTCATCGCGCTCAAGGGCATCAAGCCGGATGAGGAAATCGCCCGCTTGCCGGCCGGCTGGCAAGTAACGGAAATCAGGCCGTTGGCGGTGCCGGGGCTGGATGCGGAACGGCATCTGATTTTTATCAAACGCAGCAAGTAACAACTGGAACGGATTTAATTGATATGAGCGCCTTTTTTCACATCCTCGGCATTACCGACGTCTGGCAGCTGATTGCAGCCACCGTGGTGTTTCTGGTCCTGCCCGGAGCAGGAACCTTTTGCATCCTGACCTGCGCCGGCAAGGCCGGCCTGCGCGGCGGCTTTGCCTCCGTGCTCGGCGTCATGCTGGGCGACGCGGTGCTGATGTTCCTGGCGGCAATCGGCGTGGCGGCATTGCTGACGGCCAACCCCTTGGTGTTCAAGGGCGTGCAGTATCTGGGCGCGGCCTACCTGGCTTTCCTCGGCTGCAAATTGCTGTTTGCCAGGCAGAAGGGCGGCGCCGGCACCGACAGCGATAGCGGCTTTGTCAGCGGCGGCAATTTCACCCGTGGTTTCCTGGTGACGCTGGTCAATCCGAAATCGATCATCTTTTACATGGCGTTCTTCCCCTTGTTCATCGATCCGGCGGCGCATCGCGGCAGCCTGACTTTCCTGGCCATGGCTGCAATCATTTCCAGTTGCACATTGATTTACGGTAGTCTGCTGGTACTGCTCGGGAATACTGCCGCCAAGCGCCTGGGACAAAATCGCCGTATCGCCGCATTCGCCTCCAGGGCCGCAGGGATGTTCCTGATCGGCTTTGGCATCAAGTTAACAACCAATTAAGACGACCAGACCACTACATGGCAAAAATATTTTGTGTCGCCAATCAAAAGGGCGGAGTCGGTAAAACCACCACCGCCGTGAACCTGGCCGCCGGCCTTGCGCAACTGAATCAGCGCGTACTGCTGGCCGATCTCGACCCGCAAGGCAACGCCACCATGGGCGCCGGGATCAACAAGGGCACATTGACGGCCTCGATTTATGAAGTGTTGCTGGGCATGTCGGATATCAAGTCGGTGCGCAAGACTTCGGAAACCGGCGGCTTCGATGTCTTGCCGGCGAATCGCGAACTGGCCGGCGCCGAAGTGGAAATGGTCGAGCTGGAGAATCGCGAGAAGCGCCTGAAGGATGCCTTCGCCACGGTTGCCGAGGAATACGACTTCATCCTGATCGACTGTCCGCCGGCCTTGTCGATGCTGACCCTGAACGGCCTGTGCGCGGCCAACGGCGTCATCATCCCGATGCAATGCGAGTACTACGCGCTGGAAGGCCTGTCGGACCTGGTCAACACCATCAAGAAGGTGCACGCCAACCTGAATCCCGACTTGAAGATCATCGGCCTGCTGCGCGTCATGTTCGATCCACGCATGACGCTATCGCAACAAGTGTCGGAAGAACTGGAAAAGCATTTTGGCGACAAGGTGTTCAAGACGGTGATCCCGCGCAACGTGCGGCTGGCGGAAGCGCCGTCGTACGGCATGCCGGGCGTGAGTTTCGATGCGGCTTCCAAGGGTGCGCAGGCGTATATCGCCTTTGGCGCCGAGATGGTGGAACGCATCAAGAGCATGTAGTTAGTTACAGCCAGTACATAGCTAATACAGCGGTAATACACGGTTAATACAGAAGTTATCCATGGGCTTAGTCACAGTTTATTCCCGGCTTGCCCACATAGTTGTCCACTGAGTTATCCACAGGCTGCCAGCGTGTAGTCAGTAATCTACGGTAGGAAAAGATGGTCACGAAAAAATCAAAGGGTCTGGGTCGCGGTCTCGAAGCCTTGCTGGGCGGATCGACAGATATCACTGAAGCGGTGCCGACAGTGGTCGGCGCGCCGTCGGTATTGGCGGTGACTGTCATGCAGGCCGGTAAATACCAGCCGCGTACCCGCATGGATGAAGGCGCATTGGCGGAGCTGGCGTCGTCGATCAAGGAGCAGGGCTTGCTGCAGCCGATCCTGGTGCGGCCGATCGCCTTGCACAACGGCGCCCAGCATTATGAAATCATCGCCGGCGAGCGCCGCTTCCGCGCTGCGCAAATGGCCGGCCTGATCGAGGTGCCGGTGCTGGTCAAGGATGTCGACGACCAGACCACGGCGGCGATGGCGCTGATCGAAAACATGCAGCGCGAAGACCTGAATCCGCTGGAAGAGGCGCAGGGCATCCATCGCCTCATCACCGATTTCAGTTTCACCCATGAGCAGGCGGCGGTGTCGGTAGGGCGCTCGCGCAGCGCGGTGTCCAACCTGCTGCGCCTGCTGAACCTGGCCAAGCCGGTGCAGACCATGCTGATGGCCGGCGATATCGACATGGGCCACGCGCGGGCGCTGCTGGCGGTCGATGCCGCCACCCAGATCACGCTGGCGAACCAGGTTGTGGCCAAGCGCATGTCGGTGCGCGATACCGAAAAGCTGGTGGTGCGCGCCACGACAGAAGCGGAAGCGGCGAACCGTCCAGCCAAGAACAAGGAAAAATCGCGCGACATCGCGCGGCTGGAAGAAGAGTTGTCGGATCTGCTGGCGACCCAGGTAACAATCAAGACGGCGGCAAAAAATCGCGGTCAGCTGATCATCGACTTTTCCGACCTGGATACGCTGGATGGTCTGATCACGCGTCTCAAAGGTGTGGAGTAAGTTACAAAGGAAGGCGGCGGTCGATAGCTGAGTAGCTGAGGGATTTTCTGGATTCACGAATTTGGTGCATCGTAGCAAATTCACGCAGCCGGCGGATGTCTGGATTGGTCCCAAAGACCCGTTACGCCGCAGCGATTGGATCCATCGCCGCCTGTTGTATAAGCTTATGATTCGGCAGCAAAAGTTTGACGAAAGCCGCGCCCAGCCTTTATAATCCTCGGGCTTCTAAATCAGCCGTGCACTGGCAATTGCGTGGTCGTTGCGTATAACCGCGCTGCATCATCACACTGCAACCGCGTTCTGTTAAGCGAGTCTTTTTCGCACATTATTGGGTCAGTATGCTGCGCATCGTGCTTATGCAATTTGTTACTACGGCCGTGCTGGCATGTATAGCAGGTTTACTAGCCGGCGTACCCGGATTCTGTTCCGCGCTTTTAGGTGGTGTGTGCTGCGCGGTTCCCAATGGACTGTTTGCTCTCCGTCTTTACATCAGCGCGCGCAAACCAGGTGGCGCCAACCCGATGTCTTTTTTCATCGGCGAGTTTGTCAAAATTGCTACAACGATTGCGCTGATTGGCGCGGTCGTATGGTTGTATCACGGTTTGAATTGGCCGGCATTTATCGTCAGCTTCATCGTGGTACTTAAAAGTTACATAATCTTACTTTTTAGACATCGATCATGACCGTAGCTCCAAGCGAAGCACTCACCCCCTCAGAATATATCGTCCATCACCTTGGACATTTCTCAACCGGCCATCAAACCAAGATCGTCGATTTTTCGATCATCAATATCGACACGATTTTCTGGTCGCTGTTCGCCGGCGTGATCGGCTGCCTGCTGATGTACGTCGCCGCGCGCAAAGCGACCGCCGGCGTGCCGGGCCGTTTCCAGGCTTTCGTTGAAATGGTGGTCGAGATGGTCGACGACCAGGCCAAGGGCATCGTCCACGGCGACCGCAGCTTCATCGCGCCGCTGGCGCTGACCGTGTTCATCTGGGTCGCCCTGATGAACTCGCTGGACTTCCTGCCGGTCGACATGTTCTCTTCCTTCTTCAAGTTTATCGGCCTGGACAGCGTGATTTCGCATCATCGCGTGGTCCCTACCGCCGACCTCAACGGCACCATGGGCATCGCCCTCGGCGTGCTGGTGCTGATGCTGTACTACAGCTTCAAGATCAAGGGTATCGGCGGTTTCCTGCACGAACTGGTGGCTGCGCCTTTCGGCATCTGGCTGGCGCCGGCCAACCTGCTGTTGAACGTGATTGAATTTGCGGCCAAGACCGTATCGCTGGCGATGCGGCTGTTCGGCAACATGTATGCCGGTGAACTGTTGTTCCTGCTGATCGCGCTGCTGGGTTCCACCGCCACTGCGTTCGGCTTTGTCGGCCACGTGGTTGCCGGTTCGATCTGGGCGATCTTCCATATCCTGATCGTGTTGTTGCAAGCGTTTATTTTCATGATGCTGACCCTGGTGTATATCGGCCAGGCACATGAGGCTCACTAAAAGCGGCACCTATCGGCAGCGGATGTGAATTTGTAGTTTTGGTTTGAGATCTGTTTTTTGTATTAATTTTTTGTATTAATTTTTGTATTCACTTAACTTTGAAGGAATTGTCATGACTGATCTGTCTTTTGTTGCTTTGGCTTGTGGTTTGATCATCGGTTTGGGCGCTATCGGTGCTTGTATCGGTATCGCGATCATGGGCGGTAAGTACCTGGAAGCATCGGCACGTCAACCAGAACTGATGAACACCCTGCAAACCAAGATGTTCCTGCTGGCTGGTCTGATCGACGCTGCGTTCCTGATCGGTGTTGGTATCGCCATGTTGTTCGCATTCGCAAATCCGTTCGTTCCTCACTAATTTAATCTAGCGTAACCGCATCGGCTGAAGTCGCTTCAGCCTACGTTATTCTTAGAAGGAACCACTATGAACCTAAATGCAACATTGTTTGCGCAGTTCGTAGTCTTCTTTATCCTCGCGTTGTTCACGATGAAATTCATCTGGCCGCCGTTGATAAAAGCGCTCGATGAGCGCGCCAAGAAGATTGCGGACGGCCTGGCAGCCGCTGATCGCGGCAAGGCAGATCTGGCAGCCGCTGAAAAGCGTGCTTCGGCAGAACTGGCAACCGCTCGCGACGAAGGTCAAAAGCGTATTGGCGAAGCTGAAAAGCGCGGCCAGCAAATCGTCGACGACGCCAAGAAAACGGCTGCCGAAGAAGCTGCTCGCATCATCGCCAACGCCAAGGCCGAAGCGGAACAGCAAATGACTAAAGCGCGCGAAGCTCTGCGTGGCGACGTTGCGACCCTCGCGGTCAAAGGCGCCGAACAGATCCTCAAGCGTGAAGTCGATTCTGCTGCTCATGCCGATTTGCTGAACCAACTGAAAACAGAGCTGTAATCATGGCAGAACTTGCAACGATTGCTCGCCCTTATGCAGAAGCGCTGTTCCGTGTAGCCAAATCGCAAGATCTGACAGCCTGGGCCAATCTGGTTTCGGAAATGGGACAAGTCGTGTCCCATCCTGAAGTCAAGGCGCTGGCGCAAAATCCTGCCGTCTCGCATCAGCAAGTCGCTGATACGTTTCTGGCGCTGTTGAAATCGCCGCAGTCGGCCAGTGCCGAAGTCAAGAACTTCGTCGCGACGCTGGTTGATAACGGCCGTTTGACGGCGTTGCCGGAAATCGCCGAGCAGTTTCAAGTGCTGAAGAACGCACAAGAAGGTGCTGCCGATGCTGAGATCACCAGTGCTTTTGAAATGACTGAAGCGCAGGTGAAGGATCTGATCGCCACGCTGGAAAAGAAATTCGGCCGCAAGCTGAACCCGTCGGTAACGGTGGATAACTCCCTGATCGGCGGTGTGCGCGTAGTAGTCGGTGACGAAGTGCTCGACACCTCGGTACGTGCCAAGCTGCAGGAATTGCACGCTGCCTTGGCTGCCTGAGGCCCCTGCGTATTTGCGTAACGAGCAACGAGAAAAATTTTAGGAGTTTATATGCAACTCAACGCGTCTGAAATCAGCGAACTGATCAAGAGCCGGATTCAAGGCCTTGGCGATACCGCTGAAATTCGCAATCAAGGCACGGTTATTTCCGTGTCCGACGGTATCTGCCGTATCCATGGTCTGTCTGACGTGATGCAAGGTGAGATGCTGGAATTCCCAGGCAATACCTTCGGCCTCGCGCTGAATCTCGAGCGCGACTCTGTCGGCGCCGTTATTCTGGGTGATTTCGAACACATTTCCGAAGGCGATACAGTCAAATGTACCGGCCGTATCCTGGAAGTGCCTATCGGTCCGGAACTGCGCGGCCGTGTAGTGAATGCACTGGGCCAGCCTATCGACGGCAAGGGTCCGGTCAACACCAAGCTGACAGCGCCGATTGAAAAGATCGCTCCAGGCGTTATTGCCCGTCAATCCGTTTCGCAGCCAATGCAGACCGGCATCAAGTCGATCGACTCGATGGTGCCTATCGGCCGCGGCCAGCGCGAACTGATCATCGGCGACCGCCAGACCGGCAAGACTGCTGTGGCGATTGATGCGATCATCAATCAAAAGGGCCAGGACGTGACATGTATCTATGTCGCTATCGGTCAAAAAGCATCGTCGATCAAGAACATCGTGCGCGCGCTGGAAGCACACGGCGCCATGGAATACACCATCGTTGTCGCCGCATCGGCTTCCGAGTCGGCTGCGATGCAATACCTGTCGGCCTACTCCGGCTGCGCCATGGGCGAATATTTCCGTGACCGCGGTGAAGATGCGCTAATCGTGTATGACGATCTGTCGAAGCAAGCTGTTGCATACCGTCAGGTATCGCTGCTGCTGCGCCGTCCACCAGGCCGTGAAGCTTATCCTGGCGACGTGTTCTACCTGCACAGCCGTTTGCTGGAACGCGCAGCACGCGTGAACGAAAAGTACGTCGAAGATTTCACCAAGGGTGAAGTCAAGGGCAAGACTGGTTCGCTGACTGCTTTGCCGATCATCGAAACCCAGGCTGGCGACGTTTCCGCTTTCGTTCCGACCAACGTGATTTCGATTACCGACGGTCAGATCTTCCTGGAAACTTCCTTGTTCAACGCCGGTATCCGTCCTGCGATCAACGCCGGTATTTCGGTGTCGCGCGTTGGCGGCGCCGCTCAGACCAAAGTCATCAAGAACCTGTCCGGCGGTATCCGTACCGACTTGGCGCAGTATCGTGAACTGGCTGCGTTTGCGCAGTTTGCTTCCGACCTCGACGAAGCGACCCGCAAGCAGCTGGACCGCGGTGCACGCGTGACCGAGCTGTTGAAGCAGGCGCAATACTCGCCGCTGTCGATCTCGCTGATGGCTGTGACTCTGTTCTCGGTCAACAAGGGTTTCCTGGACAGCATCGACGTCAAGCAAGTACTGCCGTTCGAAAGCGGTCTGCATAACTTCATGAAGACCAGCCACGCGCCTTTGCTGCAAAAGATCGAAGAAACCAAGCAACTCGATAAAGATGGCGAAGCTGCATTGTCCGCTGCCGTTGCTGATTTCAAAAAATCGTTCGTGGCTTAATTTAACTGGAGCACGGAATGGCTACAGGTAAAGAGATACGCAGCAAGATCAAGAGCGTAGAAAATACGAAGAAGATCACCAAGGCGATGGAAATGGTCGCCGCATCCAAAATGCGCAAGGCGCAGGACCGGATGCGTGCGGCACGTCCCTACAGTGACAAGATTCGTAATATCGCTTCTAACTTGTCGCAAGCCAATCCAGAGTACACGCACCCGTTCATGGTGAAGCAGGACAACTCCAAGAACGTTGGTTTCATCGTCGTCACCACGGACAAAGGTCTGTGCGGCGGCATGAACACCAACTCCTTGCGTTTGCTGACCGCGAAACTGCGTGAGCTGGAAGGACAAGGCAACAAGGTTCAGGCAGTAGCGATCGGCAACAAGGGTCTGGGTTTCCTCAACCGGATCGGCGCCAAGGTCGTTGCGCATGCCGTGCAACTGGGCGATACGCCGCACCTGGACAAGCTGATCGGGCCGGTCAAGGTGCTGCTCGACGCTTACCAGGAAGGTCGCCTGGACGCGGTTTATCTGGTGTACACCAAGTTCATCAACACGATGAAGCAAGAGCCGATGCTGCAGCAGTTGCTGCCGCTGTCGAGCGATCGTCTTGAGGCCGATAAAGAAGGTTCGCATTCCTGGGACTACATTTACGAGCCGGATGTGCAAAGCGTCATCGATGAATTGCTGGTGCGTTACGTGGAAGCGCTGATTTATCAGGCTGTCGCAGAAAACATGGCGTCCGAGCAGTCGGCGCGCATGGTGGCGATGAAGTCGGCCAGCGACAACGCGGGTAACGTGATCGGCGAACTGAAACTGGTCTACAACAAGACGCGTCAGGCTGCGATCACCAAGGAATTGTCCGAGATCGTCGCCGGTGCTGCTGCGGTGTAACGCAAACTGCGTTTAACAGAAATTAATTTTATATATTGAAGGAACGAAAATGGCTGATGGCAAAATCGTTCAGTGTATCGGCGCTGTGGTGGACGTTGAATTCCCACGTGACGCGATGCCTAAGATTTACGACGCCTTGAAGATGGATGGCTCGGAACTGACGCTGGAAGTACAACAACAGCTGGGTGACGGCGTAGTCCGCACCATTGCGCTGGGTACATCCGACGGTTTGCGCCGCGGCATGACAATCAAGAACACAGGCCAGCCAATCATGGTGCCGACCGGTAAAGCAACACTGGGCCGCATCATGGACGTGCTGGGCAACCCGATCGACGAATGCGGTCCGGTAAGCCACGAAACCACTGCCTCCATCCACCGCAAGGCTCCTGCGTACGACGAACTGTCGCCGTCGCAAGAACTGCTGGAAACCGGCATCAAGGTTATCGACCTGGTTTGCCCGTTCGCCAAGGGCGGTAAAGTTGGTCTGTTCGGTGGCGCGGGTGTGGGCAAGACCGTGAACATGATGGAACTGATCAACAACATCGCCAAGGCGCACAGCGGCTTGTCCGTGTTTGCCGGCGTCGGTGAGCGTACTCGTGAAGGTAACGACTTCTATCACGAAATGGCTGACGCTAAAGTGGTCGATCTGGAAAATCCGGAAAAATCCAAGGTAGCGATGGTGTACGGTCAGATGAATGAACCGCCAGGTAACCGTCTGCGCGTTGCGCTGACCGGCCTGACGATCGCTGAAGGCTTCCGTGACGAAGGTAAAGACGTGCTGTTCTTCGTCGATAACATCTACCGTTACACACTGGCCGGTACTGAAGTTTCCGCGCTGCTGGGCCGTATGCCTTCCGCCGTGGGTTACCAGCCTACACTGGCTTCGGAAATGGGCCAGCTGCAAGAACGTATCACCTCGACAAAAACCGGTTCGATCACATCGATCCAGGCCGTCTACGTTCCTGCGGATGACTTGACCGACCCGTCGCCTGCCACTACGTTTGCTCACTTGGACTCCACCGTTGTGTTGTCGCGTGATATCGCTTCGCTGGGTATCTATCCTGCGGTTGACCCGCTGGATTCGACATCGCGCCAGCTGGATCCGCAAGTGGTCGGCCAGGAGCACTACGAAACCGCCCGCGCCGTGCAAGGTATCCTGCAGCGCTACAAGGAATTGCGCGACATTATCGCGATTCTGGGTATGGACGAACTGGCTCCGGAAGACAAGCTGCTGGTCGCGCGTGCACGTAAGATGCAGCGTTTCCTGTCGCAGCCTTTCCACGTTGCTGAAGTGTTTACCGGTTCGCCAGGTAAATACGTTTCGCTGAAGGACACGATCAAGGGCTTCAAGATGATCGCCAGCGGCGAACTCGATCACCTGCCGGAACAAGCGTTCTACATGGTCGGCACGATCGAAGAAGCAATCGAAAAGGCCAAGAAGATCGGCTAAGCGGCATGCATCGGAGCTGCTGCAGCTGAGCGGCTCCGGCGCTTCCGGTTAGTGACTTCATGGACAACAAAGGGTTTAAGATGGCAAACACTATTCACGTAGACGTTGTTTCCGCGGAAGAGATGATCTTCTCCGGCGAAGCTGAATTCGTCGCGTTGCCGGGTGAGTCGGGCGAGCTGGGGATTTATCCTCGCCACACGCCGCTGATCACGCGCATCAAGCCGGGTGCCGTGCGCATCAAGGTGCCAGGCCAGGCAAACGACGAGTTCGTGTTCGTTGCCGGCGGTTTGCTGGAAGTGCAGCCGCACCACGTTACCGTGCTGGCCGACACCGCGATCCGCGGCGCCGACCTGGACGAAGCGAAGGCGAGCGAAGCCAAGCGTCGTGCTGAAGAAGCGCTGACCAACAAGGAATCCCTGATCGATTACGCAAAAGCGCAGTCCGAATTGTCGGCGGCGATTGCGCAGTTGGCGGCGATCCAGAAGTTGCGTCAAAAAGGGCGTTGATTTGCGCATTCACCGGTAATTCGGATGGCAATATGAAAAAGCAGCTTCGGCTGCTTTTTTGTTGCCTGTTCAGTTTGTTAGGGGCAGAGTGATGCTCTGGACAGCAGCAACGGACAAGTATCTATTTGACATCAATTGTCAA
This sequence comes from Collimonas sp. GW821-FHT02H07, assembly GCF_059421505.1. Lineage (NCBI taxonomy): Bacteria > Pseudomonadati > Pseudomonadota > Betaproteobacteria > Burkholderiales > Oxalobacteraceae > Collimonas > Collimonas sp. GW821-FHT02H07. Next base: position 105,833 of record NZ_JBWKVC010000006.1, read on the forward strand.
ATTTTTAATGACATTGCCGTTGTTCTTCCACTATGATGTTTTGGCTTATCGCGACGCGCCGTACTGTAAGCGCACGCGGCCACAACAAGGAGGAATGCAATGAAATCCCGGCTATTACACATGGTGGCGGTCAGCCTGTTGGCAATTGGTCTCAGCGCTTGCGAAAAGCCGATTGACACTGCCCCCACCCCAAAAGTCTACAAGGTCGGCATGAACGCCGCCTTCGCGCCGTTCGGCTCGGTCGATACGGCTGGCAAGATCGTCGGTTTCGATGTCGATATCATGCAGGCGATTGCCGACCAGGCAGGGATCAAGATCGTCTGGGTGAATACGCCGTGGGAAGGCATCTTCACCACGCTGGCCAACGCCGATATCGACATCATCGCCTCGGCCGTGACGATTACCGATGAGCGCAAGCAAAGCATGATGTTTTCCGATCCGTATTTCGAGGCCAAGCAGGTGATCCTGGTGTCGCCCGGCAAGAAGATTGCCAGCCCCGACGATCTGAAGCAGGCCAATCGGGTCGGCGTCACCGCCGGCACCAGCGCCGACACCATCATGCAGAAAATGCTCGGCAAGAACAGTCATGCGATTGTCCGCTTCGAGAGCCTGCCGCTGCTGCTGAAGGAAGTCGACGATGGCGGTGTCGATGCGGCGGTCGGCGACAACGGCGCTGTCGCCAATCACATGAAGTACAACAAGGATAAAGGTTTCAAGCTGATCGACAGCGCGCAGTTCGAAAAAGAGTATTACGGGATTGCGGTGCGTCCCGGCGATGCCGACCTGCTGGCCAAGATCAATGCGGGATTGAAGGCGCTGCATGCGAATGGCGGCTACGACAAGATTTACGCTGCCTATTTCGCCAAATAACAGGAATCCGGTCCGGGCAGGCCGGGCAGGGGGCGCAAGCACCCTGCGATTCAGCAATACATCATGTTCTCGGGGTAAGATCACGAACAGCATCCCGCCACTGCCGGGATTTTCCTTTACGCCGACAGCCGGATCATTCCAACTCTCATGCCCATCACTTCCGCCCCACTTCCCAATCCTGCCAATCCCGTGATTGCCATCGTCGGCCTGTCCACCAAATCGGACCGTCCCAGTTTCGGCGTGGCGCGCTACATGCAGGAGCGCGGTTACCGGATCATCCCGGTCAATCCGATGCATGTTGGTACTCACATCCTCGGAGAGCATTGCTACGCCAATCTGTTCGACGCTGCGAAAGCATTGGCGGCGGATGGACAGAAGATCGATATCGTCAATTGTTTTCGCAAGGCCGAGGATATTCCACCGGTTGTCGGCGAAGCGATCATGATCGATGCCCGCTGCGTCTGGATGCAGCTCGGCATCGTCAACGAAGCGGCTGCCGCGAAGGCGCGCGCCAATGGCATGCAGGTGGTGATGGATCGCTGCCTGAAGATCGAACATGCGCTGGGCAACCTGCACGGCATTTTGTAAACGGCAAGCAGCTCGCTAAACAGCGGGAAGCGCGTTATTGATCGACAGGAGACAGCAATGAAAGCAAGCAAGCAGTTCCGTGCCGGCAAACAGACCAAGATCGTGGATGCCGCCGCTGACGAGAAACCGCTGTCCAGCGGCGACAAGATCAAGGACAAGGAACAAGTGGTCGCCATGGCGGCGGAAATCGCCGCGCTGCAGGAAATGCTGTACGCCGGCCAGCAGCACAAGGTATTGGTGGTATTGCAAGGCATAGACACCAGCGGCAAGGACGGCACCGTCAAAGGGGTGTTCAACCTGGTCAACCCGCAGGGCATACAGATCGCCGATTTCAAGGCGCCCAGCACCATCGAACGCGCCCACGACTATCTGTGGCGGGTGCATCAGCAAGTGCCGCGGCAGGGCGAGATCGTGGTCTTCAACCGCAGCCACTATGAGGATGTGCTGGTGACCATGGTGCATGACTGGATCGACGAGGCCGAATGCGAGCGCCGCTATGCACAGATTCGCGATTTCGAAAGAATGCTGGCGGAAACCGGCACCACCATCATCAAGTGCCTGTTGCATATTTCAAAAGACGAGCAGCGCGCCCGCCTGCAGGAACGCATCGACGATCCCGCCAAGCACTGGAAATTCGACATGCAGGACCTGGAAGAACGCAAAAGCTGGGACAAATATCAGGACTTGTTCGGCAAGGCGATCCGCGCCACCGATGCCGACCACGCGCCCTGGTATGTGATCCCGGCCAATTCCAAGACGCACCGCAACCTGGCGATCGCCAGCATCCTGCTGGAAACCCTGGCAGACCTGAAACTGAAACCGCCGGCCGCCAAGCCGGAATTAAAAGGTCTGAAGATCGAGTAATTCGGCGCAAGTAATTCTATAATTGCTTGCTGCTAAGCAAAAAGCATAAAAGCAGTTTTATCCCTGACGGGGTCTACCCAAGGAGACACGAAGTGCGCCGCTGGTTGCCGGAACTGATTGCATTACCGCTCTTGCCATGGCTGATCATTCAAGGCCGTCGCACGCGCCGTATCACGCCACGCCTGCCGGAAGCGATGGGACCGACCATCGGCCAGGCGCAGATCCCGACCGGCATCGGCCCCGAGCCGCAACAGCGGCCGCTGGCATTGCTGACGATCGGCGAATCGCCGGTGGCGGGGGTCGGCGTCGCCACCCATTACGAAGCCATCACCGGCCAGTTCGCCGCGGCGCTGTCGCTGCGCCTGCAGCGCACGGTAACCTGGCAGGCGGTCGGGCAGAACGGCGCCACCCTGAGCGATGCGCTCAAGACCATGCTGCCGCAGGTCGCTTCGCAACAGGTCGATATCGTGCTGATCGCCTTTGGCGTCAACGATACCACGGCGTTCCGCTCCTGCAAGCGCTATCGCGCGGAGCTGCTGCAACTGATGCGCGCTCTGCAAAGCCACCTGGCGCCGCGCCTGATCGTGATTTCCGGCATTCCGCCCATCCACGCTTTCCCGGCGCTGCCGGAACCCTTGCGCTATGTGCTTGGCTTGAAAGCCAAGGCGCTCGATGAAACCGTGGAACAATTGATTTTCAACCTGCCGGCCGATCTCAACCACATGCGTGTGACGCGGGTGCCGATGCTGATCGACATCAACGACCACGCCCTGATGGCGTCCGACGGCTTCCACCCCTCGGCCAGCGGTGTTTCCCTGTGGGCGCGCCAACTGGCTACCGCGGTGGCGGCGCATCTGAAATCCATCAAGAAAAGCAAAGCCGCCCAGAAGTCGGTCAGCAAGCAGGGCTAGCGCGGGCGGGCTGGCTGAAGACGGCCGGCGAATCTGCTAAGGTAAACGCTTAACCCGTCCGTCAATTGGTGCTTGCCATGCTGCTGCAAAATTTCTGGCTCTTCCTGCCCGCCTGCTTCGCCCTGAACATGGCCTTCGGTCCGAACAATGTGCTGTCGCTGTCGAATGGCGCGCGGGACGGCGTCAGCTGTTCGATCATCGCCGCCTTTGGCCGCCTGCTGGCTTTTGCGATCATGATCGCCATCGCCGGTCTTGGCATGGGAGCATTGCTGCTGGCGTCGGAGGCGCTGTTCACGGCCCTCAAGTTTGCCGGCGCGGCTTACCTGGTATGGCTGGGCATCAAGCTGTTTCGCTCCGGACCGGCGCAATTCTCGGCCAGCGCCGGCAATGCCGGGGCTGATGCCGAACCGGCTGCGGACAAGTTGCGCCGCCTGGCAAAACAGGAATTCCTGGTGGCGGCCGGCAATCCCAAGGCGATCCTGATTTTCACCGCGTTTTTCCCGCAGTTTGTCGACCGCTCAGCATATGCCGCCAGCTTCATCGTGCTTGGCGCCACCTTCCTGTTGCTGGAACTGGTGGCGATCGCCATCTACGCCATGCTAGGGGCCAGGCTCGGCGCCATGAGCGGCGGCGGCAGCCGCTTCCGCTGGCTCAACCGCGTCAGCGGCGCCATGATGGTCGGTTTCGGCCTGGCCCTGGCTTTCCTGCGGCGCCCCCAGAGTTAAGCGATGTGACTATTTCAGCCACTGGTTGAACACGCGGTCATAATCGCCGGTGGCCTTCAGCTGGTGCATCCAGGTATCGACGAATTCCTTGAACGGCACATCGCCGCGCGGCAGCATGAAAGCCTTTTCCGAGAACTGCAAGGGCTGCTCCGGATGGATCGCGCAGAGCTGCGGATGCAGCTTGGCCTGCCACAGGGTTTCGCTGGCGTCGGTCACCATGACATCCGCCTTGCCTTGCACGATCTGCTCGAAGATGGTGACATTGTCCGGATGCAGGATCAGCTGCGCCTGCTTGTAGTTGGCGCGGGCGAAGCGTTCATTGGTGCCGCCCGGATTGACGATGGCGCGCGTGCCGGGCTGGTCGATCGCCGCCAGCGACTGGAATTTGGCGGCATCGGCGCAGCGGGCGATGGCGGACTTGCCGTCCACCATGTGCGGCGCCGAAAACGAGACCAGCTTCTGCCGCTCCAGCGTCACCGAGACGCCGCCCATGGCGATATCGCACTTTTCCAGGAAGTCGCTGCTCAGCTTGCTCCAGCTGGTTTTGACAAAGCGCGCTTCCACCCCGAGCGCCTTGGCCAGCGACCTGGCGAGGTCGACATCGATGCCTTCGAAGCTGTTGTCGGCTTTCTGGAAGGTGAAGGGCTTGTAGTCGCCGGTCATGCAGACGCGCAGGTTGCCCGATTTGATGACTTCATCCAGCCGCGATTGGGCGATCTGGGCGGCTGCCGGCAAGGCTTGCACGCCGCAACCCAGCAACAAGCAAAACACTAGTTTCTTCATGAAATCTCCTGGTTGATGAATGACGGAATGTCGGTTTGACGGATGGCCTTTTACTTCCAATGGGCCTTGATGATCGCCGCCAGCTTGTCGAAGGCCGGCGCGATCTGTTCATTCGGCACGCAGGCATAACCCAGCAGCAAGCCGTTGCGCGCCGTCTCGCTGTTCATGTAATAGCGCGACAAAGGACGCGCCACAATGCCGGCGGCGCGCGCGGCGCGGCTGATCGCCAGGTCGTCGCATTGCGCCGGCAGGCCCAGCGCCAGGTGCAGGCCGGCTTCGCCGCCGGTGAGCGTGACGCCGTCGCCGAAATGGCGCTCGATGGCGGCCTGCAGCAATTGCAGCCGTTCCGCATACAGCAGGCGCATGCGCCGGATATGCGAAGCAAAATGGCCCTCGGTCATGAAGTCCGCCATGATCGCCTGCATGAAGACCTGGCTGCCGCGATACAGCTCGGAAACGCCGACGGCAAAGGCGTTCGCCAGCGCTTCCGGCACCACCATGAAGCCGATGCGCAGGCTGGGGAACATGGTCTTGCTGAAAGTGCCCATGTACAGCACGCGGCCGTCGGTATCCATGCCCTGCAGCGAAGCCAGCGGCCGGCTGCCGTAGCGGAACTCGCTGTCGTAGTCGTCCTCGATGATCCACACCTTGCGCTGCGCCGCATACTCCAGCAGCATGCGCCGCCGCGACAGGCTCATCACCATGCCCAGCGGATATTGATGCGACGGGGTGGCGCAAATGAAGCGCGGCGGCTGCCGCAGATTGGCCAGCCGCATGCGCATGCCCTCGGCGTCGACCGGAATCGCCACCGGCTTGATCCCCAGCGAGTTGAGCACGCTGCGGGTGCCCCAGTAGCAAGGTTCCTCGACCCAGGCGCTGTCGCCATGCTCGCCCAGCAGCTTGACCACGATATCGAGCGACTGATGGATGCCCGTGGTGATGATCACCTGGCTGGCGTTGCAGTTCACCGAGCGCGCCATGCGCAGGTATTCGGCGATGGCTTCGCGCAGCGGCAGGTAGCCGCCGGCGTCGCCGTAAGTCAGCAGGTCGGCGCGCGAACGGCGCCAGTGCTTGTTTTGCAGGCGGCTCCAGATCTTGTTCGGAAACAGCGTCACATCCGGCACGCCGGGCATGAAAGCGCCCCATTGCAGATCGCTGACGCCGGCCTCCTGTATCAGTTGCGCGCCGTGCGCCGACAGTTCCGACTGGCCGCTGGGATCGGTCAGCGGCGGCGTGTTGAGGCGGGTTTCGGGAATCTGGTCGGGCGTGGTGTCGGCGATGTAGGTGCCCGAGCCGGCGCGGGTTTCCAGATAGCCTTCGGCGATCAGCTGTTCGTAGGCATAGGTTACGGTGTTGCGCGAGATGCCGAGCTCACGGGCCAGGTCGCGCGATGACGGCAGCTGCATGGCGGATGGCAGCAGTTGCGACAGGATCGCCTCGCGGATGGCCTGGTAGATCTGCCGGTTGAGCGGCGCGCCGGCGGCGGCAGCCTTGGCGATGGCGCCGTCGGCTCCGCGCTCGATACGCATCAGCAAGAAATCGGTAAGCGAGGCGATGCGCAAAGTGGCTCCATTAGAAAACTGAAAGTGGCACTATATTATAGAGCCAGCCCGGCCTTAGTATGCATCAAAGCCTTTCACAAAAAACGCATATCTAAGACTAAGATCTAAGGAGCCAGCATGAAAAACGACGGATATCACGCAGCCGCAGCCATCGCTAGCGTCGGCGCCAAGCCGGCAGCCAGCAATGCCGAGTTGCATCAACGCAAGAATGCCGCGACACCGCGCGGCGTCGGCGTCATGTGCGATTTCTACGCCTCGCACGCGCTCAACGCCGAGATCTGGGATGTGGAAAACCGCCGCTTCATCGACTTCGCCGCCGGCATCGCCGTGCTGAACACCGGCCACCGCCATCCCAAGCTGATCGCCGCCATGCAGCAGCAGCTCGGCAAATTCACCCACACCGCGTATCAGATCGTGCCGTACGCCAGCTATATCGAACTGGCCGAGCGCATCAATGCCATCACGCCTGGCTCTCATGCCAAGAAGACCACTTTCTTTTCCACCGGCGCCGAAGCCGTGGAAAACGCCGTCAAGATCGCCCGCGCCGCTACCGGCCGCAGCGCCGTGATTGCATTTTCCGGCGCGTTCCACGGCCGCACCATGATGGGCATGGCGCTGACCGGCAAAGTGGTGCCGTACAAGGTCGGCTTCGGGCCGTTCCCGGCCGAGGTCTACCACGTGCCGTTCCCGATCGAACTGCATGGCGTCAGCATCGAACAGTCGCTGGCAGCCTTGCAATCGCTGTTCAAGGCCGATGTCGATCCCAAGCGCGTGGCCGCCATCATCCTCGAACCGGTGCAAGGCGAGGGCGGTTTCTACGCCGCGCCGCCGGCCTTCATGCAAGCCCTGCGCAAGCTGTGCGATGAACATGGCATCCTGCTGATCGTTGACGAAGTGCAAACCGGTTTCGCCCGCACCGGCAAATTGTTTGCAATAGAACATTCCGGCGTGATCCCGGACCTGATGACGATGGCCAAGAGCCTGGCCGGCGGCATGCCTCTCTCGGCGGTCTGCGGCAAGGCGGAGATCATGGACGCGGCGGCGCCCGGCGGCCTCGGCGGCACCTACGCCGGCAATCCGCTGGCGGTGGCGTCGGCGCTGGCGGTGCTGGAAGTGATCGAAGAAGAGCAGCTGGTCGAACGCGCCAATGTGCTGGGCGGCAAGCTGAAGCAGGTATTGGAAGGCTTGCGCGCAGAGATTCCGCAGATTGCCGATATCCGCGGCCTGGGGGCGATGGTGGCGGTGGAGTTCCTGCAGCCGGGCACGCGCCAGCCGGATGCCGAGTTCACCAGGAAGGTACAGGCCGAAGCCCTCAAAAACGGCTTGCTGTTGCTGAGCTGCGGGGTCTACAGTAATGCGATCCGCTTCTTGTTTCCGTTGACCATAGAGGATAAGTTGATGGATGAAGCGCTGGCCATCCTGAGCGCCGCGATGCGCACCGTTGCGGCTGCTTGACCCCTGGCAGGAGAACGAGTTGAAACAAGAAAATATCGCCCCTCACCTGGCCTCGCCGGCACAGGCCAGCCCGCCAGCCGCGCAGGATACGCTGGTGCAGTTCTCCGGCGTCAAGAAAACCTATGACGGCGAAAACCTGGTGGTCAAGAACCTCAACCTGGATATCCAGCGCGGCGAATTCCTGACCCTGCTGGGGCCGTCCGGTTCCGGCAAGACCACCTGCCTGATGATGCTGGCCGGCTTCGAGTTTCCCACCGGCGGCGAAATCCGCCTGGATGGCCAGCTGCTCAACAAGGTGCCGCCGCACAAGCGCAATATCGGCATGGTGTTCCAGAACTATGCGCTGTTTCCGCACATGACCGTGGCGCAGAACGTTGCCTACCCGCTGCGGGTGCGCAATATGAACGGCAGCGAGCGCGCCGACAAGGTCAAGAAGGCGCTGGACATGGTGCAGATGGGCAAATTCGGCGACCGCTATCCGGCCCAGCTGTCCGGCGGCCAGCAGCAGCGTATCGCGCTGGCGCGGGCGCTGGTGTTCGACCCCAAGCTGGTGCTGATGGATGAACCGCTGGGAGCGCTCGACAAGCAGCTGCGCGAGCACATGCAGCTGGAGCTGAAAGCCTTGCACAAGCGGCTCGGCGTCACCTTCGTCTACGTCACCCACGACCAGAGCGAAGCGCTGACCATGTCGGACCGCGTAGCCGTGTTCGACCAGGGCATCATCCAGCAGCTGGCGGTGGTCGACCGTCTTTACGAATATCCGGAAAACCTGTTCGTGGCCGGCTTCATCGGCGACAACAACCGCTTCCACGGCATCCTGAACGCGGCCGAAGGCAGCAACGGCAGCGTGCGCCTGCCGCATGGCGGCGTGCTGCACGGCGTCAACGCCAACCAGGCGGAAATCGGCCAGCCGGTGGTGGCCTGCATCCGGCCCGAACGCATCCATCTGCTGCCGCTGGCCAGCGCCACCGCCAATGCCTTCCCGGTGAATGTCAGCAGCCTGATCTATTTCGGCGATCACGTGCGGGTGCGCTGCGCGATTCCGCAGCAGGAAGATTGCTTCGTCAAACTGTCGCTGAACGATCCGGCGCTGGCGGGACTGAGCGAGGGTACGGTAGTTGCATTGGACATAGATCCCAAGCATCTGCGCATCTTCATTTGACGACGCTCAACATTTAATTCGGCAATTGTTTTTCAAACCACGAGGAGACGTGATGAAAGTGTTCTTAAAACCTGTACTGAGCAGCATGGTATTGGCGCTGGCCGCAATCGGCATGGCGCAAGCCGCAGCCCTGACTCTGGTCAACTTCGGGGGCGCCAACGGCGCTGCGCAGAAGGTTGCCTACATCGATCCCTACGCCAAGGCGAGCGGCGACAAGATCACGGTGGTCGAATTCAATGGCGAGCTGGCCAAGGTCAAGGCCATGGTCGAAGCCAAGAAAGTCAGCTGGGATGTGGTCGAGGTCGACGCCGGCGATATCGGCCGTGCCTGCGAAGAAGGCTTGCTGGAAAAAATCGACTTCAGCAAGATCGGCAACAAGGCCGATTTCAGCCCGGCCGCCATCCATGAATGCGGCGTCGGCGCTTTCGTCTGGTCCACCGTGCTGGCCTACGATGCCGACAAGCTGAAAGTCGCACCGAAGACCTGGGCCGATTTCTGGGATACCAAGAAATTTCCCGGCAAGCGCGCCATGAAGAAGGGCGCCGAGTACACGTTGGAATTCGCGCTGATGGCGGACGGCGTGGCGCCGAAAGATGTCTACAAATTGCTCGGCACCAAAGCCGGCGTCGATCGCGCTTTCAAGAAGCTGGATGAGCTGAAGCCGAATATCCAGTGGTGGGAAGCCGGCGCGCAGCCGCCGCAATTCCTGGTGGCCGGCGATGTGGTGATGTCGACGGCGTTCAACGGCCGCATCGACGCCGCCCAGCGCGAAGGCAAGAACCTGAAAGTCAGCTGGATCGGCAGCATCTACACGCTCGATTTCTGGGTGATTCCAAAAGGTACGCCGAACAAGGCCGATGCCGAGAAGTTCATCGCTTTCGCCAGCAAGCCGGATTCGCAAAAGGCCTACGCCAGCAATATTTCCTACGGCCCGGTGAACAACCAGGCGCTCAAGCTGCTGGATCCGAAAACGCTGGCCAATCTGCCGACTTCGCCGACCAACGCCAAGGATGCCTTGCAGCTGAGCCTGTCGTTCTGGACTGATCATGGCGAAGAACTGGAGCAGCGTTTCACCGCCTGGGCCGCCAAGTAAGTAACAGCAGCACAGGCATGACCGCAGACCGATCACAGGCAGTTTTTCTCTATGCGACGGTTTGCGGCCGTTCCTTGCATTCATCTTTTTGCTAAAGCCGGATCATCATGACTTCTATTGCATCCTCCGCCGGCGTCAACTCCATGCCGATGGCTCCGCCTGCGGCGCCGCAGAATTCGCAGCTCAAGCGCGAACTGCGGCAGGCCCAGTTTCGCAAGCGCGCGGCGGCGCTGGCGCTGATCGCGCCGCTGGCGATTTTCCTGCTGCTGACTTTTCTGGTGCCGATCGCCATGCTGCTCAAGCGCGCCGTGGAAAATCCGGAAATCGCCACGACGTTGCCGCATACCGTCGCGGCCCTGAGCAACTGGGACCGCAAGAGCGCGCCGCCGGATGCCGCCTATGCCGGACTGGCCGACGATTTGCTGCAAGCCAAGGAAAACAGCGCCGCCGGCTCACTCGCGCGCCGCCTCAATTCGGAAATCTCCGGCGCCCGTTCGATCATCATGAAAACCGCGCGCGCCTTGCCTTTGCTGGATGCGGACGGCAAGCCGCTGCCGTCGGGACAAATCAAGCAGGCGTTGATCGATATCGATGAACAATGGGCGCAGCTGCCGTACTGGCAGGTCATCGCCAAGAACGGCTCGGCGTATTCACCGTACTACCTGCTGGCGGCGCTGGACCTGAAGCAGGACGCGTTCGGCCATATTGAAAAGGCCGACGCCAGCGCTTCGGTGTACCAAAAGATTTTCGGCCGCACCTTCTGGATGGGGCTGGTCGCCACGCTGGCTTGCCTGGTGCTCGGCTATCCGCTGGCCTATTGGCTGTCGACCATGTCGGAACGACGCGCCAACCTGTTCATAATCCTGGTGCTGATCCCGTTCTGGACCTCGATCCTGGTGCGGGTGGCGGCCTGGATCGTGCTGCTGCAGTCGGAAGGACTGGTCAACAAGGCCTTGATGGCGACCGGCCTGACGCAGGCGCCGCTGGAGCTGCTGTTCAACCGCATCGGCGTCTATATCGCCATGACGCACATCCTGCTGCCGTTCATGATCCTGCCGCTGTACAGCGTGATGAAGGCGATCCCGCCGACCTATATGCGGGCCGCGGTGTCGCTCGGCAGCCATCCGTTCGCCGCGTTCTGGCGCGTGTATGTGCCGCAGACTTATCCCGGCATCGGCGCCGGCGCCTTGCTGGTGTTTATCCTCTCGGTCGGCTATTACATCACACCGGCCTTGCTGGGCGGGCCGAACGAACAGATGGTCAGCTATTACATCGCCTATTTCACCAATGTCACCATCAACTGGGGCATGGCTTGCGCGCTCGGCGCCTTGCTGTTTGCTGCGACGCTGGTGCTGTACGGCGTGTATCGCCGCTTCACCAAGAACGACGTCGCGATGGGGTAATCAGATGAAAATATTTCCGCAGTTCCCGCCCTATGTCTCTTTGACCGAACGCGTCTGGTTTTTCTTTTCGCGCGGCTTCAACCTGCTGGTGCTGCTGTTCCTGCTGCTGCCGATACTGGTGATCATTCCGCTGTCGTTCAGCGACAGCACTTTCCTGGTATATCCGATCCACGGTTTTTCCATGCGCTGGTATCAAAACCTGGTGCACTCGGATGAATGGGTCAGCGCTGCCAGGAACAGTTTCATCGTCGCGCCATTGGCGACTGTGCTGGCGACCATCCTCGGCACGCTGGCCGCGGTCGGCTTGAACAAGGCCGATTTCCGCGGCAAGGGTTTACTGATGGCGGTGCTGATCTCGCCCATGGTGGTGCCGGTAGTGGTGGTTGGCGTCGGCGTCTATCTGTTCTTTGCGCAGATCGGCTTGTCCGACAGCTATACCGGCCTGATACTGGCGCATGCCGCGCTGGGCGCGCCGTTCGTGGTGACGACGGTGCTGGCTACCCTGCAGGGTTTCAACCAGAATCTGGTGCGCGCCAGCCTCAGCCTGGGCGCCAATCCGCTCTCGACCTTCTTCCGCATTACCTTGCCGGTGATCGCGCCGGGTTTGATCTCCGGCGCCTTGTTTGCCTTCGCCACTTCGTTCGACGATGTGGTGGTAACCTTGTTTGTCGCCGGTCCCGGACAAGCCACGCTGCCGCGCCAGATGTTTACCGGCATCAAGGAAAACATCAGTCCGACCATCGCCGCGCTGGCTACCATCCTGATCGTGTTTTCGACCTGCCTGTTGCTGGTGCTGGAGTGGATACGCGGGCGCAACAAGGCGCTCGCCAAGATATAGCCTCTGGCCGTTGGCCACCGCTTTCCGGCCGGCATATCGCAGCCCGATACGCCGGTCTTCCCCGTTCATAGGAGTTACCTCGTGATGAAATTAAAAGATCCCTCATTGTTCCGCCAGCAAGCCTATGTGAATGGCGAATGGTGCAACGCCGATGGCGGCGCTACGCATGCGGTCACCAATCCGGCCACCGGCGAAACCATCGGCAGCGTGCCGCTGATGGGCGCCGCCGAGACCAGGCGCGCGATCGCCGCCGCCAATGAGGCCTGGCGCCTGTGGCGGCGCAAGACGGCCAAGGAACGCAGCATCATCCTGCGCAAATGGAACGACCTGATGCTGGCCAATCTGGACGACCTTGCGCTGATCATGACCACCGAGCAAGGCAAGCCGCTGGCCGAGTCGCGTGGTGAAATCGCCTACGCTGCCTCGTTCATCGAGTGGTTTGCGGAAGAGGGCAAGCGTGCCGGCGGCGACACTATTCCATCGCCGACTCCGGGCACGCGCATCGTGGTGGTGAAGGAACCGATCGGCGTGTGCGCGGCCATCACGCCGTGGAACTTCCCGGCAGCGATGATTACTCGCAAGGCCGGCCCTGCGCTGGCGGCCGGCTGCACCATGGTGCTCAAGCCGGCGGAGTCGACGCCGTTCTCGGCGCTGGCGCTGGCGGTGCTGGCCGAACGTGCCGGCATCCCGCCCGGCGTGTTCAGCGTGGTGACCGGCGCCGCGCGTGAAATCGGCGCGGAAATGACCGGCAATCCAATCGTGCGCAAGCTGACTTTCACCGGTTCCACCGGCGTCGGCCGACTGCTGATGGAACAGTGCGCCGCCACCGTCAAGAAACTGTCGCTGGAACTGGGCGGCAACGCGCCGTTCATCGTGTTTGACGACGCCGACCTGGATGCCGCGGTAGAAGGCGCGATGGCGTCCAAGTACCGCAACGCCGGACAAACCTGCGTCTGCGCCAATCGCCTGTACGTGCAGGACGGCGTCTACGATGCTTTCGCCGCCAAGCTGGTGGCTGCCGTAGCGCGGCTGAAAGTCGGCAACGGCCTGCAGGAAGGCGTCACCCAGGGCCCGCTGATCGACGAAAAGGCGGTGCTCAAGGTTGAGCAGCACATCGCCGATGCGCTGGCGAAAGGCGCGCGCCTGCTGGCCGGCGGCAAGCGCCATGCGCTCGGCCACAGCTTCTTCGAGCCGACCGTGCTGGCCGACGTGACGGCCGGCATGATGGTGGCGCGTGAGGAAACCTTCGGCCCGATGGCGCCGCTGTTTCGCTTCAAGACGGACGAGGAAGCGGTGGCGCTGGCCAACGATACCGAATTCGGACTCGCCAGCTATTTCTACTCGCGCGACATCGGCCGCATCTGGCGCGTTGCCGAAGGCCTGGAGAGCGGCATGGTGGGCATCAACACCGGTCTGATTTCCAATGAAGTCGCACCATTCGGGGGCGTCAAGCAATCCGGCCTGGGCCGCGAGGGATCGAAGTATGGGATAGAGGATTACCAGGTGATCAAATATTTATGCATGGGCGGTATCTGATCAGCAGCTGACAGACAGCAAGTGCACATTCGTCCGCGGTGATATCGACCAGGTGCGATCGCCGCAGATCCATTACGCCCGCTCGCGGGCAGTGCTTATTGCGTGAAAACAGATTGTTTTAAAAAGCAGTTTCATGCGTTCGGAAGATGTAAATGCTGTTCTGCACTATCAAATCAACATGGCATTTTTCAATCTGAAAATGCACCATAATGCAGCAGCCTGAAAAGCCCGCAAGCCAGTATTCATGCGGCTTTTCAGCCTGGCACCCCATGTATATTCCTGTATTTAAATATATCTTTCTGTATCCTGCGGGGCTGCGGATTTTTCCGATTTTTTTAAGATGAAACAAATTGTAAAAACGGGTAAGTAAATATTGCAGCATGGAAATTTAAGACTTATGCTGGGGCCGTAATTTGCAATTTCAGACAGGCGGAGAAACAGATTTTTTTGCAGCGACACTTACCCCACAAGCGTAATGCTGTCGTATCGATGGTCCTTAAAAGGGAATAGTGATGACCGGCATGACGTCTTTGGAACTGACAGTGTTTCTGCAGTCGCAATCCGAACATTCTCTGGATGCTTATCATCCGCTCTTCTTCCAGATTCCGGCACAGCTTGCGCGATCGCCAAAGATCACGCAGCGGCCGTCCCAATAACGAACTAGCAGTTCGTTAACACCGCGTCGCAAAAAAGCGGCGCAAATCAGACGCTAGGCATATCCACCGCAAGGCCGCTTTTTGCAAGCCGATGGTTTCGCACATCTGTCGTTTGTGCCTGCCCATGATTCCAGGCTGCAGGGAGGCTGCATCGCGCATGCATCGCAATCCGGGTGTATGGCGAGGTGCGCCCAAGCGTTGTCGCAAGCTGTTTCCACGTTGTTTCCATGTTGCTTACTTTAAGAGGAAGAAGAAGATGAAATCGAAGGCATCAGCAGCAAAAGCAGGGGACTTTGCGCTCCCGCGCGTTTCAGCACTGGCAGTGGCGCTCTCCCTGGCATGTATCGGCATGGCGGCGCAGGCCGCCACCGATACCTCAAGCTGGGTATCGACCAAGACCGAGGCGTTCCTGCCGCGGGTGCAGACGCACGACAGCAACGGCCTTGCCGTCACCGCCGACCAGATCGCGGTCGACATGGCGCAAGGTGAAGAGAAGAGCGTCACCGTCAGCCTGCAGCTGCGCAACAAGGCGCAGCTGGACAACTTCGTCAAAGAACTCTACACGCCAGGCAGTCCGGTGTTTCACAAGTTCCTGACGCCGGCGCAGTTCGCCGAGCAGTATTCGCCTACGCAGGCGCAAGTGGACGCCGTCACCGCGCACTTGAGCAAAGCCGGCTTCAAGAATATCAGCGTCAGTTCGAATCGCTTGCTGGTGAGCGCCGACGGCACCGCCGCCACCATCAAGCAGGCGTTCAACACTTCCCTGAAACGCTTTACGCATGAAGGCCGCGACGTGTACGCCAATGAAACGGCCGCCCAGGTGCCGCCGGAACTGGGGACCATCATCGGCTCGGTGCTGGGCCTGCAAAATGCGGCGATCCACCACGTGACGCACAGCGGCGTGCATGGCGCCCAAAAGAGCATCGTGCAAGCTGCCGCCGGCACGCAGACATCGCACACGCCGGTGCAATACCCGGGGATCTATAACGCCGTCACCACGCCGGCCGCTTCCAACGCGGTGGTCGGCACGATCTCCGAAGGCGACATGACGTACACCCTGAACGATTTCCAGACCTTCCTCAACAATAACCCGAGCTTGCCGAAACTGACGCCTACCGTGGTCTACGTCGGCGGCCAGACTTCCGACGAGTCCGGCGAAGTCGAATGGGCGCTGGACAGCCAGGTGATCTACGGCGCCGCGGGCGGCGTCAAGCAACTGATTTTCTACACTGCCACATCGATGCAAGATGCGCCGCTGAACGCTGCCTATAACGCTGCCGTGACCGCCAACGTCGCCAGCGTGGTCAACGTGTCGCTGGGCGAGTGCGAGGCTTCGGCCAAGGCTTCCGGCGCGCAAGCGGCGGATGACGCCGTGTTTGAACAAGGCGTAGCGCAAGGGATCACCTTCTCGGTCGCCTCCGGCGATGCCGGTCCTTACAACTGCGATACCGATTCGCAAGGCAATCCCGGCGTGGCGAACACTACCACCAAGAAAAAGACTTATGACGTCAGCGAGCCTGCCAGCTCGCCGTATGTGGTTGCGGTGGGCGGCACAGCGTTGTTCACGACTTCGGCCGGCGCCTATAACGGCCAGGCAGTGTGGAATGAAGGCACAGCGGCCACCGGCGTCGGCAGCGCCGTGCGTATCTGGTCTTCCGGCGGCGGCTTCAGCAAGTATGAGACCGCGCCAAGCTGGCAGACTGCAAGCATCGTCGGCAGCGGCCACACCACGCGTGGTCTGCCTGATATCGTATTCGATGCGGCCTCGGCCAGCGGCACCTACATCTACGTCACTGCCGCCAACAACGGCGGCACCTCGGCCGGCGTGGTCGGCGGCACCAGCATGGCGGCGCCGATGTTCGCCGGCTTCTGGTCGCGCCTGGAGTCGGCGCACGGCAATAACCTGGGCTTCCCTAGCTCGGCCTTGTACGCGGCGATTCCATCGAACGCGAATCTGGTGTTCCCTGTGACCAGCGCCACGGTGGACGGCGACGCTATCGAATACAACGGCTGGAGCGCAACGTATCCAGGGATGAAGGCCGCTGCATCCGGATGGAGCGCCGCGACAGGCTTCGGCAGCTTGAACGTCGATAACCTGAACGCCTACATCACGGCCAACCCGACAGTTTTCCCGGCCAAATAAGGGAAACGCCAGGCGGCCCTGCCGGGATCTGGCAGGGGCGGCAGGGCCGCGATCCGATGTCATCGCTTATGCGCTACAGCGTATAGCGCAGCAATAGCATCTTTATGGGTCAATGCCTCTCGGGCTTGCGAAAGCTGGGGAGGCATTTTTTTATTCCTGGCAGCGCCGCCTGCCGCCCGCTTTTTATCGCAAAAATCCAACACTTTTCACGTTCGCTGCCAGATTTCATCGCACAAATCTGGTAGCGCTAACACAAATAAACCGCGATTGCTATAATGTTGCTTCGCACCATGGTTCCCGGTGCGCGCCTTTGACTGCCGCGCAATTCCTGCAATTCGGCGGTTCCATTTCCGGACGATCATCATGCTGTCTTTGCCCCTATTTGCCCTTGCTGTTGCCGCTTTCGGCATCGGTACGACGGAGTTCGTCATCATGGGCCTGCTGCCCGACGTGGCGCGCGATCTGGGGGTGACCATTCCGGCGGCAGGGATGCTGGTGACCGGCTATGCGCTGGGCGTCACCATCGGCGCGCCCATCGTCGCCATCGCCACCGCCAACATGCCGCGCCGCACGGCGCTGCTGAGCCTGATCGGTCTGTTCATCATCGGCAACGTGCTGTGCGCCTTGTCGCCGAACTACGCGGTGCTGATGCTGGCGCGGGTGGTGACGGCGTTTTGCCACGGCGCGTTTTTCGGCATCGGCTCGGTGGTGGCGGCCGGCCTGGTGCCGCCGAACCGGCGCGCGCAGGCGATCGCCCTGATGTTCGCTGGCCTGACCCTGGCCAATGTGCTGGGCGTGCCGTTCGGCACCGCGCTCGGCCAGCAGCTGGGCTGGCGTTCGACCTTCTGGGCGGTGACGGTGATCGGCGTGCTGGCGGCGCTGGCGCTGGCACTGTGGCTGCCGAAGAAGATCGACATGCAAAAGACCAGCCTGCTGCAGGAATTCGCCGTGCTCAAGGACCGGCAAGTGGTGATGGTGCTGGCGATCAGCGCGCTGGCCTCGGCCAGCCTGTTTTCCGTATTCACCTACATCACGCCGATCCTGGAAGACGTCACCGGGCTGACCCCGCATGCGGTGACCCTGGTGCTGCTGGTGTTCGGCCTCGGCCTGACCGTGGGCAGCGCGCTCGGCGGCAAGCTGGCCGACTGGCGCCTGCTGCCGTCGCTGATCGGTTTCCTGGTGGCGCTGGCGCTGGTCCTGACGGTGTTTACCCTGACCATGCGCACGCCCTTGCCGGCAGTGGTCACGATTTTTGTCTGGGGCGTGCTGGCCTTTGCGATTGTGCCGCCGCTGCAGGTGCTGGTGGTGGAGCGCGCCAGCGCGGCGCCGAACCTGGCGTCGACCCTGAACCAGGGCGCCTTCAACCTGGGCAACGCCGGCGGCGCCTGGTTTGGCGGCATGGCGATCGGCGCCGGTTTCCAGCTGACCACCTTGCCCTATGTCGGCGTGGCGCTGGTAGCGCTGGCGCTCGGCCTGACCCTGTGGTCGGCATCGATAGAGCGCAACAGCGGCCTGGCGATGACGCCTAGCGAATAAGCAGGACAGCCTCGCCGCGTCTTTTTCCTTGTTTTTCTGATATTCTTCCAGACGGTTTCAACTGCCTGGCGCGCCGGGCTCCCTGCCGGCGGATAATCCCGCCGCGCCCCGAATCCCGGGGCGCAATTGATCGGATCACCGCTATACCGAATTTGCATTATTATTATTTTTTATCCATGGCTGCCATACGCCTTGCTGTCCGTTGGCGGCCGCGGTAAAGCGATCCTGGATAAAATGGTTTGCGCCAAAATCTTGCCTCAAAGCAAGAACGGCTGTAAATTTACTGATTCGAGCAAAGAAGGACCCAGTTCTCGCAGCGTATGCGCCGAGCCACGCCAGGCAGCCGTCATTGCATGGCATCGGCGCACTTTATAGCCTAAGCATTCATCCGGATCGTCGTCCATGTATTCGATACTGCCCGCAGTCGTTGCTTCGATCTTCCTGGCCTACGGCCTGTACGTGGTATGCACCAAGGGTTTCACGCGCATCGGCATCAGCTTCCTGGTGCTGTGCATTACCTCGGCATTCTGGCAAGGCACCTGGGCCTTCCTGTTTACCTTGCGCGATCCGCACATGGCGATGTTCGTGGTGAAGTTCGGCTACCTGCTGATCCTGTTCCTGCCGACCAGCCTCTACCATTTCCTCACCGAGATCTGCGAACGCACCACGGAGCGCAAGTACGTCTATGCCTCCTACGCTTTCGCCGCCGTCCTGGCGATTTTCCTGCTGGGATCGGATCTGCTGGTGTCCGGCTACTACCAGTATTTCTGGGGTTACTACCCAAAGGCCGGGCTGCTGCATCCGCTGCACGTGCTGCAAACGGTCATCGTGGTGAACCGCGGGCTGTACATCACCTACCGCGAGCAGCAGGTGGCCGAACTCGGCAAACGCATCAAGATGCGCCTGTGCATAGGCGCGATACTGATTTACTTCTTCGCCGCCGTCGATTACCTGTGCAACTACGGCATCGAATTCTATCCGCCCGGCGTCCTGTTCATCGCGGTCAGCCTGGGCGTCATGTCGGTCGCCATCGTCCGCCATCACCTGCTGGACCCGATGACCGTCGCCAGCACGGTCGGCCATGAAATGCGCACGCCGCTGACGTCGATCCGCATGCTGGCGAAGGGCATGGAGCAGTCCCTGCCGACCTTGCTGGAGGGCTACCGGCTGGCGGTGGAACACGGTCTGCTGGCGCCGTCGATCAGGCCGGATACGGTCAAGCAGCTGTCGAAGGCCACCAATTCGATTACACAGGAAGTCGACCGCACGACGGTGGTGATCGACATGATGCTGGCCTCGGCCAAGCTGGATCGCATCGATACTGACGCCTTTGCCAACTACTCGGTGGTGCAGCTGGTCGACGAGGCGCTGGAGCGCTATCCCTTCGAGAGGGGCGAGCGCGCCAAGATCTACCTGGCTGTCATGGAGGATTACGCATTCTTCGGTTCGGACCGGCTGTTCGTGTTTGTCCTGTTCAACCTGCTGAAGAATTCCCTGTACGCGCTGAAGGCGGCATCCAAGGGCGAGATCAGCATCTCGACCACGCGCGCGGGGAAATTCAATGTCCTCTGCTTTACCGACACCGGCGCCGGCATCGCCGCCAATGTCCTGCCGCATATTTTCGACGCCCACTATACGACCAAGAAGGGCGCCGGTTCCGGCATCGGACTGGCGTTCTGCCATCAGGTGATGGCGGTGTTCGGCGGCAGCATCCGCTGCGAATCGGCAGCCGGCGAATATACGCGCTTCACGCTGGAATTCCCGGCGGTTGCGGCGGTCGCGCAGGCCTAGCGTCGCGACACTAGGCCTGCAGGCCGCCCGGACGAACCGGACGGCCGCGCCCTCGGTCCTAGCTGGAGAGCAGTGCTACCGTTCTTGGGTTTTCATACTGCCGGATTTTTTCGAGGATGTGCTCCGGCAAGCGGCTGATCTTCTTGTCCTTGTTGGCGAAGACGATCTGCTGATGGCCGGTGGACACCAGTCTTCCTTCCACAAAAAATTGAAACAATAAGGAAAACGAGCATTGCTTGATGGCGGCCGTGCTGACTTCGCACTCCACCTTCTGGAAGGCAAAGGTCTCGTGGATATATTTCTGCTGTGCGTCCTTGGTGATGAATACGCCCAGCGGCGCCAGCATGTCGGCGGAAATGCATTCGAAGAACCAACGCTCGCGGCAGATGCCTTGCCATTCAAAGTAGCGGGCAAAGTAGATATTGCCGGTGGCGTTGGAATCCTTCAGGTAAATGTCAATCGAGTGCCGGAAGATCTTAGGTGAAAGGGGCGATGAGGCACCGTGGGAAAACATGGTCGATGTCATCCCG
This sequence comes from Collimonas sp. GW821-FHT02H07, assembly GCF_059421505.1. Classification (NCBI taxonomy): domain Bacteria; kingdom Pseudomonadati; phylum Pseudomonadota; class Betaproteobacteria; order Burkholderiales; family Oxalobacteraceae; genus Collimonas; species Collimonas sp. GW821-FHT02H07. The sequence continues at coordinate 126,279 of NZ_JBWKVC010000006.1, forward strand.
GCTTCTTGAAACAGCGATGTTTTTTGTAGCGTGGTAGTCATAGAAGCTCCATAAGTATCAAAACGTTCACAAATGAACAATGACCGCCTCCGACCATTCAGAGGGCAATCATTTCATTGTTAGTTTTTTTTTATCAGAGCCGCAACGAACGATATCGCTACCAGTCGCACCATATGCGACCGCGCCCGCGTATGGCTTACCAGTTGCGCAGGCCGAGGATTTTTTCACCCAGTTCGCTCAGCTGCGCCAGCGGATAGCGAGTTTTTTCCCATTCGCGCGGATCGCCGGGAAAGGCATAGCTGTCCGGCGGCGTGCGCTGGCGCCAGCTGTCGAGCCGCCATTGCCGCAAGTCGGTCTGCTCTTCGCGCGCCGGCGTGAACGCGATGTACTGCGCCAGCCGCACCTGGTCGGCCGATGTGTTCGGCCGGATGCCGTGCGCCAGCAGGCTGTTGAAGATCAGCAGGTCGCCGGCTTTCATCGGAATGAATTTCACTTCCCACGGTAGCGATGCCACTTCCGGACGCCAGGGATTGCGGTCCTTGGGCGCGCTCTTGCGCCATGCGCTGAAGTGCTGGAACAGCTCCGGGATGCATTGGAAGCCGCCGCCTTCCGGCGTGGTGTCGGACAGCGCCAGTACGCCCTGGACGTTGACCGGCAGCGGCTCGACCGAGGTATCGGCATCCCAGTGGATGAAGCCGCCGAAGCGGCGCGCGCCCTGGTTCGGCGTATTCAGGTTGGCGCGGTCTATGGTTACCCACAGGTCTTCGCGATCCCAGATGTCGACGAAGGCATCGACCACGCGCGGCGTCTGGCGATTGTCCCAGAAGGTCTGGTGGTGATAGGCCTCGACCATGCCGGAACCGTTCAGCTCGGTCATTTCATGATCGCGCAGCTGCGCCCGGTTCCAGGTCTCGGGCGCATGCGGATCGAGCTCCTGGAACTCCCACAGGAAATCGGCGGTGCGCTGCACCTGTGCGGCGCTGACGGCATTCCTGACGATCACATAGCCGTAGGTTTGCCAGTGATAGAAATCGGAGGCGGTCAGCACCCGCAGCGGCAGGGTTTTGCGGATGTCGCGCAGTTGCGCCTGGTCGGGATACAGCACGGACGGGTTGCTGAGGCGTTGTTCCGCTTGGGGCTGGTTCATGGAATCTCCGTATCGGTTTTATAGGGCGGGGCAGTTCGATTCTGCGCCCGCCCCCGGTGGGAGATTTCACCGCAAATGCCGCTTATTGATACTATTCTGATGTTATTGCTCAACTTAAGGTCAGTATGCGACCGCAATACGAACATCTCAGCCTGTCCCCCGGACAGTCCTGGCGGCTGCTGTGGCGTGAGCTGCCCGAACTGCCTTTCCTATGGCACTACCATCCGGAATTCGAACTGACCCTGACTTTGAACGCGCGCGGGCAGCGCTATGTCGGCGACCACCTGGCCGATTTCGCGGATGGCGACCTGATCTTGCTCGGTCCGAACCTGCCGCACACCTGGTCGGCCAGTGAACGCATTGCTCCCGAGCGGCAGATGCTGGCGGTGGTGGTGTGGTTTTCGAAGGACTGGCTGGTGCAGCTGCAAACCAGCCTGCCGGAACTGGCCGGGCTGCTGCAGCTGGGCAAGCGCGCCGACCGCGGCTTGCAGTTCTCGGCGGAGATAGCGGACGGCGCCAGGCCCCTGATGCTGCGCATGGAGAAACTAGCGCCGGCGCAGCGCTTGCCCTTGTTGCTGGAACTATTGCTGCTGCTGGCGCAAGATCAGCAGGCGCGGCCGCTGGCGTCGGTGGCGTCGGCTTCGATCGCGGTCGATGCGCAGCGCCAGCGCATGGGCAAGGTGCTGGATTACCTGCACGACAATTTCCAGACGGCGGTTCCGCTGGGGCTGCTGGCCGAAAGGGCAGCGCTCTCGGTGGGGGCGTTTCATCGCTTTTTCAAACGCCATACCCAGCTCACCGTGACCGCTTACCTGGCCCAGCTGAGAATCGGCAGCGCCTGCCAGCAACTGATCCAGACCGACAAGGCGATAGGCGTGATCGCGCAGGAAGCCGGCTACCGCAACCTGGCCCATTTCAACCGCCAGTTTCGCGCGGCCAAGGGTGTCAGTCCGCGCGATTTCAAGAAGAGATATCGATAAATACTGGCTTGAAGCGAGTGCCAGCGCTTACTTTATCGCGGCGAAATTATCAGCGGCGCGGCACGCCAGGCAGCACGCACAGCATCTCGTACGCCAGGTTGGCACCCAGCAAAGCGGTGGTGCCGAGCGGATCGTACGGCGGCGATACCTCCACCAGATCGGCGCCGACGATGTCCAGGCCCCAGGCGCCGCGGATGATTTCCAGCGCCTGCGGCACGGTCAGGCCGGCGATTTCCGGGGTGCCGGTGCCGGGCGCGTAAGCCGGATCGATGCCGTCGATATCGAAACTCAGGTACACCGGACCGCCGGCCACGCGGGCCCGCACTTCCTCCATCAGCGGCGCCAGCGACTTGTTCCAGCATTCTTCCACCTGCACCACCTTGAAACCCTGGTCGCGGCACCAGTCGAAATCTTCCGCTGTATAACCGGTGCCGCGCAAGCCGATCTGCACCACGCGCCGGCAATCCAGCAAGCCTTCTTCGACGGCGCGGCGGAATGGCGTGCCATGCGCAATCTTTTCGCCGAACATGGTGTCGTTGACATCGGCATGGGCATCGACATGGATCAGGCCGATCTTGCCGTATTTGCGATGCAGCGCGCGCAGGATGGGCAGCGCGATGGTATGGTCGCCGCCCAGCGAAATCGGACGGCAGCCGGAGGCGACGATGCCGTCGTAGGCATTTTCGATCAGCCGGATCGAATCGAGCAGGTTATACGGATTGATGGCGACGTCGCCCAGGTCGGCCACGCGCAAGGCATCGAAGGGCGCCGCCCGGGTCGCCATGTTGTAAGGCCGCAGCAGCACCGATTCGCTGCGGATCTGGCGCGGGCCGAAACGGGCGCCGGAGCGGTTCGAGGTGCCGAGGTCGAACGGCACGCCGACGAAGCCGGCGTCCAGTCCGGCGCTGCTGGCCACATGCGGCAAGCGCATCATGGTGGCGATGCCGCCGAAACGCGGCATGTCGTTGCCGCCTAGCGGCTGGTAAAGTGGGGTTTCCGACATGATGGTCTCCGGGGCGGGGAAGGGCGCGACGTTAGAAATGGCTTGTGACGGCTACTCTAGCGGCAAACCACTTTATTAAAAATCAGTGTAATGATGTGTTTACATTGATTACGATAGATGTATGATCGATCTGATCCCCGCCCCCTCCCGCCGCCAAGCATGCTCAACCAGCTATCCGATCTCGACCTGCGCCTGATCCGTGTTTTTCTGTCGGTGCTGGATGCCGGCGGCATTTCCGCCGCCCAGACCACGTTGAATGTCAGCCAGTCCACCATCAGCACCCAGCTGGCGACGCTGGAAACACGGCTCGGCTTTCGCCTGTGCGAGCGCGGCCGCGCCGGTTTCCGCCTGACCCCACGCGGCGAGCAGTTCGCGTTGAGCAGCCGCCGCCTGATCGAAAATATCGACCACTTTTGCCTGAATGCGCGGCAGATCGGCCGCAAGCTGGCCGGCAAGCTTCAACTGGGCCTGATCGGCCACGCCGCCATCAGCGCCAATGCCCGCCTGAGCCAGGCCATCGCCAGGTTCCGCGCCAGGGACGAGGCGGTGACCTTGTCGCTGGCGGTGCTGGCGCCGGGCCAGCTTGAGGAAGAAGTGATCAACGGCCGGCTCGATCTCGGCATCGGCTACTTCTGGCATCGTTTGCCGAACCTGGAATATGTGCCGCTGTATTCAGAGCATCAGGTAGCGTATTGCGCCGCCGGCCATCCGCTGTTCGGGCAGGCCGGCAAGCTGAGCCGGGCCGCGGTGGCCGAACACGACTGGGTCTGGCGCAGCTATCCCTTGCCGGAAGCCGATGGCGCGGACGGTGGTTTTGCGCCGGCGCGCGTGACTGCCCTGGCCGACAATATGGAAGCGGTCGCGGTGTTGCTGCTGTCGGGCCGGCATCTCGGTTTTCTGCCGGAGCATTTTGCCGCGCCGCTGGTGGAGCAGGGATTGCTGGCGCCGCTGCATCCCACGGTGCTGTGCTATGACGTCACCCTGCACATGGTGCTGCGGCGCCAGTCCAGCCGCGGCGAAGTGCTGCAAGCCTTCCTCGATGACCTGGTCGCGGCGCACCGGGCGGCGCGCAGCTTGACCGGCCCTGATACCGCTCATATGGCAAAGCGTTGCCGCAGCCGGGGCTTAGGATGAGATAATGGGCTGTTATCACACGCATTCATACTGCCTCATATGTCACAATTCGCCCCCCTGAAGAACGATACCTTCCTGCGCGCGCTGCTGCGCCAGCCGACCGAATACACGCCGCTGTGGCTGATGCGTCAGGCTGGCCGCTACCTGCCGGAATATCGCAAAACCCGCAGCCGCGCCGGGTCTTTCATGGGCCTGGCGACCAATCCCGATTACGCCACCGAAGTCACGCTGCAGCCGCTGGACCGCTTCCCGCTGGATGCCGCCATCCTGTTTTCCGACATCCTGACAGTGCCGGACGCCATGGGGCTGGGTTTGTATTTCGCCGACGGCGAAGGTCCCAAGTTCCAGCGCCCGCTGCGCGATGAAAAAGACGTCATGGCGCTGCAGGCGCCGGATCTGGCCAAGCTGGACTACGTTTTCAAGGCCGTTACGCAAATCCGCACTGAACTGGACGGCCGCGTGCCGCTGATCGGTTTTGCCGGCAGCCCCTGGACTCTGGCCTGCTATATGGTGGAAGGCGAGGGTTCGCGCGAGTTCCATACCGTCAAGACCATGCTGTACAACCGCCCGGACCTGATGCACCACGTGCTCAGCACCAACGCGGCGGCGGTGGCGGCCTATTTGAACGCGCAAATCGATGCCGGCGCGCAGGCCGTGATGATTTTCGATTCGTGGGGCGGGGCGCTGGCGGATGGCGCCTACCAGGAATTTTCGCTGGACTACATGCGCCAGGTGATGTCCCAGCTCAAGCGCGAGAAAGACGGCGTGCCGATTCCTGCGATCGTCTTTACCAAGGGCGGCGGCCTCTGGCTGGAAGAGATCGCCGACATCGGCGCCGATGCTGTCGGCCTCGACTGGAGCGTCAACCTGGCGCAAGCGCGCGCCCGCGTCGGCGACCGCGTCGCCCTGCAGGGCAATCTCGATCCAGCCGTGCTGTTTGCCAATCCTGAACAGATCCGCAGCGAAGTCAGCCGCTTGCTGAACGCCTATGGCACGCCGCAAGCCGGTCACGGCCACGTTTTCAACCTCGGCCACGGCATTTCGCAATTTACGCCGCCGGAATCGGTGGCGGTGATGGTCGATGCGGTCCACGAAATCAGCCACAAGCTGCGCGCATAGGATTGGCAAAGCGGGTTTTAGATTTCCTTGTGGAAAATTTTATTGTCACACAGCGTCACGCATAACACATTCAGTACGGCTGCGGATATCCATAGCCGCTAGTTATGCACAAAATAAATCTGCTGCACCACGGTAATTATTTATATCGATATTTTTATTTTGCAGATGGATTGTGTTTTGTAAGTATTTGATTTTTAAGGGTATATTTTCTGCTTTTAGTTTAGGCAATTTATTGAAACCCGCATCAAATATGAGGCTGCAGCCTGTCAAGAGCAGGTTACCCACAAAGTTATCCACAGACATTGTGGATAATTTGAAAAGCGCTTATGAAACCGATGCTTAGGGCGTTTCCTCATGTTTTACTTTAAGTGAAATCTCGGGAATTTGAAATCTTGATGATTTAGCCACAGTTGACGCGCCGCCAATTTTTCCGGAACAAAATGGGATGGATTCGACGAAAAAAGTCACATGATGGTGCACCGTGCCGGTTTCGCATGCCGGCATGAATGTTACCTTTTTGTGCTCCATTCTGGAACATTCAAAATTTAGTTATGCACATAATTTAGTTTCTGCAAGGCCATTTTTCAAATACGCCGGAAATTTTTCCTGTCCGTAGCGTATAAATTAAGTCTTTGATTTAAAAAGATATTAATTTTTATTTCAGTAATGGCAAAAGCCAGAATCAGATGTAAACACGCTGTTTTTGAATGTGTAGCTGACGTTGTCCACAAAGTTATCCACAGATAACGCGGGCACTTTCAAAAGCACTTATGAAACCGACAGTTAGCCTATTTCTTCGGGAATCACATTAAGTTCGTGAAACAAAGCATTCTTCAAATCGTCCTCGATACCCCCCTGGATAGCAGCTTCGATTATCTCTGGCAGGCCAGCGACGACAGCGAGCCTTTGCCGCAGGTCGGCCAGCTGGTGCAACTGTCGTTCGGCAGGCGCGAAGTGGTCGGCATGATTGTCGGCCTCAGCGACGAGAGCGACGTTCCTGTCGAAAAATTAAAAAATGTACAAGCCGTACGCCATCAGCTGCCGCCCTTGTCGGCGCAATGGCTGGCGCTGTGCCGCTTTGCCGCCGATTACTATCAGCGGCCGCTGGGCGAGGTGGCCTTGCCGGGCTTGCCGAAGAACTTGCGGGCGTTGAAGCCGGTTGCCCTGGACCGCGGATTGAAGAAATTGCAGCAGACCGGCAGCGCCCACGACGCCACGCCGATCGACGTGGCGCGCCTCAATCCGGCGCAGCAGCAGGCGGCCGACGCGATCGCCGGCGCCACCGGTTTTGCGCCGACCCTTTTATATGGCGTCACCGGCAGCGGCAAGACTGAGGTTTACCTGCAGGCGGCGGCGCAGATTCTGGCGCAGGGCGAGAACGGCGCCGACAACCTGTCGCAAATCCTGATCCTGGTGCCGGAAATTAACCTGACGCCGCAGCTGGAAGGGAATATCCGCGCCCGCTTTCCCGGCGTCACGGTGGCCACCCTGCACAGCGGCCTGGCCGAAGGCGAACGCATGCGCCACTGGCTGGCGGCGCACCTGGGACAGGCGCGCATCATCCTGGGCACTCGGCTGGCGGTGCTCGCTTCCTTGCCGCACTTGAAGCTCATCGTCATCGACGAGGAACACGATCCCTCCTACAAGCAGCAAGAAGGCTTGCGCTATTCGGCGCGCGATCTGGCGGTATGGCGCGCCCATCAGCTGAGTATCCCGATCGTGCTGGGCTCCGCCACGCCGTCGCTGGAAACCTGGCATCACGCGCAGTCCGGCCGCTACAAGAAACTGGAATTGCGCGAGCGCGCGGTCAAGGATGCGGTGTTGCCGAAGGTGCGCCGGATCGACATGGAGCGCGACAAACCCAGCGAAGGCCTGACCTCGACCCTGGTCAGCGCACTGAAGCAGAGGCTGGAGCGCGGCGAGCAGTCGCTGCTGTTCCTGAACCGGCGCGGCTATGCGCCGGTGATCGCCTGCGACGCCTGCGGCTGGGTCAGCAACTGCACCCGCTGCACTTCTTTCATGGTGCTGCACAAACCCGAGCATCGGCTGCGCTGCCATCACTGCAGCCTGGAGTTGCGCATCCCGAAATCCTGCCCGACCTGCGGCAACGTCGATCTGCAGCCGCTCGGCCGCGGCACGCAAAGACTGGAAGAAGGGCTGCAAGCCATGTTTCCGGAAGCGCGGGTGCTGCGCATCGATGCCGATTCGACCCGCCGCAAGGGCAGTGCGCAAGCCGCATTCGACAGCGTCCACAATGGCGAGGTGGATATCCTGATCGGCACCCAGATGGTGGCCAAGGGACATGACTTCAAAAACCTGACGCTGGTGGGCATCCTGAATCCCGATACAGCGCTGTTTTCCCACGACTACCGCGCCAGCGAACGGTTGTTTGCGCAGCTGATGCAGGTGGCCGGTCGCGCCGGCCGCGCCGCCCAGAAAGAGGGCGGCAGTCCCAGCGAAGTGCTGATCCAGACCCGTTATCCGCAGCACCCGCTGTATGCCGCCGTGATCGCCCACGACTACGATCACTTCGCCACATCCTTGCTGGAAGAGCGCGCGCAGGCCTGCCTGCCGCCTTATATCTATCAGGCTTTATTGCGTGCAGAAGCGAAAGAGCTGGAAACCGCGATTGAATTCCTGCAGCAGGCGGCCCATTGCATCGAGCACGAGGGCATCACCATGCATGATCCGATTCCGATGACCATGACCCGGGTCGCCAACGTCGACCGCGCGCAATTGCTGATCGAGTGCCCGTCGCGTCCCGGCCTGCAGGCTTTCCTGAGCGACTGGATGGCCGAACTGCGGCAGATCAAGACGCGCGCGAAGTGGTCTTTGGAAGTGGATCCGGTTGATATTTGACGCTGTGCTCCGGCACGGAACGGGAAAAAATCTTCACCACCGAATCCATGTGTGCGCGCATCGCCTTGCGCGCCGCCACCGGATCGCGCGCCTGCAGCGCTTCCAGGATCAGCTGGTGTTCATGCTCTGAACGGTTCGGCATGTCTTTCGAGGTGTACAGCGTTTGCAGGCGCTGGAACATCATGCCGTACTTGCGGCCCAGCAGATGGCTGACCAGCAGCAGATAGGCGGGGTTGCCGCTGGCTTCGGCGATGCGGATATGGAACAGGCGGTCGCCGGGATGGGTGTGCGAACCGTTGCGGTTGTCTTCGACATTGCGCGCATACGCTGCGGCTATGCTGCGCAGCTGCTCGTCAGTGGCGTTGACGGCGGCGAGGGCGGCGGTTTCCGGCTCAACCAGACGGCGCGCCTGCAGCAGCTTGAACGGCGGGATTTCATCGTCCAGCTCGTGGCTGATTTCCAGGTCGAGTTCTGGATCGATTTCCCAGCCGCTGCGGCGCGCGGCCTGCTGCAGCGCCGACGGCTTGGCTTCATCCTTGGCCGTGGCCTGCTCTTCAGGCGGCAGCACCATCACGCCGTTGCCGACCCGCACGCTGACAATCCCGATGACTTCCAGCGCAATCAAGGCCTCCCGCACGGAAGTGCGGCTGACGCCGAACTGCTTGGCCAGCTCCCGCTCGGGCGGCAGGTTGTCGCCGGGACCGTATTCGCCGCGGTCAATCATGTCGCGCAGCTGATCGGCGATTTGTTGATACAGGCGGCGGTTATGGATGACTTGTATGGGCATGGCAGCAATGAAAGATATTTTTCATATTGTGCCATGCCGGGGCCGCCGGCAGTCGAAACAGATGAGAGGGAAATCCGTCCGAGCAAGATAGACCGCGGGATTCAGGCGTTGCCGCCGGGATTTTTGGCGTGCTATTATTGGTCCAGCCAATAGACCTGTAAAAATGACATCTACCCAGGCTGGCGGCTCGTCGAACTGGGGCCTGAACTGTAAGGAGCTGCCGATATGCGCTACTGCCTGGCGCTGGATCTGCGAGACGATCCGGCTCTGATTCAAGAATACGAACAATATCATCGTGAGATCTGGCCCGAGATAGCTGCGCATCTGCGGCAGCAGGGCGTGCTCGCCATGGAGATCTATCGCCTCGGCACGCGGCTGGTGATGCTGATGGAAACCGACGACGCCGTCTACAGCGCAGAGCGGATGGCGCTTGCCGCCCGCGGCAATCCCAGGGTGCAGGAATGGGAAACCTTGATGTGGCGGTTCCAGGCTGCCACGCCATGGACCCCGGCGGGCGAAAAATGGACGCCGATGACGCAGATATTCGATCTCGGCCGGCAGCGCTGAACCCTTACGCCGTGGGCACCCGCCTGCCGCTTTCGGGCTCCGGCGGAAACCAGTCTTCCAGGCCTTCCGGCTGGACATTGTCGCCACTGACCGCGGCGCAGTAGCGGCCCAGCTCGATATCGTTGCGCAAACCCAGTTTTTTCATTGCTGATGCTTTTTGCAGGCTGACCGTCTTCACGCTTTTGCTGAGGCGCGTGGCGATATCGCGCAAACTGTTGCCCGCCACGTACAGGCGCAGCACCTCGGTCTCGCGCGGACTGGGGATCGGATATCTGGCTTGCTCCTCCATGCCGTTGCGCAGCAAGGCCTCAAACGAAGGGCCCACGTAAGGCGTGCTGTTACCCAGATGCCGGATGGTCTTGCCGATCTCGGGAATGGCGTCGCTCTTGTGCAGCAAGCCGTTCACGCCGCTATTGATGATCTGGTGCAGCACCACCGGAAAGTGATTCATGGTCAGCACTACCAGCCATGTATGCGGGTGGTGGCGCCGTATGTACGAGAGCAGGTGCAAGCCATCGCTGACGCGCGTCATCGGCATCGAAAACTCGGTGATGACCAGATCGCACGGGGTTGATTCAAGGCACTCGACCAGCGCATCGGCGCTGGAAACGCTGGCCACTACCCGGCAATCCGGCAAGTGATTCAGATAAACGCGCACCCCGGCGGTGAATACGGGGTGGTCGTCTGCAAGAATGATTTTCACAGTGTGTACTCCTTGGTAAAACCAAACCAGACTGGCCTGGTCCAGCAAGATCGGTATTCCGTAAATCCTAACAACTTGCGGTTGCTGGTTAAATATTAACTATTTTGCATTTAAGTTATCAATTCAACTGCACATTTAAGAAATTAGCATATATATTTAATAACATGTAAGCCGGATACTTTCTATTCCTTAACAATAAGTAAATCCCTAGCGCGCTACTTCAATCATTTACTCTCGGGAGGAACTCCATGATCAAAATCATCCTGGCCGACGATCACCCAGCCATTATTTCGGGTGTCCGGCAATATATCGACCTGACGCCTGGCTATGCGGTGGTGGCTACGGCGACCTCGACTGCGGAACTGTCGGCGCGGCTGCAAGATACGCCCTGCGACATGCTCATTTCCGAGTTTTCGCTGCCGAACAACCGGATCGGCGACGGCTATGCCCTGTTTAACCAGTTGAAGTGCGAATACCCGGCGATAGCGCTGATCGTGCTGACCACCATCGACATTCCGGCCGTGCTGTATCAGATTACGAATAGCGGCGTGAGCGGCGTGGTGCACAAGAGCGACGATATGAACGAGCTGGGGCGCGCTGTCGTGGAAGGCTCTTGCCGCGTCCCATACGTGAGCAAGGCGGCGCGGCTGCTGCTGAAGAAAGGCCCGAGCGGCAAAGCGCCGACCAGGCGCGAAGTCGAGGTGCTGAAGATGTACGTGGTCGGCAACAGTCTGCGGGAAATAGCCTCCCGCCTCCACAAGAGCGTCAAGACCGTGGGTTTGCAAAAAGCCTCGGCCATGAGAAAAATGGGCTTGCGCAACGATATCGAGCTGGGCCGTTACTCTTGCACGATGGGCCGCGTGAACCTGGAGCGGCGCTAGCTTTTTTGGCCGGGCGCTGGCGTTTCAAGACCTCTGGTCCTTGAAGCCGTTATACTTGAGGGATAACGGGCCAGCCTGGCCGACAGAAAGCAAGCTCCATGAACGGCATCAAATCAGAATCCAATTCCCCCGGGCAGCAAACGCCCAAACACGAAATTCGTCCCGGCCAATCGATAGAACTGCTCAAAGAGCTGCATATCCTGACGCGCGACGGCAAATTGAACCAGGACAGCCGCCGCAAGCTCAAGCAGGTATATCATCTATATCAATTCATTGAACCCTTGCTGCAGGAGATTCAGCGGGAACAAAGCGGCGTACAGCTGGTTGACCATGGGGCAGGCAAGTCCTACCTCGGATTCATTCTTTACGACCTGTTCTTCAAGACACTCAAGGACAATTCGCACATCTTCGGTATCGAGACGCGCGAAGAGCTGGTGAAGAAATCGCAGGAGCTGGCGCAGCGGCTGGAGTTTCCAGGCATGTCGTTCCTGAATTTGTCGGTGGCGGAATCGATAGAGTCCGCTTTGCTGCCGAACCGGATCGATGTCGTCACGGCATTGCATGCGTGCAATACCGCGACGGACGATGCGATCGAATTCGGCCTGAAGAAACAGGCACGCTTCATGGTGCTGGTGCCTTGCTGCCAGGCCGAAGTGGCTTCTGTGCTGAAAAAGAACAAGGGTAAGTCGCTGGGTAAGGATGCATTGACCGAAATCTGGCGCCATCCCTTGCACACCCGGGAATTCGGCAGCCAGGTCACTAATGTGCTGCGCTGTCTGCAGCTGGAAGCGCATGGCTATCAGGTCAGCGTAACCGAGCTGGTCGGCTGGGAGCATTCGATGAAGAATGAATTGATTATCGCCAATTACAAAAATCTGCCGCGCAAGCGACCGACCGAGCGTCTGCACGAAGTGCTGCACACGCTCGGGCTGGAAGAAATGCAGGAACGCTTTTTCACCAAGCACTGATTTTTTCTGCGAAAAAAAGCCCAGGAAAATCCAAACAATACCGAGTCTGCAACATCCGCCCGCGGCAAGCGGGCCGTCCATCATCACACCACTTAACCCAAGGAGAGTGACATGAGTAAGACGAGTGGCTCACATGCCGTTAAAGAATTCACCAAGGCGCCGTTGACCGAGGAAGGATTGACTGAAACGGTGCAGCGGATTACGGCAGGCACCGATGAATTCAGCGTATTGAACCATCCCGCGCGTGCCGCGCTGGTCGCCAAGGTGACTGAGCAATGGCAGCAGGAGTTCGTCAGCAGCTTCCATATCCCCGACGACCTTGCCAAGGCCGGCGAAGCCTATGCCGCCATCGAGCAGGGCGACAAATATCCAAGCCTGAGCGATGCTTCGCGCGAAGCGGTATTGAAACGCTTTGACGACCGCTACGGCGACGGCGGTCCGCGCCTATGGCCGGCCCTCAACGGCAAATAGAGCCTCAGCCTGGTCGAAGCCATGGAAACTGCGCTGCATGGCTTCCCAGCTGCCGCTGGCGCGCTGCGCGCCGGCGGCAAACAGCGCCCGCCGCGGGTGCGCCCGGCAGCGCCATCAGGCTGATCGGGCGGCGCAGCGCTGCTGATGCGCTGCAGCGCGACGACATCGGTCAACTCACGAATGAACACCGAATGTCGCGTACTGGCGCTTTTCGGACCTCGCCATTTTCATGATGATTGTCGTCATGTCCATGTCCGAAAACCGCTAGACAGTACAAAACTATGGCGCGATCATGCCGCCATGGAACTCGATCACGACACCTGCTACCGGGCGCTGGCCAGCCGCGACGCGCGCTTCGACGGCCGCTTCTTTGTCGCCGTCAAGACTACCGGCATCTATTGCCGGCCGATCTGCCCGGCGCGTACCGCCAAATCGGACAACGTCGTTTTTTTCCGCACTGCCGCCGCCGCCCAGGAAGCCGGCTTCCGCCCCTGCTTGCGCTGCCGGCCCGAAGCTGCGCCCGATTCCGGCGCCTGGCGCGGCGTTTCCAATACCGGGGTGTCGCACACCGTGGCGCGTGCGCTAGCATTGATAGAAATGGGAGCCCTTGATGACGCCGGCATGGACGCGCTGGCGGACCAGCTCGGCGTCGGTGAACGCCAGCTGCGCCGTCTGTTCGTGCAGCACGTAGGCGCCTCGCCGGCGACGGTAGCCCAGACCCGGCGCGTGCTGCTGGCCAAGCAGCTGATCCACGAAACCCGCATGCCGCTGACCGAAATCGCCTTCGCCGCCGGCTTCGGCAGCGTACGCCGCTTCAACGAAGTATTCCACGGCCTCTACCAACGTCCGCCCGGCGCCTTGCGGCGCAGCAGCCAGCCCGATCAATCGGCCGGGAAGCACGGCGAAGTCACGCTATTGCTGCGCTACCATCCGCCTTACGACTGGCCGGCCATGCTGGCGTTTTTACAGGCGCGCGCGATCACCGGCGTGGAACTGGTGGCCGACGGCTGCTATTCGCGCAGCATCAGCCTTGATGGCGCGCAGGGCACGGTACTGGTGCGGCAAGGCGCCGGCCACGCCTTGCAAGTCACCATCCGTTTCCCGCGCCTGGCATCGCTGGCGGCCATCATCGCCCGTCTGAGAAGAATGTTCGATCTCGCCGCCGACCCGCAAATCATCAACAGCCAGCTCGGTGAAGATCCACTGATGGCGCGGCTGACTGCCGCGCGGCCGGGGTTGCGCGTACCGGGCGCCTGGGATAGCTTTGAGCAGGCCATGCGTGCGGTGCTGGGACAGCAAATTACGGTCAGCGGCGCCATCAGGCTGGCCGGAAAGCTGACGGCGCAGCATGGTGTCGCGTTAAAGGAAACCTGTCCGGACCGCCCAGGGCTCACCCACGTATTCCCCCAGCCGGCGAGCGTGGCCGCAGCCGACCTGGCGGCGCTCGGCATGCCGAAATCGCGCGCAGCCACCTTGTCAGCCCTGGCCGCCGCGCTGGTGGCCGATCCGCAATTGCTGGACAGCCGCGCCAGCCTGGCCGAAGCCGTGCAGACATTGTGCGAATTGCCCGGCATCGGCGACTGGACCGCGCAATACTTCGCGCTGCGGCATCTGCGCGAACCGGATGCCTTCCCTGCGGCAGATGTGGCCCTGATGAATGCGATTGCGCTGCATGAAGGAGGAGCCAGGCCGAACGCCAAGGAGCTCAGCGCGCGGGCGGAAGCCTGGCGGCCATGGCGTGCTTACGCGGCGCAGCATCTTTGGACGTCCCTGGCCTGAACCGGCGCCAGCCGGCTGCCGCAGGAGCTGCACAAGCTGCCAAGTCCGTTTTTGCAAGAAGCGGCAACCGATCTTATTGATTGTGTACATGCTAAATATTGCCCAAATGCATTGTTTGGCATGATAAATTGGGCTCCAGCAACCCAATGCACGGCATTGGGCAGGATTCCATCACACATCAAGGAGCTGCCAATGAAGATCGCCGGTGTTTTCGTATTGACTCTTGCGCTAGCTGGTTGTGCAACGCATCAAACCGCATCGGATAGTCCGATGGCATTCAGGACCGAGAGCTGCAGGGCGATATCGGAACAGGAAGTTGCCGGACTCTTTGATCGCTGGAACCAATCGCTGCAGACAGGCGATCCCCATAAGGTGGTGGCCAATTACGCCGTGCGCTCCATCCTCCTGCCGACGGTTTCAAACAAGCCGCGGCTGACCCCGGCCGAGAAGGAGGATTATTTCCAGCACTTCCTTGAGAACCGTCCATCCGGGAAGATTGATTTTCGCTTCATTGAGCTAGGCTGCAATTCCGCCGTCGACGCCGGCTTGTACACGTTTACCTTCGGCAAAACCGGGGCAGTGGTCCAGGCCCGCTACACCTATACCTACCGATGGGACGGCGCTCAATGGCTCATTACCAGCCACCATTCATCCGCCATGCCGGAAAAGAATTAGGCGCGGGTCCCGGCCTTTGATAAATAAGCTTTGATCGGGCCGGACTTCCGGATGCGGACTGTTATTTCCGGCCTGGGCAATCGCCGGGGCAAACATTAACCGTAGAAAAAACTGATGCGGTCCGCACGCAATGAATCACTGAATCGGCTATCCGATGACCGTGTTGCGGTCTGCGGAAGAACGATCAAGTAACGGAAGCTATCACACCGCGCTGAGGTGGTCGCATAGAAATCACTCGTCTAACGATATTGAAGTGACGGGACATTGCATCGCGCATTTTCATGCGAACAGAATTTTCACTTAAACGTTTATCTGAAATTCCAGAGCCACCTTTTCAGGCAAGCACCGGCACGCGCAATCGCCTCCTCTCCCTGCATATTTTCTGCCGTGAAAGTCCGGCGATATTCTTCTCAATCCGGTCTCCCTTATGGCAATATGTGGGCGCAACATATTTTGTGAATGAGCTTCGTCACGATGCTGCCGATCAAGATATAGAGAGCACTTAGGTCAATTTATCGCAGTCAAAATATGACGCGTGCATCACCAACGTGTGGAGCGGTCTATGACGATCCAGCCAAGATTTTTCAATCAATATTTTTTTGATGAACACATTGATACTTTGGGTGTTCGATTATTGGGTTGCGGTCACTATAATCGCGCAATGTTCAAGGAGATTAATGCGCCACGCCGTCTAGGTTGCTATGGTTTGGTATTGCTGCTCGACGGCGAAGGCACTTTCGTCAGCGCCAGTGCCAGCGAAACGGCGCCATTGCAAGGTGGTGATGTTCTGCTGCTGTTTCCCGATGACTGGCATCTCTACAATCCGAGAGATAATGCCGAATGGCATGAGTATTGGTTTTTATTCGAAGGCGCGACAGTTGATGATATCTGCCGTCAGGGGCATTTTCAGAAAAATTTCCCCGTCATTCGACCTAACAATGTCGGTTTGCTGGAAAAAGAAGCGTCTACCTTGCTGTATAAAGCACACAATGGACATCACCAACAACTGCATGAAATCCCGCTTGGCTTATTGTCCTTGCTCGGACAGTTGAAAATATCTGGCGACCAGCCGCCGGAAGCCGATCTGGAAATCAATTTTTTGCTGGAGCAGATTCGCAGCGACCCTGCACGTGATTGGGATTTTCATCGGATCGCAGATCAGCATCATTGGAAGTACGACACGCTACGAAAAAAAATCACTGACGCGGTCGGTCTGCCGCCGCTGCGTTTCGTCAATACTTTGCGCATGCAATTGTCGTCGCAATACTTGCTGGATGGCGTCAGCGTGCAGCAAGCCGCGATCAACGTAGGCATCCAAGATGCCTATTACTACTCACGGCTGTTCAAATCCATCATGGGGACTTCCCCGAGCAATTTTTGTGATAACAAATGGTCCCGCGCGAGAGCGTATGACGCTACATAATGCCGAATTTCTCGAAGGCATCGACACAACTCATGCCGCCCTGAAGTGCGTGTAGAACTGCATTTTCCCCTTTCGATTTTTCGATGGCGGCAATGAACACGGCATGCTCGACCTTCTGCGGAACGATGACGACACCATCACGGTCGCCAAACACAATGTCGCCAGGGGTGATGTTAACATTGCCAAAGCGGATAGGTACGCGATAGTCGATGACTTTGCCTCGTGGCCCCTGGTCTTGTCCGTAGCTGCCGCCAGAAGCTACAGGAAAGCCTAGCCGCAGAATTTCCGCAGTGTCGCGCGAATAGCCATTTACTACCGCACCAGCCGCCTGGAGTTTCTGCGCGCGCGTACTCATCAAACCGCCCCACAATGCATATTCCCATGATGATCCGGAGCAAATATAGACTTCATCTTCGCGCAAACTGTCGAGCGCCGCGAACATTAATCCGAACGGTTGATTAATCTCTGCCGCATTGCCTTGATAACTGCCTCCCGGAGCGGAGTAGACGTCAGCTTCCAGTACCGGCATGGCGCGTCCGATGATGACCATATCGCTAGCAAGCACACGAATCTGCGGCGGCAGGAACTGATGCAAATACCCCAGCTGATCGAGAATGTCGCCTACCAGCGCTGGGAACAGTGTTTCTTTTGCGAGGGCAAACAGTTCTTTATCATTGTTCCAGCTATTCATGAATTTTCCTTTTGTTGATGTCAGACAAAATCATTGTTGTAGAGCATGGCCGTCATACCCGCATCAATGCGGATAGTCTGCCCGGTGATGAATCGGCTCAGGTCCGAAAGCAGAAATGCGGCCAGATAACCGCAGTCAATCGGCGCAATTTCGTGGGGCAGGCACTGCTGATTGCGCGAATGCTTGCCAACCCAGGCGACAGGGTCATCGGCCCAGGTTTTAATCAGCGCATAGTTCTGATCCGAATGGACATAACCTGGCGCAATGGCATTGACGCGGATGCCTTTGGCTCCGTACTCGACCGCCATGCCGCGTGAGAACGCTTCTATATTGCCCTTCGCGCCCGCATAGACCGCATACCGCGGCATTGTTGAATGTGCGTGTACCGACGAAATATTGACGATATTGCCGTCGCGTTCCGCTGCCAGGGCGCGCGTAATGAACAGCTTAGAGAGCCGCCATACCGCTGTGACATCAATGGCCGTCAGATTGGCCCATTCTTCCTCGCTCACCTCATGTGTCGTCTTGCTCAAGCCAATGCCGGCGTTATTTACCAAGCCATCGAGGTGGCATCCCTGCCCGTCTAGTTCAGAGAAAATATCCTCGCTTGTACGTTGCACCCTCAGATCGCCATAAACGAAATGTGCATTCGGAAAACGTTCCCGTACCGGCCCGGCATGGTGTTTATCAAGCACGTGGATGACGACGGTGGCATCTGCCTGGCTGATAGCGTCGCAGACGCCATAGCCAACGCCACTACCGCCACCGCCTGTCACCAGTATGGTTTTTCCTTTGAGCGATAACATCGATCTACTCCTAAAAAATATGAAATAGCGGCAGCATTTTTCCGCATGCGTTTTCTTTTTCTTTTTCTGTTCAGCCAATGTAGATGTCATTGCTCATCGAGTAAATGGACATATTGGTCTATTCCTAGACATTCTGGATTTTCGATTTGCGGCGCAACTGCGGTACGCCAAAATATCCATCCTGCTGTTTTCGTGCATTCACAGCTTCTGTACAAGTATCGGATGATGTAATCAGATCGATTTCATCATCAAGATTGCGGCGGTGCAAACTGTGCCGCACTGCCAGAGAGGTTCGTGTCCATGTCTGTACCGCTTAAAATCCGTTCGATGCGCTTTACCGAGGTTGTTGTTCGCGGCAAACCGGGAAGCATCAATTCCCCCCAGCTAGATAAACCTCTGCACAAATTGTCGATTGGCGGTCAGGCTGGATGGAGCAAGCAGTTCGATGAAGTTGAAAAACTGATTCTAGAAATGACGCTGGAGAATGGCGTGATCGGCCTTGGTGAATTTTATCGCGGCCATGATTGGGAAATTGTACGTAGCATTGCGGGCATGCTGATTGGCCGCAGCCTCGATGAGCTCCCTTTGCAGGCGCTGCCAATCGCCTTGTGTCGTGAATATGATGGTTTCGAATGCGCCATCTGGGATGCCTTTGCGCGTTCCTTCCAGTTGCGCGTGGTGGATTTGCTGGGTGGGCCTGTACAGAAAAAAATCAAGATCGGAGCCTGGACCGGACATCGTCTGCGAGATGAAATTGGCGGCATTGCAGCCAATTTCGCCAACCTTGGATTTACGTCGCTCAAGTTCAAATGCGATCTGGAGGACGACGTTGCTGCGTGGTGCGAGGAAGTGCGACACGCAGCACCGGATATACAGATCATCCTTGATCCCAATGAGCGTTGGGAAAACATGGCCAATGTCAAGCGCTTGCTGCCGCGCTTGCAGGCTGTCGGCAATGTTTTGTGCCTGGAAGATCCGCTGCCGCATTGGATGTTGAGCGAATATGCACGCTTGCGGCTGATGACGACCATACCGATATTTATGCACGTTTCACTACCTTACGTGAGCCACGGACAGCGCCCTCATGACGTGATCAATGCCATACAGCACGCGGCAATCGACGGATTTAATTTCAACGGCGGCCTCGCCGCCTTCCAACGCCTGGATCGTATTGCTGACACCGCCAGCTTGCCTTGCTGGCATGGTTCGGAACTTGATCTCGGTATTCTCGAAGCGATGTATCTGCACTCGATTGCAGCGGCACCATCATGTACTTTGCCATCGGATGTATTCGGTCAGCTGGTGCGGGAGCATGATCTGCTGACACAGCCATTGCGAATCGAAGCACCCTGGGCGCTTTTGCCTGAGGGGGCTGGCCTGGGTGTGGAGCTCGATCAGCATGCCTTGAAACACTATGCCTGCGGCACTTGGTTGCTGGAGGCGGCACGATGAACAATCCCTTTTCCATGCAAGATGATCAACGTCGAGCAATCTGGGAAATTCTGGTACGACGCGATGCCGATGCGTTCATCGCAAACGATTGGAGCATGACCGAACCGGATTTCGATCGTAATGATTTTTGCGCGATTGATGCCTGTGGCTCAGCCAATCCGGATAACTGGAAGTTGCTTTATGCGTCGCTGAATGCTTATCGCGATGAATGGCTACGTCAACGGGCTGAGTTTTCCATCGACGACTGCGTTCACGATCCGAAGCAGGAATTGCTGGCTGCGATGACCTTGTCCCATATTGAAATTATCGGCGATCGCGCCATCGCTCATAAAACGTTCAGTGGCGCAATCCACTTGCGCAAACACGCCAACATCCAGCTGCGCTGGAAGACCGTGTATCAATTGCGCAAATACGGTGATGACTGGAAGATCACCGGCTTTACCGGCTATCTTCCCAACGGAGATTCCGCTCCTGTCCAGGCGCGCCCAAAGCGGCTGATACAGCTGCCGGCCGAAGCCAGCCAGCACGTCACGGCCGGTCCTTATTCCCCGGCGTTGCAAGTGCGTTGCGGCCGCTTAATCGTGATTTCCGGACAGGCCGCAATCGACCATGCTGGCAACGTCGTCGGGGATGACATTGAAACCCAGACGGCGCTCACTCTGGACAATTGCCAGGCGCAGTTGCGAAGTGCCGGCGCTGCATTTTCCGATGTATTCAAAGTCAATGTTTACATGACCGATTTGAGCGACTGGCCGCGTTTCAATGCGGTGTATGCGCGACGTCTTCCTCAACCCTTTCCCGTGCGCACAGCAATCCAGACGGGACTATTGATGACGCTCAAAGTAGAAATTGAAATGTGGGCAATGCTGCCCGATTGAGGAGGCGATATGCGTTGGGAAAATTTTGTCAGCAAACGTTTGGCCGCCGTAGACAGGAATATTCCTGTACTGCTGGCTATTGGCGCGGTCGAACAACATGGAGCTCATCTGCCATTGGCAACCGACGCGTTGATTGCCACCCGTTTGTGCGAACAACTCGATGCGCGACTTGGAGAGCAGTTGCTGATTCTACCGGTGATGAGCGTTGGTTGCTCCGAACACCATATGGAATATTGCGGCACCTTGAGCCTACAGCATCAAAGTTTGATTGATAGCTGCACCGACACGATACAAAGCGTATTTCGCCATGGCTTTCGCAGTGTTTTTTTGTTGAATGCACACGGCGGCAATCAGGCGGTCTGTCAACTGCTGCTGGAGCAGATCGGACCACGCTGGCTCGACAGGAATATTGTCACCAGCAGTTGGTGGCGCATAGGCGGTGATGCCTTGGCGGCACTCAATGAATCTGGTTTAGGAGGCGTCGGTCATGCCTGCGAGTTTGAAACCTCTTTGATGTTGTATCTGGCACCGCAATTGGTCGATTCGAAAAGCATCGAAACCGGCGGAAACTTAAACAGACCGGAATGTCGCCTGCCAGCATGGGCCAGCGGCGACATGCTGCGCAGCGGAAAAGCTTCCATCTATCGAGATATTCGGGCGCAAACCGGAAACGGCGTGTTCGGCGCGCCTTTGTTCGCATCGGCAGAAAAGGGCGAAAAAATATTTGCCATTTTGATCGATGCGTTGAGCGACGTACTGATCGATATGCGGACTTTATAGCGTTTAAGCGTATCGATCAGCAGGAATTTCCATTTGAAAAGTTCTGAAGAGCAAAATTTCAGGAGGCAAAATGCTAAGAAATTATGATCGGTCAACAGTGTTGATCATCACGGTGGCAGCGATGGGCGGTTTGGTGTACGGCTATGACATCGGCATCATCAATGCGGCCATGCTTTACCTGCAAACGGATATTCCAATGAGCGCCGCGCAACTTGGCTGGATAGGATCGGCGGTTTTTGGCGGAGGCGCGTTCGCTATTTTTGTCACAGGCCCTTTAAGCGATATGTTTGGGCGGCGTCGGATGATGTTCGTCGGCTCTGCCATTTTTCTTGGAGGCGTGTTCGCCCTCTTTGTCGCGACAAGTTATTCGGTTTTGCTAAGCGGGCGATTGTTGCAAGGCTTGGGTGTCGGGGTGATGACCCTGGTCATCCCTCTTTATCTGGCTGAAATCACGCCACCGGTGATTCGCGGCAGAGGCATAGCGACATTTCAACTGATGCTGACTGCCGGTATCTTGTTTGCGGCCGCCGCCGGTTATTGGTTCGCGCAATCGGGAGGGGGGTGGCGCATCATGTTCGCTTCCTGCGCGTTGCCTTGCCTGCTGTTTGTCGTCGGCCTGATGCTCATTCCCGAAAGTCCTCGTTGGTTCATGCAAAAAAGGCAACCGGAACGTGCGCTCAAGGCATTGCAGGCAAGTCGTAGCGCAGAGGCGGCGGCAGAGGAATTTGCCAAGTTGAAGGCGCAACTTGACATGCCTTCCATGCAGCAGATCACAGGAGGCCGGTCATTGATGCAACTTTTTGAGCGTCGCTATCGCTTGCCGTTGCTGCTGGTATTGTCAGTAGCCGTGTTGAATCAATTGACCGGTATTGCACCGATACTTCAGTTCAGCGCCTTAATTTTAAAAGAGGCTGGTTCGGATACAAACACACTGGCCATCGCTGGCAGTATCTGGATCACCGTGATGAATCTGGTTGCGACCATCGTGGGCTTACTGCTGGTCGACCGAATTGGACGTCAGCCATTGCTGCGCATTGGAACAGGGGGCGCCGCCTTGAGTTTGCTCTGCGGGGCAAGCATTTTGTGGGGAATGGAAGCAGGCAACCTGAAAGCCTATATGGAGGCCTTCGCGGTTACCAGCTACATCGTATTTTTTGCGATTGGACCCGGAGTGGTGGTGTGGCTGGTCTTGTCTGAACTGTTGCCCAATGCGATACGGAGTTCCGGCATGGCCGTAGCCTTGACCTTGAACGCCTTCGCCGCATCCGGCATGTCGGGATTTTTTGTCTGGTCCGGCAGTACGTTAGGTTTCAGCGCCGCCTTACTGATATGTGCCGCATGTTGTTCGGTCTACTTCTTGCTGGCCTTCTTCTGGATACCGGAAACAAAAGGAAAAACTTTGGAGGAGATTGAGGCCAATTTCGAGCGGCGTCATGATGACGCAGTCCATTTGACGGCCCGTGGGTAGTATCGAACCGCACGCTGAAGGAAGAATAAGTCGTCAATTTTCCGCATTGCAGCATCATTGCGCGCGATTTCGACCAATGCGTCCTGCTCGCCGGACATATCAAGTTGGACGGCGAGCAAATAAAAAACGTCTGCTGAGCATCAATTTGAAATGAACTTTATGGTGCGGCTGGCTGGAATCGAACCAGCGACCCTTGGCTTCGGAGGCCAATACTCTATCCACTGAGCTACAGCCGCATAAGAGGAACGGTGAAGAGGCATGAAGGATACCGTTTTTCTGCGCGCGCGTCCATTTAAAGCAACTGTTGTTCGTTCCAAATAGTATTTATTGCGACTATAATCAAGGGTTTGGCGAGGGATCGTGGACTGTTCAGGCAGTTTGGACGGTTTTTTGGCGCGTATCCGGCTATGGCTTTGAAAATTGCACTGAGGGAATTATGAGCGACGCACAAAACGAAGAACATCAATCCGCGATCAAGACGCCTAAGCAACTGATCATTGCTGTTGCAGCCGGTTTTCTAGTACCTATCATCTGTATTGTGCTGCTGGTGCAATACGTTACCGCCGGCAAGAAAGTCGGCGCTGGTTCGGAAGGACAGACGCCGGAAGCGATTGCGGCCCGTATCCAGCCGGTCGCCGATGCCGGTTTCACCTTCAAGGACGTCAATGCGCCCAAGCAGCTGCTGTCCGGCGAAGAAGTCTTCAAGTCGACCTGCGCCGCCTGCCATGCAGCTGGCGTTGCCGGCGCTCCCAAGGTCGGCGATGTCGGCGCCTGGGGTCCGCGTCTGGCTGACGGCTACGACAAGGTAGTCGGCTACGCGCTGCACGGTTTGCGGGCGATGCCGGCCAAGGGCGGCAATCCGGATCTTGACGATATCGAAGTCGCGCGTGCGGTGGTCTACATGGCCAACCAGTCCGGCGGCAAGTTCAAGGAACCTGAAGTCCCGGCGGCGCCGGCCGCTGCTGCCGATGCGTCGGCAAGCACTGCCGCTACTGCCGCAGCCAGCGCTGCTTCGGAACCGGCCGCAAAGTAATTCTGAGTAGCCGGTCGTAAAAAAAACCAGTCGATGCATTGACTGGTTTTTTTTTGCCCAAAACTTCTGCTTGGATCAATAGGCTTGCGCCTGCGGCTGGCCCTGAGCAGGAGCCGGTTCGCGGACAAACAATTCAACACGGCGATTGATCGCGCGATTGGCGACCGTATCGTTGGCGACCAGAGGCTGGGTGGAGCCGAGGCCGTCCATGGTGATGCGGTTCGGCGCCACGCCGCGGCTGCTCAGGTAGCTGCTGACATTCTGCGCGCGCTGGCGTGACAGCGGGCCGTTGATGGCGTCCGTGCCGGTGTTATCCGTATGGCCGTAGACTTCCACCAGCGATGCCGGGTTCTGCACCAGCGTTGTCGCCAGCTGGTCCAGGATCGGACGCAGGGCTGGATTGAGGTCGGCGCGACCGGTAGCAAAGCCGGTATCGGCCGGAACGTTGACCTTCAGGCGGTTATCGGCAGTCTGCGTGACCTGGACATTGGTGCCGGCGGTAGCTCTTTCCATCGCCAGTTTCTGATCCTGCTGGTGCTTGCCCCAGATATTGCCGCCAACCGCGCCAATCGCAGCGCCGATCGCTGCACCGGCGGCTGTCCGCTTGGCGCCGCCAGGGCCGGCAATGCCGCCCACCAGGCCGCCCAGAACGGCGCCTGCGCCGGCACCATAAGCGGTCCCTTTTTGCGTTTCCGACATGTCGGCACAACCTGCAGTGGCCATGGTCACTGCCAGAACCAGGGCGCCTATCTTGAATTTATTCATGGTCTTTCCTCTCGAAGGTTGAGACAGCTTCAGCAAAAAACCGTGTCCCCGGCCGGGGGCTACGGCAATTCGTCATCCGTTGTTTCTTTACTATTTCTACTGCTGACAAAAACGGCGCCGCCGATCGCTGCGATCACGGCAGCACCGATTAAAAGGGGTTTGCGCGTGCTGCGCTTGGACAGCCACGATACGCCGGTCACCAGCAGCGGCAGCATGGCAGGGAGGTTGCTGCCCTTGAGGCTGCGGGACGTGCTGAACAGCGACGAAGCGATGCCGCTGGCACGGCCCAGCAGCACGGTGGCCAGCGATTTGGTGTTCAGGTTGGCGCGCACGATATCGCGCGAATGCAGCATCTCAGCGCGAAACTTCGCGCCTTCCGCCAGCAGCTTCTGCTTGCGCTCGGCGGGCGACAGATGATTATCCAGTCCTGCGTGTCGGCTCATGTCTGTTTTCCCGCTCAAAGTATGGCGTCGCGATCTTTGCGCAGCTCAGCCATGGTGACCGGCAGGCCGAGCCGGCCGTTGCGCAGTACGCTGCGTACATACAAGGCCGAGCCGAGCGCCAGCAGAGTGAAGAAGGCGCCCAGGATCACCAGTATCTTCCAGCCCATCGATTCCCACGCCAGCACTACCACCAGCGCGCTCCAGAACGCCAGCGCGAACCACAGCGCGACGATGCTGAGGGCGCACACCAGCAACAGTTTCAGCAGATGGGCGCCGATTTCGGAAAACTCCAGGGCGGCCAGCTCGATGCGGCTGATCACCAGCGCAAACATGTTCTTGGCGGTGCTGACCAGGCCGGACACCAGGCCCGGACTGCTGTGCTTGGCTTGTTGTGGGTTCATGCGTGCCTGACGGTTATGCTGCGTTTACTTGCGGGAAATTGCCAGTCCGACCAGCAAGCCGATGCCGGCGGAAATGGCGATTGCGCGCCATGGGTTTTCCTGGACATAGTCATCGGTGGTGGCCGCGAGATCCTTGCCGGCCTCGATCGCTGCTGCGTGCACGTCTTGTGCTTTAGATACAGCAGCGTCAAGTAGTTCCAAACCTTTTTGGCGCAGATCCTCGGCTTTTTCGCCGGTAGTGGCGGCGGCTTCGCGGAACAGCTCTTGCGCATCCTTGACCAGGCTACGGACATCGCTTCGGGTGGTTTTCAAAGTGGATCTATGCATTGTGAGACTCCTCGATTCGTGATTTTTTTCAGTATAGTCAATACAAGCCATGGCGGCTGCGGCCGAGCCAGCTTAAGCGATATCGCCGATGATACAGGCTACTGTGCCAGTCTGCCAACATGGTGTTTTTGTCCGCAAATGTGCACCGGATGGCGCCGGTTGCAGGCAATTTCCGGCCCGGCGGCATTGCTGGCGCACCCTGGTTATTGACGGTCGCGCAGTTCCGCAATCTTTTCGATATTGCCGATCTGGATCACGATCGGCCGCAGCGCGATGGTGGCCTGCGCCGGGCGCCAGGCAAACAGCCATTCGTGCTGGGCGGCGTCGCGCTTCGGCTTGGTAAACGTAGCGCCGAGCGGGCTCGGCTGACCGTAGCTGATGGCGGCGTCGATGCCGGCCCAGTTGGGCAGCAGGCGCTGGGCGGCGCGATGCACCAGTTCGCCGAACTGCTCAGTGTCGTGGATCACCAGGCAGCAGTCGGACGGCGCGAAGGCGTTGAACAGGCTGGCGTCGTCGCTGCTGCTCAGGCTCAGGGTCAGCAGTTGCGGCAGGGTCTTGGCGCCGGAACTGCGCGGATGGTGGAGATTGCTGATCTGCAGGCTTTCGGCCGGCGGCCGCAGGCGGAATTCGCCGAGCGTCAGGGAGCGTTCCAGCCATTGCCGCTCCGAATAGCGATAGAGTTTGGGAGGGCGTTGATAATCTGCGCTTAACATGATGACCTATCTTTACTTTTTTGCGTAACAGACGCGTTGCTTCGGCGTCTTGAAAACCTGCGGCAGCAGCGTTGTCGCTGCCGCATACGAATGCGATTGCAGATGGGGTTAAAGGTGAAACTCGCCGTTGGCTTCCGGCTGGTACGTCACGTCCAGGATGCGCAGCTGCAGCGGGCGGCCGCCCGGACCCTGCCAGGAAATCGACTGTCCCACCGACAGGCCGAGCAGGGCGCTGCCGACCGGCGCCAGGATCGATACCGCATTGGGCGGATTGGACGGACCGGGATAAGCCAGCGTCATGTCGTATTCGACCTTGCTGACATCGTCGATGAAACGCACGGCGGAATTCATGGTGATCAGGCCCGGCGGAATCTGTTCCGGATCCACCACCGTGGCGCGTTGCAGTTCCTGTTCCAGCGCATCGATGCCTGGCAGGTTGCGGTAGGCGGCCGATGCCAGCAGTTGTTCAATACGTTCCAGGTCGAAGCTGGAAATGGTGATTGGCGGCTTGATATCCATGACTGTGCGGTCTCGTAGAAAAAGGGGAGTAGGTGCGGACGCGGCGCGATGAAGAGTCGCGCGAGTGCTTCCTTGCGTCCTGGCTGGTAGCTCGATGGTAGGCGAGAAGTGCGCGCGAAGCAAGTTTCGCCGGCCGCGCCGGCGCCGGGGCGCGACCGCCAGCATGTACGGCGCGCTACTGGTCCATCTGCTGTTCGGCGACCGAGCGCAGCTGGAAGCGGCCGTCGTCGTTGAACAGCCAGCTTTCCGCGATCTCGACTTCGCCGCGGCGCAGGAATTTGCTGTCCGGTTTAGGGAAGGGCGCGGCGCGGCGCACCGCCGCCAGGGCGCTGGCCTCGGCCTTGCGGTCCTTGTTGCTGCGCAGGATTTCAGCGCGCAGCAGCTGGCCGTCGGCATTCACATAATATTTAATTACGATCACCGCGCGCAGCAGCGCCTGCGGCCGGCCGACATACACGTCGGTGGAGTTGACGGCGACGATTCTTTGCGCCAGTCCGCGCTTGTAGTCGTCCAGCGTGGTGGCGGTCGAGGTGGCGTTGGGCGTGGTGGCAGGCGCCGGCGGCGGCGCCTGCCCCGGTATCAGATTGCAGGCTGCCAGCAGGAGCGCCGCGCCACCGTACAAGCCTAGATTGATCCTGGCGTTCATCGCGCTCTCCTCGAACTGGACAGATTAAGACAAGCCGTAAACCATTTTAGGACGAGAGCGTGCGCCGGTCCAAATAAAAAAGCCATCGGCTGCTGCAGATGGCTTTTGAGCGACATGACGGATGACCGATCAGTTCAGCTTGATCAGTTTGCTGGTGGCGTTGACGGCTGCCGCCAGCTTGCCGATGTCGCGCAGTTCGGCCGGCGTGATGCCCAGTTTTTTCAGTTCGGCGATATGGCCGCTGACGCAGCCGCGGCATTTGCCGACGATCGATGCCGCCAGCGTGTAGATCTCGAAGTGCTTCTTGTCGACGCCGCCGTGGGTGGCATAGGCTTGCATGCGGATTTGCGGCGGCTGGGTTTTCAGTTCCGCGTCCTCGGCCAGATCCAGGTAGCTGTACCAGATATTGGTCATGCCCATGATGGCGGCCGCGGTCTTGGCGGCGGTGGCTTCCACTTCCGTGGTCAAACCCTGGAACGCTTTAACCAGTTGCGGACTGCCGGCCGAGATCGCTGCCGCAATGCCTGCGGCCGCCGCGACTTCAGGCGCCAGGCCAGACTTGTTCAAAGCGCCGTCCAGGGTGATCCAGACGTCCTTGGCATACGATGGGATGGCATCTCGTAGTTGAAGCATATCCATGGTTTCTCCTTAAATACTGAAATACGGAATTCAAATCGCGTCCGCGCGCGGGGCAGGCCGTCTGGGCCGACCCCGCTGCGGACGTTTGCTGCATTGCTGAATTGCTTGCTGTATCAAGCGGATCAGGCGCGTTGCGCCTGACCGGATCCGGATGGATTACAGGGTTTCGCCGCCAGGAGCGCGGTTGCAGGCGCACAGTTCGCCGGTTTGCAGAGCGTCCAGGACGCGCAGTGTTTCTTCCGGGTTGCGGCCGACGTCCAGGTTGTTGACGGTAACGTGCTGGATGACGTTTTGTGGGTCGATGATGAAAGTCGCGCGCAGTGCAACGCCGGCTTCATGACGGATGCCCAGCTGGTCGATCAGGCTGCCGGTAGTGTCGGCGAACTGCCAGTGACCCAGTTTGTTCAGGTCGGAGTGCTCACGACGCCATGCCAGCTTGACGAATTCATTGTCGGACGAGCCGCCCAGCAAGACTGCATCGCGGTCATCGAAGTCGCGTGCCAGCTTGTTGTAGGCAACGATTTCAGTCGGGCAGACGAATGTGAAATCCTTTGGGTAGAAGTACAGGACTTTCCATTTGCCAGGAAACGAAGTTTCGGTGATGGTTTCAAACGCCGACACGCCGCTTTCTTCAGGCAGGTTGAAGCCAGGCTTTACGCCGTCGACCTTGAATGGTGCGAGAGATTGTCCGATTGTTTTCAACGTGATTCCTTTCGATAGTAAAAGTTAATTATATACAATTTGTTGATAGCATTAATTGTATATTCCTATGAGGACGATAGGTCGTTGCTGCGGTGCAGGAAGAAACCGCGCCGTACGTAACGATCTGCGTCAGGGTGTTAAGCTGCGTAACTCGTCATGCCAGTTACAACAGTCGACGTGAATCCAGCGTTCCATTGTTCCAGAAAACCAATTCACGCGAAAGAATAGCAGAGTGCGCCGCACCGCGTGGCCGCCGGGCTGCGATTTTGCGGGCGGAATCCGCGGTGCTCACAGAGGGAAACACAGGGCCGCCAAAAACTTTTTAAACAATTTTTTGCGAAGCGCTGGTTTTTTTAAAAAAACCGTTGTACAATCTGCCCCCTTCAGGCGTAGTGACATACGCACCGAAAGATAGTCTGACTAAGTGTGCAATTTGGGTGCTTAGCTCAGTTGGTAGAGCGGCGCCCTTACAAGGCGTAGGTCGGGAGTTCGAGCCTCTCAGCACCCACCAAACAGATTATCTGGCGGCAATGAAGAGCAGTTTAGGAGTGGTAGTTCAGTTGGTTAGAATACCGGCCTGTCACGCCGGGGGTCGCGGGTTCGAGTCCCGTCCACTCCGCCAAGAATACAAATGCCCGCGCAAGCGGGCGTTTTTATTTGTACGTCCAATTTCATATTCCCGCTTGCGGGATATCGCGCTGAAATAAAAAGACGACCAGGTAGTCGTCTTTTTCATGCCTGCAAAATCTCCGGCCAGATTCTAGAACCGATCGCCGATAGTCCTGGTAATCGCCGTCCCCTCGGATTTCCGCAGCATCACCTTGCCATTGCGTATCACCAGCGTCTCCACGCTCTTGTCCCGGGTCTCGGCGACCCTGCCGATCGGTCCGATCGCCATGCTGACGTTGGTCGCCAGCTTCACCTCGGCGCTGCGCTTGTCCTTGCTGACCTCGATATGCTCGATGTAGACCTGGTAGTTGGTCGACATCATGCCGCCGGTGCGGGCCATGGCATCGAACATCTTGGTGTATTTGTCGCAGGTTTCCTGCTTGTCGGCGTTCTCCTGGATCCGTCCCTGGCTGCTCGAGTTGATCCCGCTGCGCGTAAAATCCTTGGTCAGCATGGCGCACAGTTCCTGGCCGCGGCCGTTCAGGACATGCTCGGTGGCGGTGTCGTAAAAGCGCGTGACGCTGGCTTCATCGAGAGTATTTTGACGATTCCAGTACCAACCGCCTATCCCGACAGCAACTAATAACAAAATAATGACTCTCATACTCCCCTGACCCCTTTTTTAACACGCAAGACATTCCACTGTGACGGTCCCATTTGCGCCGATCTGCTTCTACACCTTCGCCAGGATTGACAGATGCGGCTTAAATTTCCGATAAGCTATAGAATATCTGTTGTGCAACAATTTTGATACATTACTCATTCCCGCATTCGTGCGATGGCCAAAACATGGCATTATTGTTCCCCTTTAGGGCCATGTCCTGCATCCATTTCTCCCAAAAAAATGAATTGCTGTCTGTCATGCGTGGCTGCTTATTGCCAGTCGGGCTGAAGAAACCAGTGACAACCAAGGCGTTCAAAGGGAATTCGGGGACATGAAAGCGCAACGACGAAAAGAAATGAATGCGATGGCGTTAGGCATGCTCGGGCGAGTCGCCCTGAGCGGGCTGCTGGACGCCTTGCTGCTATCGGGATTTGTCCTTGCCGGCGTGATTGCTGCCGATATCGCGCTGTTCTACGGCGTGGCGGTGGTCTTGGTGACCCTGGTCTTCTATCTGCTGATCAGAGGCGGTTACCAGCGCCGTTCCAAGGATCCCGGCCTGACTTTCCCGCAAGTGGTGACGGCGCTGCTGATGCAGACCGGATTCTTGATCCTGGCGCCGCAGGTCGGCTATCTGTTCCTGATCAATTTCTTCGTGATCTATGCTTTCGGCGCGCTCGGCCTGAGCACCTTCTGGAATGCGGTGAGCTGGCTGATCGGCTCGCTCGCCCTGGTGCTGGCGTTCAGCGTGTCCGGCTCGCATTTGCGGTTCCCGGTGGCCAACAACCTGAGCCAGCTGCTGGTTTGCCTGTCCTTCATCATGACCCTGGGCCGCTGCATCTACCTGGCCAACATGATGAGCCGCATGCAGCGCAAGATCACCGAACAGAACCAGCAACTGGTGAAAGCCATGAAACGGGTGCAGGAACTGGCTACCCGCGACGAGCTGACCAATATCGAAAACCGCCGTTCGCTGATGGAAATCCTGGCGGTCGAGCAGAAACGCTTCCAGCGCGGCGGCACGCCGTTCTGCATCGCCATCCTCGATCTGGACGGCTTCAAGTCGGTGAATGACAATTTCGGCCACGCCGCCGGCGACATGGTGCTCAAGACCTTCGTCGAGATCGTGCGCAACGAGATGCGCCTGAGCGACCATTTCGCCCGCTACGGCGGCGACGAGTTCGTGCTGGTGCTGACCGGCACCACGGTGCAGGAAGGCGTGACGGCGCTCGACCGCATCTGCGCCGAGACGGAAATGTACGACTGGAGCAAGTTCGGCAAGGATATTATCCTGACGGCGTCGATCGGGATTACCGACTTCCGCCCCGGCGAGAGCATAGACGAAGCCTTCCAGCGCGCCGACATGGCCCTCTACGGCGCCAAGGCCGCCGGCCGCAACCGCGTCATGATCAGCCCGGATAGCTTTGAGTCTTCCGACGGCGGCACCACCATCCGGGCGTTTTAAGGATAGGCGCGCTGCTTCAGCCAACCTGAAGCAGCGCCATTGCCGCTAGCTGTAAGCCAAGCCTCAGACTGCCGGTTCGCCGCCCAGCGCAAACACCAGGTCGCCCAGCATCTTGCTGAGCTCGCCGGTCATCAGCATCATGTCGGAATCGAAACGTTCGTCGTCGTTCTTGCTGCTGGTGTCGTTGCTTTCCTTCAGAACGTCGAGCGGCGCGATGCGCTTGATCGCCAGCGATTCGGTCAGCACGAAGGAGATATGGTCGGCCCAGGTCATCGCCAGCCGCGTGCATTGCTTGCCGGAGGCGATATGGCGGCGGACGTCGTCGGCTTCGATGGTGTGGCGCACGTAGCGCACGGTGGCCTTGCTTTCGCCGGCGGCGCGCAGTTCGGTATCCTGGTCGACGGTAAAACCATGCGGCGCTTCGTCCGAGGCCAGCCAGTTGGTCATCGACGTCAGCGGCGAATGGGCCGTGCGCAGGCCGGAAATCTGCAGTTTGTCG
This sequence comes from Collimonas sp. GW821-FHT02H07, assembly GCF_059421505.1. Taxonomy (NCBI): domain Bacteria; kingdom Pseudomonadati; phylum Pseudomonadota; class Betaproteobacteria; order Burkholderiales; family Oxalobacteraceae; genus Collimonas; species Collimonas sp. GW821-FHT02H07. The sequence goes on from NZ_JBWKVC010000006.1 coordinate 158,272, forward strand.
ACCGAACCCAGCAACAGCTTGAGGATTTCCTCGGCCTTGGTCGGGCTGGCCGCATCGATCACCAGCCAGCCGTTGACCGGATCGATCCAGACCCAGGTATTGCGCTGGATGCTGAAAGCGCGCGGCAGCAATTCGTCGGTAACCTGTTCCTTGAGATCTTTCAGCTGCTTGCGGCCAGGCGCATAGCCCTGCTGTTCTTCGATCTCGGCGGCGCGCGCCTTGGTCACCTGGTTGACCACGGTAGCCGGCAGCAGCTTCTTTTCCGTGCCCAGCAAAATCATCATCTGGCGGTTCACGCTATGCACCAGCATGCCGTTGTCGCGCGGCGACAGCCAGCCCTGGCTTTGCAGTTCCAGGCTGCTGCATTTGGCGAAAGCCTGCGGCGCCAGGAAGGCTTCCAGCTGTTCGGCCGAAATGGCCCATGGTGCGGGGATACGGAAGATCTGAAGATTTTTAAACCACATGGCATTCCAATAAAATAAAGCAATCGCAGACACGGCTGCCGCCCCATGGGTGGCAATGACGCGGTGTCGTATCGATTAATGGGTTAAACGGGAAGTTTCAAGCTGCAGTTGCCGGCAAGGCCCCGGCCTTGCCCTGCAAAGTCGGATTGACTGGGTATCAGATACCCATATTGGTCAGCGTATCGGCGATTTCGCGCAATACCGGCTCCAGGTGCGGATGTTTCACCGCCAGTCGCGCCGAAATGCCTTGGGCGCGCTTCACCAGTTCGGAGCGGATGCCGGTCGCCGGGGCCGCTGCCGGCGCCGTATCGGCGGATGTCAGCAGCTGTTGGATGTCGGTATCCAGGGTTTGCAGCAAAGTCTTCAATTCGCTGTCGACCGCGCCGTTGCTCTCGAGCGCGCTGCGCAGTTTTTCCAGCGATGTCTTGATGTTGTCTATGCTCATGGTTTACTCCAAAATTGGTTTCGCTGTGTCGCTTATCATCTCATGCCGCTCTCGGCTTCTGCAACAAAGCCTTCAAATTGGCCAGTCGGTTCTGCGGGGTGATCTGTTCGGCCTCGGTCGGCGGCGCGTCGCCCTCGTCCAGCTTCATTTCCTTGACGAAGCGGGAGATCTCGCAGACGACCGCTTCGCCGGCGCGCTTGCGCCGCTTGCACCAGCTGACATGCAGGCTGCGCTGGGCGCGCGTGATGCCGACATACATCAGCCGCCGCTCTTCTTCGATGCGGGCGGCGATGGTTTCCGGCGGCGCATCGGGATCGCCCTTGTGCGGCAGGATGCCCTCCTCGACGCCGATCAGGAACACATGTGGATATTCTAGTCCCTTGGACGCATGCAGGGTCGACATGCGCACCGCATCCGGCTCTTCGTCGCGGCCTTCCAGCATCGACATCAGCGCCACCATCTGCGTCAGTTCCAGCAGATTGCGCTCGTCGCCGGCGCCATCCTTGCCGCCGGTACCCTTTTCTTTCAGCCAGTTGGTGAAATCCAGCACGTTCTGCCATTTGCCCTGGGCCGCGCGGTCGTCGAAACTGTCGTACAGATAATGCTCGTAGTTGATTTCCTTCATCATGTCGTCCAGCACCGCGGCTGCATTCTCGCCGCTGCCGGCCGGGCCGACGCGGCTGGCGCGGGCTTCCAGCTGGTTGATGAAATGGCAGAACTCGCGCAGCGGATAGAGCTGGCGGTCGGTCAGCTTGGCTTCGATGCCGCCCTTGAACACCGCTTCGAACAGCGAACACTGCCACTGGCCGGCCACCGTGCCCAGCACTTCCAGCGTGGCCTGGCCGACGCCGCGCTTGGGCGTGGTGATGGCGCGGATGAAAGCCGGATCGTCGTCTTCGTTGGCGATCAGGCGCAGGTAGCTGATGATGTCCTTGATTTCGGCGCGGTCGAAAAAACTCTGGCCGCCTGACATCGTGTACGGGATGCGTTCGCGCCGCAGGGCTTTTTCAAAGGTGCGCGCCTGGTGGTTGCCGCGGTACAGGATGGCGTAATCGGAAAACTTGGCGCGCCGCTCGAAACGGTGCGCCGACAGCATGATCGCCACCTGCTCCGCTTCCTTCTCGTCATCCTCCATGCCCATCACCTTGATCGGATCGCCCAGCCCGTGTTCCGACCACAGCTTCTTGTCGAACAGCTTGGGATTGTTGCCGATCACCGCGTTGGCGGCTTGCAGGATGCGCGTGGACGAACGGTAATTCTGTTCCAGCTTGATCACTTTCAGATCGGGAAAATCGACCTGCAGGGTTTTCAGGTTTTCGATGGTGGCGCCGCGCCAGGCGTAGATCGCCTGGTCGTCGTCGCCCACCGCGGTGAACATCGGCTTCTTGCCGAGCCCGGTCACCAGCAGCTTGACCAGTTCGTACTGGCAGGTGTTGGTATCCTGATATTCATCGACCAGCAGATAACGCAGCCGCCGCTGCCATTTGTCGCGCACCGCTTCATTGCTGCGGAACAGTTCCACCGGCAGGCGGATCAGGTCGTCGAAATCGACCGCCTGATAGGCCGCCAGCGTCGCCACATAGCTGCGGTAGATGCGCGCCGACTGCGCTTCATCCTCGGTGACCGCCTGCTTGATGGCTTGCTCGGGATCGACCAGGCCGTTTTTCCACAACGACATGGCGGTCTGGATGCGGCGCACCAGTTGCTTGTCGGTGGTGATCGCCAGGTCTTGCACGATAGAAAAGCAATCGTCGCTGTCCATGATCGAAAAGCGGTCCTTCAGGCCCAGCTCCCGCGCTTCCTGGCGCAGGATCTTGACCCCCAGCGAGTGGAAGGTGCTGACGGTGATGTGCTTGGCCTGTTTCGGATCCTTCAGCAGCTTGGCGATACGCTCCTGCATTTCGGTCGCCGCCTTGTTGGTAAAGGTCAGCGCCGCGATATGCCTGGCGTCGTAGCCGCAATCCTCGATCAGGTGCTGGATCTTCTGCGTGATCACGCGCGTCTTGCCCGAACCGGCTCCGGCCAGCACCAGGCAGGGGCCGTCCAGATACTTGACGGCTTCCCGTTGGGGAGCGTTCAGACCGAAATTGGGGGTAGACGACATAGATGACAATACAGCGGCAGGCCGGAAGGAGCAAAGCGCTGTATTTTAACAGCGCGGGCGGCGCGGCAGACGCCGCATGAGTTTCTGTGCCGAATATGGGACAATCCCTCATCAACTATTTTGCCGGACATGCCATGAAATTCAGTCATCTGATCGAAATCAACGATCCTCTCAACCCGCTGATCGACACCCTGACGCGCGAACAGCTATGGCGCGGATTGGTGATGCGGGCCGAGCAGCCGCTGTTATTCGTTGAGCATCTGGACGACTGCCGCCTGTCGGACAAGTCGGTGCAGTCGGTCGCGCGCGAATTGCGTTACGGCAAAGTGATCGTCAAGGACCTGGTCAGCTACCTGCCGCTGCTGCAGGTGCGCTACCAGGTGCCGAAACAGCAAGATATCGCCGGCTCCAGCCTGATCATGACGATTGAAGAGCCGGAACAGGAAATGTTGTTCGTGCGCTTTGAATATGAAGACGACGCTGTCGAACGGCAGCCGGCGGCGCAGGCCGAGCAAGAGTTTTACGATGAATTCCGCCGTTCGGCCTACCAGGAAGCCGACATCGACACCATCCGCGTGATCCGCGAGCTGGCGGCCGAGGGCAAGCTAGGGTAACAATCGGCACTGCCCTGCTGCCTGGCGATCTATCTATGCCGGCCATGCCAGCCGTCAGCGGAAATTATTCTCCACCGCGAACTTGATCAGTTCCGCCTGCCCTTCGATCTCCAGCTTGCGCTTGATGTTCAGCCGGTGGGTCTCCACCGTGCGCACGCTCAAGTCCAGTTCGCGGGCGATCTGCTTGTTCGATTCGCCGTTGGCGATGTGCTGCAGCACCTGCCGTTCGCGCGCCGTCAGTAGCTGGCCGGGCGTCATCGGCCGCGCCAGCTTCTGCGCCAGCGCCGCGCTGTAATACATGCCGCCGGAAATCACGGTTTCTATCGCATGCACGATATCCTTGCCCGGCGCGTCCTTGAGCACATAGCCGCGGGCGCCGGCCTGCACCGATTGCATCAGGTATTCCGTCTTGTCGTGCATGCTCAGGATCAGCACCGCGATCTCCGGGAAGCTGGCGTGGAAACGCGCCGTCAGGTCGATGCCGTTGCCGCTGCTGTTGCAATTGCTGCGCAGGTTGATATCCATCAGGATCAGGTCGATAGGCTGTTCCTCGGCGTGCTGCAAGGCTTCTTCGGCGCTGCCCGCCTCGGCCACGATGGCGAAGCCCGGCACCGCTTCCAGGCGCGCGCGCAAGCCGTCGCGCACCAGCGGATGGTCGTCGACCAGCATGATTCGGGTAATTGGTTCAGGCATGGTCAGATATAAGAGGCATGGGGAATGGTTGCCAGCACACGGGTGCCCGCCGGCGATGAACTGATGCTGAGATGGCCGCCGACCGCTTCCAGCCGCTCGACCATGTTGCGCAAGCCGATGCCGCGCTTGGGGTTGCTGTCGATCTTGCCGACGTCGAAGCCGACGCCGTTGTCGTGCACGGCGAGCGAAACGGCCTGGCTGTCGCCCAGCAGCAGCACTTCGATCTGCGTCGCCTGCGAGTGGCGCGCGATGTTGGTCAAGGCTTCCTGGGCGATGCGGAACAGCACCGTATTGGCCACCGCCGGCAAGCCGTCGGTGTTGCCGCTGTGCTTGAAGGCGATCGGAATGCCGGCGTGTTCCAGCCATTCCTGGGCCAGGTGTTCGAGCGCCGCCGCCAGGCCGAGGTCATCCAGGATGGCCGGCCGCAAATCGTGGGAAATGCGGCGCACCTCGCCCAGCACGTCGTTCAGCTGGCTGGCGGTGCGCTCGAAATTGCTGCGCGCGGCCGCCGCCTGCTGCGGGCCGCGGTCGAGCTTGGCGATGCCGGCCTCGATCTGCAGCTTGATCGACACCAGCCACTGGCTGATGCCGTCGTGCAGATCGCGCGACAGCCGCGCGCGCTCCTCTTCCTGCGAGCGCACCACGCGCTGCGCCAGCACTTTCAGCTTGGCGTCGGCGACCCGGTGCTCGCTGATATTGAGCACCAGTCCGGAGGCTCCCACCACCAGCGCACTGAGGATCGCGATGCCCGCGATCCACCACATGGTGTTGCGGATATTGCCGGAAACCTGGGTATCGATCTTGCTGAGCGCGGCGTCGACGTCGTCCATATAAATGCCGGTGCCCAGCATCCAGCCCCAGTTGGGCAGCGCCACCACGTAGCCGAGCTTGGTCGCGACATGGTGGCTGGACGGCTTCTCCCACTGGTAGCGTTCAAAACCACCGCCGCTGCGGGCGCGTTCTATCAGATGCTGGATGGTGAGATTGCCGTCGGCGTCTTTCATGTCCCACAGGTCGCGCCCGACCAGTTCCGGCTGGCGCGGATGCATCAGGCTCTTGCCCTGCATGTCGTAGATGAAGAAATAACCGTCGTCGCCATAGGACAGCTTGGACAGGATGGCCATGGCCTCGTCCCGCGTGGCCTGGTCCTTGCGGCCGGAATCGTAGAGATGGGCGATCGACCAGGTGGCCAGCTCCACGTAGTGCTTCAGCTCGGCTTCCTTGCTGGCCAGGTAGGCGGCCTGGATGGTGGCGCGCTGCTGCTGGCCGAGCGCAATCGCCTGGTGCCGCACCGCCAGCGCGATCGCGCAGAGCGCCAGGATCAGCGGCACGATGGCGAGGAAGATGATTTTTTGCCGTAATTTCATGGCGCTACTTTACTCGGATTCGCAGCCGATTCCATCAAAAACCTCTGCTGCCGCGCCGCTGTGGCCAACACTGTCTACGTAGTACTACGCAGGTGCATTGCGTAGTACCTCTCTTGTTCTGGTGCCCCATATGCCAAATACTTTGGCAGCGGCCCTGTTGCTCGGCGAGTGCTTGCCGCGATCCAATAAAAACAATACTTCACAACATTCATTCCCGTCTGGGAGGAGAACAATGAATCGTCTATCTTCAAAGATGGGCTGGCTTGCGCTGGCCCTGCTCGGTGCATTCGCGTTTGGCTACATCGGCCTGCAGCGCGGCGAATCCATCAGCGCCATCTGGATCGTGATCGCCGCAGTCTGCGTCTATCTGATCGCCTACCGCTTCTACAGCCTCTATATTTCCGACAAGGTGCTGGGCCTGGACGCCACCCGCATGACGCCCGCCTACAAGTACAACGACGGGCTGGACTACGTGCCGACCAACAAGAATGTCTTGTTCGGTCACCATTTTGCGGCGATTGCCGGCGCCGGCCCGCTGGTCGGCCCGGTGCTGGCGGCGCAGATGGGCTACCTGCCCGGCATGCTGTGGATCTTGGCCGGGGTGGTGTTTGCCGGCGCCGTGCAGGATTTGATGGTGCTGTTCATCTCCACCCGGCGCGACGGCCGCTCGCTGGGCGACCTGATCAAGTCCGAGCTAGGCCCGGTGCCGGGCGTGATCGCCCTGTTCGGCACCTTCATGATCATGGTGATCATCCTGGCGGTGCTGGCGCTGATCGTGGTCAAGGCGTTGGCAGAGTCGCCCTGGGGCACGTTTACCGTGGCGGTGACGATTCCGATCGCGCTGTTCATGGGCGTCTACACCCGCTACATAAGACCGGGACGTATTGGTGAGATTTCCCTGATCGGCTTTGTGCTGCTGATGCTGGCGATCGTCGGCGGCCAGTATGTGCAGGAGCATCCTGTGCTGGGCGCGATGTTCACCTTCACCGGCAAGGAACTGACCTGGATGCTGATCGGCTACGGCTTCATCGCCTCGGTGCTGCCGGTCTGGCTGTTGCTGGCGCCGCGCGACTACCTGTCTACTTTCCTGAAGATCGGCACCATCGTCGGCCTGGCGCTGGGTATCGTATTCGTGGCGCCGGAACTGAAGATGCCTGCCTTCACGCAGTTCATGGACGGTTCCGGCCCGGTCTGGTCGGGCAGCCTGTTCCCCTTCCTCTTCATCACCATCGCTTGCGGCGCGGTCTCCGGCTTCCACGCGCTGATCGCTTCCGGCACCACGCCCAAGCTGCTGGAAAACGAACGCCATGCGCGCTTCATCGGCTACGGCGCGATGCTGATGGAATCGTTTGTCGCCATCATGGCGCTGATCGCGGCATCCTGCATCGAGCCGGGCGTGTACTTTGCGATGAACAGCCCTGCGGCATTGATCGGCACCACCGTCGATACGGCCGCGCATGCGGTATCGCAATGGGGCTTTTACGTGACGCCGGAAATGCTGGCCCAGGTGGCCAAGGATGTCGGCGAGCACAGCATCATCTCGCGCGCCGGCGGCGCGCCGACGCTGGCGGTCGGCATGGCCCACATCTTGTCCAGCATCGGCGGCGGCAAGGCGATGATGGCGTTCTGGTACCACTTCGCGATCCTGTTTGAAGCCCTGTTCATCCTCACCGCGGTGGATGCCGGCACGCGCGCCGGCCGCTTCATGCTGCAGGATCTGCTGGGCACTTTCGTACCCTCCATGCGCAAGATCGATTCGCTGCCGGCAAGCCTGATCGCCACCGCCTTGTGCGTGGCCGGCTGGGGCTACTTCCTCTACCAGGGCGTGGTCGATCCGCTGGGCGGCATCAATACCTTGTGGCCGCTGTTCGGCATTTCCAACCAGATGCTGGCAGGGATTGCGCTGATCCTGGCGACCTGCGTGCTGTTCAAGATGAAGCGCGACCGCTTTGCCTGGGTCACTATCGTGCCCACCGTCTGGATACTGGTCTGCACCCTGACCGCCGGCTGGCAAAAGATCTTCGATGCCAATCCGCGCGTCGGCTTCCTGACCCATGCCGGCAAGTACCAGGCGGCGCTGGCGGAAGGGAAATTGCTGGCGCCGGCCAAGTCGGTGGCGCAAATGCAGCAGATTATCTTCAATGACTACCTGGATGCAGGGCTGGCGGCGTTCTTCATCCTGGTGCTGCTGAGCATCCTCGGTTTCGGTATCAAGACCGTGCTGGCGGCGCGCGCAGCCAACAAGCCGAGCACCAGCGAAACGCCGTTTGAAGCGCTGCCTGCCAGCGCCATGCCCTCCACCTGAATATCAACCTGAAAGGCCGGCCATGCTGGAAGAACTGTCGAAAGCCGGACGCTATCTCGGGCAGACCATGCGGCTGATGGTGGGTTTGCCTGAGTACGGCACTTACGTGACGCACATGGAAAACACCCATCCGGGCGAACCGATGATGAGTTACGAAGAGTTTTTCAAGGAACGCCAGGAAGCACGCTACGGCGGCAACGGCCGGGTCGGGCGCTGCTGCTAATTTCGTGTAGGGTGGGCAGCGTTGCTGCCCACGCGTGACCGTAGATGCGTATAGGTCACGCGTGGGCACGCGTGCCCACCCTACGCCTTCAATTCAATTGGCCGTTATAGGCGCCCGACGCCGGCTGCGGACTGTAGTAAAGATTGACGATGCGCAGCAGGCGGCCGAGGAACATGCCGTTGAAGATGCCGTAGAGCGTACAGACAACGACGGTAAATGCAGTATCTTGCGCCAGCGCCGGATGCATGGCCAGCGTTACGCCCACCGCATATTTGGTCAGGAAAACCCCCATCATCAGCACCAATGGCAGCCAGCTGCCGCGCTGGAATACCACACCGCGTTCCGGATAGGCCATCACGCGATCTTTCCTGAACAAGCGCCAGGTCAGCGTCGCCGCGACGGCAGCCGCCAGCAGCCAGCACAGCATGGGCAGCGCCAGGATGCCAAACACGGTCGACACACCCTGCCAGGACAGCGCCAGCATCACCAGTGGAATGATTGCCAGTCTTTTGAGCGTTACTTCGCGGTCGACGCTGGCCAGGATGCCGCGATAAAGCAGGAACGCCAGCAGCGCCCATACCCAGAGTGGTGTGTGCGAAATGATTTGTGCAAGCATGTGGTTCTCCCGTTAAGTAAGTGATCTGCGGCGATTATCTGGTCGCCGCAGAGGCGGGAGAAGCGGAAAGCGACGAAATGCAGGAATACGTCGCGAATCGACAGCCGGCGGGGACGGCGTGCAGCCGCCCTGTCCCCTGCTCCGGCGCTAGCGGACTTCCGCCGAGTACTGGAAGCGTTCCGCCGGCACAAAGGAAGTACGCCATTCGACCGGTTCGCCGGCGTGATCCAGCATCAGCCGCTCGACGCAGATCGCCACGGTCTTGGTTTTCAGCTTGAACACCGAAGCGTTGGCGCGGTTCAGCGGTTTTGCGGTCAGATCATCGATGGCGCGCGAGACCAGTACATCGCATTCGCTCTCATAGACCGGGTACAGGGACGATGGAGAGTTGTTTTTCAGATATTTTTGCAGTTTCCTGAAGCGCGCCAGCGGCAGCCAGATATGTTCCGACAGCACGATTTCATCGTCCAGAGAACGGGTGCGGTGCAGATACAGCGCCTTGTCGCGCGGCTTGAGCTTGAGTTTGTCGGCCACTGCGGCGGGAGGTATGGCGCTTGTCATCGAACGGATCTCGGCAGTCGGCAGCTGATTTTTGGTTTTGCCAAGTTGCCGCACGAAACGCAGCATCGAGGAGCGTTCGGCAGCGCGCGCGACGAACGTCCCGCGTCCGCGCACACGATCGACGACGCCGTCGGTAACCAGCGCGTCCAGCACCTTGCGCATGGTGCCGACGGCAATTTCATATTCAGCGGCTAGTTTGTCTTCGGACGGCAGCGCTTCATCGGCGGCCCAGCTACGCAAAGCGATCCTTTGCAGCAAATCGTCACGGACTTGCAGATAGCGCGGCAGGCGCGGATCGGAGCTATTTTCTGGCGGGAGAGGCGTAATTTTTTTCGAGAGAGACGCGTTTTTTTTCAGGAGAGGCGTGTTTTTTTGCGAGAGAGACGCATTTTTTTTCGGCAGAGACGCGTTTTTTGCACTTTTTTTGATCAGCATTTACAACATTTCAAACTTGGAACGGGTCCGCAATTTACCAAGTTCCAGTTGTTTTTACAATACCTATGTGAATCTCTACTTCTATACAGAACCAGAGATTCACATAACGGTTCAGCCCTGGCTCAGCGCGACGCCCACCGGGCGCGGCTTGCGTTCGGCCAGCCACAACAGCACGATCGCCACCGCTGAATAAATCCAGTAGTCGACCGGCACGCCGCCCAGCCAGTGCTTGTGCCACGGCACGTCAACCGGATTGAAGCGCGCCAGCCCGTAAGCCGGGTTGAGCACGAACCAGAGCCAGTCTTCGCTGATCCAGAACACCATGATGGAAGCCATGATGCGGCTCTCGCCGCGCCAGTCCCAGCTGCCGTTGAACCAGATCGGATAGTGGAACATCAAGGCGATGAAAGGGAAGATCCAGGCGTGGTAGCCGGTCATGGCGCGCCCGCCCCAGAAGATGTCGAGCAGCCAGTGATGTTCGATGCGCCAGGTCGGCAGGTTGGCGGCCCAGCCGGCGGCGCCCTCGATCTGGATTTCGACATTGGCGAAAAAGAAGGCGGTCAGCACCGCCCAGAACAGCATGCCGAACACGCGGCGAAAAGGTGTGGAGGCAGTCATGGCGAGAGCGTAGTAAATGGAGAGTCGAGTTTGCTGAGCACGGTTTGCAGCACCGCGCGCGCTGCGCGCGGCTGGCCCAGTTCCAGGCTGCGCTGGCGCAGGCGTTGCAGCAGTTGCGGCTGCTGCAGCAATTGCTGGACCCGGTATTCCAGCGCGGTGAGGTCGATCGCCTTCAGCGCCGCGCCTTGTTCCAGCAGGTAGTCGGCGTTGCGTTCTTCCTGTCCCGGGATCGGCGAGTGGATGATCATCGGCACCCCCATCGCCAGGCATTCCGAGGTGGTCAGGCCGCCCGGCTTGGTGATCGCCAGGTCGGCGCAAGCCATCAATTCGTCGACCTGGCTGGTGAAGCCGAACGGAAACAGCCGGCCCGGATGCGCCGCCGCCAGCTGCTGCAGGTCGGCCAGCATGGCGGCATTCTTGCCGGCCAGCGCCACCAGCTGGAAATCGTCCGGCAGCGCCAGCAGCCGCTGCACGGTCTTGTCGAGATCGCCGATGCCGGCGCCGCCTGACATCATGAGGATGATCTTGCGCTGCGGATCGAGCCCGAACTGGCGCGCACATGATTCGCGCTCCAGGGTCCGGCCGAAGCCGGGCATGATCGGAATGCCGGTGACGTGCACCGCATCGGCCGCCAGCCCGCGCGTCCGCATGCGGTAGGCGATTTCCTCGGTGGCGGCGAAATAGCCTTGCATCAGCGGCTGCAGCCACATGCTGTGCAGGTCGAAATCCGTGACCTGCACCCACACCGGACAGACCACGCGCTGCTTGCCGATTTCGCGCGCCAGCAATTCGGCCGGCAGGAAATGGGTGCAGATGATGGCGTCCGGCGCTGCTGCCTGTATCGCCTTGCGCAAGGGACGAGTGCTGATGCGCTCGATCGCGCGCCGCAGTTTCTGCGTCGGCGAGCTGCTGAGCGCCTTGTCGCTCTTCTGATAGACATAGCCCCACAGCGCCGGATGGCGGTTCACCAGGTGCAGGTAGAAATCGGTATACACGGCGCGGAAGCCGGCAGGGACGAAATCCATCGCATCCAGGTGGATCGCTTCGGTGCCGGGGAATTCGGCGGCGGCATAGGCTCTGAGCGCCTCCGCGGCGCGCATGTGGCCGGCGCCGGCGGAAACGCTTAACAGCAATAGCTTGCGGGGGCGTGGTGGTTTGGCGGCGGCGCCCAGATAGGGCGCATGGTCTGGCTTATGAATGATGGGCTCCGGCGATGTGGTTTATTGCCGGTAAAGCAAAAGTGACTACTTTCAAGCATATTCCTTGCAATCTGTATTTTGACGGGGTCGCCGAGACGGGGTCGCCGAGACGGGGTCGCCGAGACTGGGCCACCGGGGTGGCCGATGACGTTGATGATAGGGATAAATCAACGCTGAGTAAAATGACATTTATGACAAACCATCCCTGCCTGCACCTGTTCCGGAAAGACGCACTATGCCTACCACCCGCAAGCCGCTAGACGGCTTGGCCATGAGCCTGATGTTAATTCTTTGCATGTGTTGGGGGTTGCAGCAGGTGGCGATCAAGGTGGCGGCGCCGAGCATCTCGCCGATCCTGCAGAACGGCCTGCGGTCGGCCGTCGCCGCGGTGCTGGTGAGCGGCCTGATGTGGTGGCGCGGCAGCAAATTCTCGCTCACCGACGGCAGCTTCTGGCCGGGCCTGGCGACCGGCCTGCTGTTCGCCGGCGAATTCCTGTGCGTCTCCATCGGCTTGAACTACACCACTGCATCGCACATGTCGGTCTTCGTTTACACCGCGCCGATTTTCACCGTGCTGGGCTTGCACTGGCTGGTGCCGGGCGAGCGTTTCGGCCTGACCCAGTGGCTGGGCGTGATCGCAGCGTTTGCCGGCATCGCAGTGGCGTTCGCCGGCGGCTTCGAAGCCGGCGCCGGTTTCAGCCGCATGCTGATCGGCGATGCGTTGGGCGTGCTGGCCGCGGTCTTCTGGGCTGCGACCACCGTCATGATCAAGCGCAGCGTCCTCACCAATGCCTCGCCCAGCATGACCCTGTGGTACCAGCTGGTGGTGGCGGCGCTGTCGCTGCCGCTGCTGGCGCTGGTTTCCGGCCAGACCGAGATCGCGCCGCTGAGCGGCATCATGTGGGTCAGCCTGGCGTTCCAGTCGCTGATCGTCGCCTTCGGCAGTTTCCTGGCCTGGTTCTGGATGCTGCGCCGTTATCTGGCTTCGCGGCTGACGGTGTTTTCATTCCTGACGCCGCTGTTCGGCGTCAGTTTCGGCGTGCTGCTGCTGGACGATCCGATCGGCTTGCCGTTCGTATTCGGCGCCGTCCTGGTGCTGAGCGGCATCGTGCTGGTGAACTGGCAGCGTAATTGAAGTTTGATACGAAATCAGGAGAAAAAATGGTCACTTGCTATCTGCGCTACATCATCGACGCCGGCAAACTCAAGGAGTTTGAACACTATGGAAAATTGTGGATCCCGCTGGTGGAAAAATTCGGCGGCACCCACCACGGCTATTTCCTGCCATCCGAGGGCGCAAACAACGTCGCCCTGGCCTTGTTTACCTTCCCCAGCCTCGCCGCCTATGAGCAGTACCGCATCAAGATGGCGGATGACGCAGAGTGCCAGGCCGCCTTCAAGTATGCGGAGCAGACCAAGTGCATCCTGAGCTACGAGAGAAGTTTCTTCCGGCCGGTATTCGAATAGGAATGTAAAGCTAAACGCCTCTATGCAGCCGGCTCAACAGTGCTGTTAACGGACCAATGGGCGGCGCTTGGAGCAGCCGGGGCATTCGTTTCCGGCGTGGCATGCGCATGTGTTGTTTTTGCAACTAGACAGACAGTTCCAAGCAATATTTGCTTATATGTTTGGTACTATCTTGTTCTCAATTATTCCCGTACGACAATATTTATCGGTAACGACAGGATCACGGCATGAGCAACATACTTCAAAGCCTGCAAAGCCTTATCAACGGCCGCCAGAACAAGCGCATCCTCCGTCTTTCCTTCCCGCACGACGACGGCCCGCACGCCCAGCTGCTGGTGAACAAGCTCAACGCCGTCGAAAGCCTGTCGCGCGATTTTGACTACACCGTGGAATTGCTCTCTGATGACGCCGAACTGGCCCTGAAGGATCTGCAAGGCAAGCTGTTCTGCGTGGAGCTGGTCCGTGCCGATGGCAGCCTGCGTTACTTCTCCGGCTACTGCTTCGAATTCCGTCTCTTGCGTACCGACGGGAATATCACCTTCTACCAAGCCAAGCTGGGACCCTGGACCCAATATCTGCGCCTGCGCAAGGACAACTACATCTTCCACGGCAAGACTCTGCGCGAACAGATCGACAGCATCTGCGCCGACTACGGCACCTTGCCCGACTGGGACTACCGCGTCAGCGGTACTGATCCCGTCATGACGGACGCCATCCAGTTCGACGAAAGCGACCATAACTACGTCCATCGGCGCCTGGAAGCTGCCGGCTTGCTGTACTACTACGAACACACGGACAAGGGCCACAAGCTCATCATCACCGATGACTCGACCCAGGCCGCCCCCATCGACGGCGGCGCAGAGATCCGCTTCCAGCGTCATGGCGGCGCGTTTGAGGAAGACGGCATCGGCGAGTTTTCTCCGGTGCGACAGATCGTGCCCGGTTCGGTGTCGCTGTCCGGTTTCAACTTCAAGAGCCCGGTGCCGATCAATGCCGGCGTGCCGACGCTGAACAAGCAGGGCAATGTGCTCGATGTCGAATCCTATGAATATGCCGGCGCTTACGGCGTCAAGGGTGTTCAGGATGCCGATAAGCTGTCGCGCCTGCGCATGGAAGAGATCGAAGCGGCGGGCAAGCACTTTGAAGCAGCCGGCAACAACCGCTACGTGCTGCCGGGACGCTGGTACCGCCTCACCGGCCATTTCTCTTCCAGCCCGTTTGCCAGCCATGAAGAAGCCGGCAAGAATGAATTCCTGATCATTGCCGTCCACCACATCGCCAGCAACAACTATCTGCAGCAAGCAGATCAAAAGGCCGAATACCGTAACGAATTGACCTGCCTGCGCAAGACCATCCCCTGGCGTCCTGGCCGCAACTTCCATAGCGTCACGACCAAGATCCTGTCGCCGCAAACCGTCACGGTAGTCGGTCCTTCCGGCCAGGGCAGCATCCACACCGACGAATACGGCCGCATCCGTGTCCAGTTCCACTGGGACCGCATCGGCAACAACGATGAACGCAGCTCCGCCTGGGTACGTGTCGCCAGTTCCTGGGCCGGCGGCGAGCTGGGCGCCAAATCGATTCCGCGGGTGGGCTCGGAATGCTTGGTCCAATGGCTAGACGGCAATCCCGACCGCCCCATCGTCACCGGCAGCGTCTACAACCAGCGCAACATGCCGCCCTGGAAGCTGGCGACCCAGCAGTCCTTGATGGGCTTCAGGAGCCGCGAACTGACGCCCAATGGCGGCAACCAGGCTGGCGGCAGGAGCAACCACCTGATCCTGGACGACACCAACGGCAAGATCCAGGCGCAGCTGAAAAGCGATCACCAGCATAGCCAGCTGAGTCTGGGCAGCATCACGCGGATTGAAGACAATGCCGGCCGCAAGGATGCGCGGGGCGAAGGCTGGGAACTGCGCACCGACGGCCACGGCGTGGCGCGTGCGGCCAAGGGGATGCTGATCACCACCGAGGCACGCAACAATGCGGCTGCGCATATCAAGGATATGGGGGAGACGGTAGGACGACTGACCGCAGCGCGTGATCAGCATGAGTCGCTGGCGGATGCGGCGCAGCAGGCTGGGGCGCAAGACAAGCAGGGGCAGCAGGCTGATGTCGCACAAATCCTGAAAGTACAGAATGATGCGATCAAGGGGCAGGGCGCAAGTGAGGAGGGGAGTTTCCCGGAACTGTCACAACCTCATCTGATTCTGGCTAGTCCTGCCGGCATCGAAACCACCACCAGCGGCAGCACCCATATCGCCAGTGACCAGAACACGGCCATCACGACCGGCAAGAGCTTGTCGATTGCCAGCGGAGACAGCCTGTTCGCCAGCATCCGTAATACCTTCCGTTTGTTTATCCATAAAGCCGGAATGAAAATGATTGCAGCGGCGGGCGACATCGATATACAGGCGCTGACCAACAATATTAACCTGCTGGCGAAACTCAACATCACCCAGACCGCGAATCGCATCACTATCGCTGCGAAGGAAGAGGTACTGATCAATGGCGGTGGTAGTTACGTCAAATTCAATGCGGGAGGTATTGAGCACGGCACTAATGGCGGGTATATAGCGCATGCCGCCAACCACAGTTTCCCGGGACAACGGAGCTTTGATGAACATCAAACTGATGCGCTCATCTCTCAACCTGGTCCGCACAGTCAGCGATTTGCATTTTCTGGCGCCGACGAAATTGCCGGGATCTTGGGATTTACCGGCTTATCCTATCGGATTGTGGATGAGACTGGTACTGCTCTCGCCAAGGGGGCAATTGGCGAGGACGGGCGTTTTCCTAGGCAAGATTTTGAAGAAGGGAAAAAACTGGCTTTGCATATTGGCGACGATAAATGGAAACTGTTTGATTCGTCACCGCCGAAAGCGGAGCCGGCTTCCGAACAGACAAATTCTGATATTGATATTGATGGTGATGTGGAGTCTCAGCACGAAGACGATCCTTATCTTGAAGCATTAACGGATGACGACGAAGGCATTCATCTCCCGGCAGACATAATCGGACACTATTTTAGTAACCCTGAGGGGGAAGCATGATTCGCAGTAAGCAACAGTTCGTACTGAAGATTTGCCTATTCATTCTGCTGCACTTTGTTGCTGGCTTAACCCAGAGTGCGTTGGCTAAAGACGTCTTTCCAATGAGCCAAGGCCTGCATGAGTGGCAGGTACCCACCGGTAAAGTTATTTTGATAGTGGGTACTTATCAAGATACGACGACCTTCAAGCGTAGTTATAGCTTTTATTTCCAGGCAAAGAACAGCACGGATTGGAATCAGGTTCCGATCTTGCGTAAACAAAATGATTTGCAGTTTGAATGGTCAAGTGCAAACGGTGGAGATGTAACCTTGGCTGACGGTATTGTCTCAGCGCAGGCAAGCGGAGTGTACTTTATCAGAGCGGATAAGAGAGCAGATAACGGCTGGTATGAAAAAGGAGAATCTGTCGTTACTTGGTTCAAGTTTTCAGAATCGGATAACGATCATCCAGACGATCCTCCCTATCTTCTAAAGCCCGTGTTTACAAGGCACTACTCCAAGGCGCTGAATTTAAGCGTCGAAGACATACTGAATAAAGAGTCCGCTCTGAAACCTGCGAAATAAAGGTTCGACATGAGTCAAGAATTTGTCAGCGCTAAATATACCTACGAACATCTAACAGTCGACTATGTTGCCGCCGATGGCAGTCATTTATTGCGTACAGGCGGCACTATTGCCTGGCGTTTTAATAATCCGGGAAATTTGCGGCCCGCGAAAACAGGCGTGGCGATTTATGGCGCCATTGGGGTTGGCAAAACGAAATCGAATGGCGAATTTTTAATTTTCGCGAGTTACGAAAAAGGACGAGCACAAAAGAAAGCCTTGCTTCGACGCAAATACAACGAGCGAACTATTTACACCATGCTGGCGGGGGTGGAAGACAAGAATGGGAATGTAACTCAAGGATATGCTCCCGCGAGCGATAACAACGACCCCGAAGTCTACGCCGAAGCCATTAGCAAACAAACGGGCCTTCCAACGACAAAAAAACTCAGCGACCTCACCGACGCTCAGCTCGACACTGTTCTTGATGCGATGGAGAAGCACGAAGGTTTTCACAACCAGCAGTCGACCAGAAAAGAGCAAGTGGTTAATACCACTACTGTAACTATTTCCGATGGTACAAAGCCTAAAGCAAATCTCCCGGTAAAAATCGATATTGGTGAAGCGAGCCACCATACGAAGACTGATGTTAAAGGCCAGTTACCCCTCATCGCACATATAGATATTGGAAAATCCGTCAGCATCTTTGTTGCTAGTGTTGAAGGGGAATGGGAGAAAATTCACAATTTTGTGATGTCGGACAAGTCGAACTCCTTTGTCCTATTCAACAATCTTCGAACGTTCACTGCTCCAACAGATTTAAAGGCAGTTAAAAGCAGTACATCGTCGAAGAGAACACCCGTACATTATGTGATTCAGCCAGGTGACACACTCAGTAAAATTGCAAAAATTTATAGAACCACAGCAGAAGAAATAAAGAAGGATAATCCCCAGATCAAGGATGAGAGGAAAATTTTCCCCTCGCAGGCTATTTCAATCTATGGGGCGGGTTCTCTGCAAACAAATTCAATCGAGAAGCAGTCGCGACCAAAATTGGAGCAACTCCCGAAAAAGAAAGCCGAGCACGTAGCTGAGCCAGCACATACTGCTACAGCGGTCGCACCAAAGGTTGAGGAAAAGAAGCCGCCTAAACCACCCGCCGAACAAGTAGAACTTGCACGCAGCAAGGACGGTAAAGGAGAGCCTATCGCGTTATTGCAACCTGATCAGCAGCGGGCGCCATGGATGGCGGTTGCAATTTCAGAAGCTAAGCGGTGGGCAGGAAAGACCGAAGATGTGATTACAGAAACTTCAAATTACCACGAGCTGATCGGCGTTAAATCTTTGACCTCGTTGAAGGGAACTGCGAACGCATGGTGTGCATCTTTTGTGAACTATTGTTTATCGACAGCTCACCCCAGCTATGCAAAGTGGAAGAATCCGCAACGTGCAAGAGGTGTGGCGGCGGATTCCAATTTTGTCGAAATTAAGACCCCTATTTTTGGAGCAATCGCGCTAATTGGTACGCATCATGCCACGCTGGTATATGCCAAATCAGGACATGATTTTATTTGTTTGGGTGGTAATCAGTCTGATCAAATTAATTTTTCACCTTTTCATAAAGGGGTTCGATTCTTTGTTCCTGTTGCATATCAAGAATTTGCAAAAAAAGACATAGAAAAGGCCAATACTTTGTCAGAGCATTCAGCTGAAGAATTAAACAAAGAATTTGGTATTAAGGTGAAAAGTAAAAAAGGAAATGCTACAAGATAAGAGAGTTAACTATGAAGAAAAATATACCGCAAATCGTAGCGCCCCTAGTTTTCCTTGCTTCCGTAATTTGCAGCAATGCTTTTTCCGCAGAAATAGCGACATCGAAAATTGATGAAAAATCTCTCGTTGACGCGCATATTTCCCTGAAGGGAAACCTGGTTTCTGCGGTTGGTGTACAAGACAAAATTGGTCAACACATATTGGTTTTGACAAAAAAAGTGGGACCGTCGAAAACAGAGAAAAATCTCGCTAGAAACGAACGCATTGATTTGCAGGCTGTTTTTTATGTAAAAGAGAACTCAAATTGGAATGAAGAATGGGCTATTACAGATTTTGTTGATTGTCCTGGCCTGGATTCTAGCGCGTCCTTTTTCTCAAAGAATGTGACGGTCACAGACTTAAACAATGATGGAATCGCTGAAATTACCGTGCCGTATAAGACGTTTTGTGGCGGGGGAATTGATCCTAGCACCATCAAAGTCATTATGCGGAAAGGAAAGGAAAAGTACGCGATCAGAGGCGAGTCTCAAATTGTCATTGAAGGCCAAGAGCCTTACGGCGGTGAAAAAAATTATGATAAGTCTTTGCTATTGCCCGAGAATTTAGTTTTTAAAAAACATCTGGATACAGTGTGGAACAAGATCTATATTGAGCGTCATTAAGATCTGGGAGAAGGTCGTTGATGGCGAAATTCGGAGTTTGATGATGCTGATAATCGAGTGATTTGATACAAATTGTTTCTCCCTCAAACGCATATGAGCACTGGTAAAAGTCTGTCCATAGCCAGCGGCGACAGCCTGTTCGCTGGTATTCGTCAAACCTTCAGGCTGTTTGTTCAAAAAATGATCGCGGTGGCTGGTTATTTTCAGCTGTAAGCATTGAGCAACAACATTATCCAACTCCCCTCATGCTGGTCAGCCGATGGACATTAAAAAAATCTTGCCGACTGTTTTAACAATCCTCTCATGCTCATCGTTCGCAAGCGATATAGGAGAGGGTTTCGTTCAGAGAAATACAGAGGGCGGAACGTATCTGCATACAACTCAAACGATCAAAAAAAATGAAAAGATCATGGTCCAATATCCAAAAGAGAATGGGGATATTGACTGTTGCAAGATAACGTCCTCCGATGGGGAGCTATTGCCGCAGGGTGAAGTTACCGATGAGTTGAATGGAAGGGATGTACACGTTTACAAACTGAAGCTGCGCTATGCGAAGCCTTTTGTCGGAATCGCGATAATTGGAGCGGGTGCTTCTGTTGCGGAAACCGCCACCGGATTGGAGATTAAAAATCGAAACACATCTGTTAAAACGTGTTTGAGCCAAGAAGGTGTGCATCTATTCTCGACAAAGACAGGTAATCTGAAAACGCATCTATATTTACCGCTTGGTTACGATGTGGAAAGTGACCTGCGTGACCGAGACAAGGACGAATTCAATAAAATGAAAAAGGGCCAGATCACGGAGCATTCATGGAAATATTCAGGAGTTTGCAATGCAGATCATGTCATCGGCAACTAAGCTGCTAAGCCTGCTTCTAGCAGCGACGTTACTTGTCGGTGACGTTCATGCTACACCTGCGGCTAGCGTACAAATGCTGGAAAATCTTAGGGCAAATTTTAAGACCGCGGTTAATCCCGTTAAATATGTTTTTGTTGATGCCGACGGAAAAAATAAAACCAGCGATCGCCCTGGGAAAATTTATATATTAGATATTACGGCTAAAGAGCCAACCCATTTTATTTATTCATCCGAAATAGATCGTTTGTTTAAGGATCATTTTGAGGTAATGATAGACGACGAGTCTCTCATCTCTACACCAAAGAGCAATTACATTGTTTTAACGATGTCGAGGCCGCATGAATTCAATCCAAAATCAGTTCACTGCGCCGCTGGCATGGGTGAAGACCGGGCTTATCTTATCTCGATAACAGGCAGCGATATCAAAGTGCTGAATCGGAATTTTTTCAATTGTGCGGGCTCTTACAGGATGATCCATGATGGTGGCCAACTAGGTTACGAAATCAGGGATTACCATAAAGGTTCAGATCAAGCTCAGTCCGTGCTGTATATCCTACAAGATGGGCAATTGGTAAGGAAAGAAAATGGTCTTTACAAGGAAAAGGCGCAATGACCGTTCTTACAGAGCTTGATTACGACAGCACGCTTGACGATTTGGTGAGAGCGGTGCTTTATTCTTTTGCTATGAACGACTACGATGGTGAGGACTCGGTCGCTCTGAGGAGCATTGCTGCGTCTGATATTTTTGATGGAGTCAAGACTGAAGTGGTGAATGAAGCACTTGCCACTATTCAGCAGGCGGGCTTGATTTCGTGGAATGATGAGCAAATTGGGCGAATCGGTTTGACAGTAGTTGGTTTTGCTAAATTTCAATTGGTCCGCAACGATTTTTTTGATGACGATGAAAACGAAATGCTGAGAAATCGCATTGCTACTATCGACGTTTCCGATCTTCAAAAATCGCAGACGTACCTGTCAATTAAGAGGAAATTTTCTGGCCTTGCTGCGTTATCCGGCCAAATTTGTCCCGAGTCGGGTCGGTGGCAAGCTCAACGGTTGTCTAATAGAACGATCGTGATTGAACTGGGTGAATTTTTACCATATCCAGAGTTTGATGAGGCTGGCAACCAGATCATCTGGCATAAGCTGCTTACCTAACAATTGTTTCTGCTGACGATGATGCCGACCAAATGAAGATTGGAATTTGTTTATTGGTTGTTATTACATTCAGCTATGGTATAGCCAGAGCTGATGTTCAATTAGAAACCGCTTGTTATGTGTATGTACCACATGATAGTTCCAGTAAGCCTATCAAATTTGCGTTACGCACATATGTCGACAAAGATCTAAAAAAAGAGATTGGTGCTTTCGTTCAATACAATGCGTCAAAAGAAACTGTCCCTCTCGTACTTACAAAATACGTCAGTACCGATACGGGCTCCCCTGATTTAGGTAATTACGAAATTTCCAGAGTTGAAATCGTCGATAAAAAAATAACGGGCGAGTATGTATTTATTCAATCGGGTGCTGGTAATACCCAAGGAAAGTACGTGGTGTATACGAAATCTAAAACAGGAAAACAAATCACATTTATGTACACGGGCGATAATGACGCTGCCTGTAAAATCGTGAACTGAGTGCCCAAAAATTAGAATTCGTCTTGGGTAGTCTCCGCAATTTGACGATTGAATGCCATGCGCCTACGATCCAGGATTTATAAATCATGCCTTATCTCGTTTCTATTTTTATGCCTAAATTCGCATGCTCAAATAGCTGACGGAGGCGTGACTTATGTTTTGGTTGATTTAACAGGGGTTGCGTTTGATGCAATCTAAGCTGATCAAGAAAAAGGCATGTTTTTTCGCCGCACAGTTAAAGGTGGGAGTTCCAGTAATTTCCGCTTGCCCGAATTTGATCGCATGATAAAGCAGCATAACTTCACTTACCAATTGCTTGACGACTCTCTAATTTCAACGCAGGAAGGAGATTATTTCGTACTTGAATCAATGCGGTCAATTGCATCTAATCCGGAAGAAGACGTCGACTATAGAAAGCACCCACAATGGTGGACATATAGGTGTGCGCACGCTGTACATCTGACATATCTGGTTGGCGTGGTGAAGGAAAAAATAAAAATAATTAAAAACAATTTCACGCAATGTACATCGGAGTCCCGGGTGTTTAAGAGCAATGGGCAGATTGGCTATGAGGTCAAGGATTACAGCAAAGGTGGAGATCAGCCTCAATCCGTGCTGTATCTTTTAAAAGACGGAAAATTCATACGCAAAGAAAATGGCCCGTACAAGGAAGAACCACAATAACGGTTCTCATTGAACTTGATCTGTCGGTTAGCTGCAGGTCAGTACAAATAAAAATGCGGATGAACGGCACAAACCGTTCATCCGCATTTTTTCAGGGCTCAAGCGCATCGAGCCCGTCATGCAACGCTCTAGACTCTCAAGCCTTGAAAGTACCTTCCGAAACCAGCGCCTGCAAAGGCAAACGCGGGCTAGGTTCTTCCTTGGAACGCAGGCCTTCCGGCAGCATGGCCTTGTCGCCGATCTTGCCGATGGCTACCGCTGCTTCGATGGCGAAGTTGGCTGGAACGCCCAGTTCGATGCGTGTCTTTTCCTTGTCGAAACCGGCCATGCCATGCGCATGCCAGCCGGACAGGCTGGCTTGCAGCGCCAGGTAGCCCCAGGCTGAACCGGCGTCGAAGGAGTGGGTTGGGGCCGGCCGTTCTTCGCTGCTGCCCGGCGGCGCGAAGGTGGTTTTCGACAGTACGATCACCAGCGCCGCGGCGTTTTCGGCCCAGCTGCGGTTGAATTCGTTGAGCAGGCCCAGCAGGCGGGTCCAGTGTGGGGTGCCGCGGCGGGCGAAGACGAAGCGCCATGGCTGCGAATTGTAGGACGACGGCGCCCAGCGCGCGGCTTCCAGGATGGTCAGCAATTCTTGCTCGGACATCTCGTCATTGGCGTAGGCGCGCGGCGACCAGCGGCTGAGGAATTGCGGGTGGGCCGGGTGATCGGCGACGCGTGGCGTGGACTGGGTCATAAGGTTTCCTGTTGTGAACTAGATAATGGATGCAAAGACGAAAATTCGCTGTGGCCGGATCCAGCCTGGCCAAGACGCCGCATCTTAGCAGCAGTTTTTGATGCTTGCAGAGGCTGCCTGAGTTTATGGCATCGCTTCGACGTACCGGGCAAGCAGGGTGAAGATTGCTGCGCCAAGCCGGTATAATCGGAAATAACCAAGACTGGCCGGGCGTTGTCCAAGTGACAGCAAACCCGGCAGGCTTTCGCATAATCCCGTGCGGCGCCCGTGTTCCTGCGCCGCATCTTTGTTCTACTGACTGTCAATCCTATGCTAGCACCACAAAAACAACAGATCATCGACCTTTTCAACGCTGCCTTGCAGCCTGTCATCGCCGGCAGCGAGCTGACGCCGACCGTGACGCTGGAGCGCCCGCGCGATCCCTCGCATGGCGATGTCGCCTGCAATATCGCCATGCAGCTGGCCAAGCCCTTGAAAAAAAATCCGCGTGAACTGGCCCAGACCCTGGTGGCGGCAGTCATGGCCGGCGCTGCCGGCAAGGGTTTGATCGAAGCGGCTGAAATCGCCGGTCCCGGCTTCATCAACCTGCGCCTGACCGCCGCCGCCAAGCAGCAAGTAGTCCACACCGTCTTGCAGCAAGGCGCGGAATTCGGCAAGAGCCAGCTCGGCGCCGGTAAAAAAGTGCTGGTCGAGTTTGTCTCGGCCAATCCGACCGGCCCGCTGCACGTCGGCCACGGCCGCCAGGGCGCGCTGGGCGACGCTTTGTCTGCATTGTTCGAAGTGCAAGGTTTCGACGTCACCCGCGAGTTTTACTATAACGACGCCGGCGTCCAGATCGCCACCCTGGCGACTTCGGTGCAGGCGCGCGCCAACGGCTTTAAGCCGGGCGACGCCGAATGGCCGGAAAGCGCCTACAACGGCGACTACATCGCCGACATCGCCCAGGATTTCCTGGCGCGCAAGACCGTGGCGGCCAGCGATGGCGAGCCGGCTGCCGCCAGCGGCGACGTCAACGATATCGAATCGATCCGCAAGTTTGCCGTGGCCTACCTGCGCCGCGAGCAGGACCTGGACTTGCTGGCCTTCGGCGTCAAGTTCGACAACTACTACCTGGAATCCTCGCTGTACAAGGACGGCAAGGTCAACGCCGCCGTCGAGGCCTTGATCGCCGCCGGCGTCACCTATGAGCTGGACGACGCCTTGTGGCTGCGCACCACCGATTACGGCGACGACAAGGACCGCGTGATGCGCAAGAAGGATGGCACTTACACCTACTTCGTGCCGGACGTCGCCTATCACATCGTCAAATGGCAGCGCGGCTTCGGCAAGGTCATCAATATCCAGGGCAGCGACCACCACGGCACGATCGCGCGCGTACGCGCCGGCCTGCAGGCGGTCAACATGGGCATTCCGCAGGGCTATCCGGATTACATCCTGCACAAGATGGTGACCGTGATGAAGAACGGCGAGGAAGTGAAAATTTCCAAGCGCGCCGGTTCCTATGTCACCGTGCGCGACCTGATCGAATGGTCGTCCGGCGAAGACGGCGCTGAAACTGCCGGCGCGCCGCGCGACCTGACCCGCGGCCGCGACGCCGTGCGCTTCTTCCTGATCTCGCGCAAGGCCGATACCGAATTTGTGTTCGACGTCGACCTGGCGCTGGCCAAGTCCGACGAAAACCCGGTGTATTACGTGCAGTACGCGCACGCCCGCATCTGCTCGGTGCTGGCGCAATGGACCGGCGACGAGGCCAGCCTGAGCAGCATCGACCTCAGCCCGCTGACCGCGCCGCGCGAAGCCAGCCTGCTGGCCAAGCTGGCCGAATATCCGGACATGCTGCAGCATGCGCTGGAAGAGCTGGGGCCGCACCAGGTGGCGTTCTATCTGCGCGATTTGGCGGGCGAGCTGCATAGCTACTACAATGCGGAGCGGGTTTTGGTCGACGACGAGGCGCTCAAGCTGGCGCGCCTGGCCCTGATGCACGCCACCCGCCAGGTGCTGCGCAACGGCCTGGCGCTGATCGGCGTATCGGCTCCCGCACGCATGTGATTTGAATCTACAATAGGCGACTCGGTCTGAGCTTGTGTCCGGTCCGGCGTTGACGCCGGCGGCACAGTCGGACGGAGACGTTCTGTAACCAGTATGTCATTGGGGAAGTATGAGCAAATTTATCAACAAGCAAGCTGGCGGTACTTTACTGGGCCTGATTTTCGGCCTGATCATCGGCCTGGCGATCGCCGTCGTGGTGGCGATCATGATCACCAAGACGCCGACGCCGTTCACCAACAAGACAGCCAAGGCCGACAAACCGCCGGAAGCCATCACGGCGCCGGCTACGCCAGCCGCACCGGCTGCCGGCGGCGACCAGCTGCCGGATCCGAACAAGGCGCTGTACGGCAACCAGAGCGCGGCCAAGGAAGCAGCCAAGGCATTCACGCCGCCGGCCACGCCAGCGGTGCCGCCAACCGACAACACGCCGGCGGCCGTCAACCAGGCTGCCGAGAAGAAGCTCGATGCACTGGTGGCCAAGTCCCAGCAGGACAAGCCGGCCCCGGTGGTCGATAAATCGACTGCCGACAAGGCCAAGAAGGTCGCCGGCGACATCGCCGAAGCCAAGACCAAGGCCGCCGCCGCGGACGACAACTGGATCTATTTCCTGCAGGTCGGCGCTTTCCGTGAACAGAATGAAGCTGAAAGCGCCAAGGCCAGGCTGGCGCTGATGGGTTTCGAGGCCAAAATCAGCGAGCGCCAGGCCGATACCGGTTCCCTGTACCGGGTACGGGTCGGACCATTCAATCAGCTGGAAACAATGAACCGGATTCGCGGGAAGTTGTCAGATAACGGCGTTAATGCGGCTGTGGTGCGGGCTGCGAAATAAAGAGCTGGTTTGTCATCGTCATCAATGTTTTGTCTAATCGGTTGAAGGCAGAGCGACTCCAGCGGAATCGTCTCTGCCTCACAATTTAATAATAAGGATATTTCATGCGTTTTTTCCAAAAAGCCCTGGCAGTCGCTGGTCTTAGCCTGAGTCTCGGCCTGGTTGCCGTCAGCGCCGGCGCATCGCCGGCCAATCCGGTTGCCGGCACCGACTACAAAGTTCTCGACAATCCGCAGCCGACCGATAGCGGCCTCGGCAAGAAAGTGGAAGTGACGGAATTCTTCGGTTACTTCTGCCCGCATTGCAATGCGCTCGAGCCGACGCTGGAAGACTGGATCGCCAAGCAAGGCGACAAGATTTCCTTCAAGCGTGTGCCGGTCGATTTCGGCGATCCGAATGGCGATCCGAAGAAATCGCCTTACGTAACGCAGAAAAAGCTGTACTACACGCTGGAAGCGATGGGCAAGCTGCCTGAGATGCACAAGAAAGTCTTCAACGCCATCCACGTGCAGCGCCAGAACCTGAACAACGACGCAGCCGTCGCCGATTTCGCCGCCAAGAGCGGCCTCGACAAAGCCAAGTTCATGGACGTCTACAATTCCTTCGCGGTGCAGACCAAGGTGACCCGCGCCACTCAGTTGCAGACCGCCTACAAGGTCGACGGCGTGCCGATGCTGGTGGTTGACGGCCGCTTCGTCACCTCGCCGTCGATTGTCGGCGCAACGCCTGGCGCCGGCGAGACCGAAGCAGCCTTGTTCAAGACCACCCTGCAAGTGATGGACAGCCTGGTGGCCAAGGCCGCGGCTACCAAGAAGTAATCAGCGGTCCGGCCCTGATGTGGCCAGCCGGCAGCAGTTGTTGAAAAGTCCGCCTCTCGCAAGAGGGCGGGCTTTTTTATCGAGGTTTTATCGCATCACTCCGAGATTGGTCGTTTTCATGAAACGTGTATTCATCACCGGCGCATCCAGCGGCATCGGCGCCGCCTTGGCGCAATACTATGCAGGGCAGGGCGCGGCGCTGGGGCTGGCGGCGCGGCGCCAGCCGGTGCTGGAACAGCTGCTGGCCGGCCTGCCGCATCCGGAGCGGCATCGGCTGTACGCGCTGGATGTCAACGATCATGCAGCCCTGAGCGCGGCGGCGGCGGACTTCATCGCTGCCGGCAATGGCGTCGACGTGGTGATCGCCAGCGCCGGCATTTCGCAGGGCACGCTGACCGAACATGCGGAAGACCAGGAGGTGTTCAACCAGGTGTTCGCCACCAATGTGCTGGCCACGGTGGCGACCTTTACGCCATTCATCGCCAGCATGAAGCGCCAGGCCCGGGAAGGCCAGCGCGATCTGCGCCTGGTCGGGGTCGGCAGCGTCGCCGGCATCCGCGGCTTGCCGGGCGCCGGCGCCTATAGCGGCTCGAAGGCGGCGCTGATCAGTTATTGCGAATCGCTGCGGGTGGAGTTGCGCGCCAGCGGCATCAAGGTGGTCACCATCGTCCCCGGCTATATCGATACGCCGATGACCCAGGTCAACGAATATGCGATGCCGTTCCTGATGCCGGCCGAGCGCTTTGCCGCCAAGACCGGCGCGGCGGTGGCGCGCGGCAGCAGCTACCAGGTGATTCCGTGGCAGATGGGCGTGGTGGCCAAGCTGTTGCGGCTGTTGCCCAACTGGCTATACGATCTGGTGTTTTCCAAGGCGCCGCACAAGGCGCGCAAAGGTATGGACTAATTCGCGGACTGATTTACGGACTGACCCATGGACTTTCATAGTTTCTTCTTATTTGTGCTGACCGAGCTGGCGCTGTCGGCCTCGCCGGGACCGGCGGTGATGCTGGTGGTGGCCTATGGCATTACCGCCGGCTGGAAAAAATCGATCTTCGCGACGCTGGGGATACTGACCGCCAATGCAATCTATTTCACCATCTCGGCAACCGGCCTGGGCGCCTTGATTGTCGCCTCGCATACCTTGTTTACCGTGGTGAAGTGGCTGGGTGTGGCTTATCTGGCCTATCTCGGCCTGTCCGCCATCTTCGGCCGGCCGTCGCCGATTACCGCTTCCAGGCTGGACGGCAGAGATTCATCCGGCTGGAAGATCTGGCTCAGCGGCCTGACCCTGCAGCTGGCCAATCCCAAGGCGCTGATCTTTTTCATCGCCATCCTGCCGCAGTTCCTGAACCCGGCCGCGAATGTGCCGCTGCAAATGATCTGGCTGGCAGCCGGTTCGATGATCCCGGAATTTTTTATCCTGCTCGGCTATGCCATGCTGGCGGGACGGATGCAGAACATCGCTACCCGCCCGAGCTTTGCGCGGATTACCGACCGCATCGCCGGCAGCCTGATGCTGGCGGTGGCGATGATCGTTGCGGCGATACAGCAATAACCGGCGCTTGCCGCCAGGATCGTTCGATTCTCAACTGGCGCTGAAGCGGTAAACCTGGTCCGCATCCAGCCGCCGTTTCAGCACGCCGTCGAACCACAGCTTGTGCAGATGCGCCAAGGCCTCGCCCAGCGCGAACGTCATCTGATGGGCGTCGAGCGGCCGGCGGAACATGATGGGGACGATGTCGCTGGCCGACCGCGGTGCTGTTGTGCAAGCACTCACTACCTCTGCCAGCCTGTCCCGATGGTGCTGCTGTAATTGATCGATACGAATCTGCAAACCGCGGAACGGCTTCCCGTGCGACGGCAGCACCAGCGTTGCGGTCGGCAGGCCACGGTATTTTTCCAGCGAATCCATGTACTGCTGGACTGGGTTGGATTCCGGTTCGATGGCAAACACGGAGACATTGGTGGAAATCCGCGGCAGCACCATGTCGCCGGAAACCAGCAATTCCAGGTCACTGCAGTACAGCGAAACATGCTCCGGCGCGTGGCCGAAACCGGTGATCACCTGCCATTGATGCTGGCCGATGCGCAAGCTTTGGCGGTCGGCCAGGCGGTGGTAGGCGTGCGGCACCGACGGCACTATGGACGGATAATAGGATTTGCGCTGGGACACCTTGGCGACGACTTCGGGATCGCACATGCCGTGCCGCTGGAAATGCGGCAAGGCAGCGCTGCCGTCGGCGCCGGGCAGGGCAGCCGACATGATGCGCGCTGAAAAATATTCGCCGCCGCTCATCCACAAGGGCGCTTGCCAGCGCGTGCACAGCCAGTCGGCTAGGCCGACGTGGTCAGGATGGCAATGGGTCACCAGCACCCGCAGCACCGGCAGGCCGCGCAATTCCTTGCTAAAAATCTCTTCCCAGGCGGCGCGCGTGGCGTCGCTGGCAATCCCGCAATCGATGATGGTCCAGCCATGGCGCACGCCGTCTTCGGTCTCGACGCTGTCTTCCAGCAGCCACAGATTGATGTGATCCAGGGCGAACGGCAAGCCCATGCGCAGCCAGCGCACGCCGGGCGCGACTTCCAGGGTGGCGCCGCTGGCCGGCAGCGTGTCGCCGAAGGCATAGCTGAGCTGGGCTTCGAGTGGGTTCATGGGGATTTCTTTCTGTTTTGGCAATGCGTAAAGTGTTATGGAAGCTGACCCAGGAAACAGGGGAAATCAATAAGTTACCAGTGGACGCGCCATACATATCGGGATTATTTGTCGCAGAAGATGAGATTTCTTATGGCTTCGCCATAGAAAGTGAAATTTTCTGTATATCTCGTTATTGTAGAGTTTTCATATGATTTGACGTCAATTTTCGGCGACGGTCTATCTGCCTTGGTGCAGATTTGTTCTTCAAAAAGCTTTACTGCATATTCTAAGTCGCGGCTCAACGAGCGAGTTGCGCCGAGGCCAGTCGACCGGATGGAAGCTGCGGTACTTGCAGCCCGGCTCTATTTTTAAACGCGATCATTTGGTGAGGGGATTACCCCTTGACCGCATCCCTCGCTTCGTCCCAGCTGTTGTAAGCAGCGCGGACTGACTTTTGCAATGCAAAGTCAGTCAGGTATCTGCACGCCCATTTACTCTTGATAACGGTTTTTATCAAGCGGAAAAAGGTGCCATGAGACTATAGAAAATAGTTGCTACACGTAAATATTTGTATATATTTAAATAGTTTCTAACCCATAATTATTTTTAATGCCTATCTGTCATCACGTTTGCAGTTCGCTGGCCTGAATGAAACATAAACTCATTTAGAAGCCCCTTAACCATGTTTCTCCCTCATTACGGAGCAGTCGGTGAACAACTCAAATTTCCTCCGGGACGGATCTGGAAATCTGTCTGCCACGCGTCTGGCCCTTCTGCTCTGGGTTAGCCGGAGTTGATGGATGCATCGTGCATCTCAGTAATGGCAGCACCCAGTTGCAATACTCGCAGACCAGTTTGATTCACTTGTCGTTTAAAGATCAATTGCTGCCTTTCCTGCACATCGACGCCAATCCCCAGGTCAAGGCTTAGTAACACCGTTACCGCGATTCACGTACACAGAGGAGATCGATCATGATGAATACGGCCACTACAATGCCGAGGCTCACTCCGGCGGAAAAAGCGTTGGTTCACAAATTCAATACGAACCCTGACTGGACTCACGATATCTTGTTGGCCAAGCTAAAGACGTTGTTGCAGGTGGCGATCAAGGTCGAATTGTCGACCATTCCGATTTACCTCTATAGCTATTATTCGCTCGACCGGACGTTCGGCAGCGCGAATCCGCCGTCGGAGACCAATTATTCTGCGGCGGCATTGTTCGCCAATCAGGCGGGCGGGCGCATCATGAGCGTTGCGGTCGAAGAAATGCTGCATATGTCGCTGTCGAGCAATATTCTGTATTCGGTGGGGGGAGGTCCGCAGCTCTACCTGAATGCCCCCGGCAGTTATCCGACAAACTTGCTCGATCACGCCACAGATGGCCCCGATGGCAATCCCCTCCTGATACCGTTGGCGCCATTCTCATTCGCGCAGCTCTGGCAATTTTTGGAGATCGAGTATCCCGAAACCTCCGACGCCATTCCCGAGGATGACAATTGGCAGACGCTGGGGCAGGTATACGCCTACATTCGCTGTCTGATCGCGTGCGATAAATTGGTCGATGCTGATTTCAAGCATGGCGCCCGCGCGCAACAGATTCAGCCGAGCAATTACTCCTCCGGCAATATCGACGCCGTCTTTCCCGCCGCAAACTTCAATGCGTCCAACCCTCCTGCACAAGCGGGCTCGGCGGCAAGCCAGGCACAGTATGCCAATGCCTCGGACAGTCACGCCGGTCGCGCCGAGCTCTTGACGATTCAAGACAAGAAGAGCGCCCTGCACGCCATCGATACCGTGACTGAACAAGGAGAAGGCAGCAACAGCACGCAGTGGGACGATTCGAAAAAAATGGAACTGTCGCACTACTACAAATTCCTCACCCTGCAATCGCAATTGCAGGGCTACCCCTCGGCTTCGCAGCCGCTGGCCGCACAGCCGGCCCCCCCAGCGGCGACGGCGATGCAGTTTTCGGCGAGCGATCTGTCCGCCGTTGTCTTCAATTTCCCGAGCAATCCCAGGACGGCGGACTACCCAACCTCCCTTCTGGCCAAGAACCCCAATTTCCCTGCCAACCCGCAGGACATCTCGAATTTTTGCAATGGCCTGTTCCAGTACATGTTGATATTGAGCGAGACCACTTTTCTGGTGCCTAGCCAGGAACAGAAGCGCTATTTCAACCAGGCGCTGCACCTCTCCATGATCTGGATTCTCGATAAGCTGGTCCAGCAAATGGCGAAGTTGTCGATCGATGGCGGTCAGTTCGCCGGAAAGCATTTTGCACCGACGTTCGAGAATTACAATTTAGGCGCCCGCGACCAGGCGTATGCAAATTTGGTCGCGCTCGGCAACAAGATGGCTATCAGCAGTCCCGGTTTCGCTTGGTTGCCCCAAGACTACATTACCAACAGTAAGGGCGTGTCCCTGCCGGACGTGAGCAGCTATTGGTCAAACGCGACACCCAGCACCCTGTCGAAGAACAACCCCTACGCCAATGTTCCCAAGTTTCCGGCCAATCCGCCGGCGGGCGCCTTCGACCCCCACACGTGCATGGGGCTCAATAGCTGTAAGGGCCAGGATCGATTTGGCCCGGCGGGACACCTGAATCAGCACGGCCAAATGGTGCAAAACGCTTGCGCCGGACAAGGTTATTGCTCCAGCACGGCCGACCATTCCTGTCGTGTGTTGAACAATTGCAGATATCAAGGCGGTTGCGGCCTTTATGGAGACGCCGAAGAACAGAATAACCCCGGTGGCAACGCCTGCCGGTCGCTGGGTTCCTGTGCGACGCCGATCAACGCAGAACGCTTCAGCACCGACGGCCCGAACCAAGGACAGGGCGTATGGTTGCGCGCGCGCCAAGTGTTCCTGGAAAAACGTTGGCCGGCGATCGCCAGGGCGCGTGAGCTTGACCCCACCAAATTGCCGGGTCCGCCGCACCCGGAACTGTTTGCCAATGGACCGACCTTTGCCTGGTTCTCGGAGAGTGGCGTCGGCGTGACGGCATGTGGTTCCAGTGGCATGAGCGGAGCGGGTAGTTGCGCGGCATAGCCACACAAGCGGCGAAGGCGGAAGACGCCGGCGCGTTGTCGTCCATGCCGGGACTTGGTCTAGGTCTCGGACTACGCAACGTCCACTTCGACCACATCCTCACGGAGTGGCCGAAGGTCGACTGGTTCGAGGCCATCTCGGAAAATTTCATGGATTCTGGCGGACGACCGCGCGCCGTCCTGCGTCGGATCGCCGAACGCTATCCGATCGCGCTGCACGGCGTGTCGCTGTCGATAGGCAGCACCGATCCGCTCAACCGATCCTATCTCGCGCGCCTGCGCCAACTGGCCGACGAAGTGTCGCCGCGCTGGGTCAGCGACCACTTGTGCTGGAGCGGCATGCAAGGCATCAACAGCCACGACCTGCTGCCGCTGCCTTTGAACGAGGACACGCTGGCGCACGTCATTGCGCGCGTGGCCCAGGCGCAGGAGTTGCTGGGCCGCCCCCTGGTTCTGGAAAATCCCAGTACCTATATGCGCTTCCGCGACTCGCGCATCGACGAGCCCGCGTTTCTCGGCGAACTGTGCCGCGCCACGGGTTGCTGGCTGCTGCTCGACGTCAACAACGTCTACGTCAGCTGCTTCAATGCCGGCGCCGACCCATGGGACTACCTGGAGCGCTTTCCCTTCAAGCGCGTCGTGCAACTGCACCTGGCCGGCCATCAGCATTGCGGCACGCACATCGTCGACACCCACGACAGGCCGGTCTGCGACGCCGTATGGCAGCTGTTTCGCGCGGCTTGGCAGCGCAGCGGCGGTGCCGCCACTCTGCTCGAATGGGACGGCGACGTTCCGCCGTTCGAGCGTGTGCAAGCGGAACTGATGCTGGCGCAAAAGGTGCTCCAAGGCGACACCCCCACCTCGACCATGCCGCCCTCGCGGCCGCAATCCGACGCCGCGGAGGCCCTGTCTACGCCGGTGGATTTTCTCGTGCCCAGGATGATGGGCAGTAGCGTACTGTACCCGCCATGACCCCAGCTCCGGACCGCCTGCAGCGGCTGCAGCACTGGATGCTCGATGCGCTGATTGCCCCCGGTGGTGTGGACGAGGCCGCCATCGCCGCCGCCGTCTTGCCAGGCCCCAAGCTTTCGGCCTCGGGCTGCCTGGCGATCTATCAGCGCAGCTACATTCAGCGCCTGCGGACATGTCTGAAAGAGCAGTTTCCCGCAAGCTGCCATGCGATCGGGGCGCAGCTGTTCGCCGATTTCGCCGACGAGTACCTGCGCGACTGCCCGTCCGAAAGCCATACGCTGTACGAACTGGGCAAGCGCTTCCCGCAATGGATCGAAGACAACCGCCCGGATCGCGGCGAGCCGGCCGAACGGCGCGAGACCTGGATCGACTTCATGGTCGACCTGGCCGGGTACGAACGCGAGCTATACCGCCTGTTCGACGCGCCCGGCCATGAAGGGAAACCGTGGCCGGACACAACGGCCGATGACGAGGCGCTGGTCCTCCAGCCCTGTCTGGCCCTGGTCCGGCATGGCTACCCGGTCGCTTGGTACTACCACGAGGTGCGCGCGGAACGATCGCCGCCGTTTCCCGCCGCCCGGCCCTCCAATGCCGTGATCTTGCGCCGCGATTTCCTGACCCACACTTACCCCATCACATCCCAGCACCATCGTTTTCTCTCGCTGCTGCAGCAGACGATGCACGTGCCGACTGCCCTGGAGCAGGTTGCCGCCGAAACCGGGCGCGACTTGGAAGAAATCAAACGCTCGTGGCGCGATCAGGTGCGCGGCCCCTGGCTGGAAGCGGGATTCTTCATCGAACGGTGGACGATGGATGCGTCACATTCGGTGGTCTGATAATGCCGGTCCCCCGCGCGGAGGAGGACCGGGTTGCCGCGTCAACTGCCCTTCACCTTGGTCAAGGTGTTGGCCGTCACGTGCGGGAAGGAAACGGTCTTACCGTTGATCGGAATCTGCAGCGTGATGGTCTGGCTGTATTGCAGCTGCGTGTAATTGCCGCTGCCGTCGAACGATTCGAGCCAATAGTTGAAATCATAGCGGCTAACGTTCGCATGCTGCTGCTCGTAGCCGATGTTGGTGACCGCGCCAGTGCCGTTGGCCGTGCTCATGCTCAAGTGCAGGAAGTTGGTGCAAGGCCGCAGTAGGAGCGCATTGACCAGCACCTGGTTCGGATTGGCGGTCAGGCCGGGTTGCGGATTGGTCACCGGATCATCCACCGTATACTGCACGGTGGGAATGCCTTGGGGCAAGGGCGAGACCGACGGGATCAGCGGCACGCCGGGTCCTGCATTGGCTTGGCTATATGCGCCCAAGGCCAGGATGGAATTGCCATGGGGTACCGACACCTGCTTGACCAGATTGTATTGCTGGGTGGGGGCGACGCTATTCTTCACGACCTGATTGCCCAAGCCGTAGCGGTCGCCGTTGCCGTAAGGGCCGAGCGGCTGGGTGGAATCCAGCAGCAATAGCAGCGAACCGTTTTCGGCGTGGATCAGCGCATCCTTGTTCGGCCCTTCGGCGAAATACACGCGCTGCTCGTAGAACAGCGCATAAGCTACCTGCTGGCCGATTCCGCCGCGATTGGGCGCATTGCCGTGGATCGCGGTGAAGGTCAGTTCCTCATAGTAAGTGAAGTTCTTGAGAATGTAGCCGGTCGGCGAGCTTGGATCGACTTGGGGCAGGGGCATTACGTTGTAGGAAAACGGCGCTTGCGGGCCGCCCTGGTTCGAGCCGCCCAGATTCTGGTTGGTCCACGTGCCGATCAGCTGGCTCAGCCCACCGAGCTGGCCGGCAGGTACGGCGGGAGAAATCTGCGCTGGATCGTGGGCGAGCGGAGTGCCGGTGTCCGGCGGTGTGTTCGTCGGATAGATGAATACGTTCACGTTTCCTCGGTTGTCCTCCAAGCCGGCGCCGTATTGGCCGGTGAGATCGTCGTTGATGCACAGATCAAGCGCTCCGCCCGCTGCCGAAATGATCGTGTAAGGCCCGTTGCCGATCAGGAAAGGCGCCCCGCCGTTGAGGCGCCCGACCAGCGCACCCATTTGCACGCCCGTAATCGGATAGTTGGTCTGATTCGTCGGAACCAGCAAGTCGGGGCAGCCCGCTGCATCATATGGCTTGCCGCCATTGGTATCCGGATCCGCTGTCCACAAGCCGTTCTGGTAAACGATCATGACCTCCACGAAGGGCGGTATCGTCACGCCCGTGCTCTGCCATGGCTGGTTAGACAGAATCGTGAAGGCTTCGCTCTGGATGCTTGGTGCACCTGCTTGTAATTCTGCGGTCGTCATGCGAGTCTCCCAGTATTAAGCGTGAGCAATCAAATGCTTGCATACTGGCATGCTTGTTTAGTTATATCTACCTGTCATTCTTTACAGGGCGGCGACAAGCACTCCCTGTTTCTACATTTCGGGGGGTGGACAAAATTGGCCGGATTAGCGCTACGTCAGCGCTTTTGTACCCTTCAAAGAGTAAATATCGCTTATTGCAGCTTCGCTCCCACTGGGCCAATTACGTGGCGGTTTTTGCAACTATGTGCACACTGCCCAATTTCGAAGGTCGCGTAATACTCGATGACGGCATCCGGGCAGTGTTGCACGGATGCAAAACTGCATGCGGTAGCCTGGTGATTGCTGTCGGCAATGTGTGCATTTCGAGAGAGCGCAGTAGCGTATAGATCAATGGCATAGACCAGTCTCATTGATCCCGGCAAAAATCTCACCTTCTATGGCAGTCATCCCAACTTCTACGTCACTTTAGGACGCCAGTAGTTTTTCGGTGTTTTCATTTTCCGCCAGCGCGCCTACAATGTGCTTTACGTTAACGTTAACTGCCATTGTACCTAAACCAGCATTTTTGTTCCCTGATGACTCTCTGACCATGCCGACCTACACCATCACCGAACTGGCGCGCGAATTCGATATTACCCCGCGGGCGATCCGTTTCTATGAGGATCAGGGCTTGCTGAGTCCGAAACGGGATGGCGCCGGCGGCCGCAACCGGGTGTATGCCGGGCGCGAGCGCACCCGCCTGAAACTGACCCTGCGCGGCAAGCGCCTGGGCCTGACCTTGTCGGAAATCAAGAGCTTGGTCGACATGTACGATTCGCCCAAGGATTCGGCGCCGCAGCTGGAATTGTTCCTGCAGGTGCTGGCCCGTCATCGCGAACACCTGGAGCAGCAGCGCGAAGACATCGAAGTCACGCTGGAAGAAATCACCGCCCATGAGGATGAATGCCGGCGCTTGCTGGATAGCGGCCAGCTGAGCGATCACGCTGTGCTGGCGGCTGCCGGCCACAAGGACTGAAACTGCTGTTCAATCATCACCACCGATTCCCGATTACACAACTCGCAAGAATAACGAAGGAGACAACATGATCCATTTACCAGGTTTGACGTTCGATCACGGCGAAGACATCGACGCTTTGCGCAGCGCTATCCAGGAATTCGCCGCCGTGGAAATCGCCCCGCGCGCCGCCGAAATCGACCGCAGCGACCAATTTCCCATGGACCTGTGGAAGAAAATGGGCGACCTCGGCCTGCTCGGCATCACCGCGGAGGAAGAATACGGCGGCAGCGGCATGGGCTACCTGGCGCACATCATCGCGATGGAAGAAATCTCGCGCGCTTCCGCCTCGGTAGGCTTGTCCTACGGCGCTCACTCGAACCTGTGCGTGAACCAGATCAAGCGCAACGGCAGCCCCGAGCAAAAAGCCAAATACCTGCCGAAACTGATCTCCGGCGAGCATGTCGGCGCTTTGGCGATGTCCGAGCCGAACGCCGGCTCCGATGTCGTCAGCATGAAGCTGCGCGCCGAACTCAAGGGCGACCGCTATATCCTCAACGGCAGCAAGATGTGGATCACCAACGGCCCCGACGCCGATGTGCTGGTGGTGTACGCCAAGACCGACCTGGAAGCCGGCTCGCGCGGCATGACCGCTTTCCTGATCGAAAAGAGTTTCAAGGGCTTCAGCGTCGCGCAAAAGCTGGACAAGCTCGGCATGCGCGGTTCGCACACCGGCGAGCTGGTGTTCCAGGATTGCGAAGTGCCGGCCGAAAACGTGATGGGCGGCCTCGGCAAGGGCGTCAACGTCCTCATGTCCGGCCTGGATTACGAGCGCACCGTTCTGTCCGGCGGCCCGCTTGGTATCATGCAGGCGTGCCTGGATGTGGTGCTCCCTTACGTGCATGACCGCAAGCAGTTCGGCCAGTCCATCGGCGAATTCCAGCTGATGCAGGGCAAGCTGGCCGATATGTATTCGACCATGATGGCTTGCAAAGCCTATGTATACGCGGTGGGCCAGGCCTGCGACCGCGCCAAGACGCCGGCCGCGGCCCGTGCCCTGCGCAAGGATGCCGCCGGCGCGATCCTGTATTCGGCCGAAAAAGCCACCTGGATGGCAGGCGAAGCGATCCAGGCGTTGGGCGGCAACGGCTACATCAATGAATATCCGGTGGGACGCCTGTGGCGCGACGCCAAGCTGTATGAAATCGGCGCCGGCACCAGCGAAATCCGCCGCATGCTGATTGGCCGGGAGTTGTTTGCAGAGACTTGCTAACAGGTTACAGGCAGTTGAGCGCCACAGGGATTGCAGCCGGCTGCTGCAAACGGTTTTGCAATCCCGTTGATTGATGGCACAATTGAAAAAAAGGCAACAGCGTCAAGAACATGACTTCACTGCATATTCACACCGCATTACTGCGACATCCGCAACTTTCCGTCGCACTCGATAAGCAGGTGTTGCTGAAGATGGAAAACACGCAGCCGGCAGGCTCCTTCAAGCTGCGCGGCATCGGCCTGCTATGCCAGCGCGCGGTAGCGGCCGGCGCCAGCCACCTGGTCTGCCCGTCCGGCGGCAATGCCGGCTTCGCCGCTGCTTTCGCCGGCGCTGCGCTCGGCATCAAGACCACCATCGTCGTCCCTGAAAGCACCGCCGCCTCGGTCTGCCAGCGCATCCGCGACATCGGCGCCGAGGTGATCGTGCACGGCGCGGTCTGGGACGAAGCCAACCAGCTGGCGCTGCAGCTGTGCGAGCAGCCCGGCAGCGTCTACATCCCGCCTTTCGACCATCCCGATATCTGGGACGGCAACGCCACCATGATCGACGAAGCGGTGCAGCAGGCGCGCGAGCAGGGCGTCGACTTCGATGTCGTCATCTGCTCAGTGGGCGGCGGCGGCCTGATGAGCGGCGTGCTGAGCGGCCTGCATCGCAACGGCCTGGCGCACATCCCGCTGATTGCAGCGGAAACCGATGGCGCCGCCTCGCTCAACGCTGCAGTACGCGCGGGCGAACTGGTGAGCCTGCCGGCGATCACTTCGATTGCCTCCACCCTGGCCGCCAAGCGCGTGGCCGCCGAATGTTTCGCCTGGACCCGGCGCCATGAAGTCCACAGCGTGGTGGTCAGCGATGCCCAGGCAGTTTCCGCGGCGCTGCAGTTCGCCGACCAGATGCGCACCCTGGTGGAACCGGCTTGCGGCGCGGCGCTGGCGGTGGCGTATGAGAATCTGCCGGTGCTGGCGCCTTACCAGCGGCCGCTGATCGTGGTGTGCGGCGGCATCGGCGTCAGCTTGGCTATGCTGGCTGGCTGGAAGGAACGGTTCTCGCTGTGATCACGTCTGGAAATTTTCCGAAATTATTGTCGTCGCAGATCGCTTTCGATACTGCGCGCATGATTTTGGACGGTTTCGACAAGCATTACCGTTTGTTCCGCGCGGCCAGCGTGCTGGCCAAGCAGCATTTTGAAGAGGCCGACTGGAAAACCGCCCAGCTGGCCGCGCGCGAACGCATCGGCTTCTACGATGCGCGGGTGCGCGAATGCGTGCAGGCGCTGGAAGACGAATACGACCAGGGCGACCTGACCGACGAAGTCTGGCGCGAGGTAAAGCTGCACTATATCGGCATGCTGACTTATCACAAGCAGCCGGAGCTGGCGGAAACCTTCTTCAATTCGGTCTGCTGCAACATCCTGCATCGCACCTATTTCCACAACGATTTCATCTTCGTGCGGCCGGCGGTGTCGACCGAATACATCGACACCGACGAAGCGCTGCCGACCTACCGCGTGTATTACCCGGCCAAGGACGGCCTGCACTATACGCTCAAGCGTTTAATTACCAATTTGCAGCTGCAGCGGCCGTTCGCCGACCTCGACCGCGACGTCACGCTGGCTGAAGAGCGCATCCGCCAGGCCTTCGGCGACACGCCGCTGGAGCCGAATCACCAGATCCAGGTCTTGTCGAACGCGTTCTATCGCAACAAGGGCGCTTACGTGGTCGGCAAGATGATCAACGGCCCGCGCGAATATCCCTTCGTCGTGCCGATCCTGCACGACCGCGACGGCAAGCTGGTGCTGGATGCGGTGCTGTTCGACAGCAAGATCCTGACCATCCTGTTTTCCTTCACGCGCGCCTATTTCATGGTCGACATGGAAGTACCGTCAGCCTACGTGCAGTTCCTGCGCAGCCTGCTGCCGAACAAGCCGCGCAGCGAGATCTACACCATCCTGGGTTTGCAAAAGCTGGGCAAGGCGCTGTTTTACCGCGATTTCCTGCGCCATTTGCGGCATTCTTCGGACAATTTCGAAATCGCTCCCGGCATCCGCGGGTTGGTGATGGTGGTGTTCGCCCTGCCATCGTTTCCCTACGTGTTCAAGGTCATCAAGGATTTCTTCCCGGCGCCCAAGGAAACCACCAACGCCCTGGTCAAGGAAAAATACCTGCTGGTCAAGCACCATGACCGCGTCGGCCGCATGGCCGATACCCTGGAATACTCCAGCGTGGCCTTCCCGCGCGCCCGTTTCGCCGACGAATTGCTGGCCGAGCTGAAGCAGGTGGCGCCCTCCGTGGTGGAGGAAGACGGCGATGAGATCATCATCAAGCACTTGTATATAGAGCGGCGCATGGTGCCGCTGAATATCTACCTCAGCAACGCCGAGCAGAACGACGACCAGGCGGCGCTGGAACATGGCATCACCGAATACGGCAATGCCATCAAGGAACTGGTCGCGGCGAATATCTTTCCGGGCGACATGCTGTACAAAAATTTTGGCGTGACGCGTCACAACCGTGTCGTGTTTTACGACTATGATGAGATTGAATACATTACCGACTGCAATTTCCGCGTGATTCCGCAGCCGCGCAATGAAGAAGATGAAATGTCGGCCGAACCCTGGTATTCCATCGCCAAAAACGATGTCTTTCCTGAGCAGTTCGGGGTATTTCTTCTCGGAAACCCAAACGTGAAGAAGTACTTTATCAAGCATCATGCCGATTTGCTAACCCAGCAATATTGGCAACAACGCAAGCAGCATATACAGGAAGGGCATTTCGACGATGTCTTTCCTTATCCGCAGGAATGCCGTTTCACCTATAAACCCGTTAGCCAGTCAGCACAAGCAGCAACACAGACATCGTAGTCAATCGCATTATTTTTAACCAACCAGGCAGCAAGGCCGTAAGCGGACAACGCGGATCAAAGTGGCAGCCGCAGCGGCCGACAAGTTGTCGTAATCTGGAGAAGCAACATGAATGACCCAATCGTTATCGTCGGTGCAGCACGTACTCCAATGGGTGCGTTTCAGGGTGATTTTGCGGCGTTGACCGCCACTGATCTGGGCGCCGTGGCGATCAAGGCCGCGGTAGAGCGCGCCGGCCTGAAGCCGGAACAAGTCGACGCCGTGTTGTTCGGCAATGTGCTGCAAGCGGGCCAGGGCCAGGCGCCGGCGCGCCAGGCCACCATCAAGGCCGGCCTGCCGGTCGGCACCAATGCCGCCACCATCTCCAAGGTATGCGGTTCAGCCATGCAAGCCACCATGTTCGGTGTCGATTCCCTGCTGGCAGGGACTAACGAAGTCGTGGTCGCGGGCGGCATGGAATCGATGACCAATGCGCCTTACCTGATCCCGAAAGCACGCGGCGGCTACCGCATCGGCCACGGCATGATTTTCGACCACATGATGCTGGATGGCCTGGAAGATGCCTATTCCAAGGGCGAAACCGGCGGCGGCCGATCGATGGGTACTTTCGGCGAAGAATGCGCCGCCAAATACCATTTCAGCCGCGCCGACCAGGACGCCTTTGCCATCGCGTCGGTGCAGCGCGCGCAGGCCGCTACCGCCGACGGCTCCTTCAAATGGGAAATCGCGCCGGTCACCGTCACCAGCCGTGCCGGCGAAGTGGTGATCGACAAGGACGAAGGCCCGCAAAAAGCCAAAGTCGACAAGATCCCTTCGCTGCGCGCAGCGTTCAAGAAAGACGGCACCATTACTGCCGCCTCCTCGTCTTCGATCAACGACGGCGCCGCGGCGCTGGTGCTGATGCGCGAATCGACCGCCAAGAAACTCGGCTGCACGCCGATTGCCCGCATCCTCGGCCACGCCAGCCACTCGCAGGAACCGGAATGGTTCACCACCGCACCGGTCGGCGCAATTGAAAAGCTGTACAAGAAGGTCGGCTGGAAGAACAGCGACGTCGATCTGTATGAAGTCAATGAAGCGTTCGCCGTGGTGCCCATGGCCGCC
Organism: Collimonas sp. GW821-FHT02H07; assembly: GCF_059421505.1. Taxonomy (NCBI): domain Bacteria; kingdom Pseudomonadati; phylum Pseudomonadota; class Betaproteobacteria; order Burkholderiales; family Oxalobacteraceae; genus Collimonas; species Collimonas sp. GW821-FHT02H07. The sequence continues at coordinate 200,194 of NZ_JBWKVC010000006.1, forward strand.
ATGAAAGAGCACGACATCCCGCACGACAAGATCAACGTCCACGGCGGCGCTTGCGCCCTCGGCCATCCTATCGGCGCTTCCGGCGCGCGCATCATCGTCACGCTGCTGGGCGCGCTGAAGGCCAAGGGCCTCAAGCGCGGCGTGGCGTCGCTGTGCATCGGCGGCGGCGAAGGCACGGCAATTGCCGTTGAACTTGTCTGATAGTTCGCGCACGCAGGATGTAGTTCACGCAGCACCGTAGCAAGCAGCAAAAGATCAGCGTTTTTCCGTGGCATTGCCGCGGATTCACGCTGATCTTTGCTATTTGACTTCATGAATTGCGATTTAGACAAGGTAACAAACATGGCTGCAGCAATAGATTTCTACTTCGATTTTTCGTCTCCCTACGGCTACTTCGCTGCCACCCGCATCGATGCGCTGGCGGCCAAGTACAAGCGCGATGTCGAATGGCATCCGATCCTGCTCGGGCCGGTGTTCAAGACCACCGGTTCAGTGCCCTTGCCGCAGGTGCCGATCAAGGGCGATTACTCGTTCCACGATTTCGAGCGCAGCGCGCGTTTCCACGGCATTCCCTACAGCCGCCCGAGCGCTTTTCCGATCTCGACCCAGGCGGCGGCGCGCGCCGTGCTGTGGGTGCGCGGCAAGCAGGGCGAGGACAAGGCCAGCAAATTCGCCAAGCAAATTTACCAGGCGTATTTTGTCGACGGCATCAATATCGGCGAACCGATGCACCTGCTGGAAGTCGGCCATCGCAGCGGCATCGACACCACCGGCCTGATGGATGGCATCAACAGCCTGCCGATCAAGAACCAGCTGAAAGCCGAAGTCGACCTGGCCATGGCGCGCGGCGTGTTCGGCTCGCCATTCGTGATCGTCGACGGCGAAGCGTTCTGGGGTTTCGACCGTTTCGATCAGCTCGAAGCATTCATGCGGGATGGCAAGATTTGACGGCTGCAATCGTAGACTGCCCTTGCGGCAGCGGCAAATACGCGCAATGCTGCGGCCGCTATCACGCGGGCAAGGAAGTGGCGCCGACGGCGCTGGCGCTGATGCGCTCGCGCTATAGCGCCTATGTGATGGATGACGGCGCCTATCTGCAGGCGACCTGGCATGCCAGCACCCGGCCGCAGGAGCCGGTGGCGGCGGAAGCCGGCTTGAAATGGCTGGGGTTGGATGTGCGCAAGCACGAGGCGGCGGGCAACAGCGCAACGGTTGAATTTGTGGCGCGCTACAAGATCGATGGCCGCGCCCATCGCCTGCACGAGGTCAGCCGCTTTGTGCGTGAGCCTGATGCGGCGGGCGTATCGCGCTGGTTTTATGTCGATGGCAGTTTTCCCGAGAAATAATAAAACAAGCCCGGGAAATATAAGCAAGGCAAACAGGAGACAAGATCATGACGCAATTAAATTCCAGCATAGCTCGCGGCAGCCAGGATACGCCGCTGATCGAGCAGACCATAGGCGCATTTTTCGACGGCATGGCCGCGCAGGTTCCAGACAACGATGCGCTGGTGTCGCGCCATCAGAACATCCGCTTCAGCTACCGCCAGCTGCGGCACGAGGCGCGGCGCCTGGCCAGCGCCATGCTCAAGCTCGGCCTGCAGCCGGGCGACCGCATCGGCATCTGGTCGCACAACAATGCCGAGTGGCTGCTGACGCAGCTGGCGACCGCCTATGCCGGCATCGTCCTGGTGAATATCAATCCCGCCTACCGCGTCAGCGAGCTGGAATATGCGCTCAACAATGTCGGCTGCAAGGCATTGATCTCGATGACCAGCTTCAAGACCAGCGACTACCTGGAAATGATACGCACCGTGGCGCCGGAACTGGCGACGTCTCAAGCGGGCGGCTTGCAGGCCGCGCGCCTGCCGACCCTGAAAACCGTGATCCAGCTCGGCAGCGAAGCCGTGCCCGGCATGCTGCGTTTCGCCGACCTGATCGCCGGCGGCGATGCGGCCGATCCGCGGCTGGCCGAGATCGGCAGCAGCTTGCGCGCCACCGATCCGATCAATATCCAGTTCACCAGCGGCACCACCGGTTTTCCCAAGGGCGCGACGCTGACTCACCGCAATATCCTGAACAACGGCTTTTTCATCGGCGAAGCGATGAAGCTGACTGCGGCCGACCGCCTGTGCATCCCGGTGCCGCTGTATCACTGCTTCGGCATGGTGCTGGGCAATTTGGCCTGCCTGACGCACGGCGCCACCATCGTCTATCCGAATGATGGTTTTGAGCCGCTCGCGGTGCTGCAGGCAGTGCAGGAAGAGCGCTGCACCGGCTTGCACGGCGTGCCGACCATGTTCATCGCCGAGCTCGACCATCCGCGCTTTGCCGAATTCGACCTGTCGACCTTGCGCACCGGGATCATGGCCGGCTCGCCCTGTCCGATCGAAGTGATGAAACGCGTGGTGCGCGACATGCACCTGGCGCAGATCACGATTGCCTACGGCATGACGGAAACCAGCCCGGTCAGCTGCCAGAGCATGACCGACACGCCGCTGGAGAAGCGGGTGTCGACGGTCGGCACGGTGCAGCCGCATCTGCAGGTGAAAATCATCGATCCGGAATCCGGCGCCATCATGCCTATCGGCAGTTCCGGCGAACTGTGCACGCACGGCTATTCGGTGATGCACGGCTACTGGGGCGATGCTGACAAAACGCGTGAAGCGATCGACGCCGAAGGCTGGATGCATACCGGCGACCTGGCGGTGATGGATGCGGAAGGCTACGTCAACATCGTTGGCCGCATGAAGGACATGGTGATACGCGGCGGCGAGAATATCTACCCGCGCGAGATAGAAGAGTTTCTGTACCGCCACCCGGCTGTGCAAGACGTGCAGGTGGTCGGCGTGCCGGACCCGAAATATGGCGAGGAATTGTGCGCCTGGATCATCCTGCGTCCCGGCCAGAGTGCGGACGAACAAGCCATACGCGATTTTTGCCAGGGCCAGATCGCTTACTACAAGGTGCCGCGCTACATCCGCTTCGTCGCGGCTTTCCCGATGACCGTCACCGGCAAGATACAGAAATTCAAGATCCGCGAAGCGATGAAGGACGAGCTGCACCTGAACGACGTCCGCACCGCCTGAGCACCGTATTCCACGACAACATCAGAGACATCAGATCTATAAAAGGACATTGCAATGCCCCAGTTAGAAAGCAAGCTGAATCCACGCAGCGAAGAATTCCAGCAAAACGCCAGCGCCCTCAACCTGCTGGTCGACGACCTGCGCCAGAAAGTCGCGCAGATCGCTGAAGGCGGCGGCGAGGCGGCGCGCAGCAAGCATGTGGCGCGCGGCAAATTGCTGCCGCGCGACCGGGTGCAGATGCTGCTCGATCCCGGCACGCCCTTCATGGAGTTTTCCCAGCTTGCCGCCTACCACGTCTACAAGGACAAGGACGGCAGCGACGCCGCGCCGGCCGCCGGCGTGATCACCGGCATCGGTCGCATCGCCGGCCAGGAATGCGTGGTGGTCTGCAATGACGCCACGGTCAAGGGCGGCACCTACTATCCGCTCAGCGTCAAGAAGCACCTGCGGGCGCAGGAAATCGCCGAGCAGAACAATCTGCCTTGCATCTACCTGGTCGACAGCGGCGGCGCCAACCTGCCCAACCAGGACGAAGTCTTCCCCGACCGCGACCACTTCGGCCGCATCTTCTACAACCAGGCCAACCTGTCGGCCAAGGGCATTCCGCAGATCGCCGTGGTGATGGGCTCGTGCACCGCCGGCGGCGCCTATGTGCCGGCGATGAGCGACGAATCGATCATCGTCAAGAACCAGGGCACGATTTTCCTGGCCGGACCGCCGCTGGTGAAAGCCGCCACCGGTGAAGTCGTCAGCGCCGAAGACCTGGGCGGCGGCGACGTCCATACCCGTCTGTCCGGCGTGGCCGATCATCTGGCGCAGAACGATATGCACGCATTGTCGCTGGCGCGCACCATCGTCTCCAACCTGAACCGGCAAAAGCCGCAAGGCCCGCTGCTGCGCCCGGTGGTGGAGCCGAAATATCCGGCGCACGAACTGTACGGCGTAATTCCGGTCGACACCCGCAAGCCTTTCGATGTGCGAGAAGTGATCGCGCGCGTGGTCGACGGCAGCGAATTCGACGAATTCAAGGCGCGCTACGGCACCACGCTGATCTGCGGCTTCGCCCACATCTACGGCATGCCGGTCGGCATCATCGCCAACAACGGCATCCTGTTTTCCGAAGCCGCCCTGAAGGGCACGCACTTCATCGAACTCTGCTCGCAGCGCAAGATTCCGCTGGTGTTCCTGCAAAACATCACCGGCTTCATGGTCGGCCGCCGCTACGAAAATGAAGGCATCGCCCGCAACGGCGCCAAGATGGTGACCGCGGTGGCGACCACTTCGGTGCCGAAGCTGACCGTGATCATCGGCGGCAGCTTCGGCGCCGGCAACTACGGCATGTGCGGCCGGGCCTATTCGCCGCGCTTCCTGTGGATGTGGCCTAACGCCCGCATTTCAGTGATGGGCGGCGAGCAGGCCGCCGGCGTGCTGGCGACCGTCAAGCGCGATGGCATCGAAGGCAAGGGCGGCAGCTGGAGCGCTGAGGAAGAAGAGGCATTCAAGAAGCCGATCCGCGACCAGTACGAGCACCAGGGCCATCCGTATTACGCTTCAGCGCGCCTGTGGGACGACGGCGTGATCGATCCGGCCGATACGCGCCGGGTATTGGGCCTGGGTTTGAGCGCCGCTTTGAATGCGCCGATTGCCGATACCAAATTCGGCGTGTTCCGGATGTAAGCGGCTGGCGCATAAACAGGGATAAGAAAATAAAAATGTTCACATTCACAAACAGGCGTCATGTCATTTTGAGCTGCGTGCTTGCCGCCCTCTGCTGGCAAGGCATGGCGCAAGCCCGCAATACCAGGCTGGTGCTGCCGGTCGGCCCAGTGGTCTCGCCGAAGACGGCGCAGCAGGCGCCGGCGGCTGAAGGCAGTGCGGCGGTCAGCGGCGGCGATATGGCCTTCGTCTTCGGTTCCGCCATACCGGAAGGCATGATTATGTTGCCGGGCGAGATCCAGCCTGGCTTCAAGAACGGCTACGAAGACGATATCGTCTGCAACAAGGCACTGAAACAAGCGCTGGTCTACCTGGCCGGCCGCGCTCCGCAGGGCGAATGACAGGCAAACGATTGAATGATCATGAATAAATCCATACGCTCACATAGCCAGCGGACCGCGTCTTTTGCCGCGGTTTGCGCGAGCCTATGCCTGTGCGTCTGGTTTAGCCATGCTTCGGCACAGCCGCTGGCGCAGGATTTGAATGAAACCGTCACCAAGCTGCCGGTGACGGTCAAGAATTTCTACGGCCGCAGCGTCAGCGGCGACGTCATCGTCACGCAATTCAAGCCGGCCGGCGCCGGGCCGTTCCCGCTGGCGATCATCAGTCACGGCCGCAGCGCTACCGACCGCTCCAAGCCGCCGCGTTTCCGCTATACGCAGCAGGTGCGTTTCTTCACCGAGCGCGGCTTTGCCGTGTTCGTGCCGACCCGGCTAGGCTATGGCGATACCGGCGTCGAGCCCGATCCTGAGGAAAGCGGCGGCTGCAACCAGAAAGACTATGCGCCGATGGCCGCGGCAGCCAGTGCGGAAGTGCTGGCTGTGCTCGACTACGCCAGGCGCCAGCCTTACGTCAAGCCCGAGCGCGTGCTGCTGGTCGGTCAATCGGTAGGCGGTTATACCACCACCGCGACTGCTGCCCGCATGCCGCCGGGCCTGGTGGCGGCGATCAATTTTGCCGGCGGCGCCGGCGGCGACCCGGACAAGCATCCCGGCGTGCCTTGCCAGGGAAGCAAGCTGGAGAGCATGTATGCCGAATTCGGCAAGACCAGCAAGGCGCCGATGCTGTGGGTCTACACCGAAAACGACTTGTTCTTCGGGCCGCAATACAGCCAGCAGTGGCATGCGGCCTTCACCAAGGCCGGCGGCCAGGCCGAATACAAATTGCTGCCGCCGTTTGGCAAGAACGGGCATTTCCTGTTTTCTTCCGGGACCAAGGTCTGGGCGCCGGTGGTGGCCGCCTTCCTGGACCGGGTAGGGTTTGCCGCGGAGCCGGCGAGTAAATGATGCAGAGTTATTTTGCCGTGCCGGCTGCTTGCGATGCAGGTCCGGAACGCGCTTTTATTTATTGGGCTGGAGTGATTCGGCCAACGGAGATCAAACAGTGACTTATCAGACTTTAGCGGTACAACAGGCGGGGCAGGTTGCCACCATCGTGCTCAACCGGCCGGAAGTGCGTAATGCCTTCAATGAAACCATGATTGCCGAGATTACCCACGCCTTCCTGGAACTGGGGCGCAGCGAGCAGGTGCGGGCGATCGTGCTGGCGGCCGACGGTCCGGCATTCTGCGCCGGCGGCGATCTCAACTGGATGAAGGCGATGGCGGATTACACGCCGGAGCAGAACCGCGCCGACGCGGCACAGCTGGCAAGCATGCTGCGCACCATTTACCAATGTTCCAAGCCGGTAATCGCTCGTGTGCAAGGCGACTGCTACGCCGGCGGCCTCGGGCTGGTTGCCGCCTGCGATATCGTGGTGGCGGTCGAAGCGGCGCAGTTTTGCCTGTCGGAAGTGAAAATCGGCTTGATCCCGGCCACCATTTCTCCTTATGTCATCAAGTCCATCGGCGAGTCGGCCGCGCGCCGCTACTTTATTACCGCCGAACGCTTCTCCGCCGAGACCGCCCAGCGGCTCGGCCTGGTGCATGAAGTCAGCCCGGCGGAAAAACTCGATGACAGCGTCAACCTGCTGCTCAAGGCCTTGCTGGCGGCAAGTCCGAATGCGGTCAGCGAAGCCAAGCGCCTGGTGCGCGGGATTGCCGGGCAGCCGCTGAGCGAAACCATGATCGCCGACACGGTCGAAGAGATTGCGAAAATCCGTGCTTCCACTGAAGGGCGGGAGGGCGTGCGCGCCTTCCTGGAGAAGCGTAAACCGTCCTGGCTGCAGTGATTGCGGCGCAATCACATACAATCTCGTCCTTGCAGCTGCGATTTTGCCGAATCAAGTGCTGAAAAAGAGAGTAAATGCGATAACAAATGATTAACGAAGCTTTTTTGCAAGATCCCTATCCCGCCTATCACGCCCTGCGTGCCGAGGGCGCGCTGCATTGGAGCCCCGAATTCTGCGGCGGCGCCTGGCTGCTGACCGGCCACGCCGATGTCGCCAGCGTGCTGCGCGATCCGCGCTTCTCGGTGCGGCGTGCCGGCGGCTGGGCCAACAGCAGCGGGCCGGAAGCGCTGACCGAGCTGCGCGAATTCAAGCGCATCTTTTCGCGCTCGCTGCTGTTCGTCGACGCCCCGCAGCACACCCGCCTGCGGCAGGTGATGAATGCCGGCTTCAAGCCGGCGGCATTGCAAGAACTGGCGCCGCAGATACAAACCATTGTCGACCGTTTGCTGGATGAGGTATTGGCAAAAGCTGCCGCTACGCCATCGGGGCAGTTTGCGCAATTTGCTCAGTTTGCTCAGTTTGCTCAGTTCGATTTCATGCGCGATTTCGCCCGTCCGCTGCCAGCCCTGGTAATCGCCAGCATGCTCGGCATCGCCGCCGAAGACCGCAGCGAGTTCGTCGCCTGGTCCGACGATATCGCGGCCTTCATCGGCAGCCCGACGCCGACCCTGGAGATTGCCCGCGCCGCCCAGGTCAGCCTGATTGCAATGAACGAGTATTTCCGCCAGCTGCTGCCGCAACGGCGCGCGGCCCTGGGCGACGACCTGATGAGCCAGCTGATCCGCGCGGAAGCGACGGGCGGCATCGTCACCACCAAGGAATTGCTGGCGCAATGCTGCACCCTGCTGTTCGCCGGCCATGAAACCACCCGCAACCTGCTCGGCAACGGCATGCTGGCGCTGCTGCAGCATCCGCAGCAATGGCAAGCCCTGCAAGCCGATCCGGCGCTGCTGCCGTCGGCGCTGAAGGAATTGCTGCGTTTCGACAGCCCGGTGCAATACACCGGCCGCCGCCTCAAGGTCGACGTCGAGATGCATGGCAAGGTAATGAAAAAGGGCGACCTGGTGATTCCGCTGATCGGCGCCGCCAACCGCGATCCGGCCAAGTTCAGCGAGCCGGACCGGCTCGACATCCAGCGCAACGAGGGCGCCCATCTGTCCTTCGGCTACGGCCCGCATGTCTGTATCGGCGCCACGCTGACCTACCTGGAAGCGGAAATCGCCATGCGCAGCGTGATGCAGCGCCTGCCGCAGTTGCGGCTGGCCGGCGCCACGCAGTCGTGGGGCGGGAATGCCGTCTACCGCAGCCTGAACGCCTTGCCCTTGCAATTCGCTCATCCAGCGCGGTTGGCAAGCGCACTGGCAGTGGAAGCCGACTATGCCTGAGCTGCTGAAGCAGATCCGCGCCCAGCTGGATGCGCTGCAAGAGCAAAAGCTGCTGCGCAAGCGCCGCGTCGTCGAGGGCCCGCAAGGACCCTTGCTGGAGGTCGACGGCCGCCAGTACCTGGCTTTCTGCAATAACGATTATCTCGGCCTGGCCAATCATCCCGCCCTGCATGCGGCGGCACAAGCGGGGTTGGACAAGTACGGCGTCGGCGCCAGCGCCTCGGCGCTGATCAGCGGCCATACCAGCGTGGTGGAAGAGCTGGAGCAGACGCTGGCCGATTTCGTCGGCATGCCGCGCGCGCTGCATTTCTCCACTGGCTACATGGCCAATATGGGAACCATTCCGGCGCTGGTCGGCGCCGGCGACGTCGTGTTTTCGGACCGGCTGAACCACGCTTGCCTGATCGACGGCGCCCGTCTGTCCGGCGCCCAGTTCCGTGTTTATCCGCACAACGACGTAGCGCGACTGGAACAGCTGCTGGCAAAGAGCACGCATCCGCGCAAGCTGGTGGTCACCGACGCCATTTTCAGCATGGACGGCGACATCGCACCGCTGCCCGAGCTGCTGGCCCTGTGCGAGAAATACGATGCCTGGCTGCTGGTCGACGACGCCCACGGCTTCGGCGTGCTGGGGCCGCAAGGGCGCGGCAGCGTCGCCCATTTCGGCCTGAAGTCGCAACGCATCCTGTACATGGGGACGCTGGGCAAGGCAGCCGGCGTGGCTGGCGCCTTTGTCGCCGGCGATGCCACCCTGATCGAATGGCTGCTGCAGCGCGCCCGCACTTATATCTTCACGACCGCCAGTCCGCCGCTGCTGGCCAGCGCCTTGCTGGCGGCAGTCCGGCTGATGCAGACGGAAGATTGGCGGCAGCAGCATCTGCAGCAGCTGATCGCGCGCTTGCGCAACGGCCTGGCCAGCTTGCCATGGCCTTTGCTGCCGTCGGCAACGGCGGTGCAAGCCATGATTGTGCGAGACAACCAGCTGGCGCTGGACCTGATGGAAGGCTTGCGCGAGCAGGGCATCTGGGTGCCGGCGATCCGGCCGCCCACCGTGCCGAAAGATACGGCGCGCCTGCGCATCTCGCTGTCGGCGGCGCACAGCAACGAACAAGTAGATCAACTGATCAGCGCATTGCATGCGCTGGCAGAGCAGCATGCCGGCGTTGACGCGGGCGGCATGGCAAGGAGCATCGTTGAATAAAAACATATCCGCGCCCAAGTCCGGCCTGGTCCAGCGCAGCCTGGCCAGCGTCTGGCATCCGTGCACGCAAATGCAGCATCATGAATCGGTGCCGCTGATCCCGGTCAGCCGCGGCCGCGGCGCCTGGCTTTACGACACCGACGGCAAGCGCTACCTGGATGCGATCAGTTCCTGGTGGGTCAATCTGTTCGGCCATGCCAATCCGCGCATCAATGCCGCCCTGAAGGACCAGCTCGACCAGCTGGAACATGCGATGCTGGCCGGCTTTACCCATGAACCGGTGGTGCAGCTGTCGGAACAGCTGGCGGCGCGCACCGGCCATGTGCTGGGGCATTGCTTCTATGCCTCGGACGGCGCTTCGGCGGTCGAGATTGCGCTGAAGATGAGTTTCCACGCCTGGCGTAATGCCGGCTACGGCGACAAGCAGGAATTTGTCTGCCTCAAGGGCAGCTACCACGGCGAAACCATCGGCGCGCTGGCAGTCACCGACGTGCCGCTTTTCCGCGATGCCTACGGCCCCTTGCTGCGGCAGGCGCACGTGGTGGCCTCGCCCGATGCGCGTGCTGCGCGTGACGGCGAAAGCGCCGCCGAGGTCGCCCATCGCGCCGCCGCGGTGCTGGAAAAGCTGCTGCAGCAACGCTCCAGCCACATCGCCGCCGTCATCATCGAGCCGCTGGTGCAATGCGCCACCGGCATGGCGATGCACGATCCGGGTTATCTGCGCGAGCTGCGCGCCTTGTGCGACCGCTATAAAGTGCATCTGATCTTTGACGAGATCGCAGTCGGCTGCGGCCGCACCGGCACTTTCTTTGCCTCCGAGCAGGCAGCGCTGCCGGATGAAGCGCCGATCTGGCCGGACTTCCTCTGCCTGTCGAAAGGCATCAGCGGCGGCTACCTGCCCTTGTCGCTGGTGATGACGCGCGATGAAATCTATCAGGCCTTCTACGACAGCGACGTCGCGCGCGGCTTCCTGCATTCGCACTCCTATACCGGCAACCCGCTGGCTTGCCGCGCCGCCCTGGCGACGCTGGCAATCTTTGAGGAAGACGATGTGCTCAACGCCAACCGCCTGCGCGCGCAAAAGATCACCGCGGCGCTGGCGCCTTTGGCGCAGCATCCGAAAGTAAAGCACTTCCGCCAGCGCGGCATGATCTGGGCCTTCGACGCGGTGATCGACAGCAAGGCGCATGCAGCCACATTTTCGCGGCGCTTTTTCAGCAGCGCGGTGGAACATGAATTGCTGATGCGGCCGATCGGCAAGACCGTCTACCTGATGCCGCCGTATATCCTGGACGATGAAGAAATCGCCCTGCTGGGTGCACGCACCGCAGCCGTTTTTGAAAGCGTGATCGGTCATGAGTAACGTCGCCAGCAAACAAGCAAAAGCCGCCTGGTTCATCGCCGGCACCGATACCGAAATCGGCAAGACGCTGATCGCCAGCGCCATGCTGCATGCGCTGACAAAAGCCGGCGTGCGCAGCGCCGGCATGAAGCCGGTGGCGGCCGGCGCCGCATTGCGCGACGGCGTCTGGCATAACGACGATGCCGATATCCTGGCGGCGGAAGCCAGCGTGGCGTTGCCGCAGGAACTGACCACGCCGTTTCTGCTGCAGCAGCCGACCGCGCCGCACATCGCCGCGGCGCAAGAGAACCGGACCATCGAGGTATCCCACATTCTGTCGTGTTACCGACAGCTGGCAGAGCAGGCCGATGCGCTGGTGGTCGAAGGCGTCGGCGGATTCCGCGTGCCGCTCAACGACCGCGAAGACACCGCCGACCTGGCGCGGCAGCTTGGCTTGCCGGTGGTGCTGGTGGTCGGCTTGCGGCTGGGCTGCATCAACCACGCCATGCTGACGGTGGAAGCGATCGCCGCGCGCGGCTTGCGTCTGGCCGGCTGGGTCGCCAACACGGCCGATGTTCACATGCTGAACGGCGACGCCAATATCGCCGCGCTCAGCAGCCGCATTGATGCGCCGTTGCTGGGCCACGTGCCGCGCATGGATGCCTTGCCGGCCAAGGCGCTGACCGCGGCAGCGGCCAGCCATCTGAATTTTTCCAGTTTGCCGGGGTGGCCTGAGCCACCCGGCAATCGCTCTTTTTAAGTCAGTTGGGGACAGAGTAATTCGCCACGCTGCGGTGGCTCTTAAACTCTGTCCCGCAATTAATATTAAACTCAATACAAAGGAAGTCTGATCATGTCATCGCAACCAATTACACTGCATCCAGCCGCCAAGCCTATGGTGTTCCCTGAAGATGCCAAATGGCCGGTAGAGAAAGTGCTGGAACTGTTCAACCTGCCGTTCAACGAACTGATGTTCAAGGCGCAGCAGACGCATCGCGAGAATTTCGATCCGAACGAAGTCGAACTGGCGACGCTGCTGTCGATCAAGACCGGCGGCTGTCCGGAAGACTGCGGCTACTGTCCGCAGGCGGCGCGCTACGACACCGGCGTCACCGCGCAAAAGATCCTGCCGCTGGACACCGTGCTGGAAGCGGCGCGCCAGGCCAAGGCCCACGGCGCCACCCGTTTCTGCATGGGCGCGGCATGGCGCGAGCCGAAGGACCGCGACCTGGAAAAGGTCGAAGAAATGGTGCGTGAAGTGAAAGCTCTCGGCCTGGAAACCTGCGCCACGCTGGGCATGCTGGGCGAAGGCCAGGCTGAACGCCTGAAGGGCGCCGGCCTCGATTACTACAATCACAATCTGGATACCGCGCCGGAAATCTACGGCGACATCATCACCACCCGCGACTATCAGAACCGCTTGGACACGCTCGACAGCGTACGCGGCGCCGGCATCAAGGTCTGCTGCGGCGGCATCGTCGGCATGGGCGAATCGCGCCTGCAGCGCGCCGGCCTGGTGGCGCAGCTGGCCAATCTGGAACCGTATCCGGAATCGGTGCCGGTGAATAACCTGGTGCAGGTGGAAGGCACGCCTTTACACGGCATCGACCCGATCGACCTGTTCGAATTCGTGCGCACCGTGGCGGTAGCGCGCATCACCATGCCGAAAGCACGGGTGCGCCTGTCGGCCGGCCGTCGTCAGATGGGCGAGGCGATCCAGTCGCTGTGCTTCCTGGCCGGCGCCAACTCGATTTTCTACGGCGACAAGCTGCTCACCACCGGCAATCCGGAAGTGGAAGAAGACCGCGCCTTGCTGGAGAAACTCGGCATGCATTCGCGCTCCTCGGCGTTCGACGCGCGCTGCGAAGTCACCGCTGACGCCGCCGCCAACAACACCCAGAAACAATAAATATAAAGGGGGAGACCGCATGTTTACCAAAATCCTGATCGCCAACCGCGGCGAGATCGCCTGCCGCGTGGCAGCCACCGCACGGCGCATGGGCATCAAGACCGTGGCCGTATATTCCGACGCCGACGCCGGCGCCAAGCATGTCGCGGTATGCGACGAAGCGGTGCTGATCGGCCCGGCCGCGGCCAAGGAAAGCTATCTGCGCGCCGACAAGATCATCGAAGTGGCTTTGGCCACCGGTGCGCAGGCGATTCATCCGGGCTACGGCTTCCTGTCCGAGAACGCACAGTTTGCGCAAGCCTGCGCCAAGGCCGGCCTGGTGTTCATCGGCCCGCCGGCCAGCGCGATCTCAGCCATGGGCTCGAAATCGGCCGCCAAGGCCTTGATGGAAAAAGCCAAGGTGCCGCTGGTGCCTGGCTATCACGGCGACAACCAGGATGCGGAATTCCTGCAGAGCGAAGCCGACAAGATCACCTATCCGGTGCTGCTCAAGGCCAGCGCCGGCGGCGGCGGCAAGGGCATGCGCATCGTCGAGCAAAGCGCCGATTTCAAGGCGGCGCTGGCTTCCTGCAAGCGCGAAGCGATCAACAGCTTCGGCGACGACAAGGTGCTGGTGGAACGTTACCTGACCCGTCCGCGCCATATCGAGATCCAGGTGTTTGCCGATACTCAGGGCGATTGCGTCTACCTGTTCGAGCGCGACTGCTCGGTGCAGCGGCGCCATCAAAAGGTCCTGGAAGAAGCGCCGGCGCCGGGCATGACGGCGGAACGCCGGCGCGCCATGGGCGAAGCCGCGGTGGCAGCCGCCAAGGCGGTCGGCTATGTCGGCGCCGGCACGGTCGAGTTCATCGCCAACCAGGACGGTTCTTTCTATTTCATGGAAATGAACACGCGCTTGCAGGTCGAACATCCGGTGACGGAAATGATCACCGGCCTCGATCTGGTCGAATGGCAGTTACGGGTAGCCTCCGGCCAGCCGCTGCCGCTGAAACAGGATCAGCTGAAACTCAGCGGCCACGCGCTGGAAGCGCGCATCTACGCGGAAAATCCGGACAAGGGCTTCCTGCCGTCGATCGGCACCCTGCGCCATCTGCGCACGCCGGCAGCAAGCGCATTTGAGGTCAGCCAATCCGCCACGAGTATCGTGCGCATCGATTCCGGCGTGCGCGAGGGCGACGCCATTTCGCCGTTCTACGACCCGATGATCGCCAAGCTGATCGTCTGGGGCGCGGACCGGCAGCAGGCGCTGGCGGCGATGACGACTGCGCTGGCGCAATACCAGATCGTCGGCCTCGCCAGCAACGTCAAATTCCTGCAGCGCTTGATCGAGAGCGAGGCATTTTCGCAAGCGGACCTGGATACCGGCCTGATCGAACGCCATCACGACGCGCTGTTTCCGGCTGCTGCGCCAGTGGCGATCGAAATACTGGCGCTGGCGGCGGCATCGCTGCTGCTGTCGGAACGCAATGCCGTCAAGAACGCCGGCAGCGATCCCTGGACCAGCACCGACGGCTGGCGCCTGAACAGCAACCTGCAGCGCCGGCTCGCCTTCACCGACGGCGACCAGCCCGAAGCGCTGGACGTCATGTATGAAGGCAGCCGCTGGCTGTTGCACCATGCGCAGCTGCAGGGCGAGAGTTTCCGCCAGATGACTGTGCTGCATCAAACCGGCAACGAGATTGAAATCAGCCTCGGCGACCGCACCGTGGCCGGCACCGTGGTGCGTGAAGGCGAACAGTTCCACGTGTTCTACGCTGGCAGCCAGCACACGCTGGGCTATCTCGATCCGCTGCTGCACGCCGGCGACGCCGAAGCCGAAGGCGGCCGCCTCACCGCGCCGATGCCGGGCAAGATCGTCGCGCTACTGGTGACCCAGGGCGAACAGGTGAAAAAAGGCGCACCATTGCTGATCATGGAAGCAATGAAAATGGAGCACACCATCGCCGCCCCCGCCGATGGACTGGTCGAAGAACTGCTGTACGCAGTAGGCGACCAGGTCAGCGAATCGGCGCAGCTGCTGGCCTTCAAACCGGCATAAGCAGTCAATTGGGGTCAGAGTTTTTTTACGACAGTCTCATCGTCGTAAATTACACTCCCCGTGCGGCTCTGACCCCAATTGACGGCCTACGGAGCAAGAACCGCCGCATTCGCTTTATACAGGCAAGACAGCAAGAGGACAAAACAGTGAAACTCCTGTGTTACGTACCCCCAGGCAGCGATTTCGAAACCTGGATCGCCGACTTCGGCAAAGCCCTGCCGCAAGCCGACATCCGCTTCTGGCAGGAAGGCGACAACGCCCCCGCCGATTACGCCCTGGTGTGGCGTCCGCCGGCAGCGATGCTGCAAGGACGCCACGATCTGAAGGCGATATTCAACCTTGGCGCCGGCGTCGACGCCATCCTGAAACTGGGCGACGCGCTGCCGGCCGGCGTGCCGCTGATCCGCATCGAAGACGGCGGCATGGCGGTCCAGATGGCCAGCTATGTCACGCATGCCGTGCTCGGCTATTTCGGCCGCTACGATGTTTACCGGCAACAGGCTGCGCGCCGTGAATGGCAGCCGTTGCCGGAGCCTGACAAGCGCGCATTCAGCATCGGCATCCTTGGCCTCGGCGTGCTCGGCTCGCGCATCGCCGCGGCATTGCATCATTTTGAGTTTCCCCTGAATGGCTGGAGCCGTACACCCAAGGATTTGCCGGGCGTGCGCAATTTTGTCGGCGACGACGCGCTCGACGATTTCCTGCGGGCGTCGCGGGTGCTGGTCTGCATCCTGCCGTTGACTGACGCCACGCGCGGCATCGTTAACCGGGAAAACCTGCAGAAACTGCAGAAGGGCGAAGAGGGCGCATACTTGATCAATGTTGCCCGCGGCGGCCATGTGATCGAGGCGGATCTGCTGGCGCTGATCGAGGAAGGCCAGGTCGCCGCGGCAACGCTGGACGTGTTCGAGCAGGAGCCGCTGGCGCCCGACCATCCGTTCTGGCAAGAGCCGCGCATCAGCATTACCCCGCATATCTCGGCCATCACGGTGGACGAGGATTCGGTGCGGCAGATCAGCGACAAGATACGGCTGCTGGAACAAGGCAAAGCGGTGAGCGGCATCATCGATCGCCACAACGGCTACTGATAAGCAAAACAGGAGGCAGGCAATGACATTCCCCAGCAAAGTGAAAATCGTTGAAGTCGGTCCGCGCGACGGCTTGCAGAACGAAAAGGAAACCATCCCGGCCGATGTGAAAATCGCGCTGGTCGACCAGCTCACCAAGGCCGGCTTCGTCAACATTGAAGCGGCGTCATTCGTGTCGCCGAAATGGGTGCCGCAGATGGCTACTTCGGCTGAAGTGATGGCGGCCATCCAGCGCAAGCCGGGCGTGATCTATTCCGCCCTGGTGCCGAACATGAAAGGCCTGGAAGCGGCGCTGGCCGCCGGCGCCGACGAGATGGTGATCTTCGGCGCGGCGTCCGAGGCTTTCTCGCAAAAGAATATCAACTGTTCGATCGCGGAATCGATAGAACGCTTCCGCGATGTCGCCAGGCTCGCCAAGCAGGAAGGCAAGCGCCTGCGCGGCAGCATCAGCTGCGTGTTCGGCTGCCCGTATCAAGGCGAAGTCGGGATCGATTCGGTGGTCGATGTGCTGCATCGGCTGCGCGACCTCGGCTGCGACGAAATCGATATTGCCGACACCATCGGCGTCGCCACGCCCAACAAAGTCCACAGCGTGATGCAAAGACTGGTGCAGGAATTCCCTATCGAGCGCCTGTCCGGCCATTTCCACGATACCTACGGCCAGGCGCTGGCGAATATCTACGCCAGCCTGGAAGTCGGCATTTCGATCTACCATTCTTCCGTCGCCGGTCTCGGCGGCTGTCCGTACGCCAAGGGCGCGACCGGCAACGTGGCGTCGGAAGATGTGCTGTACCTGATGCAGGGACTGGGCATAGCAACCGGCATCGACCTGGATGCGGTGGTCGATGCCGGCCAGTTCATTTCACGCCACCTGGGACGCAAGTCGGCCAGCCATGCAGGCAATGCGATTGCAGCCAAGCGCGCCGGCTGAATGCTGACGGGACATAAGGCATAATCTCTCCTGCCAGCTTTGCTCATCAACAGAAAACGGAACAGCCATGAAACATACTCTGATCAAAACCGCCTTCCTTACCGTACTGGCTCTGGGCGCACTGAGCGCATGCAGCAAGCATGAAGACGCACCGGCCGCCAGCGCGGCGGTGAAAGAATATGTGGTGGGCACCGGCGCCACCTATGCGCCGTTCGAGTACGAAAACGAGCAAAAGGAGCTGGTGGGTTTCGATATCGACGTGCTGAAGGCGATCGCGGAAAAAGAAGGCTTCAAGGTCAAGTTCATCAATACCCCCTTCGACGGCATCTTCACCGCGCTGGCGCAGGGTGACCGCGACATCATCGCTTCCGGCCTGACGATCACCGAGAAGCGCAAGCTGACTGTCGATTTCTCCGATCCCTATTTCGAAGCCGGCCAGGTGATCGTGGTGCCGAACGATTCCAAGATCCAGAAAATTACCGACCTCAAGCCGCTCAAGGTCGGCGTCCTGCAAGGCTCTACCGGCGATGAAATGATGCAGAAGCTGGCGGGCGACAACAATGCAAACATCAAGCGTTTTGAATCCACCCCGCTGGCCATGAAAGAGCTGGAAACCGGCGGCGTCAGCGCGGTCATCGCTGACAAGGGCGCGGTGGTGCACTACCTGTCCAACAACCAGGTCAAGGGCATCCGCATGGTGACCGACGATAATTTCCCGAAAGAGTATTTCGGCATCGCGGTGCAAAAGGGGAATGCCGCATTGCTGGGGAAAATCAATCATGGCCTGGCAGCCATCAAGGCTGACGGCAGCTACGACAAGCTGCACGCCCAGTATTTTGACGCTGCCAAGTAGGACGCTGATCGCATGGAAAAATTACCGGAAAGCGCGCAGCGCGTTGCTGATCTGCTGACAACCATCGGGCATGACAGGCCGGTCGTGATGCTGCCTGCAACCGGCAAGACTTCCGCCGAAGCCGCCGCCGGCCTGGGCTGCAGCGTGGCCGAGATCGCCAAGTCCATCGTGTTCCGGCGCCTGGCCGACGACGCTGCCGTGATGGTGGTCGCCAGCGGCAGCAATCGCGTCGATGAAGCCAAGGTTGCCGCCATTGTCGGGCCGCTGGGCAAGGCTGATGCGCGCTTTGTCAAGGAACGCATCGGCTACGCCATCGGCGGCGTCTGCCCTATCGGCCACGTCGGCAAGACGCTGATGCTGATCGACCAGGACCTGCTGCAGCTGGACAGCGTCTGGGCGGCTGCCGGACATCCCCATGCCGTCTTCAACCTGACGCCGCGGCAGCTGGTGAACATGACTGCGGCGCCGGTGGCGGATATCGCGCAGCGGACCTGACGGCCGGCGCCTCAGGCCGTTCCCGCATCAGTCGCCTGGTGCGATTTTCAACGCCGCAGTCTGATACCAGTCGATCTTGCGGGTGACGATCATGATCACCGCCAGGATCACGAACAGCATCAGGGAGCCGAGCAAGAGCGCGTTGTCTTCCGAGATCAGCAAGCCGTATAGCGCGCCATACAGCAGCGTCAGCATCGCGCCGAAGCCAAGCGCGCGGAGAAAGCTGCGCAGTACCTGGGTCAGGTAGAAAGTCAGCAAGCCGATGCAGGCGCCGCTGGCGACCAGGTAAGCGATCCAGAAAGCAATGTGTTCGGACAGGCTGACCAGCAGCAGGAAGAATATCGCCAGTCCCAGTCCGACCAGCAGGTACTGGATCGGGTGGATCGGCAACTGCTTGATGGTTTCGAAAATGAAAAAGCCGACGAAAGTGAGCAGCACAAACAGCAAGCCGTACTTGGTGGCGCGGTCTGCTTGCGAATAGATGTTGACCGGCTCCGCCAGCTGTACTTCCAGGCTTTCTATGACAGCCTTGCCGTCGCTGCCGGTGCGCAGTTCGCGTTGAGCGCTGGAGGCCAGCGAAGACACGTCCCAGACAGCATGGAAACCCTTGTCGGAGATGCTGCGCTCGCGCGGCAGGAAACTGCCGCCGAATTGCGGATGCGGCCAGCTGGATGCCAGTTCGATCCGGTTGTGGTCGGCAACAGGCGTGATCGCCAGGGTTTCCGTGCCGGCCAAGCTCATGTCGAGCGCAAAGTCCAGGCTGCCGTTGTCGCTCATGGCAG
The DNA here is from genome assembly GCF_059421505.1 of Collimonas sp. GW821-FHT02H07. Lineage (NCBI taxonomy): Bacteria > Pseudomonadati > Pseudomonadota > Betaproteobacteria > Burkholderiales > Oxalobacteraceae > Collimonas > Collimonas sp. GW821-FHT02H07. Next base: position 219,191 of record NZ_JBWKVC010000006.1, read on the forward strand.
CAGGCGCCAGGCTTGCATGCATGCCTTTGCCGAAACTGCCGGCGCCTTGCTCCAGCGGTAAGGCTTGCGTCCCCACTTTGATTGAAGGCGAGCCGACCAGGCCGCGTACATCGCTGACGCCGATCGCCATATAAGGCGGCAACAGGGTTATCTGGTCGGAAACCAGCTTGGCGGGCGACGGCAATTGATAGTCGATGCTGCCGCTGGCGTGGCTCTGCAATTCATATACATGCACTTTGTGCAAGCCGCGGTAGCGTTCGCCTGGCAATAGCTTGCCCTGTATTTGCAGGTTCTTCGGAAAGAAGCGATATTCGCGTTCCTCGGTACGGCTGCTGTAGCTTTTCTTGCCGTTGGTGTCCTGGCCGACCAGTTCGTCGATCTTGATTTTGTACGGCACCACCAGCACCGGCCCGGTAATGGTCTGGCCGCTGGCATAGCTGGCGGCGATCGAGGCGATCGCCTCCTGGCGGTGCTGCTGGCGGTCTTGCACGGTGTCGCGGATCAGGCCCAGCGGGATCAGGATCAGCAGGGTCAATACAATAATCGCCAGCAGTTTGAGTAGCAAAGGTCGGTTCATGGTCTCTCTCGTTGGGGTCTGGGTGACGGTGAGTCACGTTGATTTCCAGTGTACGGAGAGCGTGTGAATCGATGACGGCGGCTGTGCGAGGCCGCTGCGGCGTGAATGTGAAGCGAGCGTGAAGCAGATCCAGGCGGGATCAGGCCGGCGTGGTGGGCAAGCTCAGCTGCGCCTCGGCGCCGCCTTCGCTGCAATTGCGCAAGCTGACCTTGCCATGGTGCAGTTCTGCCACTTGCTGCACAAAACACAGGCCGAGGCCGGTGCTTTTTTCGTTGCTGCCTGGCCGCGGCAGGGAATAAAAACGTTCAAATACGCGCGCCAGCGCATAGGCAGGTATGCCAGGGCCGCTGTCGTGCACCGACAGCTTGACGGTGCCGGGCTGCGAGAAATCGCTCTTGATAACGATCACGCTGTCCGGCGGCGAGAAATCGATGGCGTTGTCCAGCAGGTTGATCAGCGCCTGGCGCAATAGAAAAACTTCGCCGCGGATTTTCGGCTGCAGCGCCGACGCCGGCGGATAGATGTCCCTGCGCACGCTGACGCCGGCGCGCTGCAGGCGCGGTTCCAGCAGGTTGATCACTTCGTCCAGCAGCTCGTCGAGATCGATGGCGACGACGTTTTCCAAGGTTTGCCGGTGTTCGATCGCCGCCAGCGCCAGCATTTTCTCTATCAGTTCCGCCAGCCGCTGCGACTGGCTGCGGATATTGTGGGCGAAGCGGCGGCGCTGGGCGGTGGGCAGGTTTTCATCGAGCAGTTCGGCTGCGCCCTGGATCGCCGCCAGCGGACTTTTCATTTCATGGGTCAGGCTGTGGATGTAGTGTTCGACATACTGCTTGCCTTCCAGCTTTTGCCGCATCGATTCCAGCGCCTGGCCCAGCTCGACGATTTCACTGGCGCCCTTGGCCGGCGGCTGCACCCGTTCGCCGGCTGTCACCGCGCGGGCGTAGCGCTGCAGGGCGCCTAGCGAGCGGCTGATCCACAAGGTCACCGCGAGCCCGACCGCCAGCGACAGGAACAGCAGCAGGGCGCCCCAGCGCAGGATGGTCCTCTCGCTTTGCGAGATCGCCGGCTGCAAGGTGTTGTTGGGCTTGGCCACGGTCAGCACGCCGATCATCTTGCCGTCGTCGATGATCGGCGCCGCCACGTGCATCACGGTGCTGCGTTCGTCGCTGTCGACATCGCGCGTGGAACGCACGCCATAGCTGCCTTGCAAGGTCAGGTAGACATCGTTGCGGCGCGAATAGTCCTGGCCGACGGCGCGGCCGGTGGAATCGAACAGCACGATGCCCTTGAGATCGGTCACATAGATGCGGTAGTCCAGCGTGGTTTTGCGGAAGCTCCAGATCTTGGCGTCGACGCCGCGGTGCGCATATTCGCGCACGCGGCTGGCGAAATTGCCGTCGGCGATATGGTTCTGCTTCATGTCGTCGGCCGCCAGCTCGGCCAGGATGTTGGCGGTGTCGACCAAGGTGTCTTCCATCGCCTGCCGCACCGCTGGCTTGACCTCCGCCAGGAACACGCGCTGGATAAAGACCCCGGCCAGGCCGACGATCAGGAAATAGCCCAGCAGGATGCGGATGCCGAGCTTCATGGCGGTGCCAGTTCCAGCGAATAGCCGAGGCCGCGATGGGTGTGGATAGGATCGGCCGCGGGCGCCACGGCCTTGAGCTTGATGCGCAAGGTCTTGACGTGGGTGTCGACGGTGCGGTCGGTGCTGTCCGGCGCGTCATGCCAGATCGAGTCCATCAGCTGGTTGCGGCTGAAGATGCCGCCCGGCCGGCTCAGCAGCATCTTCAGCAGCAGGTATTCATAGCGCGTCAGCTGCAGGGCCTGGCCGGCGTAGCGTATGCGCATGCCGAGCGTATCCATCTCGAAAGCGCCCAGCGTGACGATGGCGGCGGTGCTGTTCTCCGCCGCCGGCGCGTGGCCCAGGCGGCGCAGGACGACGCGGATGCGCGCCGCCAGCTCGCGCGGCGAGAAAGGCTTGACCATGTAATCGTCGGCGCCGATTTCCAAGCCGATCAGGCGGTCGATTTCGCTGCCGCGCGCAGTCAGGAAAATCACCGGCAGCGAGGAAAACTTGCGCAGTTCGCGGCAGACATCGAAGCCGCTCATGTCGGGCAGGCCGACGTCCAGCACCGCCAGGTCGAACTGGCCGCTGCGCGCCTGTTGCAAGGCGGCGCTGCCGAGCAGGCAATGATGGACCTGGAATCCTTCGCTGCCGAGCGCGTAGATCACCGCGTCGGCAATCGCGCTTTCGTCTTCGGCCAGTAAAATGTTCAGCATGCGTTGGGAGTCATGGAAGGAGGGATGTCGCTTATTATATGGATAAGTGTCGTAATCGCCAGCATAAGCAGTATAAAAAGCATAATCAGAGACATCGTGAAAAACCAGCAAACCAAGTTCGTCATTGCGCCTGCCGACGCCGGCGCGGACGACAGCGCCTCGCCCTGCATCAACGTCTGCGTGATGAACCCGGAAACCGCCTTGTGCGACGGCTGCCAACGCACACTGGATGAAATCGCCCAGTGGGGCAGCGCCAGCGCGCTGCAAAAGCGCGCCATCTGGCAGCTGATCCGGCAACGGCGCGCGCCATGAGCGCGATCTCCCTGCCGCCGACCATGCGCGTGCTGGAACGCGGCTGGCTGTCATCCAACAACATCCTGTTCCTCGGCGGCGCGCAGACCGCGCTGGTGGACAGCGGCTATCTTACGCATGCGCCGCAGACCCTGGCGCTGGTGGCGCACGGCCTGCAAGGGCGGCCGCTGGACCGTTTGCTCAACACGCACCTGCATTCGGACCATTGCGGCGGCAACGCCGCCCTGCAGCAGGTTTATGGCTGCCGGACGTCGATTCCCGCCGGCCAGGCCGAGCAGGTGCGGCGCTGGGATCGGGACGCGCTGAGCTACAGCGGCACCGGCCAGCAATGCGCACCGTTCACCTTCGACGATACCCTGCAGGCCGGCGACTGGCTGACCCTGGGCGACCTGCAATGGCAGGTGCTGGCGGCGGCCGGGCACGATCCGCATTCCCTGGTTTTTTATTGCCCGCAGCACGGCATCTTGATTTCCGCCGATGCCTTGTGGGAAAACGGTTTTGGCGTGATCTTCCCGGAACTGGATGGCGAATCGGGCTTTGCCGAGGCGCAGGCGACCCTGGAGCTGATTGCTTCGCTCGACGTGCGTCTGGTGATTCCCGGCCACGGCAGCCCCTTTACCGGCGTCGGCGCCGCGCTGGAGACGGCGTTTGCGCGGCTTGCCTATCTGGCCGCCGATCCACAGCGCAATGCCGGTAATGCGATCAAGGTCTTGCTCAAGTTCCTGCTGCTGGAACGGCAACAGATCAGGTTGACCGAGGTGGAGCAGATGCTGACCAGCCTGCCGCTGGTTGAGGCCGCCAACCGCCGCTATCTGCGGCGCAGCGGCGCCGACCTCGCCGAATGGACGGTGGCCCAGCTGCTGCGTGCGGAGGCGGCGGAAGTGCGCGGCGGTTACTTGTTAAACCGCTAATGAGCGTTGTGCCAATATCGGACCGGGTTAGCCGGTAGCCTGGTTTAGAGGACAAAATCTAGCACGATCGTACTTTTTATTCTGGGCTTCCCCCTATAATCAATCATTCAATTCCCAATTCAATGAGGTCGTTATGGCACTGCCAGCTGCGTTGCAAAACCTGAGCCTTCCCGTCATCGGCTCGCCGATGTTCATCGCCAGCGGCCCGGCCCTGGTGGCCGCCCAGTGCAAGGCGGGCATCGTCGGTTCCTTCCCCGCTCTCAACGCCCGGCCGGCGGAATTGCTGGATGTCTGGCTGACCGACCTGCAAGCGGAACTGGCGGCCTACCAGGCCGAGCATCCCGACGCCAAGATCGGCCCGATCGCGGTCAACCAGATCGTCCATCAATCGAACGACCGCCTGGCGCACGACGTCGCGGTATGCGTCAAGCATAAGGTCCCTATCATCATCTCCAGCCTGCGCGCGCCGCCGCCGGAAATGATGGATGCGATCCACAGCTATGGCGGCATCGTGCTGCACGACGTGATCTCGATCCGCCACGCGCAAAAGGCGCTGGAAGCCGGCGTCGACGGCCTGATCCTGGTGGCGGCCGGCGCCGGCGGCCATGCCGGACCGCTGTCGCCGTTTGCGCTGGTGGGCGAAGTGCGCAAATTCTTCAAGGGTCCGATCGCCTTGTCGGGCGCGATCGCCACCGGCGATGCGATCCTGGCGGCGCAGGCCATGGGCGCCGACTTTGCCTATATCGGTTCGCGCTGGCTGGCGACCAAGGAAGCGCATGTCGACGATGCCTATCGCCAGGCCATCGTCGAGTCGACAGCGGCGGATGTGGTGTACACCAATCTGTTCACCGGCGTGCACGGCAACTACCTGAAGAAATCGATCGTCAACGCCGGCCTCGATCCGGACAACCTGCCGGAAGCGGACAAATCGAAGATGAATTTCGGTTCCGGCGGCACCGGCGCCAAGGCCTGGCGCGATATCTGGGGCGCTGGCCAGGGCGTCGGCCTGATGGACGACGTGCCGAGCGTGGCGCAGATGGTGGATCGTTTGCAGACGGAATATCAGGCAGCGCGCAAGCGCCTGGCGCTGTAAGCTTTATTGAGGACGGATCAGGCCGAGCTGCCTGATCCGATTGCAGTAATCGCTTCAGGTCGTCAGGAGCACCTGGCCGTCCGTCACCGAAATATGCGCCAGCGTGGGATCCTTCTCATGCACTGCAATCGCATTCAATCCCGCCGGAAACACGCGATAGCCCAGTTCCTTGAGGAAGGCTTCAATCGCCGCCGGGTCCGACTTGAGGACTTCGATGCACATGACCGGGCGATGTTTTTCCATGGTGGCGCGGGCGCCGCGCAGCACGTCCAGTTCCATCCCTTCGACATCCAGTTTCACCAGGTCCAGGCGCTCCAGTTTCAAGGAATCCAGGCTGACCATCGGCACCGCCGCGCCGGCGCCGGCATCGTAGGAAATCTGCTGGCCGATGAATTCAGTGTTCGCTCGCTGGCGCAGCTCCAGGCTGCCAAAGCTGGCGGCCTTGAAGTAATCCGGCTGCGGCACCGTCAGTTCGCCGCATTGCTCGCCCAGCGCCGACAGCTTCACCCGCGCGTTCAGGCAATTGTTGATGGCGACATTGCCGGCCAGGGCGTAGAACATCACTTCCTGCGCTTCAAAGGCCAGCACTCGGCCCCAGCCATGCATGTGGCGCGCCCATTCGATGGTATGCACGCCGATATTGGCGCCGCCGTCGATGGCAAACACGCCGTCGCCGAAATGACGGCGCCGGCAATTGAGCAAGGCCAGCGCAAAATCTATCTCGCTGGCGTCGAAACTGGAATTGCTAAGTATCTGATAGCCCACCCCGTAGCCGTTATTTTCATTGACGCCGTGATGATCGTTGCGGTTCACGATCATGCTGCCATGATTGGATGCGGCCAGGACAAAAGCGATGGGGCGAAGTGGGAAAGACATGGCGGGCAATCCTTTAGGTGGAATTACATGGTCATTCGATCGTACTGATCCAGTCGGACAAAATCTGCAGCAGCTGGCGCGGTTTTTCCAGCGGCGTCATATGCCCGCAGTTCTCGATCAGCGCCATGCGCGCCGTGGCGATCTGCTCCAGCATCTGCCGTGACTCGGCGACGCTGCTGAGCTGGTCGTTGCTGCTGGCGACGATCAGCGTCGGGCAATGAATTTTATGCAGTTCGGCATAACCGTCGCTGCGCAGGGCCGACAGCTGGCGGATGAAGACTTCCTTGCCGTTGCGCAGCGCCATCGCCTGCAGCCGCTCCAGCAGCACGCGGTCATGCGCCAGGTCGGGATGCAGCGAAGACGCCAGGGCGCGGCTGGTGAGGCCCTTGAACGGCACTTGCCTGGCCAGTTCCAGCTGCACCTTGTTGCCGGCGATCTCGCGCGGGTCCTGCTGCCGCGCCGAAGTGTTCAGCAGCGCCAGCGCAATCACCCGCTCCGGCGCCTGCTGCATGATGGCCTGGGCCACGTAGCCGCCCATGGAAAAGCCGATCAGGACGAAACGCGGCGGCGCCTGCCGCAGCACGCGCGCCGCCATGGCGCTGATCGAATCGTCCTGGCCGAGATCGCCGAAGTGCAGCTGCCCCAGCTGCTGCAGGCCTTCGCGCATGTCGTCCCACAGCGTTTGATCCAGCATGAAGCCGGGCAGCAGCAACAGCTGCCGTTGCTCATTGTTATTTACCGATGAAGCCATTATTTCTTGACCACTTCCTGTTCCACGATCATGTCGAGCGTCCACTTGATCGAGCTGGCATCGGCCGGAGGATTGGCCACCGGCTCTTCCAGGATTCGCAGGCGGTAGGCGATGCCGGGCTCGAAATTGAAGCCGGCGATATTGCCGTACCAGAGCTGCCACGGATCTTCCTTGCGTTCACGGATCTGCAGGCAGCTGGTGCGCATCACGCCGGCGCTGCACGGCGCTTTTTGCGAAGCGACGTAGACGAATTTGATCTTGGCGGCGGCACTTGGCTTTTCGCGCTGATAGAAACTGAGGGTCTGGCCGTCCACGGTTTTCATTTCCAGCACCGGGCCGCTGATCTTGTAGTTGTTGACGGCTTGCAGCTTGTCGAGGAAATCGGCTTCGAACTGCATCGCCGGCGGCGCGCAAGCCATGCGCGTGGTCACCGCTTCGACAATGGTCAACTGGCCGGCGGCGCGCACCGAGTAGGGTGCGGAAAACTGGTTGCAGCCGGCGCGGCCGCTGACTCTGCCCTTGCCATCCTGCATGTCGAAATTGAGGATCACCGGTTCGCCATTGTCGCCATGCGGGACGGTGTGGCCGGTCCAGCCGGTCAATTCCCAGCGCGCGGCGGACAGCGCCGGATCGTTGCCGGCCACCGGCGCCGGCGCCGTACCGGCGCAAGCGGCCAGGGTAAAGCCGACGGCGGCGCTGACGGCCAGGCCGCGCAGTACGGAGCGCGGCAGTGAAGAAATTGGGGCAAGCGTCATTGGGACTCCTGTTTGAAGGTGGGCCAGGGCACATTCTAGCCCAGTGCGGTCTATTCGAGCCATTTGGCGCGGCTCGCCGCCAGCGCTACCGCCGCGCATAGCACACCCACCAGCGACAGCGCCATCGTCAGTCCGAAGCCATGCGCAATGAAGCCGATGGCAGGAGGGCCGATCAGGCCGCCGGTATAACCCATGGTGGTGACGCCCGCCAGCGCCGTCGGGCCATGGCGGCCGGCGGCGCTGAAGATGAACGGAAACACGGTGGCGACGCCGACCCCGGTCAGCGCGAAGCCGGCGATGGCGAGCGGGATTGCGCCGGCGACCAGCGCAATCAGCATGCCGATGCCGGCCGCCAGCGCGCCGCCGGCGACGATGCGGCGGGCGCCGAACGCTTCTTTCAGCTTGTCGCCCACCAGCCTGGTCAGCAGCATCATGCCGGCGAAGCAGGCGAAAGCCAGCGGCGCCACGCCGTCGCTGGCCAGCAGCCGGTCCTTCATGTAGACGCCGCTCCAGTCGGCCACCGAACCTTCGACGATGGCGCCGCCAAAGGCGACCACGCCGAGCGCGATCAAGGGGCCGTGCGGCAGGGCGAAGTGCTTTTTGCCGGCGATGTATTGCGGCCGGTCGTTGGGTAGGGCGCGATAGCAATGGCGTAGCGGGATCAATGCGCAACAGGCAATCACGGCAAAGTGCAACAAGGGCCCGACGCCGAGGCCGGCGATGGCGCTGCCCAGCAAGGCGCCGGACAGCGTGCCGACGCAGAACCAGGCATGCAACTGCGACATGATTGAACGGCCGGCGATCTTTTCCGCCTCGGCGCCGAGGGCGTTGATGGCGACATTGAAGCAGCTGGAGCACACTCCGAGGCACAGCATGACCAGCATCAGCAGCGGCAGGTTGGGCGCTAGCGCCAGGCAGGGAATGGTGAGCAGCAGGGCCACGCCGGCATACCAGCAGCCGCGGCGGGCGCCGTAGTGGCCGATCAGCCAGGCCGCCAGCGGAAACGAACTGACCGCGCCGACGCCGCCGCCCAGCAGGAACAGGCTGAGGCCGGCCGGATCCAGCTGCAAATGGTCGCGCAGCGCCGGGATGCGCGAGACCCAGCTGGCGTAGATCACGCCCAGCAGCAGGAACAGCAGAGGCAGCGCTGCCCGGCGTATGCGCGGGTTGGCGGCATTGGCGGCACTGGATGAAGCGGCAGGGTTGGACATTGGGTGAAGGAAAAGTGACGGCCGGTGCGGATTCAAGCCGTGCAGATAGCGGAATCAGCGCGGCCGGCGGTACCGGCGCAGCCGCGCTGGGGCAGGGTCAGAAATCGGCCGGCAATGCCTGCAGGTGAAGCTGCAAGGCATCCAGCAAAGCCTGGCAAGCTTCATCCGTGCCGACCGTGATGCGCAGGAACTGGGCGATGCGGGCGCTGCTGAAGTGGCGCACGATGATGCCGTCGCCGCGCAGGCTGGCAGCCAGCTTGGCGGCGTCATGGCGCGGATGGCGCGCAAACACGAAATTGGCGGCCGACGGCAGCACCTCGAAGCCGAGCGCCGCCAGTCCCGCCACCATGTGCTCGCGGCTGGCCATGACGGCGCGCCGGGTCTTGTCGAAATGCGCCTGGTCCTTGATGGCGGCGGTGGCGCCGGCGATCGCCATGCGGTCCAGCGGATAGGAATTGAAGCTGTTCTTGACCCGGTTCAGCGCCGTGATCAGGTCCGGATGGCCGATCGCAAAGCCGACCCGCAAGCCGGCCAGCGAGCGCGACTTCGACAAGGTCTGCACCACCAGCAGGTTAGGATAGCGCGCCACCAGGGGAATCGCGCTGTCGCCGCCGAAATCGACATAGGCCTCATCGACGATCACCACGCAGTCGGGCTGCCCGGCCACCAGCCGCTCGACTTCGGCCAGCGGCAGCAGGCAGCCGGTAGGCGCATTCGGATTCGGGAAAATGACGCCGCCGGCGGCGACACCCAGGTAATCGTCGACGCGCAGGCTGAAATCCGCCGCCAGCGGCACCGTGCGGTGCGCCACTTCGTACAAGCCGCAATAGGTCGGGTAAAAACTGTAGCTGATGTCCGGGAACAGGATCGGCTCTGCATGCTGCAGCAGGGCCTGGAAGGCGTGCGCCAGCACTTCGTCGGAGCCGTTGCCGACGAACACGTGGGCGCTGGTGATGCCGTGCGCGGCGTTCTGCTCGGCCAGCGCCCGCTTCAGCAGCTCGGCCTCGGGATCGGGATACAGGCGCAGGCTGTCGCCCGCCTCGGCGGCGATCGCGGCCAGCGCCAGCGGCGACGGTCCATAGGGATTCTCGTTGGTGTTGAGCTTGATCAGCTTGCTCAGCTTGGGTTGTTCGCCGGGGGTGTAAGGCGTCAGGCGGCTGACGATGGGACTCCAGAATTTGCTCATATTGTGCTGATGCGATGACTAGGTGCGGTGGCTAAAGAAGATAGGTAAGAGAGCTGCTGCCATGCCGTTCAAACGTGGCGAATCAGCCATATGGTAGCAAACCGGTGCATCTGCGGCTGGCTTTAGCGCAGATACGGCGCTTCCTGTTGCTCGTCGGCATCGCTCGCACTGCCGCCGACCACATCCACCAAGGCCTGGAACAGGCGCGGCGGGTCTTCGGCAATGCGATGGCAGACGTACAGGAACCACTCTCTGCCATAGACAATGTACTGGCGGGTGGCGTAGCCAAGCTCGCGCATCTGGCCGGATTGCGCCGCGCCCAGGCCAAGCAGGGTTTCAAACTCGATGTGCGTGGTCGCCAGTCCCTGCGACTGGATGAAGGCATGCGCTGCTTCCAGTTGCTGGCGGTCGTGGGTGGCAATCGAGCAGGCATGGCCGCTGGCCAGCAGCGTTTGCGCATGCTGGCGATAAGCGGCGTTCAGGCCCTCGCTTACGCGCGGCCAGGCCAGCGGCTCCGGCTCGTCATAAGCGCCTTTGACCAGCCGGATCTTGCCGGGCCGCTGCAAAACGCTCTGGATATCGGCGCCGGTGCGCAGCATGCGCGCTTGCAGGGTGATGCCGACGTGGTCGAACCGGCGGCACAGCTCGGCATGGGCAGCCAGGATGGCATCGGTGCGTTCGGAGCCTTCCATGCTGATCATGACTTCGCGGCCGATGGCGCGCGCGGCCACGGCAATCCTGGCTGCATTGGCGATTCCCAGCGCCGGATCCAGCGCCAGCCCGATATGCGAGAGATCGAGCGAAATGGTGCAGTCCAGGTCATGCGCCCGTATCGCCTCGACCAGTTCCAGGAAATGCGTGGTCTCGATGGCGGCCTTGGCCTCGTCGCGCGTGCTTTCGCCCATATAGTCGGCGCTGGCGGCATGGCCCTGCGCATTGACCTGGCGGATCGTTCGCAGGCATTCGGGCAGCGTGCTGCCGCCGATGTAGCGCTCGGCGGCGCGCTTGAAAATGCCGGACAGGAGCGGATCATTTTCCACCCGCTCCTTGAGTTTTTCATCGCGTGCGATCTTGCGCAGGGCATCTGCCGCCAGCAAGGGCAGTTGCCCGGATGTGGATTGGCTGCCAAAAGAACTTGTCGGTGTCACCATTGCGTCGTTTCCTTGCGGTCTGATTGTGGAATAGATGATGGAATAAGCGCTGCCGCCCGAGTATAGAGGAAAGGCTTTGCAAGCGAATGCCGCGGCCGCCGGGGCGCCTTTGCGCGAGTGCCTGAAGCCGGGCAAAGGCGTTGTTGCACAGTCAACTGGTAACATAGAGGGCTGAATCTGCGGACCCGGTTCGCGCTTTTCCTTACATGCAACAGGAGCTGCCCTTGAATATATTAGCCGTCAATCAACTCGCAACGCTCTGGAATTTCCTTCTTGAGTCCTCCCTGCACTACGGCCTGAATGCCGTGCTGGCCATTTTCACGCTGGCGGTCGGCTGGTGGCTGTCCTCGCGCTTCGCCAATGCGCTCGACCGCGTCATGAGCCGCGCCAGCCTTGACGCCACCCTGCGGCCGGTGCTGCGCAGCGTGTTGCTGTGGGTAGTGCGGCTGGTGACGCTGGTCGCGGTGCTGGGCCAGTTCGGGGTGCAGACCGCGAGCATCGTCGCCATCCTCGGCGCCGCCGGCCTGGCTATCGGCCTGGCCTTGCAGGGGACCCTGCAAAACATCGCGGCCGGCATGATGCTGCTGTTCCTGCGGCCGTTCCAGGTGGGCGAATACATCTCCAACGGCAGCATCGAAGGCACGGTCGATGAAATCGGCCTGTTTGCCACCAAGCTGACCAAGGCCGACGGCATCTGCCTGTTCGTGCCCAACAATCAGCTCTGGAACAGTGCACTGACCAATTTCAGCCGCAACAATACGCGCCGTATCGATATGCCGGTCGGCATCAGCTACAAGGACAATCCGGCCGCGGCGATCCAGGCGCTGCAGAAACTGCTGCTGGCGGATGAACGGATCCTGGCGACACCGGCGCCGCTGGTGGTGGTCACCGACCATGCCGAGAGCGCGGTGATGCTGAACATGCGCGCCTGGACCACCACCTCCGAATACTGGGCGGTGCGCTGGTCGCTGGCGCAAAACTTGCAAGCTGCGTTGGCGTCGGCGAACTGTTCGATTCCGTTTCCTACCCGCAAATTGCTTATGATGCAGGGCGCTGAATCCGGTACGGCAACATAGGGGAAACCGGGCAGGCGTTGACCGGCATTTCTTTTTGATAATAAAATCGCACGCCTGCAAGCTTGACTTCGGCGAGGTCTATAACGATTATGCATAAACCTATGCGTAGTCGGCATGGGTTGACTGTCCGCTTTCCGTTACAGTTTCGCTGCGCGACGGCGCATTTGCAGAATGTAGAACTGTCGCGTGACCGCTGCCTGATCTGTTTCCAGCCTAGGCTGTGGTCCACAACTATTAACAAAATCAGGAGATTTATGTCTACCCGCAAACTTACACTGCGCAGTTTCCACTCTTACGCACTGATGATGTTCGGCGCTTTATTGCTGTCGACTTCCGTGGCGCAGGCGCAAGACCAGGCCAAACTGCCTAACGTCGTGATCCTGGCGACCGGCGGCACCATCGCCGGCACCGGCGCCGACAGCACCACCACCGTGGGCTATACCTCGGCCACCGTAGGCGTGGAAAAGCTGATCGCAGCGGTTCCTGAGCTGAAAAAGGTCGCCAACGTCAAGGGCGAACAAGTATTCCAGATCGCCAGCGAAAGCATGACCAACGACCACTGGCTGAAGCTGGCCAAGCGCGTCAATGCGCTGCTGGCGCAACCGGATGTGGACGGCATCGTCATCACCCACGGCACCGACACCATCGAAGAAACCGCTTACTTCCTCGACCTTACCGTCAAAAGCCGCAAGCCGGTGGTAGTCGTCGGCGCCATGCGTCCATCGACCGCGATCTCGGCCGACGGCCCGATCAACCTGTACAACGCGGTCCTGCTGGCCGGCAGCAAGGATGCGATCGGCAAGGGCGTGCTGGTGTCGCTGAACGACCAGATCAATTCCGCGCGTGAAGTGAGCAAGACCAATACGTCGACCACCGATACCTTCAAGTCGACCGAACTCGGCATGCTGGGCTACATCCAGAGCAACAAGGCTTACTTCTATCGCCAGTCGACCCGCAAGAATACGGTCGATACCGAGTTCGACATCAGCAAGCTGGACGTGCTGCCGCAGGTTGACATCATCTACGGCTACGCCAACATGACCCGCGCCGCACTCGATGCGCAAGTTGCTTCGGGCGCCAAGGGCATCATCCAGGCCGGCGTCGGCGACGGCAGCATCGCGGCGCAAATGAAAACGCCTTTGATGGAAGCGCGTAAGAAAGGCGTGATCATCGTCCGCGCCAGCCGCGTCGGCCAGGGCATCGTCGCCCGTAACGGCGAAGCCAACGACGACGAACTGGACTTCGTGGTGGCCGATACGCTCAATGCGCAAAAGGCCCGCATCCTGCTGATGCTGGCCTTGACCAAGACCAAGGACACCAAGGAAATCCAGCGCATGTTCTACACTTATTGATCAGAAGTGCCTGATCCGGGCAGCAAAAAAGCCAGCTGAATCATCAGCTGGTTTTTTTTTATTGCGGGCATGGCCTGGCGGCATCCGGAAGGTCTCCGGAACAACGATGCTAAGATAGCGGCCGCACAGGCGATAACCGCATCTCTGCCCATGGCAGAGATCAGAAACAGAGGCCGCAATTGAACATCCGCAAAGAATTTATTATCTTTGGCATTGTCGGAACGCTGGGATTTCTGGTGGATGCAGGCGTACTGTATCTGCTCAAGGGCAGCCTGGGTTTGTACTGGGCGCGCGTGCCTTCTTTCTTTTGCGCCGTGACGGCGACCTGGCTGCTGAACCGCCAGTTTACTTTTCGCAGCCGCGTCTCCGGCGTCTCGATCTTCCAGGAATATGCAAAGTACTTCAGCCTGATGCTGGGCGGCGGCGCGGTCAATTACCTGGTCTATGCGATAGCGGTATCGCTGCTTCCCGCCGTGGCTTACCGCCCGCTGGCAAGCGTGGCGCTGGGAAGCATCGCGGGCATGTTCATCAACTATTTCTTTGCGCGCTATTTTGTCTTCCGCAGGAAATTGGGATAACTTTCCTGGCTACCCTTCACGGCGCTCCGACCGCGACAGCCAGCGCAGCTCGAATTCAAGACGCTGCTGATGCGCCACCGAATCCAGGATCAGGCCGATGCCCAGCGCCATCACCGAGGCAATGCACAGGCCGGTCGCCAGGATGGCGAGCGGGACGTGATAAATGTAGCGATATTGAATCCAGTCGTCGAACACCGGCACCCCGGCGGTAAAGCCGGATATTAGAAAAATGATGCTGAGCGCGCTGAAGAACGCCAGCGGCCGGTAATAGCGGAAAATCTGGGCGATCGCAAACAGCACCCGCGTGCCGTCGGACAAGGTGTTGAGCTTGGACACGCTGCCGCTCGGCCTGTCTTTGTAGGCAACCGGTATTTCGACAATCCGCAGGCGCTTGTGCAGGGCATGCAGGGTCATGTCGGTTTCGATCTGGAAGCCTTCGGCCAGCACCGGGTAAGTCTTGACAAAGTCGCGGCTGAAGACGCGGTAGCCGCTCATGATATCGACCAGCTTGGCGCGGAACAGGCGGTTCACCATCCATTGCACCAGGCCGTTGCCGAAACCGTGGAATGAGCGCTGGTTTTCACGCGCATAATCGCCGCCAGACTGGCGGTCGCCCACCACCATGTCGGCCCGGCTTTCGATGACCGGCGCCATCAGTTCCCGGGCCTGGTGCGCGGGGTAGGTCAGATCGGCATCGGCCAGCACGTAGATGTCGGCGTCGATTTCGATGAACGCGCGCCTGAGTGCGCTGCCCTTGCCTTGGCGGGTTTCGTTCACGACCCGGCCCGGGCATGCCAGTTCGCGCAATACCTGCTCGGCGAATTCACGCGTGCGGTCGCTGGAATTATTGTTGACCACGTAGATGGCCGCTTCCGGCAGGGCGGCGTGAAATGCCCTGACCGTATCCGCGATGGTCAGTTCTTCGTTATAGGCCGGCAGGACAACGGCGATGCTCTGTTTCGATACGGCTGCGTTTGACATACATCTCCACTTATTGTGTCCTCCTCCGTCGTTGCGGAGTCGGTGTTCATTTTATCTTGGCATTGGATCGGATCGACGCTGTGTCAGGAATTGCCGGACCATCAATCCTGCGGCAATCAGCAGCGTCAGCAATGATAAGCACAAGCCGTAGCGAAAGGTCGGCGAAGAGAAGCGCAATTCCACCTTGTGCCTGCCTGCCGGAATCGCCACTGCCTTGCCCAGCAGCTGGGCGCTGAATACGTATGTCGGCTGGCCGTCGATGGTGGCGCGCCAGCCGGGGTAATTGGCGTCTGCGAGGAACAGCCAGCCCGCTTCTGCGGCATCCACATCGACCGCATAAAAGGTTGGCTGCCTGGCCAGCACCTTGAAACGGATCGCGTCCGGCTTGTTGCCGGCGCTCGACAGGGGCGGCAGCGTCTGTCCTTTGGCCGCTTCGATGATCAATTCCGGCTGGCGCGGCGTTTGCAGCAACTGCAGCGCCTCGTCGTCCGAGCGCACCGGATGATAGCGGGTAAAGGTCTGGAACAGCGGCTGCGCAGCCGTGTTTTCCATGATCCACATATCCAGGCGCTCGTCGTGAACCGCCACCTGGAAGCCCGGCGCAGTCAATTGCCGGTCGGCGGAAATGAAACGGACGCCGAGCAGATCGATGGCGCGCTGGCCAGGCCCTGTTTTGGTGCGGCCCTCCATTTCATCTTCAAACACCGGGATCAGCAAAGCCCGGCCGCGCAAGGGCAAGGCCAGCGCACCGTCTTCCGACGGCGTATCCCAGCGCAAATTGCTGAGCGCGGCATTCGAAGACAATGCGCGTTCCGCATTGCTGTCCAGGCCCGCGACGTGAGAGTTGCGCAAGGCATAGGATACAGCCAGGCTATGGTTGATAAACTTTGTGTCCTGGATCGGATACCGCTGCGCCAATGCCGTCAGGGTTGCCGGCTGTTGCAGCAGAGAGATATCGCCGAAATGGATCAGGTGCAGGCGTAGCGCAAAGCACTCCAGCGCCAGCAGCAAAAACATCAGCAAGGGGATGCGGCCAGCCTTGCCGCCGGCAATCAGGATGAGGCTGGCAATGCATGCCGCGGCGGCGATGGCCAGATGCTGCCACGGTGTCGTCCTGTCGAAACTGACGGCGATCAGGATGCTCCAGACCGTCGCGTAGATTGCCGCAAGGACCCATGCACGCCTGTTACGCCGCCACGTTGCGGCGGCCGGCCGCGCATAACTGCCCAGGCCGTCGATGGCGAAGGCCGCCAGGACGGCAATCCCGACGGCGGCAACTTCCAGATAGGACTGCGTGGTTCTGAAGAAATGCAAGCCGGGCACCAGATGCCAGTCGTACACGATGCGGAACAGGGGCGATGTCTTGCCCGTGCCAAGCTGGATCAATATGAACACCGCAAGCAAATATCCTTTTGCGCGCCATGAGGATTTGAACAGCGGGAACAGCGACGCCAGCATGCAGACCAGCAAGCTGCCCACGCCGGGAATCTGGTCGAGCTTATCGCGCGCGAGCGCCAGCTGGTCGGGGGCATATAGCAATCCGCGCAGTATCGCCATCGGCAAGAACTCATAATACAGACCCACTCCTGCGCTGCGGTGCGATAAAGATACGAGTTCAAGCAGAGGTAGCAATTGCACTGCGGAGAGCCCAAGGAACAGCAATGCCGCAAGCATTGCCGTTGTCGTCAGCTGACGTCGCCGGGCTTGCCAAAATTTTTTGCCGTCTGCGCAAAACGGCATGGGCGCCAAAGAAAATACCGCGTACAGCACAGTCGCGTGCAACAGCTGGGGATAGCCTGCCAGGATCATCATCGTCGCCGCCATCGCCAGCAGCACCGCATGTTTGACAACCGGTTTCTTCAGCCAGGCTTCCGTCGCTGCCAGTGTCCAGGGAACCCAGGCCAGCGTGCCGGAAATCGTCAGATTATTCTGCTCCAGCAGCCAGGCCGTGGAAAAGGCCAGCGCCAGCGCGGCAAAGCCGGCCGACCAGACGCTGCGCTCCAGGATCCGGCACAGCACAAAGACGCCGCTGGCGGCTATCAGCATGCATGCCAGATGGAAGATATTGGTGCCGATGACCGGCGGCAGCAGCCAGGCCAGTAGGATATTGAGCGGATTGGCAAAACCGCCTTGTCCTTCCGCAAACAGCGGGTGGCCGCCGTAGACCTTGTCGGTCCATAGCGGCGTAGCGCCGCCATGCAGGAAGCGGGAGTGGAAATCGAACAGCGGCAAGCCGTGGATGATAGAGTCGCCGTGAATCAGGCTCTTGCCGCCTATCAGCGTGGGCCACCAGAAAACCAGGGTTAACAAGAGCAGGACGAAAAAAACCAGGAGGGATTTTTTATTATTTGTCATATTGCGGGAACGATACTGGGACTCTTGAGCTAGTCATTTGCTGGAAATTCACGCCTTTGATGACGACGCCAAATCATCAGTTTCGATAGCAATCGGCCATGAATTCTATCCCAATAGCAATTTCACGAAGTGGGAATATTGGGCAAATCCGGCAAACTAGAGTAAGGGATCGGTATATGCAGCAAGGCATTCAAGGGTGCCCGCTCTTCTCTTGGAGCAAAAAACACGCCATTTCATTTTTCCGAACAATCAATATTTTCTTGAGAGGGAATTTCAAGAGACGTTAATATTGCATAATGCAAATTAATGCACATCTTCCACTCTTAACCAGCGCTTAGCCATGTCCGAAGAATTCGAAGTCCCCAGCCCGCACGAACACCACCTGGAACATGTCACCGAGCACGCCCACGGCAGCGGCGACAATTTCGCCGGCAAGATCGCCGTGATGACCGCCATCATGGCGACCGTCGGCGCCATGTTCAGCTATCAGGCCGGTTCTACCGAAAGCGAAGCGGCGATGAACAAGAACAACGCCGCCATCAAGAAAACCGAAGCGTCCAATCAATGGAACTACTACCAGGCGAAATCCAGCCGGCAGAACCTGGCCGAACTGGCGACCCATATTCCGGGTGTCGATGCGGCGCACTACGCAGCCGAGGCGGCGCGCTACAAGGGCGAAAAAGAAGTGGTGCAAAAGAAGGCGCAGGAGCTGGAAGAAGAGGCCAGCGCCTGGGATGAGAAGTCGGAGCAGGTCTTGCACCAGCATCACCGCTGGGCGCAGGCGATGACGGCGATCCAGATCGCCATTTCGCTGGCGGCGATCACGCTGCTGACGCGCAAGGAGTGGCTGAAGAAGGTGGCTTACGGCGCGGGAGGCGTCAGCGTGGTGCTGGGCATCCTGGCCTGGCAGCATATTTAAGCTTAGGTGCTGCAGATAGCAAAAGGGGAAGCACACCGTGCTTCCCCTTTTTGTTTTACATCTATCAGCGCGTTACAGGCTTGTAGCGGATGCGCTTAGGCTTGGCGCCTTCTTCACCCAGGCGCTTGCGCTTGTCGGCTTCGTATTCCTGGTAGTTACCGTCGAAGAACGATACCTGCGATTCGCCTTCGAAGGCCAGGATGTGCGTGGCGATACGGTCCAGGAACCAGCGGTCATGGCTGATCACCATCACGCTGCCGGCGAATTCCAGCAAGGCGTCTTCCAGCGCGCGCAGGGTTTCCACGTCAAGGTCGTTGGACGGTTCATCCAGCAGCAGCACGTTGCCGCCCTGTAGCAGGGTCTTGGCCAGGTGCAGGCGGCCGCGTTCGCCGCCGGACAGGTTGCCGACGATCTTTTGCTGGTCGCCGCCCTTGAAGTTGAAGCGTCCCAGATAGGCGCGCGACGGCATTTCAAAGCGGCCGACGGTGAGGATGTCGGCGCCGCCGGAGACGTCTTCGAACACGGTTTTCTGGTCCGCCAGCGAGTCGCGCGACTGGTCGACGATGGAGACGCGGGCGGTGGTGCCGATCGCTACTTCGCCGCTGTCCGGCTGTTCCTTGCCGGTGATCATCTTGAACAGGGTCGATTTACCGGCGCCGTTCGGGCCGATGATGCCGACGATGGCGCCGGCAGGGATGCGGAAGCTGAGGTTGTCGATCAGCATGCGGTCGCCGAACGATTTCGACACATTCTTGAATTCGATCACTTCATTGCCCAGGCGCTCAGCGACCGGGATGAAGATTTCCTGGGTCTCGTTGCGTTTCTGGTATTCGTGTTCGCTCAGTTCATTGAAGCGCGCCAGACGCGCCTTGCTCTTGGCCTGGCGGCCCTTCGGATTCTGCCGTACCCATTCCAGTTCCTTGGCGATGGTTTTCTGCCGTGAGGACTCTGTCGCTTCTTCCTGCTTCAGGCGGTCGCCCTTCTGTTCCAGCCAGGAGCTGTAGTTGCCCTTCCACGGGATGCCGTGGCCGCGGTCCAGTTCCAGGATCCATTCGGCGGCGTTGTCGAGGAAGTAGCGGTCATGGGTGATGCCGACCACGGTGCCAGGGAAGCGTTGCAGGAACTGTTCCAGCCATTCGACCGATTCGGCGTCCAGATGGTTGGTCGGCTCGTCCAGCAGCAGCATGTCGGGTTTCGACAGCAGCAAGCGGCACAGCGCCACGCGGCGCTTTTCGCCACCGGAGAGGATGCCGATCTTGGCGTCCCATGGCGGCAGGCGCAGGGCGTCAGCCGCCATTTCCAGCTGCAGGTCGAGATTGCCGTCGCCGGCGGTGGCGAGGATGTCTTCCAGGCGCGCCTGTTCGGCTGCCAGCGCGTCGAAGTCGGCATTTTCGTCCGCGTAGGCGGCGTATACAGCATCCAGCTTGGCTTGCGCTTCAAACGCTTCACCCAGTCCGCCTTCGACGGCCTGGCGCACGGTCTGTTCCGGATCGAGCTGCGGTTCCTGCGGCAGGTAGCCGATGTTCAGGCCCGGCATGGGCACTGCTTCGCCCTGGATATCCTTGTCGATGCCGGCCATGATTTTCAGCAGGGTGGACTTGCCGGAACCGTTCAGGCCCAGCACGCCGATCTTGGCGCCGGGGAAGAACGACAGCGAAATATCTTTCAGGATCTGGCGTTTGGGCGGCACGATCTTGCCGACCTTGTTCATTGTGTAGACGTATTGGGCCATGAGGAGCAGTGATAATAAAAAATAATGCGGTGAATAGAGCGGCTCGCACCAGCGAACCGGAACTGGCAAGAATAACCTATGCGCGCCGGGTTGACGAGTTGTTAAGCCCAGTCCTTCAGGCCGATGCGCCTGGGCGTATTTTAAACGTTCGCCATAGTCCCTCGGCCGAATACAGCGCCAAAGCGCACCAGATGACGATAAAACCGTTGAGGCGGTCGCCATCCAGCTGTTCGCCGTACAGCGAGACGCCGAACAGCAATTGCAGCGAAGGCGTGATGTATTGCAGCACGCCGACCAGCGACAAGGGAATGCGGCGGGCGCCGGCGGCGAACATCAGCAAGGGAATCGAGGTGATCGGTCCGGCCGCCGCCAGCAGCCATTTGGTGGAGGTCGAAGCGCTGCTGAAGGTGTTGTGATCCTGTACCGAGGTATACGCCAGGAAGGCCAGCGCCAGCGGCAGCACCAGCGCGGTTTCCAGCGCCAGGCCGGGCAGCGCGCCGAGGCTGGCGGTCTTGCGCAGCAAGCCGTAGCCGCCGAAGGTGACGGCCAGCGTCAAGGCGATCCAGGGCGGATGGCCGGCTTGCCAGGTCAGCCACAGCACGGCGCCGGCGGCGATGGCGATCGCCAGCCATTGCAGCGGCCGCGGCCGTTCGTGCAGGAACACCAGGCCGAGCGCGACGCTGACCATCGGGTTGATGAAATAACCCAGGCTGGCTTCGACGATGTGATTATTGTTGACCGCCCAGATATAGGTGGTCCAGTTGGCGGTCAGCAGCAGGGCGCTGGCGACGAAGCCGCCGATCACGCGCGGCTGGCGCAGCATCGGTCCGACCCAGGCCCACTGCTTGCGCACGGTCAGCACGATCATCAAGAACAGGAAAGACCAGAGGACGCGGTGGGCGACGATATCGACCGGCGGAACCTCCGCTTCCAGCGCCTTGAAATAAATCGGGAACAGGCCCCACAGGACGTAGGAGGCGATGGCGTAGAGCATTCCTGCTTGCATGGTGTGATCGATCTAGAGTGAGGGGCGGCGTCGGAATTGTTTTATTGGCGGCTGTCTGTGACGCGCTGCGGGCGGACGGCATATGGCATTTTACGCAATATTGGGCAGGCGCATGGCTGCAACGCCGCCTCTGACCGATAAAGCCGCTTCAGATTGCCGCCAGCTCCTGGAAATAAAACATGGTCGACCCCAGTTCCGGCGGCGCCTGGTAAGGGCTGATGCGGGTGCGCCGGAACGGCACCGCATGGGCAAACGCCGGGCCGTCGTAGACGAAGGTATGGAACTCGCCGTTCTCGCCGCAGGCATCGACGCCGGCCGGCAGATCGGCCAGGAAGGCGGCGTCGAATTCGCGGCCGCAGAATTCCTGCGGCAGGTAATTGCCGTTGATGCAGACCACCACCGCCTTGAAACCGAGCGCCAGGAATTCATCGACCAGCTGCCGGCGCGGCTGCAGCCACAAGGGCAGGCAAGCTTGCAGGCCGGCCTGCGCGCAGACCTTTTCTTCCCACTCGCGATGCGCCTGCAGGTCGATATCGCCGAACACCGCATGGCGCACGCCGTCGCCGTGGGCCGCGCGCAAGGCGGCGACGAATTTTTCTTCATACTGCTGCCAGCTGGCGCTGTAAAACGCCAGCGGCACACCGAGCGCATCGGCCTGGGCCTGCAGCAAGGCCGGCGGCACGCCATGCGAACGGGCGCGCCGGCCGCTTTCATCGAGCGCGGTGATCAGGCGATCGATCTGCATCCCGCTCTGGCGCGCACGCCACAGCGCCAGGCAGGAATCCTTGCCGCCGCTCCATGAGACCAGCGCGCTGCCGGCCTGTGCTGTGGCGGCGCTGTTCATGCGATGCGGTAGTTGGCGCAATCGATCGCTGGAAGCTTTGCTTCCCGCATCTTGAAGTAAATCGGGTACAGAGCTTTCAGGAGCTTGGCAGTGCTGGCATGGTGGGGGATTGCTGCTTGCATGGCGCGGGTCTATGTAAAGTGAAGGAGTGGCAGGCGCCGTGTATTTTTACTATTCGTCTTGTGCGCGTTCAGGCAGCAAGCAGCATTTTACGCAATAAGCGATGGAGCAGAGGCGCAGGGCAAAGATAAGACAGGAGGCGGGTCTCGCAATTACTGGAAATAGCACGCTGCCGAGCGTGCCCAGGACGGCGGCCGGCAGGCAGGGATGACGTTTGCGCAAATTCTTGCACATGAGCATTAAAAGAACTTGACGGGGCTGATTGGAGTCCCTAATATCTAAAGCAGGTTAGTAAGAATGAAGACGGCGCTGGATGATGACATTCTCAGCGATCATCATTGAGGGATAAATAATCACGGACACTTAGAAAGTCCTTTTTTTTAAAGCGTTGCTAACACGTGTTAGTAAACAAGATCCGGGCCAGGAACCATGAGTAACGTAACTAGCAACCAGGTGGCAAAGCTTGCCGGCGTATCGCGCACGACGGTTTCCTTCGTTCTCAACGACGTGCCCGGCATGGGCATCAGCCAGGAGACGCGCGAGCGCGTGTTGACCGCCGCCAGGCAGCTCGGCTACGTAGCAAACGCCATCGCCCGTTCGCTGGCCAGCGGCGCAACCAGGACGGTCGCACTCGTCATGCCGCATCGCGACCACATCAACATCGACATCGACGCTTACCTGCCGCGATTCCTGGCCGGCATCAACCTGACATGCCATGCCGGCGGATACAAAGTGCTGTTTGAGCCGGTTGAAGAAAGCAGCCGGCCAGGCGCATTTGCGGACCTGGTCGACAGCCGGCGCGTCGATGGGCTGATCGTTCTCAATCCGCGCGGCATCGACGATGCCTATCTGTGCGAACTGGCCGGCAATGCGTTCCCGCTGGTGGTGTTCGGTTCGAATCTGTCTGCCCGCCAGGGCGTCTGCAGCATTGATGCCGATAACCGTGACGCCGCTCGCCGCGCCACCAGTCATCTGCTGGCGCTCGGGCACCGGCAGATTGCCCATCTCGGTTATGCGTCGGACGAAAATCACATTCCGCGCGAACGCCTGCGCGGCTTCCACGACGCCATGCAGGCGCATGGCGCGGACATCAACCCCGCATGGATCGCGTATGGCAACTACAGCGCGCAAAGCGGGTATGACGCCATGCGCGGCATGCTGTCGCGGGCGCCGGGCATGACAGCGCTGTTTGCGGGCAATGACACGATCGCATTCGGCGCGATGGCAGCGCTGCGTGATGCCGGCTTGCGGATTCCGGAAGATGTCGCGGTCGTCGGCTATGACGATATTCCGCTGGCCGCCTTTGCGGCTCCGCCACTGACAACGATGCGCACGGAACCATTCAAGGACGGCAGCGATGCGGCCGCCATTTTGCTGCAGGCTATCGCCGGCGAACCGCTGGACAAGGCCTGCGTGCGGGACGCCGCGCCTTTGATTGTGCGGCGCTCTTGCGGCAGCGGCATGGATTGACGCGCACTGCCGTGCGGCTCACGGCAGTTCGCACAAGCGCATTTTCTCAACCAGGCACCAAAGTCATCTCGATGAGGGTGGATCAGGCAAGGTGACCCGCAACCGTATCTCGTAACCGCATTACCTCCACTGCATCAGCTGTGTTCCACGCTTATTTATAAGATTTTCCCTCAAAAAAAGGAGACGGAATAATGAACAAAGGCTTAACGACGTTGAAGAAAAACCGTACTGCAGGAGCTGATCGCCGCGCCATGGCGAAAGCGGAATCGCAGCGGCAACGCAGTATGGGATTGCAGAAAAAAGGCTTGTTGACTGCCCTGGCGATCAGCAGTCTCTTGTGCGGAGGCGGCGCCGTCGCCCAGGAGTTGACAGCGAGTTCCAGCAGCGTCGGATCGGGTTTGGCAACCGGTTTCAACCAGGCGGTGGCAGAAGCGCGCTCGCTGGATTTCACGAATGCGAATTACCCGCATTTTGTGGCGCTGGGATGGCCGAGCACGGATGCCAGGTGCAGTCAGTCGACGCTGCAGCCAGGGTACCTGGCCTCGATTCCCAATCGATGCGCCTACTATTCGAGAGATTATGTGCATCATGCAAGCGGGGCTTATTTTCTCGGGATGTATGAGCAGAACTACCAGATGGCCGACCATTTCGTCACGCTCTATCATACTGACATCATCAATGCGCCGTACTGGGCGATTGGCGCCAACGGCAAGCAGTATGAGCAGAACGACGAATCGCCGGCGCCATTCGAGATCGGCGAAAACATCGCGAACATGTATCGCCTCACCGCCGACCAGCGGTATCTGGGCGCCGATTTCACGAACTACATCAATAACATCAACAACAATTTTTCCAACACTGAGAACAACAAGTATATAAACGCCGATGGTTTCAGGATGGCGCGGCTGGATCATGGCGAGGCCGCGACCTACAACGAATTCGTCGGCAACGCCGGAGTGCCGTCGAATACGGCTATCGTCATTGGCGGCGACATGGCGGCGAGCGAGATTGCCTACTATAGGAACGTATCGAACTACCCGGCCTTGAAAGCGGCCAGCGACGCCACGAATATGGCGGGCAAGTTCAACACGCTGTCGTCGAATTTCAATTCGCACTGGAGCAACGTCAACGGCGCCGGCCATTTTGCGGTCGCGCTCACCGGAGTGGCAGGCACAGCCTATTCAAGCGCGAATTACAGCACTCTGAGCTACTACGACCATTATGCCGAGGAGCCGAATCTGTTCCCCTTGTATAAAGGGATCATCACAGACGCCGTCAGCCTGGCCGCGCAGGCGAACTACGTCGACAGCAACGCTGAAAGCCTCTATCAAGCCAGATTCAAGCAGGATCCGAACCGCGGCCTCGACTCGCCCGGCGTCGAATCGCATACCTATCTGCCTACCGCCTTCTATAACGCGAATATGCCGGACACCGCGTGGAAGTGGCTGACCAGATTGGCTGCACGGCAGGTGTTTGAGAATGGCAACGCTTATCCCGAGGTCAGCTTTGCGTTGATATCGGACGTCATCACAAAAGTGCTCGGAGTCGATTTCGATGCGCCCAACAACAAGCTGGTCACGCTTGCCAACAATCTTCCGTCCGCATTCAAGAACGGGGACTACATCAAGGTCAGCAATATCCCGATTCATACCAGCAACTACACCGTGCATGTAGGAGTTACCCAGGCGCTGGATGCCGCCACCGGCTGGCCGGCCATCACGCTGGATTACGCGAAGGATCCGTCGGCGCAGCAAGACGGCACCGGGCTGTATTGGCTCCCGCGTTTCAAATTGAATTACGGCAGCCACTGCAATGTGCTCACTACCTACGCCAACAATTCCACGCAGGCCAATACCTACAACCTGGTCTGGGACGGCAGCAGCCGGACCTATACCTGCAACGGCGACAAGGGCGGCATCTATCTGTACCCCAACGATCCCAACTATACCGTGACCAGAATGCTGGTGACTGCCAGCCAGTAACTGGAAGCGCATTACCGAAGAAATCCGATAAGGCCTTTGGGCGCTGGCGCCGTGGCAAATGCTTGCCCTGGCGCTGGCGCCGCCTCTGGCCAGCTATCGATAATGACATGCGCTCAACGCGCAGCGCACCAGGCAGCACCTGAGGAGACAAAATAATGGCAAGCATCACCCTGAAGGGCGTGTCCAAAGCCTATGGCAAGCACGAGCCGGTCGTTCGCAATGTGGACCTGCACATTGCGCAAGGAGAGTTCTGCGTATTCGTGGGCGCTTCCGGCTGCGGCAAATCCACCTTGCTGCGGATGATCGCCGGCCTCGAAGAAATCGGCAGCGGCGAGCTGCTGATCGACGATCGTCTGATGAATGATGTACCGGCAGCGCGGCGCGGCGTGGCGATGGTGTTCCAGAGTTACGCCTTGTTTCCGCACATGACGGTGTACGAAAACATGGCGTTCGGCTTGACGCTGGCGAAGGTCGACAAAGCTGTGGTGCGTGGAAAAGTCGTCAGCGCCGCCCGCATTTTGCAGCTGGAGCATCTGCTGGCACGGCTTCCCAAGGCGCTGTCCGGCGGCCAGCGCCAGCGTGTCGCAATCGGCCGCGCGATCGTGCGTGAACCGGGCGTGTTTTTGTTCGACGAACCGCTGTCCAACCTGGATGCGGTATTGCGGGTGCAGACACGCTACGAGATTGCCAAGATACATCGCGAAATCGGCAAGGCATCCACCGTCTATGTCACGCACGATCAGGTCGAGGCGATGACCCTGGCCGACCGCATCGTGCTGCTGAACTCGGGCGGTGCGCTGGCGCAGTCCGGCAGCATCGCCCAATGCGGCGCTCCGCTTGAACTTTACCATCGCCCCAAAAATCTGTTTGTGGCCGGCTTTATCGGTTCTCCCAAAATGAACTTCTCCTCCGCCAGGCTGATCGCCGCCAGCGAAAGGCTGGCGCAGGTGCAGCTCGCCACCGGAGAAATTCTGGAGGCGCAGGTAGATGCCCGCCGTTTGCCGACAGGCGCGCCATTGACGCTTGGCATTCGCCCTGAAGACGCCAGCGCCGGCAACGGCACGCAGCACCTGGTGCGCGAAGTGCAATGGCAGGAGCGGCTGGGCGATGCAACTTATCTGTACCTGCGCAGCGGCGACGAACAAGCGCCCTGGATCGTCAAGGTGCCTGGCAACACGCATGCGGTTCCCGGGCAGCGGATCCCGTTGTCGTTGCCGCGCTCCGCCATGCACATCTTCGATGCCCAGGGAGAGGCACTGCCGCGCTGCGTTGAGGCTGCCGACATACTGGTTCCGCTCGCGGCATAGCAAGACGCCGCTGGTCCGGGCGAATGAAGGTGGAAGGGGAGACTTTCCAAAAAACTGCGTCGAAATGACGCGATGATTCGAAAAATAAAAAGGAGACTGTAATGAAAGCACGTTCAACATTGCCGGCAAAAATCTTGCCTCTGCTGTTTTCGGCGATTGCCTTGTCCGCGAACGCGGGCACGCTGGTCATCAATTCCGATGCATCCGATCCTGCCGCCAAGGCCGCGCTGGATGCCATCATCAAAGGCTTCAAAGCTGAAAACTCGGATGTCGAGGTGAAACTCAACACCTTCGATCATGAGGGCTACAAAACCTCGATCCGCAACTTCCTCACAGCCAATCCGCCGGATGTGGTCAACTGGTATCCGGGGCATCGCATGGCGCCTTTCGTCGATGCCGGCCTGTTCGAAGACGTCTCTGACCTGTGGACCAGGCAAGGCCTGGACGAAGCGCTCAAGCCAGCTGTTGCGGCGATGACCATCAACGGCAAGAAATGGGGCATCCCCTATCTGTATTACCAATGGGGCATCTACTATCGCAAGGACATTTTTGCGAAGCTGAACATTGCCGCGCCCAAGACCTGGAAGGAGCTGCTCGCTGCCAGCGCCAAGCTCAAGCAGAACGGCGTCACGCCGTTCGCCATCGGCACCAAGCAGACCTGGACCACGGCTGCCTGGTTCGACTATCTCGATTTGCGCACCAACGGCTATCAATTCCATATGGATCTCACCAACGGCAAGGTGCCTTATACCGACAAGCGCGTGAGCGCTGTGTTCGATCGCTGGGACGAGCTGGTCAAGCCTGGCTATTTCTTGCCGAACCACGCTTCCTATACCTGGGAAGAGGCGGTGCCGGCCATGGTCAAAGGCGAGGCCGCCATGTACCTCATGGGTAATTTCGCGGTGGCCCCGATGAAAGCTGCCGGACTGACCGAAAGCACCCTGGGTTTCATGCAATTCCCAGCTATCACGCCGGGCCTGGCGCTGGCGGAAGAAGCGCCGATCGAATCGGTGCATATTCCCGCGCAGGCGAAGAACAAGGCAGATGCGCGGCGCCTGTTGACGTACATGTCGCGTCCCGACGTGCAGACCAGGGTCAGCCAGATACTGGAAGAGTTGCCGGTCAATGTCAAAGCCAGCGAGCCGGCCGATCCTTATCTGAAAGCCGGTTTCGACCTGCTGAAGAATACCAGCGACCTTTCGCAGTATTACGACCGCGACGCGCCGGCGGAAATGGCCAAGGCCGGCATGGACGGATTTCAGCACTACATGCTGAAACCGGAGTCTCGCCAGAAGATATTGGAACGCCTCGAGCAGGTGCGCCAAAGCGTCTACAAATAAGAACTTCGCCGGCTTGCCGCGGCGGCCGCTTCGCAGCCTGCGGAGCGGCGGCTGACAGCTCTCAAGCTTTGTCCGAGCGTGATCCAGGTATTTTCTTGAACCGGTTCTTAGGAAATTTTTTATGTTGACAGCAACGCAAAGAAACCCTGCAGCGGTGATAGCCACACCCGCAGCCGGGATATCTTTCTGGCAGCGCCACCAGCGGATGATCGCGCCGTGGCTTTTCCTCGCGCCGGCGCTGATCTTGTTTGCCTTGTACGTGATTGCGCCGATTTTCCAGACCATCTCGCTCAGCCTGTATGCCTGGGATGGCTTGAGCCCGGCCCGCTATATCGGCTTGCATAACTATGCCGAACTCTATGACGACCCGGATTTCTGGCTCTCGTTAAGGAACAACCTGATCTGGCTGTTCGGCTTCCTGCTGGCGATCCCTGCCGGCCTCCTGATGGCGCTGTTTCTGAATCAGGCCGTGTTCGGAATCCGCCTGGTCAAGGCACTGTTCTTCTTTCCGTTTGTCATTTCGCAGGTGGTAATCGGGCTGGTGTTCAGCTGGTTCTACGATCCCAGCAACGGCTTGCTGTTCCATGTCCTGCACTTCTTCGGCATCTCGCCGGTCGCGGTGCTGTCGGACGACAGGCTGGTCACCTACGGCATTGTCGCGGCCGGCCTGTATCCGCAAATTGCCTACTGCATGATTCTCTATCTGACCGGCCTCAACAATCTGCGGGCCGACCTGATCGAGGCGGCGCGGCTGGAAGGCGCCAACGGCTGGCAGATGCTGGTGAAGGTGATCCTGCCGCAATTGCGGGCTGCCACTTTCATTGCGGTAGTGGTCACGATCGTCGGCGCCTTGCGCAGCTTCGACATGGTTTCCATCATGACCCAGGGCGGCCCGTACGGCTCGTCTCGCGTCCTTGCCTATTACATGTATGAGGAGGCGCTGAGCGAATACGGTTATCGCATGGGCTACGGCGCGGCTATCGCCACGGTGCTGTTCCTGATCATGCTGGTCTATATCAGCATGGTGCTGGTCCGGATATACAAGCAGGAAAAGGAACATAGCTGATGTTTCCTACACCAATCGATCAAAGCAGGCAGTCGCTGCAGTGGCTGTACCGGGTGTGCCTGGTGCTGGCGCTGGCGCTCTGGCTGCTGCCCCTGATCGCCGTTGCGTTGACCTCGGTGCGCGGCCCGGCGGATATCAATATGGGAAATTACTGGGGATGGCCGAGCCAATGGCAGATAGCCGAGAA
Source organism: Collimonas sp. GW821-FHT02H07 (assembly GCF_059421505.1). Lineage (NCBI taxonomy): Bacteria > Pseudomonadati > Pseudomonadota > Betaproteobacteria > Burkholderiales > Oxalobacteraceae > Collimonas > Collimonas sp. GW821-FHT02H07. The sequence continues at coordinate 248,615 of NZ_JBWKVC010000006.1, forward strand.
CTATCGGGCGGTGTTCAGCAACACGCCGCTGATCCGCTATATCTTCAACAGCATCCTGATCACGGTACCGGTTGTCGCCGGCGCGGTTGCGCTGAGCTGCCTGTCCGGATTCGCCCTGGGAATCTATCGTTTCCGCCTGAACCTGCTGGTGTTTTTTCTGTTCGTTGGCGGTAATTTCGTGCCGTTTCAAATCCTGATGGTGCCGGTGCGCGACCTGAGCCTGCGGCTGGGCTTGTATGACTCGATACTCGGCCTGGTGCTGTTCCATACCGCTTTCCAGGCCGGATTTTGCACTTTCTTCATGCGCAATTTCATTCGGGAACTGCCTTACGAACTGATTGACGCCGCACGTATTGAAGGCGCTTCCGAATTCGAGGTTTTCTGGAAAATCGTGCTGCCGTTGGTAAGGCCGGCAATTGCCGCCGTATCGGTGCTGATTTTCACCTTCGTGTGGAACGATTATTTCTGGGCGACGGTACTGATACAAGGCGACCACGCCATGCCGGTGACGGCTGGACTGAAGTCCCTCAACGGCCAGTGGGTCGCGCAATGGAATCTGGTTTCGGCAGGCTCGATCATCGCGGCGCTGCCGCCGGTACTGGTCTTTTTTCTCATGCAAAAGCACTTCATCGCCGGTTTGACGATGGGCGCAACCAAAGGATAGGCGAAGGTAGCAAGAATGACTGAATCACAATACATGCACCTGACTGGCCGCGACCTGAGCATGGTGCTGGAGCGGGTGGCCGGCGCCGCTCCCGCCTGGCGTCACTTCGGATCAAGGCGCCAGGTCGGCGCGGATGCGTGGACGGCGGCGAACGCGCGGCCGCATCCGCCGACACTGCTGGATAACGATCCAGCCTTGAGCGTGCTGCCAACGCATGGCTTCGGCTGGTTCAATCAGCCGGCACTGGCCGGGAGCCGGCCCGGCAGCATGGGCGACCTTGACTGGGCCCAGAGTTTCGTTCTCGATCAGGTGGATCAAGGACAGCATTCATTGCAGCTCGGCCTGAGCGACCAGACGGCGCAGCTTGGCCTTGTCGTCAGCTACGCCTTGGATCCCGGCAGCGACGTTGTCAGCATCTGGAGCGAACTGGAAAACCGCGGCGCCACGCCGTTCCGGCTTGACTGGCTGGCTGCCGCCTGTGTGCCGCTGCCGCCGGAGGCCGACCAGGTGCTGGGCTTTTCCGGACGCTGGACGCTGGAGTTCCAGGAAATGCGCGAGACGCTCGGGATTGCTGCCTGGCGCCGCGACAGCCGGCGCGGACGCACTTCTCACGATGCCTTCCCCGGCGTGATTGTCGGCAGCGGATTGGCCGACGATGCGGGCTGGACGCTCGGCGCGCATCTGGGCTGGAGCGGCAACCATACCGTGCTGATCGAACCGCTTAACGATGGCCGCCGCCAGCTGCAGATGGGGGAATGGCTGGCAGCGGGCGAGGTGTTGCTGGGTCCGGGCGAGCGCTATCGGACACCGACTGCCTATCTCTCTTTCAGCGCACTGGGGTTGAATGGCCTTAGCGCCAACTTTCACCGTTTCGTGCGGCAACGCGTGCTGAGCTGGCCGGGGCAGCGCATGGCGCCCAGGCCGGTGCATCTGAATACCTGGGAAGCCGTGTATTGCGATCACGATCTGGATGGCCTGAAAGCGTTGGCCAGTGCCGGAGCTGAAGTCGGCGTCGAACGTTTCGTGCTGGATGACGGCTGGTTCCAGCGCCGCGACAGCGACAGGGCCGGGCTTGGCGACTGGTGGCCGGATGCGCGTAAATATCCGCAGGGGTTGAAGCCGCTCATCGATCATGTGCGCAAGCTCGGCATGCAGTTCGGTTTGTGGGTCGAGCCGGAAATGGTCAATCCCGACAGCGACCTGTTCCGCGCCCATCCGGATTGGGCGCTGCAGCTGGAGGGGCGCGCGTTGGTGACGGGCCGCAACCAGCTGGTGCTTGACTTCGCCAATGCGCAAGTGACGGAATATATTTTTGGCAAGCTTGACGGCCTGCTGCGGACTTATCCGATCGCCTATCTGAAATGGGACATGAACCGAGATCTGGCTGCCGCCGGGCACCATGGCCGCGCCGCGTATCACCGTCAGGTGCAGGCGCTTTACCGCTTGCTGGGCGACCTGCGCCGCGCCCATCCGGCGGTCGAGATCGAAAGCTGCGCGTCCGGCGGCGGGCGCGCCGACTACGGCTTGCTGGCGCATACGCACCGGATCTGGACCAGCGACTGCAATGACGCCCTGGCGCGTATCGATATCCAGCGCGGTTTCCTGCGCTTCTTCCCGCCCGAGGTGATGGGTGCGCACATAGGGCCGGCGGTTTCCCACACCACGGGCCGGCGGCATGGCATGGCGTTTCGCGCCGCGGTCGCGATGTTTGGCCATCTCGGGCTGGAACTGGATGTCAGGACGCTGGATGCGGCTGAAAAGGCCGAGCTTTGCCACTGGATTTCTCTGTACAAGGAGTGGCGCGGCCTGGCGCACGGCGGCAGCTTGCGGCAGGGCGGGGCGGATGGCGCCCTGTCGTGGCTGCAGGTTACCGCTGCCGATCAGAGCGCCGCCCTGTGCGCCGTTTACCGGCGCTGCGAAGACGTCACGCGCTACATGGCGCCGTTACATCTTGCCGGCCTTGACCCGGACCGCAGCTATCGCCTGCGTGCATTCGACGTGCCGCATGCGCCGCACTACACGCGCCAGACTGAACTCTTGCAGGCCTTGACGGATGGCCAGCTGATACTGTCCGGCGCTACATTGCGCGACTTCGGATTGCCGCTGCCGCCGCTGCCGCCGGAGTCGGCGATCGTCATCGGGATCAGCGCTGTGTAACCGCAGGTGCAGGTCTTGCCGGATCTCCACGGCTTGAGGCAACGCCGCAATTACGGCCGTTGCCTCTTTTTTTTTTGCGGATGAGATTCATGCAGCGATGCCTTGTTCAGGCATGGGGCTTTCCGTGCAACAGACGCTGATGCTCCGGCCGCGCCACGAAGCGGTGCAACAGCAAGCCGCCGACGCCGCAGATCGCCATCACCACCATCAGCGGCAATGCCGTGCCGTCATGCCACAGGCTCATGCTGATGCCGGAAGTGATGCCGAGCGCGAACTGCAGGGTGCCCATCAGCGCCGACGCCACGCCGGCCTGCTTGCCCTGCTGCGACAAGGCGATGGCGGATGCATTGGGGCTGATGAAGCCGTAGCTGGCGAGGAAGCCGAAGAAGCCGATCAGCAGCACCGGCAGGCTGTTGACGCCGCAGGCCACCAGCAGCGCCACGCTCAGGCTGAGCATGGCGGGTATCCACAGCGCGCGGCCGAGGATGGTGTCGAGCGAGTAGCGGCCGACCAGGCGGGCGTTGACCTGCGATGCGGCGATCAGGCCGAAGGCATTGGTGCCGAAGACGAAGCCGAAATGTTCGGGCTTGATGCCGTGCAGTTCGATCAGCACGAAGGAAGAACCGGTGATGTAGGCAAACATGCCGCCCTGGATCAGGCCGCCGACCAGGCTATAGGCGACGAACTGGCGGTCCAGCAGCAGCCGGCCGTATTGCTTCAGGGTGCGCCCCAGATGCAGCGGCTCGGCCTTGTGGCGGTCCAGCGTTTCCTGCATAGTGTAGTGGATCGCCAGCAGGCAGAACAGGCCGAAGCCGGCCAGGCCGCCGAAAATCACGCGCCAGCCCCACAGCTTGAGCACGGCGCCGCCGATCAGCGGCGCCAGGATAGGCGCCAGGCCCATCACCAGCATCATCAGCGAGAACGCCCTGGCGGCGCCGGTGGTGCCGAGACGGTCGCGGATCACGGCGCGGCCGATCACCATGCCGGCGCAGCCGCCCAGGCCTTGCAGGAAACGGAACAGTATCAGCGCCGTCACGTCCTGCGACACCATGCAAGCCAGCGAACCCAGCAGGTACAGCGACATGCCGACATACAGCGGCGGCTTGCGGCCGAAGCGGTCGCTCAATGGTCCGTAGAACATCTGGCCGACCGCCAGCCCGACCAGGAAAGCGGCCAAGGTCAGCTGCACCAGGTTGCTGCCGACCCCGAACTGCTGCGCGATGGTAGGGAAGCTCGGCAGATACATGTCGATGGAGAGCGAGCCGATGGCGGTCAATGCGCCAAGCAATAAGAGCCAGCCCGGGAGCAATCTCTCCGGTGCTGAAGTTGCGGTTGTGTTTGTCATGGAATGCTTAGGGTTGCGCCAGTTGCCGGCGCCGGGTTAAATATTTGAAGCGGGTGGAATGCGCTGGCAGGAACTGCCGGGCGGTTGCGAAAAAATGCTTTATGCGCGCAAGCGAATGCTTATGTTACAGGAAGCTCGGGATTTCTGCCGGCCGCTCTCCGGCGTAAGGCGCGGGCGGCTGTTTTTCGCAGCCGCCCGCGAATAGCGTTTTACGCTGCCAGAAAATCCAGCAGCGTCATGGCGATTACCTTGGTGGCCTTGCGCAAGTCATCCAGCGCCAGGTTTTCATCGGCTTGCTTGGCGTTGGATTCCATCAGGGTGCGGGGACCGGCGCCGTACAGCACGACCGGAATGCCATGCTCGCCGTACAGCCTGGCGTCGGTGTAGAGCGCAGAACCATTGGCCGGGATCGCTTCGCCCAGCACCGCCAGCGCATTCGCCTGCACGCTGGCCAGCAGCTTTTCGTGGCCCGGCAGGGGACGCAATGCGCGCGCCAGCAGCAGGCGCTTGATCTCGACGCGGATGCCGGGCAAGCCGTCGACCGCGGCTGCGATCATGGCCCGCACCTCGGCTTCGACCGCGACCGGATCTTCTTCCGGAATCATACGGCGATCCATCTTCAGCACCACTTTGCCCGGCACTACATTGGTGTTGGTGCCGCCGTCGATGCGGCCGACGATCATGGTGGGATGGGTGATGCCGGGAATTGCCGAGCTGATTTTTTTCAGCTCGGGCAATTTGGCGTAGATCGCCTGCAGCACCTTGGTGGCGGCCTGCAAGGCGTCGTGGCCGGTTTCCGGCATCGAACCGTGGGTAGCCTTGCCATGCACCGTGACTTCAAATTGCAGGCAGGCGTTATGGGCAGTGACGACGTTGTAGCTGAAGCCGGGGCCGATCACCAGGTCCGGCTTGGTCAACCGGTTTTCGAGCAGCCAGGCAGGGCCGAGCAGACCGCCGAATTCTTCGTCGTAGGTGAAGTGCAGTTCCAGCGTGCCCTTGAGCGGCACGCCCAGCGCTTCCAGCGCCCGCACCGCAAAAATGTAGGTGGCGAAATCGCCCTTGGACACGGTGGTGGCGCGGCCGTAGATGCGGCCGTTTTCGATCTCGCCGCCATACGGCTGCTTGCTCCAGCCTTCGCCCGGCGGCACCACGTCGCCGTGGGCGTTCAGCGCCAGCGTCGGACCGTCGCCTGCATATTTGCGGCGGACGATCAGGTTGGTGATGCTCTCCATGCCGTAATCCTTGACCGTGGCCGCCGGCACCGGGTGCTTCTCGGCCTGCCAGCCCCAGGCCGTCATCAATTCAGCTACCGCATCGGCGTGCGGCGCGTTGTTGCCGGGCGGAGTGTCGGTGGGGATGCGGACGATCTTTTGCAGGAACCCGACTTCTTCATCGAAGTGGCTGTCGATCCAGCTGGCGAGCTGTGCGGATAACGCTGTTTTAGTCATGGCGGCGGCGGGGAGAGTTGCAGAAGTACTTGATTCTACGACGTTGGCGCCATGAGAGGGAAAACGTAGGGTGAGCACGGGTGCCCGCCCTACAAGCCGCCGATGTATTCCCGGTGATAGCGGCGCCCGAGGTCGGTCAGTATTTCATAGCCGATGCTGCCGGCCAGCCGCGCCACGTCGTCCACCGCGCGATGCGGACCGATCAGCTCCACGGTAGCGCCAGCCTGCACGCGCTCGGCGGCGATGCCGGTGACATCGATGGTGATCGAATCCATGGAGACCGTGCCCACCATCGGCGCCGGCTGGCCGTCGATGAAGGCGATGCCGCGGTTGCTCATGCTGCGCAGCCAACCGTCGGCATAGCCGACGCCGACGGTGGCGATTTGCCGTTCTTCGGTGGCGCTATAGCTGATGCCGTAGCCGACGTGGTCGCCGCGCTGGATGGTGCGGCTCTGGATGATGCGGCCGTGCAGCGCCACGACCGGCTGCAAAGGGTTGGCGGCGCCGGCCACCGGCGCGATGCCGTACAGCGCCGCGCCAGGACGCACCAGGTCGAACTGATAGTCGGGGCCGAGAAAGATGCCGGAAGAATTGGCCAGGCTGGCGGCGACCTGCAGCAGGCGCTGGCGCCAGGTCTTGAAGCGCGCCAGCTGGCTGGCGTTCATTTCATGGCCCTGATGTTCGGCGCAGGCCAGGTGGCTCATCAGGAACAGCGGCGGGATGCTTTTCATGAAGGCCGGATTGGCCAGCCAGGCTTCCGCTTCGGCGGCCGGCAAGCCCATGCGCGACATGCCGGTATCGACCTGGAAAATGGCCGGCAGCGGCCGCTGCAGGGTTTGCGCCAGCGCATGCCAGGCTGCGATCTGCTGCAGGCTGTTGAGCACCGGCGTCAGGCCGTGGGCGATCAGTTCGCGCTCGGTGCCGGGCGGCGCGCCATGCAGGACGAAAATCTCGGCGGTGGCGGGCAGGTGCGGACGCAGTGCGATGCCTTCATCCAGATGCGCCACGAAGAAGTGGCGGCAGCCTTCCGCCGCCAGCGCCGGCCCCACTTTGTCGGCGCCGAGGCCGTAGGCATTGGCCTTGACGGCGGCGGCGCAGGCGGCCTTGCCGGCCTGCTGCCTGAGCAGGCGGTAGTTGCTGCGTACCGCATCCAGGTTGACTGTGAGGATTGCGCCGGCGTGTGCTGCTTGTGGGTTCATCGGGTTTCGCTCAAAAACAGGGGGGATCACATTTCACATTTGCTGCACGCCGGCCGCAGGCGTTTCAGGCATAGGCAGGATGCACCGCTTGCCCGAAGTCCTTGCTGTAGCGGCCGACTGCCAGGTCATCCGCAGCGATCGCCGGCCGCTTGCCGGAAATCAGGTCCGACAGCAGCTGCGCCGAGCCGCAGGACATGGTCCAGCCTAGCGTGCCGTGGCCGGTATTGAGGAACAGGTTGCGGATATGGGTGGCGCCGACGATCGGGGTGCCGTCCGGCGTCATCGGCCGCAAGCCGGTCCAGAAGCTGGCGGCGGCGGTATTGCCGGCGCCCGGGAACAGGTCGTTGACCACCATCTCCAGCGTGGCGCGGCGTTTCGGCTTGAGCGTCTTGTTGAAGCCGACGATCTCGGCCATGCCGCCGACCCGGATGCGGTCGTCGAAACGGGTGATGGCGATCTTGTAGGTTTCGTCGAGAATGGTGGAGACCGGCGCCGCTTCGGCATCGACAATCGGCACCGTGATCGAATAGCCTTTCAGCGGATACACAGGGATGTCCACCAGCGAACCGAGGAAGCCGGTGGAGTAGGCGCCCAGCGCCACCACATAGCTGTCCGCCTGCAGGTGCTCGGAGCCGCACTGGACGCCGGCGATTTCGCCGTTGGACAAGGTCAGCGCATCGATCTGCACGTTGTAGCGGAAGCGCACGCCCAGGTCCTCGGCCATCTGCGCCAGCTTGGTGGTGAACATCTGGCAATCGCCGGTTTCATCGTTGGGCAGGCGCAAGGCGCCGCTCAGCTTGTGCTTGACCGCTTCCAGCGCCGGTTCGGCCTGCGCCAGCTGGTCCGGCGTCAGCAGTTCGAACGGCACGCCGGTTTCTTTCAATACTTCGATATCCTTGGCGGCGTCGTCCAGCTGCTGCTGGCTGCGGAACACCTGCATGGTGCCGAGCTGCCGGCCTTCATAGGCGATGTTGGTATCGGCGCGCAAGACCTTGAAGCAGTCGCGGCTGTATTCCGCCAGGCGCACCATGCGCTCCTTGTTCACGGCGTAGCGGGCCGAGCTGCAGTTGCGCAGCATCTGCCACATCCAGCGCAGCTGGAACAGGGTGCCGTCGGGAGTGATGGAGAGCGGCGCATGTTCCTGCAGCATCCACTTCAGGGCCTTCAGCGGGATGCCGGGCGCGGCCCACGGCGAGGCATAGCCGGGCGAGATCTGGCCGGCGTTGGCGAAGCTGGTTTCCTGTGCCGGTCCCGGCAAGCGGTCGATCACGGTCACTTCATGCCCGGCGCGCGCCAGGTAATAAGCACTGGTGACGCCTACCACGCCGCTGCCAAGGATAAGTACTCGCATCTTGAATCTCCGTAACGCCTGTGCGTATCTTACTGCGCGCTGGAAATCCGGTGCGCCGACGATACGGAATGCGTGGTGTTGAATTGTTTTTGATTTGCAGTAATAAGCGCTATGCTATTAGCAATTTCCCAGCATTTGTTACTGTATAAATTGACAAATTCAGTAATTGGTACTAAAAATTCAAGAAAAACCGTCATGAGAATCTACAAGGAATCCAACCGCGCCCTCGACAAGCTGGACCGCCACATCCTGCGCCTGCTGCAGCAGGACGGCCGCATGTCGATGAAGGACTTGGGCGAGCAGGTCGGGCTGTCGATCACGCCCTGCATCGAACGGGTCAAGCGCATGGAGCGCGACGGCGTCATCGACGGCTATTACGCGCGCATCAACCCGGCCGCGGTCGGCGCCAAGCTGCTGGTGTTTGTCGAGATTACGCTGAACCAGAAATCGGCCAACGCCTTCGAGCAGTTCCGCCGCGAAGTGCTGCGCATTCCGGAAGTGCTGGAATGCCATCTGGTGTCCGGCGATTTCGATTACCTGATCAAGGCCCGCATCCGGGAAATGGCGGAGTACCGCAAGCTGCTGGGCGACATGCTGCTGCAGCTGCCGGGGGCGGCGCAGTCCAAGAGCTATGTGGTGATGGAGGAGATCAAGGAGACGCTGGCGTTGTCGATGGAAAGCAAGTAAGTTCTGTTTCCTGGCTTTTTATCGCAAACAGGCAATCAAATAATAATTTCAGCGGAGACCGCAATTGAAAATACTCGCTTTGATCGCGGCGGCTGCGCCGTTCTTCTGTGCTGCCGCCTTCGCCCAGGTACAGCCGTCGGAATCCAATCTTGCTACCGTCTTCGTCGGGGTTAACCTGTTGCCGATGGATAGCGACCGCGTCGTGCGCAATCAGAATGTGCTGGTGGCGCACGGTAAAATTGTCGCGATTGGCGCTAGCGTGCCGGTTCCAACGGAAGCACGCATCGTCGATGGCCACGGCACCAGCTTTCTGTCGCCCGGACTGGCCGACATGCATGTGCATTCGGACAGCAGCGGCGACATGAAGGTTTACCTGGCCAACGGCGTCACCAGCGTGCTGAACATGGGAGAAGCCTCGAATGCCTTCAACGCCCAGTTGCGGCCCAAGATCAACCGCGGCAAGGTCGCGGGGCCGCATGTGTATGCAGGCTTCCTGATCGACGGTTCACCGCTCTACGGCCACTTCGTGGTGGCGACGCCGGAGCAGGCGCGCGCCATCGTCGGCCTGGCGAAGACCAACGGCTATGACTTCATCAAGGTCTACAACAATCTGTCGCCGGACAGTTTCGAGGCGCTCATGGATGAGGCCCGCAGCCAGCACATGGCTGTCGTCGGCCACGGCGTGACCCAGGTCGGCCTGGAGCGGCAGCTTGACGCCGGCCAGCTCATGGTGGCCCATTCAGAAGAATTTTTCTACACCACCTTCTCCCATCCCGACCAGGCCGACAGCGTTCCCAGCCTTGATGAAATTCCGGCAGCGATCGCCTTCGTCAAGCGCAACCACGCTTTTGTGACCGCCGACCTGAATACTTATGCCACCATTGCCCGCCAATGGGGCAAGCCGGCCGTGCTGGAGCGTTATCTGCACATGCCGGAAACGCGTTACCTGGAGCCTGGCCGGCGCCTTGCCTGGCGCGAAGAAGGTTATAGCCAGCGCCAGGGCAATCTGGACGGCAGGGTTGAGTTCCTGAAGCGCTTCATCAAGAAGATGTCGGAAGCCGATGTCGCCCTGATTGTCGGCACCGATGCGCCGACCATTCCAGGCCTGGCGCCTGGCTTTTCATTGCACGATGACCTGCAAGCCCTTGAAGAAGCAGGCCTCAGCCGTTATCAGGTGTTGTCCGCGGCGACGCGTACGGCCGGCGAATTCATCCAGCGTTCGGTACCCGGCGCCGAGCCGTTCGGCACGATCAAGGTGGGCAGCCGCGCTGACTTGATTTTGTCGGCAAAAAATCCGCTGGACGATCTTGCTACGCTGCGCACTCCGCTGGGCGTCATGGCCAATGGCAACTGGCATCCCGAACCCGAGCTGCGCGCGCTGCTGGAGCAGGTCGCCGGCAGGTATGACAGCATCGTCAGGCCTTAGGTAAAAAAGAGGCGGGCGTTATGCTCGCCTTGCTGTCTTGCACAAACCTTCCAAGCTTTACATGCGGCCATCCCGAAAATCCTGGATCGCCTGCTCCACCTGCTCGCGGGTATTCATCACGAACGGCCCCCACTGCGCAATCGGCTCATTCAGCGGCCGCCCGGCGATCAGCAGGAAACGGCTGTTGCTTTCTGCCTGCAGGCTGACGCCGGCGGCGTCGGCGGCATTGCTCAGGATCGCCATGCGGCCTGCCGGCGCGCTGCGGCTGTCTTCGCCGATGCGCAGTCCGCCTTCGTATACATACAGGAAGGCATTGTGGCTGGCCGGGATCGGCAGATCCAGCTGCTGGCCTGCTTCCAGCTGCACGTCCAGGTAGAGCGGCTCGGTATGCGGTCTTTGCACTGCGCCGGCGGTGCCGAAAGCTTCGCCGGCAATCACCTTCACCTTGACGCCGGGCTGCGGCGATACCTGCGGAATCTGCTCCGCCTGGAGGTCGCGATAGCTGGGCGCGATCATCTTGTCGCCCGAGGCCAGGTTGAGCCACAGCTGGAAGCCGCTCATCAGGCCGTCTTCCTGTTCCGGCAGTTCCGAATGCACCAGTCCGCTGCCGGCGGTCATCCACTGTACGCCGCCGGGCCGCAGCAAACCTTCGTTGCCGGCATTGTCGCGATGGCGCATGCGGCCGGCCAGCATGTAGGTGACGGTTTCAAAGCCGCGGTGCGGGTGGTCGGGAAAGCCGGCCAGGTAGTCTTCCGGCTTGTCCGAGTGGAAATTGTCCAGCATCAGGAACGGATCCAGCCGGCGCTGCAGGTCATTGGTCAAGACCCGCACCAGGCTGACACCCGCGCCATCCTGGGTGTTGATGCCGGTGACCAGGCGTTCGAGTTGGCGATTGAATTTCATGATGTGCTCCGTTCCTTGATGATTGATCTGCAGCTTATTTTTTCGACTTGCCGTCATCCGTTGCAGCCAGCATCAGCAGCGCGCCGATGATCGAGATGTTTTTCAGGAAATTGTTCATCTGGTTTTGCACATTGGCCGGATCGGCTTCCCAGAAGCGGTGCGCGGTCAGGGTTGCCGCCACAGTGAACAGCGCCACGATGATGGCGACCGGCCGCACGTTCCAGCCGGCCATGATGGCCAGGCCGCCGCCGACTTCGACCACGATGGTGGCGGCGACGGCGAAGGTCGCCAGCGGCACGCCGAGGCTGGCCATGTAGCCGGCCACGCCGGAAAAGGCGGTGATCTTCAGGATCCCGGAAATCAAAAACAGCGAAGCCAGCAGGACGCGGCCGATGCGGTACAGGGTTGGCGAAGTTTGCATGATGTGTCCAATCTATAAGTAGATGTAAAACTGGGTTATGAGACCGAGGTAAGCAAGCGTTTGCTGGCGCCACCGGTTATCGGCTACTGATTGCAGCGAACGAAACCATCTTAATCCTCTTGAGTTCTGCAAGATATTGCTTATCTTGCGATAATCTATATCTAATTATCAGATAGTGTTGGACGCCATGAATATCGAGAGACTGTCGCTGGATCAACTGCGGGTATTCGCCCAGGTCGCCGACAGCGGCAGCTTCCTGGCGGCGGCGCGCGCCCTGGGCCGGGCGCAGTCGGCGGTCAGCTACGCCATCGGCACGCTGGAAAACCAGCTCGGCGTGCCCTTGTTCGACCGCGCCAGCTACCGGCCGCAGCTGACTGCCGCCGGCATCGAACTGTTGCGCGATGCGCGCCAGGTACTGGGCCAGGTCGACGCCATGCAAGCGCGCGCGGCTGCCTATTCGCAAGGGCAGGAGCTGGAGATTACCCTGGCGTTCGACGTCTTTTTCCCGACCACGGCGCTGGTAGCCTTGCTGGCGGATTTTCGCGCGGCTTTTCCCGGCGTCACGGTGCGCCTGGAGATTGAAGCGCTGGGCGCCGTCGCCGAGCGCGTGATCGACGGCGAGGCGATGCTGGGCGTGCTCGGCACCTTGCCGATCGTGCCGCCCCATCTGCTGCACGTCAGCTTGCCGAGCGTGCTGCTGGTCGGCGTGGTGTCGCCGGCCCATGCGCTGGCGCAGATCAAGGGCCGCATTCCCGGCCATGTGCTGGAGCGGCAGGTTCAGCTGGTGCTGAGCGACCGCAGCGCGCTCACCGCCAACCAGGATTTCTCGGTGCATTCTTCGCTGGCCTGGCGCATGAGCGATCTCGGCACCAAGCACGCCTTGCTGCGCGCCGGCATGGGCTGGGGCTATATGCCGCGCCATGTCATCGCCGACGACCTGGCCAGCGGCCGGCTGGTGACCATCGTCACGGCGGCTCATCCGCCCGAGGGCGCGGCGCTGCCGATGCAATGCGTGTACCGGCCGGATCGCCAGGCCGGCCCGGCGCTGGCCTGGTGGCTGGATGCGCTGGCCAGGCTGAGGACTTTCGATCCGGCCTGAACGCCGCTGCGTCTCGCCGATGAATCCCGGTTGCGCCGGACCGCATGGTCCGGCACAATGGCGCAGCAGTAGGAGATGGCATGCCTCCCCGAACCGCTGCCAATGCAGCTGATGATGCCTGCAAGTTCCTGGATGGGATTTGCAGGCGCACGCGTTTTGATTGACCTTGCCCTGCCATTCAGGTTTGAGTTCTTCAAATCTTCTGTTTCTCCTGATGATGAAAAAAACAAAATATCCCGAACAGCTGCTGATGCTGGCGTATCTCGCGCGCTGGCTGATCCTGGCATCCTTGGTGGGCGCGCTGGCCGGCCTGGCGTCGGCGCTGCTGCTGCTGTCGCTGGAATGGGCTACCGATACCCGCAACGCCCATCGCTGGCTGCTGTGGCTGCTGCCGCTGGCCGGCTTTGCCGTGGGCCTGGTCTATCACTTCCTCGGTAAGTCGGTGGAGGGCGGCAACAACCTGCTGATCGATGAAATCCACGACCCCAAGCGCATCGTGCCGAAACGCATGGCGCCGCTGATTTTCCTGGGCACCGTGACGACCCACCTGTTCGGCGGCTCCGCCGGCCGCGAGGGCACCGCGGTGCAGATGGGCGGCGCCCTGGCCGATGTGCTGACCCGCATTGCGCGCCTCGGACCGGAGGAACGGCGTATCCTGCTGATGGCCGGCATCAGCGCCGGCTTTGCCTCGGTATTCGGGACGCCGTTGGCCGGCGCCATCTTCGGCCTGGAAGTGCTGGCCATCGGCCGCCTGCGCTACGACGCCATCCTGCCCTGCTTCATCGCCGCCATCATCAGCGACCAGATCCCGGCCTTGCTGGGCGTGCACCACACCCACTATGCGATTCCCTTTGTGCCGCATTTCGGCCTCGGCATCTTCTCCGCCACGCTGCTGGCGGGGATCGTGTTCGGCCTGGTCGGCATGCTGTTCGCGCAGGCGACGCATGGCTTGTCGCGCCTGTTCAAGCGTCTGATCAAGTTTGCGCCCTTGCGGCCGTTTGCCGGCGGTGTTGCGGTGTTGTTGCTGGCGATGTTGCCGGCCACAGACAAGTATTTGGGACTGGGAATTCCGACGATCGTCGAGGCGTTCGAGAAGCCGCTGCCGCTATACGACTTTGGCGGCAAGATCCTGTTCACGGTGGTGACGCTGGCGTCCGGCTTCAAGGGCGGCGAGGTGACGCCGCTGTTCTATATCGGCGCTACGCTGGGCAATGCGCTGGCGCAGATCTTGGCTATGCCGGTTCCGCTGCTGGCCGGGCTGGGGTTTGTGGCGGTGTTTGCGGGAGCGGCCAATACGCCGATCGCCTCGACCGTCATGGCGATCGAACTGTTCGGACCGGAAATCGGCGTGCTGGCGGGGATCGCCTGCGTGGTCAGCTATCTGTTTTCCGGCCACAGCGGCATTTATCATGCGCAGCGCCTGGGCCAGGCCAAGCGGCATGCGCCGGATGAACGCAGAGCCGATCCGGGGCGCGAATAAAGAGGCCGCTCAGCCGAACTTGCGCACTGCATCCAGCGCCAGGCCGGCGCCGATGCTGCCGAACAGATCGCCTTCCACGGCTTTTGCCGACGGCACCAGGGCCGCGATCTTGTGGCGCAGCAGCTGCACGCCGCTGGAGCCGCCGGTGAAGAACACCGTATCGACCTGGGCTGGCGTCACGCCGGCATCGCGCAGCAGGTTGGTGACGGTGTCCTCGACGCTGGCGACCAGATGGGTGATGCTGGCGTTGAACTGTTCGCGCGTCAGGTTCAGGGCCTGGCCGGGGGCGATGCGGTCCAGGCTGAGCTGCACCGTCTCGGCATCGGACAGGCCGATCTTGCCCTGTTCCACCTGCAACGCCAGCCAGTGGCCGGCGCGCTGTTCGACCAGGTCGAGCAGGCGGCCGAACTTCTCGCGCTCGACGGTTTCGCGATGCACGTCCTTCAGCTGCAGCCAGGCCTTGCGGGTATAGATCTGGTTGATGGTGTGCCAGGTCGCCAGGTTGAAGTAATAGCTGGACGGCACTTCGCTATTGTTTTGCAGGCGGCTGCCCAGCCCCAGCATCGGCATCACGCTCGACAGGCTCAGGTATTTATCGAAATCGGTGCCGCCGATATGGACGCCGCCGGTGGCCAGGATATCGTCGCGCCGCTCACTGTTGGCGGCGCGCTGCGGCGACAGGCGCACCAGCGAAAAGTCCGAGGTGCCGCCGCCGATGTCGGCGATCAGCACCAGTTCTTCGCGCTGGATGGTGGATTCATAGTCGAAGGCGGCGGCGATCGGCTCGTATTGGAAATCGATATGCTGGAAGCCGACCGAACGGGCGATTTCCGCCAGCGTGTCTTGCGCGCGCTGGTCCGCCGTCGGGTTGTCGTCGACGAAGAATACCGGACGGCCCAGCACCACGCTCTGGAATTCCCTGTCGGCGGCGCTTTCCGCACGTTGTTTCAGTTCAGCGATGAAATGGGTCAGCAAGGCGCGGAACGGCAGCGCGCGGCCGCCGACTTCGGTCTGGGCATCGATCAGGCTGGAGCCGAGCAGGCTCTTGAGGGAGCGCATCAGGCGCCCTTCGTAACCGGTCAGGTAGGCGCCCAGCGCGGCGCGGCCGAAACTGAAGGCGTCGTCTTCCGCATTGAAGAAAACCACCGAAGGCAGGGTGACCTTGCCGTCTTCCAGCGGCAGCAAGGCCTTGTGTCCGGGCCGGCTCCAGCCGACCGTGGAATTAGACGTGCCGAAATCCACACCACAAGCATTTGACATCGCCGTACCTCGTACACAAAATTGGCCGGCAATGGTATACCAAACGTATGGGCTATGCAGCGGAAATGCCGCAGCTGTTGGAAATTTGCAAATCGCCAGGCGCTTAAGTTGGTTAAAGGCAATGTTACCAGCGCGAGAAGTGTTCCTCGGTCACGCCCACCAGGTGTGCCACCGGGCGCGGCGCGGCATCGGGTTCCGGCTTGACCCAGCCGCTGAAACTGCCGATCGGCTGGATATAGCGGGTGGCGGCGATCAGCAGGTTCTTGTTTTCACTGCGCGCGCCCTCCGGCATGAATTGCAGGTCGAGCAAGCCATCGTCGGTATAGATATGCCAGGGCGCCAGCGGCGTCGCCGCATCGTACTCGAAACGCGCTTGGCCGAGCGCATGCAGCCGGCCGTCCAGCCACAGCACGTTTTCCTGCTGGCCGAAATAGCCTGCCTGCAGGTTGAAGCCGATATCCAGGCCGTGGGCCGACGCCCAGCGCCATTCGGTATCGCGCGCCAGCAAGCCGTTGGAATAGTCGAAACTGGCGATGCCATCCTGCAGATCGAAACGCTGTCCGCCTACGCGCACCTCGCCGCTGAGCGGCATGCCGGGCGATTTCTGGGTCGCATGCACCGAACCGTTGACGATCGGCCCTACCGCCAGCAGCAGCGGCGCGGCGCGGCTGTCGTCGAATTCGGCTTCGATGCAAAATTGCGCGCTGTGCAGGCTCAGGCGATGCTTGCCGCCATGCGCGGCGGGCGGCGGCTGATAGCTGACGCGGTGGCCGAAGCAGTTGAAGCGGCTGGCGCCGTCCGGCCGCTCGCTGACCCGGGCGCTCAGGCCGGGTATGCCGTCCTGCGAAAAGCCGGCGATCTGCTTGCCTTGCAGGCGGTCGAAGACGTAGGCGAAGGCGGTATTGGTCCAGCCGACGTCGACAATCGCGATGCCGCAGAACAGCTGCGGGGTCGACAACGCCACGTATTGCCAGCGCTTGTGGTGGAAGCGCCGCCACAGGCCGTTGCGGGCAAAGGGCGCGGCCAGCATCGACCAGTCGATGGCGCCGGTGCGGCCGGCATAGCGGCCCATGCGCGGCTGGCCGGCTTCATCGATGACGTTGGCAGGGGCGGCGGGCAGGTTTTGCATGGCAATCTCAGGTTGCATTGTGGAAATGGATGTTACGGATACCTTGGCGTCCTGTCTACTGTCTAAGCTACCTGCTGGCAGGCTTGAGCCTTTACAATGGCGAGTTAGGCAAATTGGCCGGCGCGCCGTCTACAGCGGCCAGCGCCAATATCGCGATATATTCGTTTTTTTGCAACTTTTGCAGGCAATCCGATTGTTTTTTGAACCAGATCGACTAAATTTCTTCAGGCCCCTGGCCGGCAAGCACCGCGGCGTGGTGGTGGCCTGCGTGCGCGCGCTGTACGAGCGGCTGCACGGGCCAAGCGCCGACTACGGCCAGAACCTGACGCGCGACGGCTTGCGCGACCTGCTGCTGCCGGTGGTGCAGCAAGCGCGCCAGATCCTGCCGCAGCTGGATGAGGCCACCGCCGAACTGGCCGACGACGATCTGATCCCGGCCGGCGCCGACGACCAGCAGAGCAGCAGCGCGCTGCTGCGCACCTTGCTCAGGGACGGCTGGCTGGAAACCTTCGGCGACCGCGCCGGCCTAGTCACCGCCTATCGCTTCACCCGCGCCGGCAAGCTGTTTGCCGAGGCCTTCTGGGCCATAGATCGGCGCAGCGCCCGCACCCGCCAGCGCAATGTGCGCAGCTGCCGCAATGCGCTCAACGCGGCGCTGCGCAATGTCGATGCCTACGATCTGATCGATGCCTACGACTATGCCGAAAAAGTCATCAGCGATTTATCCGAGGGCGTCGACTACTTCCAGGAACTGGTGCGGCGCCTGATGCTGGAGGCATCGCAAACGCCATGGGACGGTTTCATGGAATTCCTCGACCGTTTCGAAAAGGAATTCAAGAAGCAGCTGACCGCCGACAGCATCGAGCGCCACCGCCAGGCCATCCGCGACGTGATTGCGCGCCTGCACAGCCTGGAACACGATAAGGCGCGGGCGCTGGAAGAGCAGCTCAACGATATCGCGCGCTGGGCCAGCCAGGAACGGCAGGGACCGTCGACGCTGGACTGGATGCTGGACCGCATCGAAGAAATGGTGGAAGCCGCTTGCACCACCAAGCATCCGGAGCTGATCAAGGCGATGAGCGTCTACATGCAGCGCGCCGCCAGCATCGTGCAGCAAGCCCTGATGCTGCGCGGCGGCCACACCCGCCAGGCCTACAGCGTGGCCATCGGCAAGATCGCCAAGCTGAGCGGCGCTGGCAATGCTCAGGACGCCTTGCTGGAACGGCTGGGCGCGGCAATTGCTCCTGCCGAAATCCGCTTGCTGGATCCGGCGTCCTTCAAACTGCGCAGCGCCTCGCAGCGGCGCAAGGCGCTGACCGTCACCGCGCAGCCCAAGGTGACGCGCGACGCCCGCCTGGCGGCCGCCATGTACCGCGCCGAAGCCGATGCCTTTGCCCTCTCCAACGACGATATCGTGCACCGCATCCGCGCCGAACTGCGCCTGCGCGACCGCCCGATCCGCCTGTCGACCCTGCCGGCGGCGACCACCACCGACGTCCTCAACAACATGCAAATCGTGGAAGCCGTGCGCGGTGCGCGCGATGAACGGCTCACCGTGCAGAAATTGCCGAGCAAGCTCTGGAACGAGTTTTATGCCGGCGACGATTACCAGATCGAGATGAAACATGACCCTGATTGAAGCATTGCAAGAGCAGCTGGCGCTGCACAACCTGCCGCTGGAACGTTTCCGCGAAATCGTCGGCCGCCTGTTTGCCGCCGGCATCGTGATCCGTGAAGAAGACGGCGTCGAGCAGCGCCTGTACGACGATGCGCGCCGCATCGAAGCCTGCCTGCACGATTATTTCCAGCTCGCCGGTTTCCGTCTTGAACACAATCTGAAGGGCGAGTTTTTCCGCCTGTATGCGCCCGGCGCCGAAGTGCCAGGCATGCCGGAAGACGGCCTGGAGCCGGTGCCAGGATTGCGCGCTCGGCTGTCGCCGGATTTCGTCGCCGCCGCGCTGGCGCTGCGCTTCCAGTACCAGCAAGGCTTGTCGGAGGGCGGCAACCGCCTCACCGATGCGGGCGAAGTACTGACCCGCTTCGAAGAACTGTCGGCGACCCTGCAGACGCAATTGAAACGGGCGCTGCCGCCCACCAATGTCGAACGCCAGCGTTTGCTCAACGATCTGAAGCGCCATCGCCTGATCCGCCTGGCCGCCAATTTCTCGATGGATGACGAAGACGCGCTGCTGGCGATCCGGCCGACCATCCTCGGCATCATCAGCGACGACATGCTGGAAGCAGCGCTGGAATCCGAACCGCTGCCGCTCGGTGCTGCGAGCGACGATGAACAGGCCAGCGTGCCAGCAGTGATGGAAGAGCAAGAAGAAAGCATTGAAGGAAACATCGAATGAAGCTGGACAAACTGATCCTGGTGAACTGGGGAGCGCTGCGCTCGCAGGAATACCCGATGGGCAACATGACCTTGCTGACCGGTCCGACCGGTTCCGGCAAATCGACCATGCTGGATGCCCTGCAAACCGTGATGACCGCGGTCTACCAGAATATCTTCAGCTACAACCCGGGACAGGACGAGACCACCCAGGGTGCGCGCAACGGCAAGACCAAGCGCAGCCTGTGGTCCTACGTGGTCGGCGCCGAGGATAACCTGTTCGCCCGACCTAACGGCGCGCACGGCTATGTCGCCGCGGTGTTCAAGCCGAGCGAAGGCGAGGAGGGCCGCGAGTTCACCGCCCTGGTGGCCGCTTCGGCACGCGTCGACGGCGCCGGCGAGCGGCGCCAGGCGGTGTCGGAACGGCTGGCGCTGCTGATCATCGATGGCGTCGCCCTGCAGCTGGGCGACCTGACTTCGACCGAGATCGATGGCGGCATGGCGGTGGTGGCGGTGGAAAAGATCGAACGTCATCTGTCGGGCAAATACCACGGCGTCACCAACTTCCGCGACAGCAAGCGCGAATACCTGTGCCAGCTGTACGGCCGCTTCCGCGGCCAGAAAACCGTCTCCTTCGCCGAAGCCGAAAGCGCGGCGCGCGCCTGGAGCCAGTCGATCGCGCACAAGCCTATCGGCAGCGTTGACGACCTGGTCAAGCACCAGATCCTGGAACTCGACACTACCCAGCTGGGACAGCGCATAGGCCAGATCAGCAAGCTGATGCGCCAGGTCAACGAGCTGCGCAAGGAGGGTGAGCGCCTGAGCGACAACGTCAAGCGCCTGGAACTGCTGGGCAAGGCTGTCGGCGACACCGCGCGCGCGCACCAGGCCGCCAGCCAGTCGCAGCTGCTGGCGTCGTCGCTGGCCTTGCGCGAAGACCAGCGCCAGCTGGAAGCAGCAACGTCTGCGATCGAGGGTTTGCAAGCATTGATCGATGACGAAACCGAGAGCGCCGACAAGCTGGAGCAGGACCGCAACGCCAAGAATCGCAGCCTGACGCAGATCCATGCGCAGATGATGGGAATCCCCGCCGCCGAGCAGAAGACCCGCATCCAGAACCAGATCGAACAATGCGACGGCAAGATCAAGGCGGTCTTCAATGCGCTGCTGCATAACGCGCAGACGGCGCAGCAGCTCGATAGCGCTGCGCGCAACGTCGCCGGCATGCAGATCCCACCGGAGCAAAAGGAAATTGCCGACGCCGCCCGCCAAGTGGTGCTGGCGCTGGCGGCTGCGGGTACGCTGGAGATATCCACGCATCTGCGCAGCATCGGCGAACTGGCCAAGGCCGAGCAGGTTGACGTGCTGAAATCGCTGATGCTGGTCAGCGGCTTTGAAGGCGTCGACGCCGCGCTGGTGAAATTGCACGGCGCGCTGGCCGGCACTGAAAAGAGCTTTGTCTCGGCCCTGCACACGCAGATCGCGCAGTTGCGCGCCAGCGAACACGAAGCTTTGCGCCGTGAAAAAGACGCCGCTTCGCGCAAGGCCAACCTGGCCGAAGGCGGCGCCGATTATCCTGCGCATATCCGCCACGCGTTGAAGGAATTCCGCGCCGAACTCGGCGCCGCCCGCGCCCAGGTGCTGTGCGACCTGGTCGAACCGGCCTCGGCCGAATGGCAGGCGGCGATTGAAGGCTATCTCGGCGGCGCCCGTTTCAACCTGGTGGTGGACCAGGCCTGGGAAGGCAAGGCGATCGACTTCGTGCGCCAGAAAAAATTGCGCGCCAACGTGATCCAAGGCAGCTTCTGCCTGAAGAACCTGAAAATCGAAAGAACGCCGAGCGATTCGATCATCCACGAACTCAGCACCGAGCATCCGATCGCCCACGCCTACCTGCACGACCAGTTCGGCCAGGTGGTCAAGGTGGCCGATACCGAAGCGCTGCGCCACACTTCGCGCGGCCTGACCAAGGATGGCAAGGGCAGCGGTTCGCGCACCATGTTCACCACCGACACTGACATGCTGGTGTTCGGCCAGGAAGCCAAGCGCCTCGCCAAGCAGCGCGCCGAGCAGGAGCATGCGCAGGCCGAGCAGGAACTGACCCAGATCCGCGCCCAGCTGCGCGAGCTGCAAGGCGCGCTGGCGCTGATGGGGCAGTTGCAATGTCCTTCGTTCGCCGCCATCGACGAATTGGAAAACCTGGTGCGGCAGCTGGATGCCGCGCGCCAGGACATGAGCCGGCTCGACCTGACCCAAGTCAGCAAGCTGGAAGACGAAGCGCAGGCGCTGGGTCTCGAAATCGCCGCGCTCGAAGCGCGCAAGACCGCATGCAGCAAGAATATCGGCGGCCACGAAAAAGCCATCCAGGGACATCAGGCGTCGATTACCCGCCTGAATGTCGGCCTTGGCGGCAAGCAGACCCGGGTCGACGCCGACACCGAACGCCTGCGCGAGCTGTGCATCGTCAATGGCAGCCTGTCTTTCACTGCCGTGACCGACGAAGTGGCCGGCTGGGTCAACGACGGCAGCTATTCGCAGACACAGGCAGCGAACAATGTCGGCAAGCAGACGGCGCTCAGCTGGCAGCTGTACGGCGATGCCCGCAATGCGCTGGGCGAGTACCACGCCCACGCCCGCATCGACGAACGCTTTGACGTCGCCCAGGGCGAGGACCTGCGCGACGGCGATTTCACGCCGCTGTACGCCATGATGGTGACCCTGCAGGAACGCGCCCGCGCCCAGCTGACGCGGCAGAAGGACATCGGCCTGATCAAGAACCTGGAGCAGCTGCGCACTGCCGAATCCTCGTTCAACGATGTCTTCACCAAGCAGTTCTGCTACGAGATCAGGAATGCCGTCGACACCGGCGTGCGCACCCTGAAAACACTCAATATTGAACTCAATAAATTGAAATTTGGCACCGATAAATTCCGTATCGATTGGTCCGAATGGATACCTGAATTTAAAGCCTATTACGACTTTTTCTGTGCGACGTCAGAAATGTCGGATACACAGGAGGCAGGGAATTTGTTTGTCGATCCGATCCTGAGTGCTGAAAATTGTCTGGTGCGCGATCGACTGGTGCAGTTGCTGTTATCCGACGATGAAGAGAAGGCCGTCAAGGAATTGCAGCGCGTGGCTGATTACCGGAACTATCGGCGCTACGAAATTTATAAGGAATCAGATACGGGCTCGCATGTCCGTTTGTCTGAATGGGGTACGGGTTCTGGGGGGCAGTTGGAGACTCCTGCCTACATCATTCATGCAGCAGTGGTTACCAATCGCCTCAAACGATTTGAGAAAGGCAATAGCCTGCATTTGCTGGTCAACGACGAGTCGTTCGCCAAGATGGATGAGGGACGTGCGCGCGATGTCCTCAAGTTCCTGCGAGACAATCTTGGTATGCAAATAATCTGCGCCATGCCAACTAAGCATGCCGGCGCTATCAAGCCGGAGTTTTCACGGGAGTGGAGTTTTAGTCGTACGGTTGCAGACGGCAACGGCGAGGTAGGTTTCGTCTCCGAGTCGGACGAACGTGAGTTGCGCTCGGATAAGTTGCGTGAGTTATGGGAATTGCGACGCGCAGAAGTACGAGAGCAAGCGCAAATAAATTTTGAAGCCACGGAGCAGGCATCCGCATGAGCGCGCCGCTCTGGTTAACTTTGCCACCGATGCAACAGTTGTTGAATGCACTGGTTGATCGCCTTGATGCAGAGGAGAGAAATGGGAAATCGAGTGCCCGTGACTTCAACTTGAACAAAAAAACCTGGCCTGCGTTCTATGATGCAGCACTGGAAACGGATAGAGAGAATCTTTGGTTCTATCTTGAGCAATTGGTAAAGGGGGGCTGGTTCAAGATTAGACCGAAATCGCGCAAATCGAAATCTCCGCTGGTGACTTACGGAGATGAACCCTATTTGGTTGACTTGAATGTTCAGCTATTGCGTGACGCCACAGGCCGCTCGGAGCGAAGGCGCAGCGTAAGCGAGCAGTGGCGCAGTGCGGTGTATCAGCACTTGCAAGTGTCGGACGATATAAAACAGGCGGTATGCAGATATTGCATTGAAATTCCAGGGGAAACCGCAGATGTAGTGGTCGAACGATTGAACGGTATATTTGAGTTGGCGGCAGAGCCGTTGTG
The DNA here is from genome assembly GCF_059421505.1 of Collimonas sp. GW821-FHT02H07. Lineage (NCBI taxonomy): Bacteria > Pseudomonadati > Pseudomonadota > Betaproteobacteria > Burkholderiales > Oxalobacteraceae > Collimonas > Collimonas sp. GW821-FHT02H07. Next base: position 271,657 of record NZ_JBWKVC010000006.1, read on the forward strand.
GCTGCGAGAGGTTTCCGCCAAATTGTTCTGGAAATCTTCCAAGATACTCGATGATCGGCAAGAAATGATCGCGACTATCCTTGGACTGGAAGAGTGTCCGTTTTTGCCTATGCCAGTCCAATTGCAAGTATTTTTACCGCGTCAGGGCTACACAGGTGTTCTTTTCATTGAAAATCAAACTACATTTGAGCAGGCATGGAGATCGAACGATAATCGATTTTCTGAGTTGGCTTTGGTTTTTGCCGCTGGCTTTCGGGCTAGCGCAAAGGGCCTGCGAACGCGTGCGCGGAGTTCATTATATTTCTCCGATGAGGGGGATGACTCTGGCGCAGCTAAAGACAGATTTAAGAGTTGGTTCTATCAGGACAGCCTTATGCCGAGCTGGTTTTGGGGGGATCTGGATTATGAGGGTATGCGAATTTTGCGGACGTTGAGAAATTCGTTCCCGGATCTGGAAAGTTGGCCGATAGGTTATGCAACAATGCATGACGCTTTGGTGAGCGGTGATGGTCATTTTCCAGAAATGGCTGGCAAGGATTTGCAGAAGAAAATTGATTGCACAGGTTGCTCATATGCCGATAGCGTCCTTCTACCTAGCTTGCATAAATTCCAAAAATTTGTCGATCAGGAAATGGTAGGAAGTAGCTAGCAATCTCATTTGAATGACGTAAATCGTAATTTGAACTAAAAAATATATTATCTAAGATTACCTTATGCCAGCATGGCGGAGTCTAGCTCCCGTGGCTTGATGTACGATGAGATTTTTGTAAGCTCGGGCGAGCATGGCAACGAAAATTCTAAAGCTTGCAGCATTCTCAGATGGCGTTCATGGCGGTAATCCCGCCGGTGTCTGGATAGATCATGTTTTGCCGGAGGCGGCGGCGATGCAAGCCATTGCCGCCGAAGTCGGATTTTCGGAAACAGTGTTCGCCGCACCGGACGGCGATGGCTGGCGCATGCGCTATTTTTCACCTGAATCGGAAGTGCCGTTTTGCGGACACGCGACCATCGCCCTGGGCGCCGCGCTCGCCTTGGAGCATGGCGACGGCTTGTTTCATCTGGCCTCGAACGAGCCTTCAAAGGTTTTAAGGGGGAACGATGGCATGTTTGTTACCTCTTTATGGTGAAAACAAAATGCGATCAAGGTTGGCTTCAAACCAATCACGCCTTGTTAAGGGAAATTGAAGCACTTTTGTTTCGATCATGGGCATACTTTCACTTTCGGTATAGACAGCATTTTCGTAGATAATTTTGTCATTTTCGTATGCAATTTTGTTGTTCTTGACATCATTATCAATGGTAAAAGCTCTCTGCCCTAGTAGTACATTATCTTTTGAATAAACTCGTAACCAAACATTATAGTGGTGCTCTCCCCCGCCGCCCGAGCACCTTTCCACATCGTATTTTTGACCTAGAAAAACATTCTCCTGTCTTGGGCAGGCTTGGGGTTCAGTGTTAAATCTGATGTATAGGTAGCCTAGAAATAACAAAAAAAATAGAAAGGCTAGAACTTTCAAAATGCGTCGGACTACTGACATACTTCCCCCATGTCCAACTCAATGGGAGTGTCTAGACGGACGAGCTGCAAGTCTGAAAAAATCAGAAAGTCACCACCTCGTCCTTTCTTGTCGCGCCACTCTCGGTAATCGCGGTTACGAATGGGGTAAAAAATATCTTTACCCAACAGTTTACCCACTAGATCAATGGGAAGCGATGGATAGGGGGCATTGCCTAGTTCAATGGATTGATCCCATACGCTATCTTTTTTATGTTCTTTGAGATCGATGATTTTTTTCATTCCCCAGCTTGCCGCCGCCGCATCGGGCAAAATAACGACACCCGTTTTGTTCCAATGCCCTAGGTATTGTGAGGCTTTGCCTTTGTCGTAAAACGAATAGCTGTCCTTTGCATACACGTAAATATGTGTGACCTTAATTTTTGAATGAACGCAATGCACCGTGCCGCGTGGTGTGTTGTAACGGTTGTATTGGTCACGGGTAATGTGTGCTTTGGCCACCGCGGCATAAAACGCAAAGTTGGCTAACGAGGCTGTCACGTCACTCATGCCTATATTTCGCCCATAGTCGCGCACTGTTTTATAGTTCAGCGGTAACAAGGTATCAAACATGCTGACATCCGAACGCTGAAACTGAAACCACTCGTGCAGCATTTGGTAGTCGTTTTTGCAATGGGCCAATGCCTCAAATTGACCAGCAAATAACCTATTCTCGTTAAGCAAATGTGTTCTAAATTTTTTCTTTATTATTTCGCTTGCCCTGTCTGTCTGCAAAGTTTTTAACAATGTTTGATAACGTGAATCGATGGCTGGAAATTTGCGCAACCAGGTTAATTTCACTGTGTCTGTGTCAATCATGTCTGAGGCGTAGCGCCCTTCAACATCATCACCATTATCGTCTTTTATATAGGCTTGGTAAGCCCGCCCATCAAGCCATCGCTGTGAAAATTTCATGCCCACAGTAAACCCCTCTGCTTTCATGGCCTGGGGAATGTCGTATAAATCAAAGAGTTTGATTTCTTTTATTTTGTCTTTTTGTTTTTCTTCTTTGGGTTTGGATTCGGATAATGCCCATATCAGCAATTCTACTAACGGCTCTTTTGGCGGCGGCTTGGGTGCGGGTGGTGGTGTGGGCTGACTTACTTTAGGTGTGGTAGTTGGACTGGTAAATTTATCACTGGGGAGCGGTGGCGGGGATTTGTCCATCTGCAAACAAATCCAGTCAAGTTTGACGGGTGTACAGCCCTGAGCGTTATCAAAAAATTTCCACTCTTTGACGATGGAAAAAGTACTCTTAAAGTCGTTTTTTGCATACGGTATTTTTTCGTCTGCCATTTGAATATTCCTTCGGTCAAGGTAGCGTCTAAAGGGTAGCTCTTTGACCACCCGCGAAATTGCCTGCCCGTCACTACCCGTTTGACGGTAAGCTCTTTGAATTCGAGCGTGTATGCCTGTTTGGTATTTTTTTCATTTCTGTTGCTTCCAAAGTGACGTTATTTTACGTCGCCTGTGGAAGACCAAATCTCAGGGGAAGCTCATTCTGTGCGGGAAGTGGCTGAAAACCTGCCCGATATTGCACTGATCTCGGCTCATCTGATTAACTGATTCTTCGGCCTTTGGAGTTAGACGCATGGCGATTCCCGCTCATCCTTCCCTGGTGGTTTATGCCGGCATTGCCGCGCTGGTGGTCTGGCGCCTGTACTCGCGCACCCGGCGCATGATCGGGCGCCAGAAAATGTCGGCTCGGCGGACCTGGATCCGCATAATTTTTTTCAGCTTCCTGATGGTGATGCTGCTGCTGGGAACGGCGTTGCACCCCATGCATGCGGCGGCTCTGCTCGGTGGCGCTGCGGCTGGCGCAGCCCTGGGCTGGTATGGCATCAGGCTGACCCGGTTTGAGCAGACGCCGGAGGGCTTGTTTTATACCCCCAGCCTTCATCTGGGGATAGCGCTGTCGGCGCTGTTCATCGGCCGCCTTGTTTATCGCGGCGTGTTGCTATATTCAGCATCGGCGTCGAATACCTTTTCATCGGCCGAATTTTCCGGCAGCCCGCTGACTTTGCTGATCTTCGGCATCCTGGCCGGCTACTACGTCGCCTATGCGATCGGCTTGCTGCTGTGGCGCCGTCGCGTCGGATCGTCCGGCCCGCGGACGATATCCGGAGCGGAAGTGCCGTAATGGCCTTTTCTGCAAGATGTGCCCTGGGTTATGCTGTCCGCTGCAACAGTCCAGCCAACTAAGCGAAAGGAAATCCCTTGCCTGCCCACCTTCCTGCATTCAACATGCTGCGCCGTAGCGCTTGCGCCTTGCTGCTTGGCGCTGCCCTGACAACCGCCGCCAGCGCTGCGCCGCGCGCGGAAAATCATTGCCTGAGCGAGTGCAAGCCGCGCATCGGCATCGTCTCGGCGTTCGGCGCCGAGGCCGATATCCTGCTGGAGCAGACGCAGAAAAAGCGCGACTGGAAAATCAACGGCAACCGGTTTACCACCGGCGAGCTGCGCGGCAATCCGGTGGTGATCGTGCTGAGCGGCGTCAGCTTGGTCAACGCCACCATGGTGACGCAGCTGATGATGGATCATTTCCATGTCGAGCGTTTGCTGATGAGCGGCATTGCCGGCGGCGTCAATCCGGCCAGCCATGTCGGCGACGTGATCGTGCCGGAGAGCTGGGCGATGCCGATGGAGGTCTACTGGAACGGCGACGGCAGCGTGCCGGCACCCTGCGGCGCGGCCGGCGATGTCAGCTGCCTGGGCGTCAAGCTGGCCAGCGAGAACGGCAAGCCGCGGCCGGATTTCAAATTCAATACGCCAAACGGCCAGGTCAGCAGCGGCCTGTTCATGCGCGACAATTTCGTGATGAATGCCAGCAATGCGCCGCAGGGAGAATTCCGTTTCGATTTCCAGGCCGATCCTGAAATGCTGGCGCTGGCGCGTCAGCTCAAGCCGGCGCTGGCGAAGTGCGGGCCGAAGAATCCCTCCTTGTGCGTCAGCATCCAGCCTGAGCTGCGGGTAGGCGGGCGCGGCGTTTCCGGCAGCGCCTTCCTGGCTAATCCGGGATACCGCACTTATCTCTACGACAATCTGCAGGCGCAGGTGGTGGATATGGAAACCGCTGCATTCGCACAGGTGGCTTACGCCAACCGCGTGCCTTTCATCGCCTTCCGCAGTTTGTCCGACCTGGCTGGCGGCAATGATTTCAAGGATGTCGGCGCCTTCTTCGGCAGCGGCCTGGCGGAGACCAACGAGGCCAGCGTGACGCTGGCCTTCCTGGAAGCGTGGAGCCGCCGCAACCGCCGCTGACCGGTGTCCAACCGATACGCCAAAGTTATTTCAAGGAGGCCAGTTTCTGCTCCAGGGCTTTGGCGTCGAGCGCGCTGCCGGTGCGGCTGCCGTCGGTGAAATACACAGTGGGGGTGCCGACGATGCGTAGCTTCTTGCCTAAGGCCAGCACCTTGTCGTTGGGCGTCGGACAGGCCGGCGCGGCCGCCGCTGCGGCTTTGCCGTTCGTCATCCAGTCGTTCCAGGCCTTGCTGCGGTCTGCCGAGCACCAGATATCGCGCGACTTCACTGCTGAATCGTCGGACAGGATATTGAGCAGGAAAGTGTAGACCGTCACATTGTCGATTTCTTGCAGAGTCTTGTGCAGGTTCTTGCAGTAGGGGCAGTTCGGATCTTCGAAGATCGCCAGCACCCGCTTGCCATTGCCCTTGACGGTCTTGACCGCCGCATCGAGCGGCAGGTCGGCGAAATTGATCGCCGCCAGCTGGTCCACTCTTTCCTTGGTCAAATCCTTGTAGGTATGGCTGTCGATGACTTTGCCGACCACGATGTAGTCGGCGTTTTCATCGGTGTAGAAGATGTCGCCGTTGGTGCGCACTTCATACAGTCCGCCATAGGGGGTCTTGCTCACCGAATCGACCTTGATGCCGACACCCATGCGCGGCTCGATCAGTTTCTTGATGCGGGCTTCCTGCGCGGTCTCGGCGCTGGCGCCGGTGGCTGCCAGGGCAAGCAGCAGGAGCAGGGTTTTTTTGAGGCGGGTCATGGCGTTTCCATTGATAAAAATAGAGACAGAACGAGACAGGTTTCAGCGTCAGATCTTTTTCTTGGCGTCGATGCCGGACAGGTCTACACCCGGCACTTTCTTGTTCAGCGCATCGGCTGGCGCGGCGTAACGGGTCGCCAGTTTCCAGTCGCCCTCGACCTGTTTCCAGGTATCGACGACAAATATGTTCTTTGCCAGCGGATCGGAGGCGGCAACATCCAGCGACCAGAGGAAGCTGACGACCATCAGGCTGCCATACTCATGCACCGCCATCTGTTGCACCTGCGATGCGAACGGCGCTTGCTTCAGGGTGCTGGCGATCCATTCCGCGCGCGGCGTCGGCGTGCCGGGGGCGGCGGCGGTGCGCAGTTCGTAGTTGTCGGCGAGGCGTTTATCGATGATGCCGTTATTGCGTTGCTGGACAGCGTCGTTCAGTTCGTTTTCCAGGGTGCTGAAAATCTGCACAGTGCGGGTGACGGTCGGTATGGTTCTCTGGACCGGGGCCGGAGCAGCGGCTTGCTGGGCGAAACCGGATAGCGGGTGTGCCAGCAGCAGCGCCAGCAGGAGAGGAATTTTTTTCATGGCATGGACTCGGCGATTGAATGGGAAAGACCAACTGAAGCTCCGCCGCGGAGCGCTCCGCGGCGGAATTCCATGTTACATCACGGCCGTCTTGCCATCACGGATAGTGCTGGGCGCAAGCCTGGCTTGGCAGCAGGGTCCAGTTCTGCTGAATCAGATACTTCATGGTGCCGAAGGTCTGGTTGTAGGCAGCGCCGTTGGAGGCGGTCGATGTGGCGCCGAAATTCCATGCGCATTTGTCGCCGTTTTCCATGCCGTTGGACAGCGCGTACCAGGCGTTGCCGTCCGGATCGGTAGTCGTTTCTTCGAGTTCATGCGAAATGATGCTGGCCATCGCATCCGCGCCCGGCGTGTTGTTCGGGCTTGGCGTATTGGCGCCGCACGAGCTGGCGCACTGGGTTTCAGGATTGCCGATGAAGGCGTACTTGATATCCTGGCCATTGATCGTGGCGTTGGTGTGCCAGCCGCAATACTGGGTGCAGAAACCCGAAGTGGCAGTGGTGTTCTTGTCGGTCAGCACGAAGTAGACGCCGTTCGCATCCAGCGGCAGCGCGCCGGAATTGATCTTGTTGGCGACGATGGTCTCGATGTTCGCATCGGACAGCTGGGTGCCGAGCGAACCGCTGTCGGTAGTGGTGCCGGCGTAGTTGACGACGTTCTGCACATGCGTGCCGGCCTTATTGGTGTAAGTGGTGTTGATGTTGAAATAAGGTGAACCGCCGATGTGGTTGCCGAGGTTGGTCAGCACGTTTTGCGAAGCGCTGTCCCAGGTGCCGTACCAGATGTAGTAGACGTTCTTTGGTCCGGTCATCACAGGGCCGCCCTGGTCGGTCAGGTTGGCAGTGCGCTGAGCCCTCAGGGTCGCCACTTTTTGCTTGTGCGTTTGCACGTCCAGGTCGAGTTCGCCCCAGCCCTTGCCGGTTGGCTTGTAGACCGAGTCGCCGGATCCCTTGACTGCGCCTGCAAGTGCAACACTGGCATACGCACAAGACAGCGCCAGCACGACTAATTTGCGATTCAATTTCATTGCATCTCTCCATAGTTGATGTGAATTGACATAGCCGGACGTCCGATCGGGAGCGTCCGGTGACCGCAACTGGAGCGAGATGGCATCTCGCTTCAGAATCGACGCACGGGCGGGCCGCCACCTGCCATGGCGAAACGACGGGTGCGTCTAAGACAACCCGTGCGTTCGTGTGGAACGCCAGGGTTGAAATTCGGTAAAGCGAAGGAAGCGAGAAGCTAGGAGCGCCGAGGCGGGGCGGGAGGTCTTGATGCGGCTTGAAGGGCGTACGGCTGGAAACGAATGAAGCTGAGCATCATGTTATTCCTCCTGTTGTACTGCCATGTGTAGTCGCCGCATTGTGGTGCGCGCTACAGCATTTATATGATGGCCAGGGTTGACCATGGGGAAGGAGTGTACCTCCCGATTTTCATCGGCTGCAATGTATTTAATTGTTACATGGAAACAAAATTGTAACGAGATGCTACAGAGTGATACAGCTGTCCAGCCATTGCATGCGAATGATTATTTGTTAAAAAAAATGACAGCGAGGCTGTCATTTTTTTTTGATGAAACCGCTCAGGTTTTCTGCATTTATTTGAACATCAAGCGGATCGAATCCCAGGCGCGGCCGAAAATGGTGGCCTGGCCGACGCTCTCCAGCGCCACCACCGGAAACTCGGCAATCGTCTTGCCGTCGGCGTTGACCTTGACCGTGCCAACCTTGGCGTTCTGCTGGATCGGCGCGATCAGCGGGTCGGTGCGTTCCAGCACGGGCTTGATCTTGTCGGCGATGCCCTTCGGCACGGTCACGTAGACATCGTGCGTGAATCCGATCTTGACCAGGTTCTTGGCGCCTTTCCAGACTTGCGGCGTGTCGATGGCCGTGTCCTTGGCGTACAGCTTGACCGCGTCAAAGTTCTGGTAGCCCCAGTTCAGCAGCTTTTGCGCTTCCTGGGTGCGGGTGCCGTCGGAGTTGGTGCCGATCACGACAGTCAGCAGGCGGCGGTCGCCGCCGGCGTTCGGACGCTTGGCGCTGGCGATGATGGAATAGCCGGCGCTGCTGGTGTGGCCGGTCTTCATGCCGTCGACGGTCGGATCGCTCCACAGCAGGCGGTTGCGGTTAGGCTGGGTGATCTTGTTGTAGGTGTACTTCTTGGTCGAGTCGATCTTGTAGAACTCGGGGAAATCGACGATCACGTGCGCTGCCAGCGTGGCCAGGTCGCGTGCGGTGGAGTAGGTGTCGGCGCTTGGCAAGCCGTGCGGATTGCCGAAGTGAGTGTTCTTCATGCCCATGCGCTCGGCTTCGTGGTTCATCAGCGCGACGAAGGAATCTTCAGTGCCGGCCACGGCTTCCGCCAGCGCAACCGCGGCGTCGTTGCCCGATACCACCATCAGGCCGTACAGCAGGTCATTGATCGATACTGGCGTCGCCGGATCGATAAACATTTTCGAGCTGCTCGGGTCGACTTTCCAGGCGCGCACCGAGACGGTCACCATCTGGTCGAGGCTGATCTTCTTGGTCTTGAGGGCGTCGAAGACCACGTAGGCGGTCATGATCTTGGCCAGCGAGGCCGGCTCGATGCGCATGTCAGGATCTTGCGAGGCGATCACCTGGTTGCTGGTGGTGTCCAGCAGCAGCCATGATTTTGCCGCCACTGTCGGCGACGGCAGGGTCTGGGCAAAGGCAACGGATATGGAGAGGACAGTTGCAGCGAGCGCCGCGAATATTTTTTTCATGGAATATCGAGTAATGAAATCAGCGCCAGCAAACCTGCATCGATGATGACAAGGAGCAACTTTGTTGGCGTGAATGGGTTGAAAAACGGGTTGAAAAACGCCCAAGCGGAGACGGTGAGCAAACAACCGCAAACAAACGTGCCGACAGAATTATAGCGCTACCGCCGATCTGATCGGCTTAACAACAATTCCGGCACGTTGAATCGGTGCCGGAATCGCCGTCAAGCGCGGCCTTTCAGCGATGCCACATTTCGACCATGAGATTCTTGATATGTTGCAAGCGCCGGTGAAAAAAATGATCGGCGCCGGGAATCACGATCACCGGGATGTCTTGCGGGCGCGCCCATTCGAACACCCAGCTCAGCGGAATGGTCTCGTCCAGTTCGCCGTGGATCAGGATGCTGTTGGCCGGCACGGTCGGCAGCGGCCACTTGCCGGCGGCGGTGCCGACCAGCACCAGCCGTTCGGCCGGCGTGCCGGCATCGATGAGCCGCTGCTGCAATTGCGACTGCACGAAGGTGCCGAAGGAGAAACCGCCCAGCGCCAGCGGCAGTTCGGGATACTGCCGGCGCATGTGGGCCAGCAGCAGCGCCATGTCGTCGGTCTCGCCGCGTCCTTCGTCGTGCGCGCTTTCGGATTTGCCGACGCCGCGGAAATTCATGCGCACCGTGACATAGCCGAGCGCCAGGAAGCCGCGCGCCAGCGTATGCACCACCTTGTTGTCCATGGTGCCGCCGAACAGCGGATGGGGATGCGCCACCAGCGCCAGGCCGCGCGGCTCTGGAAAAGTTGCGGCGTCAGGCAGGTCGAGCGCGCATTCAAGCTGGCCGACGGCGCCGGCGATGAAGAAGGATAAGGTTTGGGCGTTCATTGGATGGATTTGATTCAGTGAGGCTGTTTTGCCATCGTGAGTAGTTGATTTGTATTTCTTGTTTAGAGGTAGGGTGGGCAGGCTTTTGTGCCCACGCGGATAGCGCTACAGCGTGGGCACAAAAGCGTGCCCACCCTACACACTGCTTAAATTTTGAGACGTTCGACGATCTTGCCGCCGACGATATGGACGTCGATGATTTCGTCGATGTCTTCATTGTCGACGTAGGTATACCAGACGCCTTGCGGATAAATCACCAGCGCCGGTCCTTCTTCGCAGCGCTCCAGGCAGCCGGCCTTGTTGATGCGCACCTTGCCGTCGCCGGCCAGGCCGAGCTGCTTGATGCGTTTCTTTGCATGTTCCTGGGCTGCCTGCGCGCCACTGTTGGCGCAGCAGACCCGCTCGCCGGGGGCGCGCTGGTTGAGGCAGAAGAAGACGTGGTGTTCGTAAAAGGGTTTGTCGCTCATGGTGTGGAAATGGTGTCGAAATGGTGGGTTGCGCGCTGCAAGCAGGAAGCAGGAATCATACACCCGCCGGGACTTTGTTTCCTGGCGGCCGGGCAGGTGCGGCCGCTACCTGGAATCGCGCTGCTGCTTGTTGGCGCGCCGCTTGTGCATCGGATGAAACAGGAACCACAGCGTGCAAAACGGCCACAGCAGGGCCAGGAACTGGGCGACGCCGTTGAAGTTGAGGAATTTGCCTTGGGTCCAGGTCTGCAGGGTTTCGGTGTAATACGGATTGTCCGGCATGACATTGACCAGCAGCAGCGTGATGATCAGGGTCAGCGCCGCCAGCCGGCGTTGCGCCCGTTGCGGCGCGTAGGCCAGGCCGCTCAGCATGAGGCCGCCGATCAGCAAGCCGCCGAAGGAGCCGGGGGTGAGCCAGACCAGGGCGTTATCCGGGGCAAACAGCAGCGCTGTCGCCAGTGTCTTGGCCATCAGGGCCAGGAATACCAGCAGCAGGCTGAGCGGCAGCTTCGGCGCCTGCTGGCGCAGCAGGATCAGGAAGGTCAGGGCGGCGCCGGTCAGGCCGCAGGCGGTGATGATGGTTTCGGTCAGCCAGTACTGGTCGGCGCTGAACTGGAAATCGTTGGTGATCCAGCCTTGCAGATCGACCGGCTGTTCCAGTAGGTCGGATAGCCAGGTGGAGAGCATCGAGGTGACCTGGCCGAAGCCGAACAGGTGGCTGAGCGGATAGATTTGCGCCAGCGGCCACAAGGCGACCACCACCATGCCCTGGCTGGCTTCGCGGTTGAACCAGCGCTCGCGCAGCTGCAGCAGGCGGCTGTCAGGCCCGAAGCGCGGCCGCAGGATGGCCCCCAGCACCGCGCCGAGCAGGGCGCCGATGCTGTTCGTCATCAGGTCCAGGTTGGAGGCGACCCGGGTCGGCAGGAAGGTCTGCACCGCTTCCATGCTGGCGGAGATGAGCACGCCGGCCACGCTGGCCAGCAACACCGCCCAGTACGGCGACCAGCGGCGCGAGCGCGGCAGCGACAAGACCATCAGCATGCCCAGCGGCAGGTAGCCGGCGACATTGGTCCAGACATCGAATACGGTCCAGTAGTGCGGCAGCGGCGCGCGCAGGTAGGCGAAGGCGGTCAGCCCGAGATCGCGCCAGCCGGCAAACGGATACCAGCTGGCATAGATGATCAGCAGCAGGTAGATCAGCAGGCTGACGCGGGCAAACGATGAGGCCGCCGACGAACGCGGCGCCGCGGTTTCTGGTGCGAGTGTTTGCGACATTATCTTTTCGGCGCCACCGTCGCCAGCCAGGCCATCATGTCGCCGATCACGGCGTCGTTGGCGCTGACAAAAGCGCGCGCTGCGCCGGCGGCGTCAGCGCTCGGGGTTTCGGCGCGGCTGCTGAAACTCTTTTGCGCCAGCAGCACGCGGCCATTGAACAGCGAAGCGCGCACCTGCAATAACGCTACGCTGTGCGAGGGCGTATCGAAGGTTTGCGTGAAGTCGTCCATGTCGATGCGCAGCAGGGGTACGTTGAGCGCGGCATCCGACATCGCCAGCACGGCGCCGCCCGCCTGCGCCATGCGCGCTTTCAGGCGTTGCTGGAACAGCTGCGCCGGCGGCATGGTCCAGCGGCTGGTGGCGTAGGGGCGCGGCTGCTGTTCGTTGGCATAGGCCAGGCGGAAGAACATCATGTTGTTGTCCAGCCAGGCGGGCGTATTGACGTCGGCCACGCTGATGGCGGACAAGGCCGGCACGGCGCTCGCGGCAGCGCTCGGCAGCAGGCCGAGATCGTACTGGGTCGGTGCGTCAACCTTGCTGGCGCAACCGGCAACCAGAGCCAGCGCTGCGAGGGCCGACAGGATTCGTGGGATGGTCATGGCTTACCTTTAGATTGTTATTTGGCAGGTGCGACAAAGCCCGCTTCACCAGGGCCGGGCGGCAGGCCTTTGCTGCCGAACAGAATGCTTTGCGGCTGCTGGTTGAAATGGTCCAGGGTCTGGTTCAGCGTCCGCATCGAGGTGCGCGCATCATTGGTCAGCGTATTGAAGCGCGGCAGCGTCTCGTATTCCACGCCGCTGGCGACCGAGCCGATGTTCTGCACCGCGCCGCCCAGCTGGCTGACCGCGCCGTCCGGTCCTTGCAGGCTGGCGGTCAGGCTGTTCAGGTTCTTGCTGAGCACGCTCATGTTGTTCGACAGCGCGGTGACGGATGCCAGCGCCTGGTTCAGCTCGCCGGTCAGGGCCGGCAGCTGGCGGATGGTCGGCTCCAGTTTCCGCGGGATGCCTCGGTATTCATCGGCGGTCTGGCTGACATCGCTGAAGGCCTTGACCATGGTTTTCTGGTTTTCCGGGTCCAACAGGTCGTTGAGTTTGCTGATCATCTCGTCGGCGCGCGACAGGATGATCGCGCCCTTGCTCTGCAGGTTGTCGAACAGGCTGGGGCGCAGCTCGATGCGCGCCAGCTGCTGCTTGCTGCTGGCCAGCTTGAGCGGCTTGCTGCCGTCGTCGTCCAGCTGGATATAGGCGATCCCTGTCACGCCCTGGTAGCCCAGGGTCGCGAAGGTGGATTGCGTCACCGGCGTGTCCGGATTGATCTTGATCTTGATCAGGATCTGGCCGGGAAACTTGGGATCGAAGGTGATCGCATCGACCTTGCCGGCGTCCAGCCCGCGGTAGCGCACATCGGCTTGCGGGTTGAGGCCGGGCACCGACAGCTTGGTGGCGATCTCATAAGGCACCCGTTCGACGCGGTCGCTGTTGAACCACATGACGCCGATGATCGCCGCGATCAGCAAGATCACGGTGAACAGGCCGGCGATCAGGGCATGTGCTTTGTTTTCCATGGTGTTTCCTATCTATGCCGCCAGCAGCCGCTTAGCCGCAGGTTTCATGTTCATAGCGGTTGGCTGTGAGAAAAAATGTTTCGATAAAGGGATGGCGCACTTTCATGACGCGTTCCGGCGTGTCGTAGGCGATCACGTGCTTGTCCGCCAGCACTGCGATCTTGGTCGACAGCGCCAGCAGCGGTTCCAGGTCGTGGGTGATCATCACCACGGTCAGGCTCATGTCCTTGTGCAGCGACCGTATCAGTTCGATAAACGCGGCCGATGAAGCGGGATCAAGTCCGGCGGTCGGTTCGTCCAGGAACAGCAGTTCCGGCTCCAGCGCCAGCGCGCGCGCCAGCGCCACCCGCTTGATCATGCCGCCGGACAGGTCGGACGGCATCTTCAGCGCATGCTCGGGGCCGATGCCGGCCATCTGCAGCTTGAGCAGGGCGGCGTCGCGGATCAGCCTGTCGGGCAGGGCGCGCAGCTCGCGCATCGGCAGCGCGACGTTGTCCAGCACCGTCAGCGCGGAAAACAGCGCGCCTTGCTGGAACAGCATGCCCCAGCGGTTTTGCAGCGCATACATCTGTTCGACATCGGCCTGGCTGATATCGGTGCCGAAGACGCTGACCTTGCCCTTGGTGGGGCGGTTGAGGCCGAGGATCTGCCGCACCAGCGTGGTCTTGCCGGAGCCCGAACCGCCCACCAGGCCGACGATTTCGCCGGCGGCGACGCGCAGGTCGAGGTCCTGGTGAATCACCGCCGGGCCGAACTGGGTCCACAGCTTGTCGATTTCGATAATCGGCTGGGTGCTTGGTTGCGTGTTATCCATCAAAACCCCACGCCGCTGAAAATGATGGCGAAGATGGCGTCGGCGACGATCACGATGGTGATCGCGGTCACCACCGAAGTAGTGGTGCCATGGCCCAGGCTTTCGGTATTCGGCTCGATGCGCAGGCCGAAATAGCAGGCCACCATCGCAATCAGGCCGCCGAATACCGCGCCTTTGCCGAGACCGATCAGATAATTCGGCAGCGGCACCGCGTTCGGCAGCTGCTGCAGGAAATAGGTCGGCGACAGGCCCAGCTGCAATTGCGCCGCCGTCATCCCGCCCAGCAAGGCGATGGCGTCGGTCCAGATCACCAGCAGGGGCATCGCCACCAGCAAGGCCAACACACGCGGCAGGATCAGACGGAAGCCGTGCGGCAGGCCCATCACCAGCATCGCGTCCAGTTCTTCCGTGACTCGCATCACGCCCAGCTGGGCCGTGATCGCCGAGCCCGAGCGGCCGGCCACCAGGATCGCTGCTAATAGCGGCCCGAGTTCGCGGATGATGCTCATGCCGAGGATGTTGACCAGGTAGATGTCGCCGCCGAAGGTATGCAGCTGCTGCGCCGACAGGAAAGACAGCACCACGCCGATCAGAAAGCCGACCAGCGCGGTGATGCCGAGCGCCTGGTAGCCGACATGATAGATATTGGCGGAAATTTCTTTCCAGGGGGCGCGCTGCGGCACCTGCAGCATGCGCAGGAAATCCAGCACCAGCTGTCCCAGCAAGGTGATGAAGCCGGCCACGTGGCTGAGCGTGTCGCTGCCCATGTCGTAGATGGCGTTGAACAGGCGCCGCCGCGGCGGCTTGGGCGGCAGCTGGAGGGGGCCGGCATCGGCCAGGCGCTGGAAGAAGTCGCGGTGCTGCGGCGCCACCGTCAGTTGCTGCGGCCGCTGCTTGCCCCAGGCATTCCACAGCAGCTGGGCGCCGATATGGTCGAGCGTGCCGACTTGCGACAGATCCCAGCGCAGCGCGGCCGATTGCCGGCGCAGGCTTTTCAGCTTGGCCTGGATGGCCTGGATCACGCCGGGCCGGGTCAGAGCGTGCACCTGCCAGTTGCCGCGCGCGGCAACCAAGCTGCCATCTGTGATATCGAGAACGGGCGTAGAGGAATCTGGATTCGGCATCGCACCAGTTTAAGGGAGAATTGTCCTTAGCACTATTGCAGTAGGGATAAAACTTGTAGGGAATGTGTAATAGGAAGGGCAAGTTGTCTGATATGAAATGAAACTGCCGGCAGAAAGCGGTCGCCGCCATCTTTTCCATAGCTGGAACGTGCGTTGCAGACCGCATTTCGCTGTAACACCCGCTACAATGCGCGGCATGACTGTACAAACTATTGCATCAATTTCTTCTGCCGGCCATTTGTCGGCCGCACGCATCGCTGCCTTTGCCGGTCATCACGCCGAGCATTGCCAGATCGAGGTGGTGGCCGAGACCGGTTCCACCAATGCCGATCTGCTGGCGCGGGTTGCCGGCGTCGGCGGCAGGCAGCGCGGGCTGAGCAGCGCCACCTTGCTGGCGGCGGAAACCCAGACCGCCGGCCGCGGCCGCGCCGGCCGTGCCTGGTTGACGGCGCCGGCGGCGGCGCTGACGTTTTCGCTGGCCTGGCCGTTCGCCGCGCCGCTGCACGCGCTGGTCGGCCTGCCGCTGGCGGTGGGGGTGGCGATTGCCGAGACGCTGGCCGATTTCGGCGTCGCGGTGCAGCTGAAATGGCCTAACGATGTGCTGCAGGGCGGCCGCAAGCTGGCCGGCATCCTGATCGAAACCGCGACCGCGCCCGACCAGCAGGTGTGGGCGGTGATCGGCATCGGCATCAATCTCAGCGTGCCGGAGCCGCTGCAGGAGCAGATCGGCCAGCGCGCCGCCAGCCTGCCGGCTGCGGCCGCGCAGGACCGCGATCTGCTGCTGGCGTCTTTATTGAGCGCGCTGGCGCAAAGCATGCGGCAATTCGAAAGCCTGGGCTTGCCTGTCTTCGTCGAGCGCTGGAACCGGCTGCATGCGTTTGCCGGCCAACAAGTGCAGATCCTGGACCAGGGCAAGGTGCTGCACGAAGGGCGCGCGCTCGGCATCGACCAGATCGGCCGCCTGATGCTGCAGCCGGACGGCGGCGCCAGTCCGCTTGCGGTCATGGCCGGCGATATTTCATTGCGTGCGAAGGAAGGCTGAGCCATGGCCATGTTATTGATCGATGTCGGCAATACCCGCATCAAATGGGCGCTGGCGGCAGCCGGTGCGGCGCCGGGCGTCTGGCTGGAGAGCGGCTCGGCGGCGCTGTCGGAGCTGTCCATGCTGAGCGAACGCTGGCGCAAGCAGTCGGTGGCGCGCATCCTGATATCGAATGTGGCTGGCGAACACATGCAGGAACGCCTGCAGACCATGCTGGAGATTGTGTTCGGCGCCGCCTTGCGCCTCAACTGGTTTGCCTCGCCGCCGCAGCTGGCGGGCTTGCGCAACGGCTATCGCGATCCGGCCCAGCTCGGCTGCGACCGTTTCGCCGCGGCGCTGG
Source organism: Collimonas sp. GW821-FHT02H07 (assembly GCF_059421505.1). NCBI lineage: Bacteria > Pseudomonadati > Pseudomonadota > Betaproteobacteria > Burkholderiales > Oxalobacteraceae > Collimonas > Collimonas sp. GW821-FHT02H07. The sequence goes on from NZ_JBWKVC010000006.1 coordinate 288,040, forward strand.
GGGCGCAGCAGCTGTTTCCGCGGGAGACCTTGCTGGTCGCCACCTGCGGCACGGCGACCACGATCGACGCCGTTACGGCCGACGGCGTGTTCAGCGGCGGCATGATCCTGCCGGGACTGGGGCTGATGGCGACCTCGCTGGCGCGCAGCACCGCGAAACTGCCGCATATTACCGACCACGTGCAAGTCGACACGCAGTTTGCAGACAACACGGATGGCGCTATCATCAGCGGTTGCATCAACGCGCAGGTCGGGGCGATCGAACGAGGCTTTGCCTTGCTCGGGCAACAGGCCGCGGGAGCGGCGGTACGCTGCATCGTGGCGGGCGGTTCGGCGGCGCTGATTGCGCCCTACCTGTCCATCCAGCATGAAACAGTTGATAATCTGGTATTGATCGGTCTACAAACTGCAGCGGCGACTATTTAATAAATAAAACATGTTGAAACTATTCTTTTGGCTGCTGTTACTGGCGAACGCCACCCTGTTTGCCATGCAAAAGGGCTATCTGGGCGCGTTCTACAGCGACGGCCGGGAGCCGGCCCGCATCGGCAAGCAATTGCAGGCGGACAAGATCAAGCTGGTGGCCAGCGACGGCGCGCCTGCCGCCACTGCGGCGCCGGCAGCTGCGGCGGCCGACCTGGCGCCGGTTGCCTGCACCGAGATCGGCAATTTCAACGCGTCCGAAGCGCGCCGTTTTTCCAGTCAGCTGGCGGAACGCACGCCGACCCTGAAGTTCGTGCGCCGGGAAATCCAGGAAGTCGCCAGCCATATGGTCTACCTGCCTTCGCTCGGCAGCAAGGAAGCGGCTGACAAGAAGGCCGATGAAGTGCGGCGCCTCGGCATCAGCGACTTTTTCGTGATCCAGGATTCCAGCGCGCTGCGCTACGGCATCTCGCTCGGCATCTTCAAGACCGACGAGGCGGCGCAGAAGCAGGTCGCCAGCCTGGCCAAGCGCGGCCTGAGCGGCGCCAAGGTCGGCACCCGCAGCGTCAGCTCCAGCAAGGTGGCGTTCCAGCTGCGCGACATGGGCGGCGACGCCAAGTTGGCGTTCGACAAGATCAAGACCGATTTTCCCGCACAGGAAGTACGCAGCTGCCCTTGATCGTCAAGACGGCGGTTTCTGAGCGGCCGCAGCCTGCGCCTGCAGCAGACGCTCCAGGCAGGCCGGGCAATAGCACTTGGCTGTAGCGGCCAGGCTGGCGCCGGCCAGCGGCGGCAGCCCGCTGCACCAGCAGGGCTGGGCCGGATGCTGGCCGGCGCCGCAGAAAAACGCTTGCTGGCAGGATGGGCATTGCGCCATTTCGGCTATCCTCTGTTTAGGCGGGCAGTCAGTCGGGAAGGCTACGGCCGTCATGATAACCATCTTGGCCGCCGTGGTATATCTACGCAACACATCACACGCTTGTCACACCTAAGCCAAGGCATTTCAATGTAAAATCTCGCTGATTCATCGCGCAGCGATTTTTAACTCCCCCGAGTTGCAGTCTTTGCACCCTTTTATTCTCTTCTGACAAGCTGTCCCAGGTCCCAGACCGGCATCCTGCCGGGCCGCGATTCCTCCTCGGGCAGCTGTCCGGAAATCTCTTGTAGGACTGTTCATGGCCGATTTGACCAACGATCTTGCCAACGTTGCCCCAGGAATCAAAGCTGAAATTCTGGCCGAGGCGTTACCGTACATCCGTCAATTCCACGGGAAAACCATCGTCGTCAAATACGGCGGCAACGCCATGACCGAAGAACGCCTGAAGCACGGCTTCGCGCGCGACGTCATCTTGCTGAAGCTGGTCGGCATGAACCCGGTGGTGGTGCACGGCGGCGGCCCGCAGATCGACAACGCGCTGAAGAAAATCGGCAAGCAGGGCACTTTCGTGCAAGGCATGCGGATCACCGACGAAGAAACCATGGAAGTGGTGGAGTGGGTGCTGGGCGGCGAAGTGCAGCAGGATATCGTGATGCTGATCAACCACTACGGCGGCCAGGCAGTCGGCCTGACCGGCAAGGACGGCGGCTTGATCCGTGCCCGCAAGTACCGCATGCCGGACCGCGAACATCCCGGCGAATTCCTCGATATCGGCTTTGTCGGTGAAATCGAAGCGATCAATCCTGCGGTGGTCAAGGCCCTGCAGGACGACGCCTTCATCCCGATCATTTCGCCGATCGGCTTCGGCGCCGACGGCCAGGCCTACAACATCAATGCCGACGTCGTGGCCGGCAAGATCGCTGAAATCCTGCACGCGGAAAAGCTGATCATGATGACTAATATTGCTGGCGTGCAAGACAAGCAAGGCAATCTGGTGACTGACTTGTCAGCCCGTGAAATCGACGAAATGTTCAAGGACGGCACCATCTCCGGCGGCATGCTGCCGAAGATTTCGTCGGCCCTGGATGCCGCCAAGTCGGGCGTCAACACCGTGCATATCATCGATGGCCGGATCGAGCACTCGCTGCTGCTGGAAGTGTTGACCGAGCAGGCTTTCGGCACCATGATCCGATCGCACTGATTTTCCGGAAAGCCGGAAGCAGAAAAAGCGCAAGACTCAGGTCTTGCGCTTTTTTTTGTGCGCATCAGCCAGTATGAGCGGGCCGTGCGACCTTGTTTTTCACAAATGTAAATCATCGCGCTGACCGGAAAATACGACACATAAATTCAAGCGAACCCTATATAAATTCAAGCGAGCCCTATATACCATCCCATCTCGATCAGGGATCATTTTCTCCACTGTCATAGGCCTTTTTTCCCGCGGCTGCACACCGCACTGCCGGAAAAATCCAGACGTCGCGACGTCCAGAAAACACATGGAGGAATCCCCGATGAAAACCCAACGAAGCCGCTGGTTCGGGCTGCTTGTTCATATCCAGATCGCCGCCCAGATCGGCGCAGCATTGCTACCGTTCTATGCCGGCAGTGCGCGCGCCGCCGACACTACCGTCGGGGTTGACAACGCCGCAGCCGACACCAGGGACGACAAGCTCAAGCAAACCCTGGCCGAACAGCTGTCGAGCTTCGGCAACAGCGCCTCCGCCGGCGGCGCCGCCAGCGCCATCACGCAGCAAGTCACAGGCGGCGTCACCAA